>CALUYY010000023.1 GCA_944325155.1 Candidatus Gastranaerophilales bacterium | reverse complement strand
GGTTACAGACCTCAATTCTACATCAGAACAACTGATGTTACCGGTTCAATTAAATTTGACGGCGAAATGGTTATGCCCGGCGATAACGTAGTTATGGAAGTTGAACTTATCGCTCCCGTTGCTATTGAAGAAGGTATGAGATTCGCTATCAGAGAAGGCGGACGTACGGTTGGTGCCGGCGTTGTAGATAAAATTCTTGCTTAATTCAATTAAGTAACAATATTAAAAACCTCTGAAAACTTTTTCAGAGGTTTTTATTTTGGGGACAAAAGGTAAAAGGCATGTATGGGGTGCACTTTCTAAAGTGTCTGTATATTATAAATTTGCTTTTACTTCTTTTTTATATTTTTCGACATTAGGCTGCAAGACTTCGGGAAGTGCGGAATTTTTGGGCGTTATATCACCTTTTAATCTCCTTAACATATTTCCCGTATACAGTGTTTCAAAGTGTTTCAATTCAACAAACCTTGCGATTGATTCGGGACTGAAATCATCAAGGATAATTTCAGACACGGGGTGCTGCGCCTGATATGCACGCACAACGCCGTTTAGAACGGCAGATGTTATTTTGTCCGAAGTTTTCGGGTAAACAAACGTATAGAATGAATCAATATTATCATCGTCCAAATCAGCTTCCGCATTATAGTGAAGATACCCGGGGCCTATATTGGTATCGGTTGAAATTTTTGATTTTAAGGATTCGTTGTTTAATTGCTTATCCCATAAGGTAGTTCCGCTGAATGCGTCCGAGAAATATTCGACATAGTGTTTGGTTTTACCTTGTTTTCTTGAATCAACATTAAAAGCTGCAAGCTTCAGCGCATCATTGTGGTTGATATCGGGGTTTAAGAATTCTCTTTGCGCAGAAACGGACGCATTTAACATTTTTATAACGTCTTTTTTGGGAACGCCCGAATATGCAAGAGCAAATAACGTGGCGTCATCAAAAATTGAAAATCTTCCGCCAACATCATCATGAACAAGTCCCGATAATTTTATTTCGCCGTTATCGACTTTTTGTCTTAATTTGCTTTTATCTGAAGAAATATCCGTCATTGCAATAAATCTGTCCGAAACGTCATCTTTTCCCAAATATTCCTGCAACAATTCTTTTACCTGATTGTAAGCGGTTGTGGTTTCAAGAGTTCCCCCCGATTTTGAAACGACAAGAAATTTAGTTTTATCCAAATCAAGAGAATCTTTAAACCGCTCAAAACTTTCAGGATCAACGGATGAATAAAAATGAACATTTTTAAGTCCGAGCATATTTACCATAGCTTCCGTTGTATGACGGGAACCGCCTATGCCTAAAATTGCAAGGTCCTCAAATTCACCCCCCTGTTTTGCCGCTTGCGCCATATCATAAATATTATCAATGTTTGCAAGCTGATTTTTTGGTAAAATTTCAATCCAATTTAAAAACTGCCCGTCTGTACCTATTCTTTTTTGTATATCACCGACAGATTCCGCTGCGGAATTTTCATATTGCGATAAATCAAGAGTTTTTGGAACTGTTGTTTGAACTTTTTTTGAAGAATTCAGACCTCTGAAACTTACGTTTGAATCAACGTCAAAAATTCTATCAAGCTCCGTTTTTAATTTTTTAACGTTATTATCCGCAATAAAGCCGTCCTCATTATAGGTTTCAATGTATGCTTTAACTTTGGGTTCGGTGCCTGATTTTCTGACCAATACGGATGAACCGTCCGCCATATATAATTTAACGCCGTCCCCGCCCTTTTTATACTGCTGCATAAGTTCGGCATTTTGTCTTGTTTTATCAACGTCAATTTCAAAATCGCCGAATTTGGTGTCGCCGTTTATTGCGTCATTATAAATGCCCTGCATTTTTTTCATTATGGTTTCTTTTTTGGACTCATCATCAAATTTTTTGCTGAAATTATAAGCTCTGAATTCAACGCCCGAAGCTTCTTTTGTTTCTCTTAAAATTTGAGATAAGGGTTTATTTTCGCTTGCAACCATATCCAAAACGGTTAAAAGCGCAATAACCCCGTCCTTTTCAGGGATATGCCCGTTTATTGTAAGACCGCCGGATTCTTCACCTGCAACGAGAATATCCCTGCCTTCCGCTCTCTCTTTAATAATGTCTTCTCCAATATATTTGAACCCGACCGGAGTTTGAATTACATCTAAATTATTATCTCTTGCAAACAAATCAAGTTCGGATGAAGTTGCCTGGCTTCTTATTATGCTGCCTGTTTTTCCTTTATTGTTTGCAAGGTGGTGTGCAACAAGAAGTATAACATCATTTGGCGAAACAAATTCGCCGTTTTCATCCACAACGCCGAATCTGTCAGCATCGCCGTCATTTGCAAGCCCGATTTTTAAAGGCGAAATATCATTTTGAACAAGCTGTTTTAATTCGGATAAATTTTCATCCGTCGGATTCGGACCTTCTTTTTTGCCGGAAATTACGAGATTATATGGTATACCATAATCTTCTAAAAGTTTAGGAAAAACGTTTCCGCCCGTACCTTTCAAACCGTCATAATAAATTGAAACGCCCGAATTTTTTATGTTATCCCAATCAATAAGCCCGTATGAATTAATTTTATCTTTATACATCTTATACGGATAAACTTCGGTTACCGTGCCTTCTTTTGTTTTATCGGTTGTATAATATCCTAGTTTTGCATATTCAACCGCATTATCCGCCACCTGTTTTGTAACTGAAGGAGGAGCTATTGCACCGTCATTTGTTACAAGGTTATATCCGCCGTCTGCCCAGGGGTTATGACTTGCGGTTAAAAGAATCGATATATCGTTTCCCGCTTCTTTTGTCATTTGGGCAAGCAGAGGCGTCGGAACGGGTTTTTGAATATATAAAACATCAACCCCCTGTTTTGTTAAAGTGTCTTTAATCAAAGGAAGTGATTTTCTTGTTGCTTCTCTTGTGTCGCCCCCTATTATTACAAACGGCTTTGTACCTTGTTTTTTTGCTTCATCTTTTGCATATTTTGCAACGCCCAATGTTAACAATTGAACAACATCAGGATTAAAAGTTTTAGAGCCGTAAGGCGCTCTATGTCCCGATGTTGAGGTTGAAAGACTGTTTGCAACAAATTCCGCCGTTTTTTCATCAACATTAACTTTATGTGTTTCAATGTTTCCGGAAAAAGAAACGCTGTCAACGGGTGTTATATAGTTGTTTTTTCTTGTGTGGAAAATACGACTGTCCGCATTTAAATCCTGCGGCGTAAAAACCCTGCAAGCCCCCTTGCTTGCATCAAATGTAATTTTCATAAAAATCCCTCGCTTGTCTTTTAATTTTTAAAAGACTATATATACCTAACAACAAAAATTGCATTTTATATAAAACCACTAAAAAACTTCCTTTGCCAGTAGTTTTTCTTATATTTTACAAAATTTAACAATTTTTTTTAAAGAAAAAAGAATAAAATTTGTGCTAATTTATAGGTATGTTAAATAAAAATGAAATTATAAATTATCTTACAAATGATGATATTAATCTTTTTAAAACTGCCGATAAAATAAGAAAAGATAATGTCGGAGATAATATACATTTAAGAGGATTAATTGAATTTGGCAATGTTTGCAAAAGAAACTGCCTATACTGCGGATTAAGGGCAGAGAATAAAAATATTAAAAGATACAGATTAAAAGAAGAAGACATAATCGAAATTGCAAAAAGGGGAATTTGGGCAGGATACAAAACAATAGTATTGCAAAGCGGAGAAGATGATTATTATACAAAAGATAAGTTATGCAAAATTATTGAAAATATAAAAAAATTTGATGTTGCGCTTACCTTAAGCATAGGGGAAAGACCGTATAAAGATTATGAAGCGTTTAAAAATGCCGGTGCGGACAGATATCTTTTAAGAATTGAAACTACGGATAAAAATTTATATAAAAAAATGCACCCTAATGCAAGCTATGAAAACAGATTAGAGTGCCTCTGCAATTTAAAAAATTTGGGCTATGAAACGGGAACTGGTGTTTTGGTCGGACTTGAAGGGCAAAGCATAGAATCGCTTGCGGATGATATTTTGTTTTTTAAAGAACTTAATGCCGATATGATTGGAATAGGGCCTTTTATACCGCACCCCGATACTCCCTTAAAAGATAAATTTAATAAAAATGCTTTTAATCTGGCGCTTAAAGTAATGGCCATCACAAGGATAATTATGCCTGATATTAATATCCCCGCAACAACCGCCATGGAGAGCATAAATAAAAACGGACGGATAATTGCGCTTCAATCGGGTGCTAATGTTATAATGCCAAATATCAATAAAGCGGAATATGCAAAAAATTATCAAATATACCCTAATAAAGCGGGAATTAACGATGATATCATAAAAGAGAAAAAGATTTTGGAAAAAAAGCTTGCTTCAATTAAAAGATTTATCTCAAAAGATAAAGGAAACAGGTATAAAAAGGGGGTATAAATTTTATACCCCCGTCCAATTTTATGGTATTGGATAATATTTATAAATCTTAATCATTATAATCTTTACCTATCGCCCATCTTATGCCCGCATTAAGGGTAACACCGTTTCTGCCTCCGTTTTGTACAAGGGCTTGACCGAAGAAGGTGAGGCGTTCGTTTTTAAAGAGTTTCTGTACACC
>CALUYY010000022.1 GCA_944325155.1 Candidatus Gastranaerophilales bacterium | reverse complement strand
ACCCGACATTCCGCCGAGACCGCCTAAATATGCGGGGTAGTTTCCTATGATTGAGCGGAAATAAAGACCGTTGTACGGATTTTGCAATTGGGCGGGAATCAAATTTCCGTCCGTTACTCCTCTTGAATAAGGGAAAAATGCACCGAGCGAAGTCGAACGGGTTATACAATCGCCCGAATCCAAATCGTTTATGGTCCCCGGTTCTCCGTTAAAAGCGCAATAAGGAACTTCAAGAGCATAATTATAGCTTAAATTAATCACTTTGCCGTTTGGCGTATTTCCGGACCAATCAATATTTGTATTCGATACTTTTGTTTCTTCAACATTTATCATATCATCGTCAAATCTGCCGTTTGGTAAAATATATCCATCCGGACCATTGCCTGATTCCGCAACCATAAATGATTGAACGGCTCTTGAATAAGGAAACGGGGGAAGGTCAACTCCGTTTTCGGAAACATTTCCGCCCTGGCCGCCGATACCGCCGGATACCATTAATAAAATGTTATTATTTTCATCATATATTGCGGTTGAGGTTCCGCCGCCGCCGTTTTCACCTTTTGTCGGGCCGCTGCCGTTATTGCCGTTAACGCCGGCTTTACCGCCTTCACCGCCTGCGCCCACTCTTATTATATAAGTATCACCGGGTGTAACCCTGAAACCTTTAATTCTGACGGCATTTCCGCCGGTCCCGCCCTGTGCTGCGCCGCCGGGGATTTCGGTTGTATATGTAACGGATGCAAAGGCCGCACCCGGCTCGGGAGTGTTTGTACCCGCAACGCTTGCTTTTACGCTGCCCTTATTTGCACTGCATTCATAGCTGCCGTTTCTGCACATAACTTTAACATCACGCCCTTTTGCGCCGGAGCCGTATGATTTAAATTTGGAATTAATATGCCCGCCATCACCGCCGTATAAAACAATTCCCGATAACAGCTTTTGGTTTTTGTCCAAATATTGTCCGATTTGCCCCTCTTGTTCGGGATAAACGCTGTTTGAAGGAATTTTGCACTTTTCATTAAAATCCGCTTCATCATAATTATAAGAATTTGCACCGACCGTGCAGCCTATACGAATTTGAGGGTCTGTGTCTTCGGGAGGCGAAACAAAATATTCAATTAAATCTCCCGCCCGAAAACGGATTGAATTGTCCGAATCGGAAGAAATACTCAACTCTTCATCCGACGAATTCGGATACTCCATCGGTGTTAAATAACCGTCTCCTAAATTTCTTATATCGGAAAGCTTAAAATCAATTATGGCCGAAGAAGATTTTCCGCCTTTTGTTGCGCAAATGTCGGCATTTGAAGAGCCGATACCCGTATTACATGCGCTGCTTGAATTATATGCGGATGAATTTCCGCCTTTTGCGCTCATAAAATCTATGGTAATATCTTTAATTCTGTCAAAATTGACTGAAGCTTCAACAGTGCCCGTATTTGTATATGTCAGCGTATTTTCCGTCAAAAATGAGCCGCCTGCGCCGCCGCCTCCGCCGCCGCCCGCAACGAGCGTCAAATTAATATAATTTACGCCTTCGGGAACCGTGAATGTATATTCGCTGCACCTTGTGGATGAAACTCGGTTTTGACCGTCCGCATCATATCTGTCCAATTCCGACATATAGCATAATCCGTCATCATCTGCCTGTATATCGCCCTCATAAGTAAATACAACGCTTTCATCTTTTGATTTTAAAGTAATTTTTCTTGTAATAACGGGTGCCAGCGCAACTATAATCAAAGACATAATTAAAAGCGTCATTAATACTTCAACGAGAGAAAACGCTTTTAATTTATTGAGTATGAAACCGGTTTTGTTATATGAAGGCATTATTATCTTCTCCATTCAATCATAAGATAGCCGTCTTGACCTCTGCCGCCTTTGCCTGCGCCTAAGGTAGGACTCCATGCGCCGCCTCCGCCGCCTGCGCCTGCGGAACCGAATGTGGGACCGTTAACCGTCGGAAGTATAAAATTGGCGCTTTGTCCGTCGGGGGTTGAAAGTGTACAGTTGTCATAATAATCTGAGACTTTATATAAGGTATCGTTTATTATCATTGTGTTTAATACATTTGTATCATCTTCATCCGTATTATCCGCTTTTGTATGTTCGCCGTTATTTCCGACAAATAATCCTCCGCAGCCTGCTTTGGTGCCGAGACCCGACATTCCGCCGAGACCGCCTAAATATGCGGGGTAGTTTCCTATGATTGAGCGGAAATAAAGACCGTTGTACGTGTTAAAAAGACCGAAATTACTTGCGCTTGACCGCCTTACATTGTTGGTATCAAATGCGGCAAAAGGAGAAAGAGTCGTATTTGTACCGTTTATACTTGTAACCGACATATTTGAACTGAAATTTAAAACACTTTTAGGCAGGCTTCTCATAAAAGGATATTCAAGACGGATACCGTTTAAAGTCTGCCCCGCTATAGCGGGTCTGTTAGCGTTATGGGTAACACCCGTCATTGTTACAAGTTTTGAATCGGCATTATTTGTTATAATAAGATCTCTGTTTGAAGAATATACAACGGGGGTATATCCAAGCCCCTGTGGCATTGAAGGCAAATGGGCTCCCGCAAAAGGAGCACTGCCCCCTTCGCCGCCGAGACCGCCCGGCACCATAAAAATAACGTTTCCGTCTTCATCATATATTGCGGTTGAAGTTCCGCCGCCGCCGTTTTCGCCGTCCGTAGGCTCACTGTCTCCTATTGCTTTTATCCCCGAAGCGCCGCCTTCACCGCCTGCGCCCACTCTTATCGTATAGGTTTCACCCGCCCGAACGGGAAACCCCGTTACTCTGTAAACGCTTCCGCCCGAACCGCCGCCGCCCGTGGCACCGGGGGTTTCAATCGTATAAGAAACAGAAGCATAAGCATCGCCGGGTGTGCTTGATGAGGGTGAATCGTAACCCTTGATACCGTTATAACCATTATTTGTACAGGAATTTAAATCTTCACACTGTGTTCTTGTTCCGTTTCCGTTTGCGCCCGAACCGAATGAGCCGTAGGGCGAAGAATTAAACCCGCCCTTGCCGCCCGGTAAGATTGTAGCGCTCGTTGTTTTTTCATTCTTTTTTAAATAAATACCCGGCTGTCCTTCAACTTCCGGCAAAATATTTTCATAAGGCAAACGGCATAATGTATCAAAATTTGTCTCCATTGCAAGATACTCTGTTCCGTTTATTATGCACCCTACGGGAATTTCAGCGCCTCTTGAATTATCGGGGCGGTTTATAAAGTAACGGATAGAACCGCCTAAATCAATATATGCGGCATTTGTAGTCGTATCCATAACAACCGTTCTTAAAAGCCCGCTGTCCCCTATTTCAAGAGGATTTAGAGGGATTGAACCCAAATTTAAAATATCCGTTATTTTAAAATTTGAAATAGCAGCCGAAGATTTGCCGCCCTCTTGACCGCATACACATAAATAATCACCCGAGCATACATCGCCGCAATATTCTTCTCTTCTTGTATCGGGGTCAATGTCTTGCGGCTCCGCACCTTTTGAAGTTAAATAATTTATGGTTAATTCTGACAATCTGTCAAAATCAACGGATATATTTTCTATATTTGCACCCTTAATTTCTTTATTAAAATTACTGATTGCAGAACCCGAGGCACCGCCGCCTCCGCCGCCGCCGCCTACCAGAGTCAAATCAATTTCATTCACGCCCTCCGGCACGACAAATGTATATTCGGAACATCTGTCGGAAGGGTTGTATGAAACATTTGTTGAATTATAATTGTTTGAATCGGTTGAAAAACAAACTCTTGCATTCTTTTTTGTACTGTTTGAAGTACCGTATGTGAAAATAACACCGTCCGACTGTCTTTGTTTTATTTTACCTCTTGTGATAACCGGCGTCATTGCAACCATTATCATGGATAAAATAAGAATGGCTACCATAACCTCTACAAGCGAAAAAGCTTCTTTTTTTACCCCGCATTTTCTTTTTATAAAAGCTAAAAGAAAAAACATTATCTGCCTTTCAACTATCCTAAAAAACCGAATTGATAGCCCTTATGGAGCCATCTTTAGTATAGCTTATTTTATACACACTTTCAAATAAATGGGTATATTTATAATATTTTTTAAAAACAGCCGTATACCATATAAAGCTTTTATCGGTATTTTTTCCTTTTTTATTTAACAAACAACAAATTTTGTTAAGTAATATTAAGTACTAAGTATATAAAAAAGCAATATTTTTTAAATATAAAACTTTATATAAGTACGAGAGGAAAACAAAAAAAAGAGAGAATAAATACCACAATTACTGCTACCACCAATACTACAAGAGGATACCTAAAACAAATTTAAAGCTCTTTTTAATTAAAAAGAGCTTTTTTATTTTATTTGATTTCATGAACCTGTCTGCAATGAGGGCAAATAACGGTGCTTCTTTTATATTCGGGGGGAAGCTTTATAACGGTTTCACAATCGCATTTAATTATTTTATAGTTCTTTGCTTTTTTATATGCGTCTTTTGCCTCTCTTTGAGATGTTTTTCTTGTTTTAAGAACATTATTTTGCTCTTCTTCAACACTCATTGCCATAGCGGCGGGAATTGCAATTGCAAGAGGATCGACATTCATTTTCTTTAATTTGTCTTTCGGAATTATATTTTTATTTGCAACAACAATGGAGAATTGTTTTGCATATTCTTCAACATCTGCCGCACCCATACTTTTTAAAATTTTTATTCTGTCATCAACCGAAGGGTGCGTTGCAAAAAGCTTTGAGAAAAATTCTCTTTTGCGGATTTTATCCGCCTGAAGAAAATTATGGATACACATAACGCTTAATAATTTGTTTGAAGAAAGTTTTTCGCCTTTTATAAAAGCGTTTGATTCAAGCGACGGTTCATAATGTGAAATTTTATATAATGCGCTTGCAAGTCCGGTCGGATATCTTGTAAATTGACACGCACAGGCATCAGCCAGAAATTCTCTTTTTCTTGAAATCGTAAAATATAAAATTCTGACTATTAAAGGAGATATCAAAGCTAAAATCAAAGCTATTAAAAGCGCAGGTCCTCCGCCTTTTTTGCTTGATCTTGACGATCTGAAAAAACCCCTTATAATTGCATCGGACACCGCAACCACAACGCCCAAAATAATGCCCGCATACATTAAATAGAGAGTATCTTTATTTTTAATATGTGAAATTTCATGGGCAATAACGCCTTGAAGCTCATCTCTGTTTAAAATTGACAACAAACCGGTTGTAACCGCAACCGCCGCATTCTTTTCATTTACGCCGACGGCAAAAGCATTCGGAACCGGCGAATCAATTAAATAAATTTTGGGAATAAATCCTAATGCCGATGAAATCGACATTTCTTCAACGATATTATATAAAACGGGCATTGAATACTGATCTACCCGCACAGCATCTGCCTGATTCAGGAAAAATTTTGAAGAATTGGTATTTATGTATATTAATATCCCGATAAGGCATACCACACTTATTGCAGCGCCGATTGCGGTTCCATAGTACGTTTTTTCATATAAATCGGTTGAAAAAGAAAATCCTAAAGCCGCACCGAAAAACAAAAGAAAAATAGTAATTATAAATATAAATATCGCCGTTTTTCTTTTATTAGATTCAATTATAAACCACATACTCTAAAAACTTACCTTTATTGCCTCTTTTTCGTTTTCATTTATTTCAAAATAGCCGTAATCTTTAAAATTAAATAATAAAGCGACTATATTTGAAGGAAATTGTTCTTTTTTGTTGGAATACATCATAACAGCGTCGTTATATGCAGTTCTTGCAAATGAAATTTTATTTTCGGTTGAAGCAAGTTCTTCCTGCAAGGATAAAAAGTTTTGGTTTGCTTTTAATTCGGGGTAATTTTCGCTTAATGCAAAAAGATTCTTTAATGTGCCCGAAAGTGCATTTTCGGCTTCACTTCTTGCTTTTATATCGTCTTTTACCGCCATTGCTTCGCTTCTTGCTTTAACAACAAGTTCAAACGTATTTTTTTCATGTTCCATATACCCTTTAACACATTCTATTAAATTGGGTATAAGGTCATATCTTCTTTTTAATTGGGTGTCAATCTGCGCCCATGCGTTTTTAACAGCGTTTTTGAGGGTAACAAGAGAGTTGAATATATTTATAACAATGATAACAAAGACTATTAATGCGACAATAACCGCTAAAAAAACCGTTTCCATATTTTTACTCCTTTATAATACTAATTTTTGAAAAATTCTCCGAGAAAATATACCGTGTTATCGGTATTGGTATCGTTTCCCGAATTTATATATTTTGAAAGCTCGTCTTTATCAAACCAAACGCCGTGGCGTCTTAAACATCTGTCTAAGACAACGCCCGATACGTTAATTTTTTCCATGCGTTCAAAACAAACGGGGCAGTTTTTGGGCCTTTCGTTTGTATCCGCCTTAACACAATCATTAGACAGCATTATATCATCGGTTTTATTTTGAATATTAAGAGCCTGCTTAATTAATTCCCACTCGTCAACATTCAGCCAAAAACCTTTGCACTCCGTGCAATATTCAACCTCAACGCCGTTTCGCTCAATTGTGATTAATACACTGTTACAGTTGGGGCACTCCATTATTCTTCCGCTTTATTAATGTTTACGCTCAATGAAATTCTCTTATCGTCGGGATTAAATTTAAGTATAACCGTGTCTATTACCTCGCCGACATCAAGAATCGTATTATGTTCGTTTTGGTATTGAACAACTTCACTTTGGGGAAGAAGCGCTTCAACACAGGGGTAAACTTCGACAAAAGCACCGAAGTGTTTAATTCTTGTAACTTTACCCTTGACAACTTCGCCTTCATGGATTTTACCTTTTGCTTCAACCCAAGGATCGGGTTCAAGATTTTTAAGGCTTAAAGACACTCTTTGTTTGTCAAAATCAATGCCTATAATCTCAACATCAATTTTATCACCGATTTTAAGAACATCACCGGGATGATCTACCCATCTCCAGCTTATCTGGGATAAAGGCAGCAGACCGTCAACCCCGCCGATATCAATAAATGCGCCGAAATCGGCAATTCTTACAACTTCGCCTTTAACGATTTGTCCGACTTCCAATTGTCCGAAAACATCTTTTTTAACTTCTTCAAGACTGTCCGAATAAACTTTTCTGTTTGATAAAATAAAGTTATTTTGCAAAACATCAATGCTTAAAATTTTAAGCTCAATATTCTGCCCTACAAGGGATTCCGTTTCTTTTGACCTTAAATGGGATGAAGGAACAAACCCTCTTATACCTAAAACATCAACTAAAATGCCGCCTTTAACAACCTGTACAACCGTGCCTTCAATAATTTTATCCTGAGCTTTAATTTCTTCCAGTTGCTTCCAGTTGTATGCGCTTGCAACCTTTTTATAAGAAACGGTCAGGCGCCCTTCTTCATCTTCTTCTTTAATAATTAAGAATTCATATTTTTCATTTAATTTTAAAACATTCTGGACATTGTCTTCTTTTTGAAGCTTTGCTTCCCTTTCCGGGCATATGGCATTTGCTTTGGCGCCTATATCAATAATAACGCCCTCGCTGTCATATCCGCAAACCGTGCCTTGAACCAAATCTCCTTTTTGGAACTTATATTCATATTTTTTTAAAAGTTCCTCATACTGTTCGTCAGTAATTTGCTGTAGTGCCATATTTAACTGTTGCTCCTAAAAAGTATACTTTTATAATAACATTTCTTTACATATTTG
>CALUYY010000021.1 GCA_944325155.1 Candidatus Gastranaerophilales bacterium | reverse complement strand
ACAATGAACAAAGAAGAATTAGTACAAGAAGTTGCTAAAAAAGCAAAAGTTACACAAAAAGAAGCAGTTGAAGTTTTAAACAGCTTCATCGAAACAGTACAAAAATCAGTTTCTAAAGGACAAAAAGTTACTTTAGTAGGTTTTGGTACATTTGAAGCTCGCAAAAGAGCTGCAAGAACAGGCAGAAACCCTCAAACAGGTAAAGAAATTAAAATCGCTGCAAAAACTGTTCCTGCATTCTCAGCAGGCAAAAAATTCAAAGAACTTGTTAACAAAAAATAAGTTTTTGAAAAGTTTTAAAAAAGGGCGGTGTGAAAACCGCCCTTTTTTTGGCTTGTTTCTTAAGAAAAAACCTGAATGGTGTCGTTCATTATTATTTTTAAAATAAAACAATAATTTTTTTATTCCCTTAATATATAAATTCATAAAGGCAATAAAAAATTGCACCGCAGGTAAAAATTCCATACGGTGCAAAATTATTGTAATTAATATATTTTATTTTATTTCTTCCTGTCCTTTGGTGTTGTTTTCAATTATAAGTTTATTGATAAAATCTTCCGTAAGCATTTCGCCTATCGGCCCGGTTCCTCTTTTTCTTATTGCAAGAACGTTGTTTTCAATTTCTTTATCGCCTATAACGACAACATAAGGAATTTTTTTATTTTGCAGACAATCCCTTATTTTATAGTTCATTGATTCGTTTCTGTCGTCAAAGTGAACCCTTAAGCCTTTATTTTTCATTTCTTTAAAGATTTTTTCACAATATTCGTTGTGTCTTTCTGCGATAGGAACGATTGCCGCCTGATAAGGAGCAAGCCAAACGGGGAAAGCACCGGCATAATGTTCGATTAAAATACCGTGGAATCTTTCCATTGAGCCGAATACAACCCTGTGGAGCATAACGGGAGTTTTAAGGGCGCCGTCCGAATCTTGATATTTAAGGTCAAATCTTTCGGGCAAATTAAAATCCAATTGAATTGTAGCGCACTGCCAGGTTCTTCCTATGGCGTCTTTAAATTTAAAATCGATTTTAGGACCGTAGAATGCGCCGTCGCCTTCATTTATATCGTATTTCATGCCTCTTTTATCCATGGCTTCTTTAAGACCCGCTTCGGCTCTTTCCCAATTTTCAATTGAACCTACAAAGCTTTCGGGGCGGGTTGATAATTCAACTTCAAAAGTCATGTTAAAGATTTTCATTGTATCGGTAACAAAGTCAATGATTTCATTAATTTCATTTACAAGCTGTTCGGGCGTGCAGAAAATGTGGGCATCATCCTGAGTGAACCCCTGAACCCTCGTAAGCCCGCCCAGGGCACCCGATTTTTCCTTTCTGTATACAGTGCCCAGTTCCGCCATTCTAATCGGCAAATCTCTGTATGAACGGCGTTCTGACTGATAAATTAAAATATGAAAAGGACAATTCATCGGTTTTATAATGAATTGGTCGTCCGAATCTTCTTCTTTTTGGACAAAAAACATATTTTCCCTGTAATGGTCAATATGCCCCGAGATTTCCCAGAGTTTTGTTTTTGCGATATGAGGAGTGTTTACGATAACGTATCCTCTTTTTCTGTGTTCTTCTCTCCAATAATTTTCAATATTTTCTCTTACAACGGCTAAATTCGGATGCCACAATACAAGTCCGGAACCTATTTCTTCATGGATTGAAAATAAATCCAGTTGGGTGCCGAGTTTTCTGTGGTCGCGTTTTTTGGCTTCTTCAACCATTTTAATATAATTATCAAGGTCTTCTTTTGTTAAAAATGCGGTTGCATAAACCCTTTGGAGCATTTTATTGTTTTCATTTCCTCTCCAATACGCACCTGCCACCGACAACAATTTAAAAGCCTTAATTTGTCTTGTCGAATCTATGTGAGGACCCGAGCAAAGGTCGTTAAACAAAATATTTCCGTCTTTATCTTTTGTTAAGTATAAAGTGGGGTTATCGTTTTTGTGTTCTTCCAATAATTCGGCTTTATAAATTTCGCCCTGAGCCCTGAATTCATCAATTTGTTTTTGAACATCTTCAATATAATGTTTTTCAAATTTTAAATCCATTTTTATAAGACGTTTCATCTCGTCTTCGATTTTTTTTAAATCATCATCGGTTAAAGTATGGTCATCTATATCAAAATCATAATAAAAACCGTTTTCGATAGCCGGCCCTATTGCAAGCTTTGCGTTGGGATAAAGGTTTTGAACGGCCTGCGCCATAATATGGGAGCAGGAGTGTCTCAGTGTATGCAAATCCGTATTTTCCATAAAACTTCCTTTAAAAATTTAACTATAATAATTTTAGCACCAATAATTTAATGGTAAAGAAAAGGGGCAATTTTAAAATTTTAATGTATAATATTAAGACAATTTATAAAGGATAAAAAATGAAATTTAAACCCTCTTTTGAAGAAGCACTGAAACTTGCGGGAAATTATAAATCAATTCCCGTAACGACCGAGATTTTTTCGGACATTAAAACACCCGTTCAGGTTTTAAAAATTTTAAAAGAAGCGGGGCACCATTGTTTTTTACTTGAAAGTGCGGAAAAATCACAAAAGTGGGGAAGATATTCTTTCTTGGGATTTAACCCCAAGCTTGAAATAAGCTGTATAAACGGTGTTTTAACAATTGTGGATGAAGAAGGAAAAGAAACAATCCACAAAAGCGTCGAACACCCCGAAGATTTTATAAAAGAAATCATAGAAGATAATAAATCTGCCGATTTTGACTATCTGCCGACATTTTCGGGGGGCTTAGTCGGATATTTTTCTTATGATTTTATAAAATATTATGAACCCGATTTAAAATTAAACGCAAAAGATACGGAAAATTTTAAAGATGTTGATTTAATGCTTTTTGATAAAGTTATAGCATTTGATAACGTCAGACAAAAAATTATGCTTATTTTAAATATTAAAACCGATGATTTGGAAGAAAATTACGAAAATGCGGTTTTAACTTTAAGCGAAATATCAAATTTAATTAAAAATAAAAACCCTAAAGATGATTATCGGGGCAGATTAAAATCGGAATTAAAACCCTTGTTTAAAGAAGATGAATTTTGCAATATGGTGGATAGGGCAAAAAATTATATCAAGGAAGGAGATATTTTTCAGGTTGTTTTATCAAACAGGTTTGAAGCCGATTTTGAAGGAAGCCTTTTAAATACATACAGAATTTTAAGAACAACAAACCCTTCTCCCTATATGTTTTATTTTTCCTCGGAAGACATTGAAATAGCGGGTGCTTCGCCTGAAACTCTCGTTAAATTAAACGGGAATGAATTATATACTTTCCCTCTTGCGGGCACAAGAAAAAGAGGAAAAGACGAAAAAGAAGATATGGAGCTTGAAATTGAGCTGATACAAGATGAAAAAGAGCTTGCGGAACATAATATGCTTGTTGATTTGGGCAGAAACGATCTCGGAAAAATTTCAAAATTCGGCACAGTTGAAGTTGAAAAATATATGAGCGTTGAAAAATTTTCCCACGTTATGCACATAGGCTCCACCGTCAAGGGTATTATAAAAGATGATAAAGGAGCGCTTGACGCCATATATGCGGTTTTACCCGCAGGGACCTTATCGGGAGCGCCTAAAAGAAGGGCAATGGAAATTATTGATGAGCTTGAAAATAATAAAAGGGGAATTTACGGCGGCGCCATCGGATATATTGATTTAAGAGGCAACCTTGACTGCGCAATTGCAATAAGAATCGCATTTAAGAAAAATAATAAAGTTTTTGTAAGGTCGGGAGCGGGAATTGTCTATGACAGTATTCCGAAAAACGAATATGTTGAAACCTTAAATAAAGCGTGTGCGGTTATCGACGCTTTAAAATTATCAAATGAGGAAGATTTATGATTTTAATAATTGATAATTATGACAGCTTTACATACAACCTTTATCAAATGGCGGGTGCAATTAACCCCGATATTAAGGTTATAAGGAATAATGAATTAAACGTTGTTGAAATTGAAAAATTAAACCCCGAAAAAATTATAATCTCTCCGGGTCCGGGGCGCCCGGAGGCGGCAGGAGTTTCAATTGATGTAATTAAAACTTTATCTCCGAAAATTCCCATTTTGGGAGTTTGCCTCGGACATCAGGCAATAGCGGAAGCGTTCGGCGGAAAGGTTATTTATGCAAAGAAATTAATGCACGGCAAAAGCTCCGAAATTAAAATTTATACCGAATGCAAGCTCTTTAAGGGGCTTCCGCCCGTAATCGAGGCTGCCAGATATCATTCGCTTGCGGTTGAATCAAAAACGCTTCCCAAATGTTTAAGCGTTATAGGGTGGGGCTTTGACGATGAAATTATGGCAATTAAACATAATAACCATGAAACATACGGCGTGCAATTTCACCCCGAATCGATTTTAACCGAATACGGAAATAAAATTTTAGAGAATTTTATAAAATAAATTGCTCTTATTATTTTTTTGTATAATACAAATGAAATGATTACAGACATTATAAAAAAACTTGCCGAAAAAAAAGATTTAACCGGTGTTGAGATAAAATCCGTGATGAATGAAATTACGGAAGGAACAATTAAACCCTCTCAGGCGGGGGCTTTTTTGGTGGCGCTTAGAATGAAGGGCGAAACCATTGATGAGATAACATCCGCCGTTGAAGTTTTAAAAGAAAAAGCCGTTAAATTTCAAACGGATAAAAACGCAATAGATATAATAGGAACGGGCGGAGACAGCGCAGGAACATTCAACATCTCAACCGCTGCCGCTTTTGTTGTTGCGGCGGGGGGAGTATATGTTACCAAGCACGGAAACAAATCTTTTTCTTCCAAATCGGGAGCGGCAAATTTGCTTGATATAATGGGGGCAAATATTAATCTTGACTCCGATCAAAATAAACAAATTTTGGATAAATTAAATATCTGTTTTTTATTTGCTTCAAAATATAATCCTTTAATGAAAAATGTTTTCCCGATAAGAAGCGAGATAAAAGTAAGAACGATTTTTAATGCGCTGGGGCCTTTGATTAATCCTTCCAATGCAAAAATGCAGTTAATCGGAGTGTATGATAAAAATCTGGTTGTTCCGATTGCACATGTTATGGCAAATTTGGGAATAAAATCGGGTATGACGTTGTTTGGTGAATGCGGGCTTGATGAAGCAAGCGTTGTGGGAAAAACATTTTATGCAAAGATAAAAGATAATTCAGTTACAACGGGAGAATTTACGCCCGAAGAATTCGGAATTAAACCTTGCAGACTGGAAGATATTTCAGGCGGCGAACCTGAAGAAAATGCAGAGATTATGAAGAATATATTTTTGGGAAAAGAAAGCATAAACAGAAAAAATGTTGTTTGTTTGAATGCCGCATGTGCTTTTTTAATAGCGGACAGGGTTAAAAGTTTGAAAGAAGGGTTTGATTTAGCCAAAGAAATTATTGATAAAAAAGATGCGTATAATTTGCTTATTAAGTTTATTGAAGCGACAAAAGTTGTTTAAAATGATTTAATATGTTATATTTAATTGCCGAGTCAAAAACAAAATTTTAGATAATGATTATTGAAGCATTAAGAAAACTTATTTCAGGACAAAATTTAGAAAAAGAAGAAATGAAATCCATAATGAATGAAATTATGGAAGGAAGGCTGCCCGAATCACAGATAAGCGCATTTTTGGTGGCACTTAGAATGAAGGGCGAAACCATTGATGAGATAACATCCGCCGTTGAAGTTTTAAAAGAAAAAGCAAAAAAATTATATCTGGATAAAAACGTTATTGATATTGTAGGAACGGGCGGGGATAAATCAAATACTTTTAATATATCAACCGCTGCCGCTTTTGTTGTTGCGGCGGGGGGAGTCGGCGTTGCAAAACACGGAAACAGATCCGCTTCTTCAAAATCCGGGGCGGCGGACATTTTGGAGGTTCTGGGCGCAAATATTGACCTTGACTGTCATCAGAATAAAATAATGCTTGAAAAAACAAACCTTTGTTTTATGTTTGCGGTAAAATACAACCCTTTAATTAAAAACGTCCTGAAAGTAAGAAGAGAAATTAAAGTAAGAACGATTTTTAATGCGCTGGGGCCTTTGATTAATCCTTCCAATGCAAAAATGCAGTTAATCGGAGTGTATGATAAAAATCTGGTTGTTCCGATTGCACATGTTATGGCAAATTTGGGAATAAAATCGGGTATGACGTTGTTTGGTGAATGCGGGCTTGATGAAGCAAGCGTTGTGGGAAAAACATTTTATGCAAAGATAAAAGATAATTCAGTTACAACGGGAGAATTTACGCCCGAAGAATTCGGAATTAAACCTTGCAGACTGGAAGATATTTCAGGCGGCGAACCTGAAGAAAATGCAGAGATTATGAAGAATATATTTTTGGGAAAAGAAAGCATAAACAGAAAAAATGTTGTTTGTTTGAATGCCGCATGTGCTTTTTTAATAGCGGACAGGGTTAAAAGTTTGAAAGAAGGGTTTGATTTAGCCAAAGAAATTATTGATAAAAAAGATGCGTATAATTTGCTTATTAAGTTTATTGAAGCGACAAAAACGGTATGAATATATTAGATAAAATAACCGAAAAAACAAAAATAAGAACGGAAAAATTAAATATTAACGACTTAAAAGAAAAGGTTCAAAATCTTCCGAGAAAAGATTTCATATTCAAAAACGCACTTTCGGGGGATAAAATTAAAATAATATCCGAAATTAAAAAAGCGTCCCCTTCAAAAGGGTTAATCTGTCCGGATTTTGACCCGATAAAAATCGCAAAAGAATACAATGAAGCAAAAACGGACTGTATTTCAATTTTAACCGAGCCTTATTTTTTTCTGGGAAATAACGCATATATAAAAGATGTTAAAAAAGTAACGGATATACCGATTTTAAGAAAAGATTTCATAATTGACGAAAAACAAATTTATGAATCAAAAATAATCGGCGCCGATTGTATTTTATTAATCTGCGCAATTTTAGACGAAAAAAAATTAAAAGAATTTTTAAATCTGGCGCATAAACTTTGTTTATCCGCACTTGTCGAAGCGCACAATGAAGATGAAATAAAAACCGCCCTTAATTGCAATGCGGAAATTATAGGCGTTAATAACAGAAATTTAAAAACTTTTGAAGTTGATTTTAATAACACTTTTAAATTAAGAAAACTTGTTCCCGATGACATTATTTTTGTATCCGAGAGCGGAATTAAAACAAGAGAAGACATTATAAAACTGGAAGAAAATAATGTTAATGCGGTTTTAATCGGCGAAACATTTATGAAAAGCAAAAATAAAATTGAAGAAATCAAAAAATTAAGAGGCGAAAAAATTTGAAAATTAAAATCTGCGGAATTAAAAATGAAGACGAAGCAAAAATCATAAATGAATGCAGGCCAGATATAGCGGGATTTATTTTTGCGGAGAGCAAAAGAAAAATTGATTCAAATAAAGCAAAAATTTTAAGAAAAATAATTGCCTCCGATATTCAAACCGCAGGTATTTTTGTCGAACAGAATGAAGATGAAATCATAGAAATTTACAATGAGAAAATTATTGATATAATTCAATTGCACGGCAATTATGATGAAAATACGGTTCAAAACTTAAAAGAAAAAACAAACGCAAAAATCATAAAAGTTATAAGAGTGAACGATAATTCGTATGAAATTAACACAAAAGCCGATTTTATATTGTTTGATGCGTATTCAAAAGATAAATACGGCGGATTGAATAAAACGTTTAACTGGAATATAAAAATAAATTCAAACGTTCCTTATTTTGTTGCGGGGGGAATAAACGAAAATAACGTTGTCGAGATGATTAAAAAATTAAACCCTTACGGCGTTGATATATCATCGGGCGTTGAAGCCGGAGGATTTAAGACAAAAGAAAAAGTTTCTAATATAATAAAAATCATAAAAAAGGAATTAAATTTATGACAAACGGAAGATACGGGGAATTCGGCGGACAGTATATCCCTGAAACCCTGATGAATGAAATAATTAATCTTGAAAAATCGTATGATTTTTATAAAAAAGACGAAAAATTTAATAACGAATTAAGCTTTTTATTAAAAAATTACGCCGGGCGCCCTTCTTTATTATATTTTGCAAAAAATATCACAAAGGATCTTGGCGGAGCAAAGATTTATTTAAAAAGGGAAGATTTAAACCACACGGGCTCGCACAAAATAAATAACGTCCTCGGGCAGGCTCTGCTTGCAAAATATATGGGCAAAAAAAGAATTATAGCCGAAACCGGCGCCGGTCAGCACGGCGTTGCAACGGCAACGGCGGCAGCTTTATTGGGGCTTGAATGTGAAATATTTATGGGCGTCGAGGACACAAAAAGACAGGCTCTTAATGTTTATCGCATGGAATTATTGGGCGCAAAGGTCAACGGCGTTGAATCGGGAACGGGAACTTTAAAAGATGCGGTTTCTGAAGCCATGAGAGAATGGTCAAGGAGAGTTGATGATACATTATATGTTTTAGGGTCCGTTATGGGGCCTCATCCTTATCCTATGATTGTCAGAGATTTTCAATCCGTCATAAGCAAAGAAACAAGAGAAGAAATTTTAAAACTTGAAAATAAACTCCCGAATAAAGTCATAGCCTGTGTCGGCGGCGGTTCAAACGCAATGGGAATGTTTTATAATTTTATATCGGATAAAGAAGTTGAATTAATAGGGTGTGAGGCCGCAGGCAAAGGAATTGACACAAAAATGCATGCCGCAAGCATAACAAAAGGAAGTATAGGGATTTTCCACGGTATGAAATCTTATTTTTGCCAGAATGAATTCGGGCAGATTGCCCCCGTTTATTCAATTTCAGCCGGGCTTGATTATCCCGGGATAGGTCCCGAACACAGCTATTTATATAAAACGGGGCGTGCAAAATATGTTCCCGTTACGGACGATGAAGCGGTAGGCGCATTTGAGTATCTGGCGAAAAAAGAAGGTATAATTTGTGCGATTGAAAGCGCCCATGCAATGCATTATGCAATTAACGAAGCGCCCAAAATGAACAAAGACGACATTATTGTTGTCTGCCTGTCGGGCAGAGGCGATAAAGACGTTGCACAAATTGCAAGATATAAAGGATACAACATTTATGAGTAATTCTTATTTTGATAAAAACGTTTTTAACAAAGGAAAAGCTTTTATTCCCTTTATAACGGCGGGATATCCCGATTTAAATTCGACCAAAAAATTTGTTCTTGCGCTTGAGAAGGGCGGGGCGGATTTAATTGAACTCGGGATACCGTTTTCAGACCCCATTGCGGAAGGCCCCGTTATTCAGCATTCAAGCATGGAAGCGCTAAAGTGCGGAACAACAACCGATAAAGTTTTTAACCTTGTCGAAGAAATAAGAAAAGAAAGCAATGTTCCTCTTGTTTTTATGACATATATAAACGTTATTTTTAAATACGGATTTGACGAGTTTTTCAAAAAATGCGATGAATTAAACGTAAGAGGCGTAATTTTACCCGATGTTCCCCATGAAGAGAAAAATGAAACGGAAGAATACGCAAAAAAATATGATGTCGATATAATTTCTTTTATCGCACCGACTTCAAACGAAAGAATTCAGACAATCGCAAGAGATTCAAGAGGGTTTATTTATGTTGTGTCTTCTTTGGGAGTAACGGGCGTCAGGGATGAAATTACGACCGATTTGGGCGCAATAACGGACATTATAAGACAAACCACAATAACAAAACATGCAATAGGATTCGGAATTAATAACCCGGTTCAGGCAAAAGAAATTTCAAAATACACGGACGGTATTATCATAGGAAGCGCAATTATAAAATTGATTGATAAATATAAAGATAATGCCGAAGAATATATTTATAATTTTGCAAAAGAAATAAAAGAAGCAATTAATTCTTAAAAAAATTATGAAACTTTTTAATCTCTTTTACCGTCTTATTTTTTAGAAAAAAGATTTTAAAAAATAAGCATTTATTGAAGTATGAAAAAGGAAGGGATTAAATGGATAAAATAATTGATAAGGATTTAGACCTTGATTTTTTAAATTCGCTTGAAGATGAAGAAGAAACAGAGGTTAAAACATTTAACAACATAATGAATAAAGATGAAATTTTGCAGACTTATTTAAAAGAAATAGGCAAAATTAAACTTTTGAATAAAAAAAGTGAAATTTTAACGGGAAAAATTATTAAAGAGGGGAATAAAAAAGAAGCAATCATCGCAAAAAAGAAATTAATTCAGGCAAATTTAAGGCTTGTTGTATCAATCGCAAAAAAATATACAGGCCAGGGTATTTTATTTATGGATTTGGTGCAGGAAGGGTCTTTAGGATTAATAAAAGCGGCGGAAAGGTTTGATTATACAAAAGGGTTTAAATTTTCAACTTATGCAACGTGGTGGATAAAACAGACAATAATAAGAGCAATTGCAAACCAATCGAGAGCAATAAGAATCCCCGTTCATATGAGCGATAAAATAAGACTTTTAAAAAAGGCAATTTTAAGATTGAGCGTGAGTTTGGGAAGGGAACCCGATGATTTTGAATTAAGCGAATATTTAAAAATGGATGAAAAGAAAATAAAACAAATTAAAAAAGCGATGATAAAAGAGCCGATAAGCCTTCATACACCGGTTGCGCAGGATTTATGCATTGAAGATTATATTAAAGATGACGATAATACAACGCCCGATTGTAAAGCGGAAACTAAACTTTTAAGGGAAAACATTAAAGATTTATTGAACATTTTAACGGAAAGAGAGAAATATATAATAACTCACAGATTTGCGCTTGAAGGAAACAGCCAGAAAACTCTTGAAGAATTAGGGAAAAAATTGGGCTTTTCAAAAGAACGAATAAGACAAATCGAGGGGGAAGCAATCAGAAAGTTAAGGAAAAATAGTAATATTGAAGAATTGAAAAATTATTTGTCATAGTGTACATTTTAATTTATGGAAAACCTTGTTGAAATTAAAAACGTATATAAAACATATTTTTCAAAAGACAATTCTTTTTCAAACAAAATAATTGAAACCCATGCGCTGAATTGCGTGGGTTTTAATATTAAAAAGGGTGAAATTAAGGGACTTGTCGGAGAATCGGGATGCGGGAAATCAACTTTGGGGAATATGATTTTAAAATTAACCGATATAACAAAAGGCGAAATTTTATACAAGGGAAAAAACATTAACGATTTTACAAAAGAAGAATTAAAAAATTTCAGAAAATCGGCGCAGATGATTTTTCAAAATCCTTATTCAAGCCTGAACCCCAAAATGAAAATTAAAGAAATTTTAATTGAGCCTTTAATTGTAAACGGAATTAAAAACAAAAAAGAAATCGAGGAAAGTTTATATGAAACAATAACATCGGTCGGGCTTGATAAAAACGACTTAACAAGATATCCCCATGAATTTTCGGGCGGACAAAGACAAAGAATTGCAATTGCAAGAGCCCTGATTTTAAGACCAGAATTTATTGTTGCGGATGAGCCCGTTTCCGCATTAGATGTGAGCATTCAGGCGCAAATTATTAATCTTTTAATTGATTTAAAAGAAAAATATAATTTAACCTATCTTTTTATATCTCACGATTTAAACGTTGTAAGATATTTATGCGAAAACGTTGTTATTATGTATAAAGGCGAAATAAAAGAAGAAGGATGTGTTGATGAAATTTTTCTTCACCCTAAAAATGAGTATACAAAAACGCTTTTAAATTCAATCCCAAAGCTTGTTTTAGGGTAGAAACATTATATGGTAATATTTCTTAATCAATCCTAAAGTTTTAAATTATCCTTGTCGTTAATCAACTTATCGGATAGTTGAATTAGTGCACAAGGATAGTATGTAGTATGGCTGGAAAAAATAAGCGCACCTTAAATAAGGCGTCGTTAAAGAAAATTTTTCATCGTTATTTAACGGGGTATATGCTTTTATCTTTAACATATACAATGGTTCTTCCCGTTTTTGCGGCAGACAAAACCGTTATTGAAACCCCGCAAAATATATCGAATGGAGAAGAAACCTCAATCTCGGATACGATTTATCAAAATGTATCGGAAATTAACACATACGCACTTACAAACGACGGCACAATATCAGAGTTAACGGGTGTTGAATTTAATAATAATATTGCGCTTAAAGAAGAAGATTCAAGAACATATGCCGGAGGAGGATTGTTAAATAACGGAGAAATTACCCTGATAAACGATTCTTCTTTTGTAAATAACGGTTACTACGGGCTGCATAATAACGGGCACATAGGAACAATTTTAAATACGGAATTTAACGGTAATAATGATTATATTACCTATCAGGGACAGAATTATATAAATACGTCCGGATATGGTCTGTATAATGATGAAAACGGCGTAATTGACATTATTGAAGATTCAACCTTTACCTTTGACGGTAATTATAATGAAACAGCCGACGTAAACTACAGCAATGCGGTTGCCCTTCAAAACGAAGGAGAAATCGGAACAATAAAAAACGGTAAATTTACAAACAATTATTCCATAGAAAATAACGGAAGCATTACATATCATACAGCCTTAGAAAATGACGGCGAAATTAATACAATTGAACAATCGCTTTTTCAGAATAACGGATACGGAATTCATAATAACGGTCATATCGAGCTTATAGAAAATAGTGAATTTAATAAAAACGAATATTATGGCATTTATAACAATAACGGCTATATCGAGATAATCACAAATTCATCATTTTTAAATAATGAAACGGGAATTCAAAACTACGATACGATATATGAAATTACGGATAACACATTTAATGATAACGGAGCCGGTATAAATAACAATGGCTCAATCAATAACATCACACAAAACACTTTTGAAGGCAACCAAACGGCAATTCAAAACCGCGATACAATATATGAAATTACAAATAATACATTTAACGGAAACATTCAAGGGATTATAAACGGATATGGCAGCAATAGGGACAATGCCATAATTGACAATATTGCGGGAACCTTTGTACAAAACGGTCAAAATATGACAAATAGAGGTGCTGCAATTGAAAATTATGTATACATTAACCAATACGGGAATGTTTACGGTGCAACCATAAATAACATACAGGGAGAATTTTCCGATAACAGCGTATTTTATGACGGAAACTCATACATTAATAACATATACGATAAGAACGCATACGGCGGCGCTGTTTTTAATAACGGCAAAATCAGCTTAATAAGCAATTCCAAATTCACAAACAACTCTGCAAGCACCGCTTATGAAGGAGCAAACGCATACGGCGGAGCTATTTACAGCGGACAGGAAATTTATTTCGGCTCGGACGGTATTAATATGCATATTGATGCAGATATATTAAATATCAAAAAGCAGGACGGCACGTTTGAAACCGTAGCATTTGTATATGATTCTTCAACGGGTGCCGCTATTGATTACAACAAATACAAAGA
>CALUYY010000020.1 GCA_944325155.1 Candidatus Gastranaerophilales bacterium | reverse complement strand
TTGTACAAAACGGAGGCAGAAACGGCGTTACCCTTAATGCGGGCATAAGATGGGCGATAGGTAAAGGTGAATAAACCTTGTATGATCGCAAACTTATAAAACTTATTTAAATGCGAGTTTTTGTTTCATCTCGTTTGTAAGGTTTCTTATGGCAGGATTTGTATTGTCGCCGTTATTAAATTTCTTTCTTAATGCAATATTTAATTTCGGCTGCAAATATCCGAGCAAGAGCGCACTTATTCCGATGTTTGCAACAATTGCGGCGCCTTTTATGAATTTTGTATTTTTAAGATATTTTGTTGTATCCGAATTTTTAACGGCAGATTCAATCGTGTCAATTGTTTTTTGCGCCGTTCCTTTTAATTTGTTAACATCTATTCTTCCAAGCAAACTTAATTGCTCAATGCCTTCTTTTGTTTTATAAATGCCGATATCGCCCGTTTTTTTGAATACATCCGCCATTTCGCCGTTTTGGTTATCAAAAAGAAAATCAATAACCTTTTTAGCATTTTCATTTGTTGTTTTTTTGTCGTTTCCGGCCAGTTCAACTATTTTTCTTGCCTGATGCATTAAAGAAGATGAGCCTTTATTTTCTTTTTCTGCTTCAATTGCGCTTTTTAAAACATCTGAATCTAAAACGGAATAATCAAGGCCTATCGGTTTTTTCAACACTTTTTCCGATAAAAATTCCATGCCGTCTTGCATTGGTTTTGCAAGCCCGTATATGAATAATAACTGGCAGGCCTCTTTTAACCCGACCTCAAATCTTTCGCCTTCTCTTGCCTGCGCAAGTCTTGTTCCTGTTATGACCGCATCAACAAGCGTTGTGTTTGCAACGGGGTTTGTCATAAAGAAGGTGCCTATGTTTGCAAGCCCTTTGAATGAAGGATTATTTGAATTTTGTTTATTTTTGCCGAATGTCTGATAAACAGTACTTTCTTCAAGCTCATTTTTCAGATAAGCTTCTTTTGCATATTTTTCTCTTACCTGCTTTTCAACCATTTTTTCGGTTCTTTTTTGTTTTAAGGTAATAAGCCCGCATAATGCAAGTCCCGTTAATGCGGTCGAAACGCCGAATTTGGTCAGTGCAAGTTTTTTTGCAAGCCCTTTATTTTTTATGGTATCCCCTAAAATTTCTGCTTGTTCTTTAAATGCGGTCCCTAGTGATTCGGCTTTGCTTTTTGCAAATTCTACGGTGTCCGCTATATTTTTATCATTCCCGGAAAACAGTCTTTTTGCGTCAACTTCGGGGTTAATTTTTGCTTTCTTGTAAACTAAATTATCAAATAAATGCTTTTTAAGCCAAGGAATGCCGCCGAGCCAAATAACGCCCGTTCCGAATTCTTCTAAGACCTTTTCCGCCCCGTCGTGGTTTCCGCCTTCTTTAAAATATGTATAACATGTAAGTGCGTCGGATGTAACGTCCTTTGCATACATGGGTATGACGGAACCCGTATTATCTCCCAACTTTGAAAAAACTTTTGAAATTGTTGATACTTTGGATACTGATGCCATTTCCTTCCTTCTCTTTCCTTAAAATTACAAACCCCAGATAAGGTTCAAGAGACGTTGAACCATGGCATTTTTTCTTTTTGTGCTGATTTTTTTATTTATCATTTATAAAACCTTCCGATTTTTTAAATATCATAAATATTTTAAATTGCTAAAATATCGTTTAAGTGTTGATTTTTGTAAATAAAAAGCCTTCTTGTTTATATTTTAAAAAGAAGGCTTTTTGCATTTTATAAAATTTTATTTTTTTTATTCATCAATGCGAATCCATGCGTAAGCCTTGTTGTCATTTCTTCGCAGGCATCTTCTTAAAAAGTTAATAATTGTATTAAACATTAAAATCTCCTTAACAAGTTTAGCTCACTTATTTTACAACCAAACATTTTTTTTGTCCATATCAAAACAAAAACCTTTATTTTTTCTTTATAAGTTCAAAATAATATCTTGTAAAAACAAACATTTGGAAGTAAAAAACAATTGAACCGATTATGTTTGATATGATTGCGCTTATTCCGCCGCAAAGCATTTTGTCCGAATTGAACAATAAAACGCACACAATCGTTGCCGCAAAGGATACGACAATAATTACCAAGGTGCTTACCAATCCAAGAATTATTGAATAAAACAGCATCGGAAGCCAGTTATCGTAACTTGTTCTGATTGCATGCCCTATACGGCCGAGAGGGTCTTTTTTATCTTCAAATGCAAAAAATGCGGGCGAAAAATATGTTCCTATAAAAAACGGAACGGCAAATGTCAAATACAAAACGATAATGCCGATAAAAAACCAAAAAGCGCCCGCTCCCAAGCTTACGCTTAAAAAGCCGGTTAAAAAGCCTAAAATCAAAGCGCCGATAAAATATAAAATCTGTATGCCTACAAGTATCAGCCAAAAAAGCGCATATTGTCCGCCGAATTTTTCAATGTAGCTCATATATTCTCTATACGTTTGAATCGGCTTATTTTCAAAAATATCTTTTGCAAGATACATAACCGCAACACATCCGAGCAAAAATTTCCAAAAACCGTATATAAAAAGCCCTAAGCCTAAAATTATAACTATAAGACCCGCAAAAATGTCAAAAAATGATGAAGCCCCTTTAACAAGCGCAGCCGGAACAAAAATTAACAATAAAGCAATTGTTATAATTAAAATCGGCTTGCACATTTTAAAAAATGCGCCCAAATTGTTAAAAACTTTTCCCACCCCCTCGGACAATGCTTCAAACATGCCGACGGGTTCGCTTGTTTCAAGATTTATAATTTCATTTGACATCTAAATACCGCCTTCCTTTTTAATAAAATCCAAATAAAATTTTGTAAGCATAAAACAATAATAATAGTATATGAAAGGTTGAACAAGAATATTAACCGCAGGTTCAATTACATCTTTTAAGATGTGCCCCGCTTCGTTTCCGTATAAAGAAAAAACGGCAATGGCGGTTATTATTGCAATTATTATAACGGGTATACTTATGTAGAAGATATAAGCGCAAAGTGAAAAGAAATTTTTAAAAGATTCTTTTATTGTTTCAAAGAAAACTTCTCTTGATGAGACATTTATATTTCTGTGCGCCTGATTGATAAAAATAAGCGAAGATACGTTATATATAAAAATAAGCCCCGCAATAATCAGCAAAAATGAAATTATTTTGCCTCCCATTCCAAAAAGCGAGAAAGGATACATTACAAAAACCAAAATTAAAACGGATACGGCAATTCCTAAAAACGACCAAAGTATAAGGCATAATATTTGCAAGAATGAGCCTGCTTTATCAAAATATTCTTTAAAGGGTTTTATTTTATCGTTTTTAAATATATCTTTTGCAAAAAGCGACATGGCGGACATTCCTCTGAAATATTGAATTATTCCGCACAGCGCTAAAATGATAAATAAAAAAACGGTGCCTGCCAGAATGATTTTTAAAGGCAGTACATATCCGCTCATTAATACTACTGCCAGAAACACGATACCATAAATTAAGACCACGCTTGAAACCATATATAAAAAACAGGGCGTATACATTTTTAAAGATATTGAAAAACTTTTCAAAAACAACTGAAAAGCTTCGATAAAACATCTGAAACTCCCTTTTTTTGTGCAATTTTCTTCCATATAGACTCCTTATTCCTTTTTTAACTGTTTTTATGTAGAATTATTTTGTTTATTATAGCATTTTTTATTTATGAAAAATATATTTGATACTTTTACAAAAGACGATTTTTTTAAAAACGTAAATTTTCATATTCATTCAACTTTTTCTGACGGCAGGGTTGAATTTGAGACTTTAATTAAAGAGGCAAAAGAGCTTAATTTAAAATATTATTCAATAACCGACCATAACACAATTGAAGGATACAAAAATTTAAAAGAAATGCCTGAAGGCTTAATTACGGGCGTTGAATTTGACTGTTATATGGATTTTAACCTCCCGCACATTGTGGGGCTTAACGTTGATATAAATAATGAAAAATTAAATGAATTATGCACCCCTTTTAAAAAAGATATATTTGAAACGCCGAGAAGAATACTTACATCAAGAAGCCCCAAAACCGTAATTAATGCGATACATTCAGCGGGCGGAATTGCAATTTTGGCTCATCCCTGCTGTTATTGGTGTTTAAGTTTGGATAAATTTGTCAAAAAGCTTGTTGATATGGGCTTAGACGGTATTGAAGTTTATTATCCCTATAACAGATTGACAAGAATTATAAAATTTCATTCAAGAAAAACGCCCAAAAAACTTGCAAAAAAATATAATCTTTTAATCTCGGGCGGTGAAGACCAGCATAAATCCCTGATACATAAAAAAAGGAATATAAATTGGGAACGTATAGTATAAAAATAGATTCTTCTCTTGCGCCTCATTATAAAAATCTGCTTGAAAAAGAAGATTGCACTTTTTCAATTCCCCAATATACAATTTTTTGTGCAAAATCAAAACTCTGGCAGTTTACTTTTTATCAAAGCGGAAAAGTTTTAATCCAGGGAAAAGATATAGATAATATAGTAAAAAAATTTTTTGATAATAATTATAAATCAAAAGAAACCGTATCCGATGACGGCGAGATTGCACCTTATCCGCATATAGGAATAGACGAATCGGGCAAAGGAGATTTTTTCGGTCCGCTTGTTATTGCGGGGTGTTTTTTAACAAAAGAAAATGCGGATAAATTAAAAGCTTTGGGCGCTATGGATTCAAAAAAACTGGATGATAAAAAAATTCTTTTATTGTCGGAGGAAATTAAATCAAATTCAATTTTTGATATTGTCGTTATAGGAAACAAAAAATATAACGAACTCTATTCAAGGTTTAAAAATTTAAACCGCCTTCTTGCCTGGGGGCATTCAACGGTTTTGGAAAATCTTTTAAATAAAACGGAATGTAATATTGCCATATCGGATAAATTTGCCGATGAATCGGTTATTAAAAACGCTCTTAAAGACAAGGGAAAAACAATAAAACTTTACCAGCAGACAAAAGCTGAATCCGATACCGCAGTTGCCTGCGCTTCAATTTTAGCCAGATGTGAATTTGTGAAAAGAATTTCAAAACTATCTCAAAATTATGAAATAAGCCTTCCGAAAGGTGCAAACGATAAAGTTTTGTCACAGGCAAGAAAGTTTATTGAAAAATACGGAATTGAAGAATTATCAAACGTTTCAAAAACCCATTTTAAAACCTACGAACTTCTTAAAAACCCGCAGATATCATTATTTTAATTTTGTTAAGAATTGTTAACAAAAGTTTTGTTTTTAAGCAATTTCAAGGGAATAAAATACTTTATTTAATTGTAAGGTTATAAAAAGGTTTAAGTTTAGGTTAGAAAAATTAAGGTCGAAGGACTTAAATTTAAATCAAAAAGGAAGAAGTTAGTATTTAAATTATTTAGGTTAGGAGGACAAAATGACTTGGATAATGTTATCAATGAGGAAAATGCAATTGAAGCAGGAAATTTCCGATCTTCAGCTTCAAGATGTGCAGATTTCCCGTCAAATTCAAGATTTGGCAAGCTATACAAATAACATTGCCGACGGTATTCTTACTTTTGCTGAAGGTGCAAGCTGCCCTTCAAGCATGTTCGGCACACAATTGGATTTTATGACAAATTCGGCATCGGTTGCATACCAATCGGCAACCGCCAAAACAAACGCTTATCTGCAAGCTTTGCAGCAGACCAATGCGGCAACCGGAAATCAATATCAATACAGCATAGGAAATGTTGATGTAACAAATTACGATGCCGCAACAATCTTTAACGAAATTTACAGAGAAGAACTTGAACAATATTCCGAACAAATGCAGTCATACATTAATGAATATGAAAAAGAACTGCAAACGGAACAAACAAGAATTGAAACTCAATTACAGGCAAAAGAAGCTGAACTTCAATCTTATGATGAAAGAATCAGCCAAAACATCCAATCTGATGCAATAAAACTGTAATTAAATCGATTAACTCCTATAAATCCTAAATAAACTTGTAACCTTATGCCGGCTAAAACCCGGCTTTTCTTTTTTTTATATAAAGATGCGACTTTTTTAAAAAAGCGCTTTTAAAATTTATTAACTTATGTTAATATTATGTCTGATATTTTGTTATAGTTTAAATAAAGGGTAGTTAGTGTATGACCGATGATATGCAAAATGAATCCGCTGATTCCAAGCAAAGAATTTTGGTAGCGGATGATGAGGCCAGCATCAGAAGAATTTTAGAAACCCGACTTAAGATGCAGGGCTATGAAGTTGTTACAGCCGAGGACGGCGAAGAAGCAGTAGATGTTTACAATAAAGCAAACCCCGATCTTGTTATTTTGGATGTTATGATGCCCAAAATGGACGGATACGGAGTTACAAGAGAAATCAGAAGAACATCCGATGTTCCGATTATTATCTTAACGGCATTGGGCGATGTATCGGAAAGAATAACCGGTTTGGAATTGGGCGCAGATGATTATGTAATTAAACCCTTCAGCCCCAAAGAACTCGAAGCAAGAGTCAAAGCCGTTTTAAGACGTACAAACACCAAAGAATCAACGGCCCCTGCCGGAAAAACCGCTAAAAACGTTATTACAACGGGAAGCATTAAAATTGACACCGCAAGACGTCAGGTATATAGAAAAAATGAAAGAATCAGATTAACCGGCATGGAATTTTCGCTCCTTGAACTGCTTGTTAATAACTCGGGGCAGGCATATTCAAGAAATGAAATTTTACAGCATGTTTGGGCTTACCCGCCCGATCATCGCATAGACACCCGTGTTGTTGACGTCCATATTTCAAGATTAAGATCAAAACTTGAAGCGGACCCCACAAACCCCGAACTGATTTTAACCGCAAGGGGTATAGGGTATATGTTTCAAAGGATAACTTAAAAATTGGAAATTAAACTTTTAAAATATTTAAATAACGCCGATTATAAAATGCCGAAAAACATTCTTGTAATCGGCGTTATCCATGGGGACGAACCGATAGGCGAATATTTAATCGAAAAATATCTTGAAAATAATGAAAGAACGATAAAAAACAACCTCTGTTATATTCCGAGGCTTAATTCAAACAACAAAAGAAAAAATAAAAATAATGTTGATATAAACAGAAACTTTCCTTCTGAAAATTGGGAATTAAAAGATACAGACGATGAGTATTTTGGCGGATATTACCCCGAAAGCGAGGAAGAAACGAAATTTTTAATTAAATTGACGGATGAAATTCAATTTGACGCAATTATAACAATCCACACACCCTATAAAATAATAAACTATGACGGAATAAATAATAAAAATACAATTCCTCTTGCAAAAAAAATATCCGAATTTTTAAATTACCCCCTTGAAGATTATATAGGCTATCCGACCCCGGGGAGCATGGGTACTTATTTCGGGGTTGAGAAAAACATTCCTCTTATTACGATTGAATGCGATGAAAATGAGGAAAAAGAAAACTTATATATAAAATTTGAAAAGCTTTTTAAATTTTTGGAAATTGAATACTAAACTTCAATAAAAAGCCTTCTGCCTACGATATTGGGCACGCCGTTATAATATCCCGCAAAATATCCGCCCGCAACAGGCCGGTTTTTGGCATAATTTTGACTCTGTCCCGTAAAATTAACATTTACAAAGGGATTGTTTCCGTCAGCAGATGCAAAAGGGTTGTTGCTTTTTGCTTCCACTTTAGGTGTGTATGTTGAAGATAATGATCTGTTAATTAAAGAAACCAAATTTGAAAACATAACTTTCCCTTTATATCTATCCTGTTTTTCTTTTAATGAAAATCGGCAATAAGTCTATAATGTACATGACAATTATCCCGCAAAATTTAAAAAAACTAAATAATTTTGCTTAAAAATACTGTTTTTGTTTTAGTTTTATATTTTCATTTCTTTTTTATGTTCAAAATTTTAAATTTGTGTTAGTATTTAATTAACTAAATATATTAATAATAAGTTTAATAATATGATATAAATAAAACTTACAAACATATTTAGCGCATTTAATCACACTTTTAATGAGGTATGGGAAAATCGCTCAGAATTCTTTTATGACAATTTTAACAAATATAGGACCTTATTTGTCCTCGTTTTTATTTGCGGTTGCAACAATAGTAATCGTTATTATCAACACACGCCAAAAAACGGCTTTGGAAAACCTTCAGCTTTTATTAAAAGAAAAACAGGAGGAATTCAAAGAAAAACGCGAGCTTTATAAAAAAGAAGCTCTTGCAAGCGCAAAAGAGCAATTGTATGAAGACAGGCAAAAATTGAACGATGAAATCAGGGAAAGAAGACAGGAAGTTTCCCGTCTTGAAGAAATGATTGAAAAAAAACAGGATGAAATCGAAACAAAAAACCAGCAGAATGTTGATAAAGAATATGAATTAAATAAAAAAGAAGATGAACTTAACGAAAAAGAAGATTATCTGGCCGAGACAATCGCAAAACAGGTAACAGAGCTTGAAAGAGTTTCGCAAATGTCAAGAGAAGAAGCGAGAAACACTCTTCTTGACCAGCTGAAACAAGAGCTTCAGCAGGAACAAATAAGATTAATCAGAGAAAATGAAATTAAAATAAAAGAAACAGCGGAAGAAAAATCAAGAGAAATTCTTTCACAGGTTATGCAAAAATGTGCAATCGAACAGGTTATAGAATCGACAGTTTCGGTTGTATCTCTTCCCAATGACGATATGAAAGGAAGAATAATCGGCCGTGAAGGAAGAAACATAAGAACACTGGAAACCTTAACCGGAGTTGACCTTATTATTGATGATACTCCGGAAGCCGTTGTTTTGTCTTCTTTTGACCCTGTCAGAAGAGAAGTTGCAAGACTTACAATTGAAAAATTAATATCGGACGGTCGTATACACCCTGTCAGAATTGAAGAAGTGTATGAAAAATCACTTAAAGAAATTGAAAACAAAATGAGACAGGAAGGCGAAAAAGCCGCATACGACCTTGGAATTATGAACCTTAACAAAGAGCTTATAAAGACTCTTGGACGTTTATATTACAGAACAAGTTTCGGTCAAAACGTACTGAAACATTCTATTGAGGTGGCGCAAATTGCGGGAATGCTGGCAGCCGAACTCGGCGCCAATGTTCAGGAAGCCAAACGTGCGGGACTTTTGCATGATATCGGCAAAGCCGTTGATCATGATCAGGAAGGAACGCACATTCAGCTTGGTGTTGACCTTGCAAGAAAATACGGCGAAAAGGAAGAAATAATCCATGCCATAGAAGCTCACCATGATGACGTTCAAGCTAATACGCTTGTGGCGGCGCTCGTAAAAATTGCGGATGCGGTTTCTGCGGGCAGACCCGGTGCAAGGCGCGACACGCTTGAAATCTATATTAAACGTCTTAAGAAGCTTGAAGAGATTGCAAACAGCTATGAAGGCATTAAACAGTCGTTTGCGGTTCAGGCAGGCCGTGAAGTTAGGGTAGTGGTTCAGCCCGATGTGTTTGATGATGCTGCTGCCGCTAAATTGGCTCGAGATATTGTAAAACGCATTGAGGATGAACTTGAATACCCCGGACAAATCCGTGTTACGGTTGTCAGGGAAGCAAGAGTAACCGAAATAGCGAAATAAAAATGTCTTTAAATCTGAACGTTTTATTTTTTGGCGATATAGTCGGGCGCCCCGGAAGGGAGGCGCTTAAAAAAGTTTTATCCAAAAATGCCTCGTACTTTGATAAAAAATACGATTTTATAATAGCAAATGTTGAAAACGCTTCCCACGGCTTCGGATTAACTTTAAAAAACCATGATGAATTAATATCATACGGTATAAACTGTATGACATCCGGTAATCATATCTGGGATAAAAAAGATATCTACCAATATATAGATACATCAGAATATCTTATCCGTCCCCATAACTATCATAAATCGGCAAGAGGAAAGGGATATCGTATATTTAACGACAACATTCTTGTCATCAACCTTTTGGGAAAAACATTTATGCAGCCCGTTGTTTGTCCTTTCCAATCAATTGAAGATTTATCAAAAGAATTAAATTTTGAAGACAAAATCGTAATTGTTGATTACCATGCGGAAGCTACCGCAGAAAAAATTTCTTTTGCAAAATATGCATCAACTCTCGGCGTTAATGCGGTTATAGGAACTCATACCCATGTGCAGACGGCTGATGAAAAAATAATAGATAATAAAACCGCATATATAACGGATGCGGGTTTTTCAGGCGCCTATGACAGCGTTATCGGAATGGATTATGAAACATCTCTAAAAAGACTTATAACTTCAATTCCCGAAAGATTTGACGTTGCAAAATCGCCGTTGGTACAGATTAATGCGGTTGATATAGCTTTTGACATTGAAAAGAAAATTCCCGTTGATATAAAAAGGATTAATTTTGTTTTTGAAAATGAAAAAGAAGAGGAGGAAGAATGAAAGTAGATCTTCATATTCATACTACCTACTCTGACGGTGCGTTTTCACCCGAATTAATCGTTGATACGGCAATTGAATCGGGGCTTGATGTTATTGCATTAACAGACCATGACAACATTTTATCTTACGATATTGCAAAAAAATACGCAAAAGATAACGACAAAAAACTTGAAATTATTCAAGGTGTTGAAATAAATACGATATATAAAGGCTACGAAGTTCATATATTGGGTTATTTTCCCGATATCAACAACCACGAATTTCAAAACATGCTTAAATTTCAGCAAAATGCCCGTGTTCATCAGGCAAAAGAAATGGTTGCGCTTTTAAATAAAAAAGCCGGCATAAGAATAAAATTTGAAGACATTAAAAAACTCGTTGCGCCGGGAGGCAGTATCGGTCGTCCGCACATTGCCCGCGCAATTACAAATCTGGGCGGCACGGGGTCTGTTATGGAGGCTTACGCTAAATATATAAACGATGATTCTCCGGTATACGTAAAAAGAAAAACCGTATCCCCCCATGATGCATGTGAAATTATTTATGATTCGGGCGGTATCCCTGTGTTTGCACATCCGATTGATGTTGAAATATCAGATACTCTTGCAAAAGAACTTGTAAGCTACGGTTTAAGAGGAATTGAAGCATACCACAGAAAACATTCACCGGCTGTTGTTGAATATTATTCAACGCTTGCGGAAAAATACGGGCTTATAATAACGGGCGGCTCCGATTTCCATGCACCTTCCGTTAACCACGGAACGATTATTATGGGTAAAAACTTTGTTCCTTCCTGGGTATATGATGAACTTTTAAAAGAGAAAAAACGCCTTGAAATTTCTTAAAAACATTGGCATAAAGTTCGTTTTATGGTAACATCCTTTTTGGATATAATATAGAGAATATTTTATGATACAGCTTACCCAAGCTCATATACTGGGCGCAATTATAGCGTTTCTTCTGGGGGTTTTCATAATTCCCATCGTAATTTATTTTTCGGATAAAGCCGGGCTTGTTGATGTTCCCAATGAAAGAAAAATCCATAAAGGTAAAATTTCAAGACTTGGCGGCATTGCAATCTGGACCGCCGTTATGCTCACATTTTTATTTCTTGTTTTATTAAGCTATTATCCCAAAGGTCAGGGTTTATCGGGAATTATCGTCGGGGGTTCTTTAATGTTTTTGCTCGGACTCATAGATGATATTTATTGTCTTGATGCTAAATTTAAACTCTTTTTGCAAATAACAATCTCAACGATGGTTTTTCTTCTTGGGGTTCAAATTGATACAATATATAATCCCTTCGGAGAAGATATTGCACTCGTGGTTTTATCGTATCCGATTACTTTGTTGTGGATAGTGGGGATTACAAATGCAATTAATTTTATTGACGGCATTGACGGTCTTGCAGGTTCCGTTGTTACCATAAGTTCAATTGCAATAGCCATAATTTCAATGGTGGCGCTTCCTTCATCCCCGATAACGGCGCTTGTTGCAATTATTCTTCTCGGTGCAATGCTTGCGTTTTTAACTTTTAACTATAACCCCGCTAAAATTTTTATGGGTGATTCGGGAGCTTTATTTGCCGGGTTTATGCTCTCAACTCTTTCTATAACCGGCATTATGGGCACAGGCACCGCTTATATGTATCTTCCTTTTTTGATTTTATTAATTCCGATACTTGATGTTGCATATTCTTCAATAAGAAGAATTTTAAAAGGAAAAAGCCCTTTTGTGGCGGATGCCGAACACATTCATCACAAGCTTTTACACCACGGGCTTTCTCAGGATCTTGCGGTTTTGATTTTATCTTCAATATCTTTTATATGTGCAATTATTGCAATAATTATAACGGGCTTTTTAAATAAATATATAATTTTTACCATTGCCCTTGCTTTCATTCTTTTTTTATTGAGTGCGGTTTCAAAATCCATTAAAAAAACTCCATAAATTGACTTTTTAATAATTAGTGTTTATTCTATTAGTTGTTATGGAAAAACGTTGGTACGACAAAGACCCGATTGTAAAACTTGCCGTCAGCCTAATGGAACAATCCGATGATAATATAAGAAACCATGTGGCGGATTATATTATTGAAGAAGCAAAATCAATGGGGCTCAGCATTGATGAAAATAATTTTGACTGCTTCTGGCAAAGGTGGCAGGATAAAAACATGAAATATTTTGAAGCAATGGAATATTTAAGAATAATAGATTTTGAAACAAAAAAAGAGCTTTCAATTGAAATTATCGATTATATAAACAGCTTCAAAAAAGAAAAATAATCCTACAAACGCTTGATAAAACAAAATTTCAAATAAATTAAAATTATAGTCTGAATTATGAAAAAGGTTTTATTAAATTTAATATCGGTTTTTATATTCTCATTAATTTTTACCCTTCCTTCTTATGCAATAAGAGTGGGGCTTGAAATTGATGTTAAACAATCATATCTGGGTTCATCAACACCTTCGGTAATTATAGACGGACAGACAAAAAACAAGCTTTATAAAATCCAAAAAATGAAATCTTATCCTATAAAAGCCCATAAAAATAATATTGCAATTAAAATTAATAACAAATGGTATGATTTGGGCTCAAATTTTATTATATTAAAACCTGAAGATAAAAGCGCTTTTGTTGCCGCAAAAAATAAATGGTACAGAGGCGAGTTGATTGTATACGCATATAATAAAAAATTAACCGTTATAAACAGACTGCCGATGGAAGAATATCTTTTGGGGGTTGTACCTTCCGAAATGCCCGTTTCATGGAATATTGAAGCGCTTAAAGCACAGGCAATCGCCGCAAGAAGTTATGCAACGGCCAATATGAACAAAAGGGGCTCAAGAGGCTATGATTTGGTTGACACACCCCTTGATCAGGCATACGGCGGTGCAAGCGCCGAAACAAAAAAAACAAACCTTGCCGTTATTGAAACAAAGGGAATTGTTTTAACATATAAAGGTAAAGTTATTCCCGCATATTACCATGCAAGTTCGGGCGGAAGAACGGTTTCATCGGGGGCCGCATGGGCAACGGATATGCCGTATTTGAAATCGGTAAAGGCTTTTGATGACGGGATAAGAAAAAACGGGCATGGTGTCGGAATGAGCCAGCATGGGGCAAATAACCTTGCAAACAAAGGCTACGGCGCTTTTGATATTTTAAAATATTTTTATAACAATATAAGTTTTTCAAAAATAAGCAATTAAATTCTTGCCTTATACATCCTTTTATTCCCCATACCGGCGCTAAAATTCCTACCGATTGGCGATTTTATTAAGTTTGAATCTTAACAATCGTTTAAAAACCTTGCCAAATGTCAAAAAACAGGTATAATAAGCATGGTATGTGTTATGGAAAGGTGGTTCAAATGAACAAAGAAGAATTAGTTAAGGAAATTGCGGACAAAACAAAACTTTCGCAAAAATCAACAGGCGAAGTTATCGGTACTTTATTGGAAACAATTCAAAAAACGGTTGCTAAAGGAAAAAAAGTTACATTGGTAGGCTTCGGTTCTTTTGAAGCAAGAAAAAGAGCCGCAAGACAAGGGCGCAACCCTCAAACAGGCGCTGCAATTAAAATTGCCGCAAAAACGGTTCCCGCATTTTCTGCAGGCAAAAAATTTAAAGACCTCGTTAAAAAATAAACAATTATGTGAAATAAAAATGGGGGCGTTGAGCCCCTGTTTTTTATGCAACCATCAATCAACCGCCGTAGGCGGATTTTGCGGAGTGCGAAGCCCTGAAAGGGCGAAGACACGCGGTAGCGAGGACAAATTATTTTCGGCTTTTAAATTTATCCCATACCATAAAATTAAATTCTTATTCCCTTTATCACGCTTATTTTGTCTTTTCCTATAATATTTTCAAGCGAATATCTCATTGCATCGATTAAATGATTGTTATCATCTTCAGGCACCGATAAAATTTCTCCGTCAAAACTTTTCTTAAAACAGTAATTATAAAATTCTTTCTGCGCATTTTTGCATTCTGGGTGGATATAAATTTTGGAAAACGACTGCAAAAATTTTATCCCCGATTCTATGCTTCCTTTTCCTTTTTTGGCGGGAATTGCCCTGATTCCGCAATTTCTGTATTCGGCAATACTTTTCGGTTCGCTTGAATCGCAAATAACATTTTCATAACCTATAATTTTTTTAACCAGCGGTATTGAATCTTTATTCAATAATCCCGTTTGATAAATTTCATCCGTTATATAAAGCTTATCATCCTCAATTGCGCTTCTTATAAATGCAAACGGGTCGTTTGAAAATCCCCAGTCAATTCCGTTATAATATTTTTCAAATTTTTCTTTATCAAAATCTTTAATTTCAAGATTGTTAAAAATTTGTCCTTCAATATTCCCCGTTTCGCCAAGCCCGTATACTTTCCAAAAATTATTATCTCCCATTCTTCCTTCAATGGCCCTTATAACTTCTTTTTCCAAAAACGGATTGTCTTTATAAGTTGATTTAATTAAAACCGCTTTTTCTTTTTTGTTGTCTAAAATTTTATCGTGCACCCAAAATCTTTTTGTCGGGTTGAAATCGATAAAAACTTTTTCTCTTGTTCTTATAATCAATTGTTCCGCAATTTTATAATTAAGATGATTTGCTTCATTTAAAAATAAAACATCCCTTCTTCCTCCGTGGGCTTTTCCTATCGTGTCAACGGAGATAAAATTTATAATTCCGTTTTTTAAATACAGGTTTTTTTCGCTTTTTGAATAATATTTATAAAAATCAATTCCGAATTGTTCCAGAACTCTCGGCATATCGGCAATTACACCGGCTTTTATATGCCCTTGCGTTAAGCCTACTATGTCAATTGAAAGCGGATATTTTATCGCAAGAATAACGAGAAATTGGAGCGTTGAAAAAGTTTTTGTGCTCGATGTTCCGCCCTGGTTTATTATATATCGGCTGTTTTTATATTCTTTTGCAATTTTTTCAAATACTTTTGAAAGTTTTAACAGGTTCATTAAATTTCATCTATAAGTTTTTTATGGCGTTTGTTTAAAACAAAAATTTCAAGGCGGAAATTATTTTCTTTTTCGTTTTCGGATTTCATCTGCGCAAATTTGGCTTTTAATTCCTCAATTTTAACCGCAAGCGCAAGGTTTACTTCGCCTTTTTCATTAGGCATAAGCGCAAGATTTTCAAGTTCGTCAAGTTTTTTTATTGTTTCGCCAATGTCAAAAGACATAGTTTCACCGCCCTTAATATACCGAATCCTTTTTTTAAAAGTTTAAGGAGCCTTATATGTATTTTAAGTCTTTTTGAAAGCGGCAATTTTGAACTGTACGCAATTTCAGCCTGTGCGCCGAATTCGGGGTCATAATGTATGATAATTCCATCAAATGCGGTCTGCCAATATCCTATATTATGGCATGGCATAAAATTAAAAATTTGTTTTGCAATTTCAGTATGTATTTTTTGTAAAAGCCTTTCTCTTTTAATTGAAAATTCATCCTGCTGATTAAATTTATAATATTTTTTAAATTTGGGGGTCTTTCTTCTTTTTCTTTTTTTTCTTCTCATAATTTGAATGATACTATTATTTATTTCTAATAGATATATCTAATAGATATAAATTTACAAAATTTTACATAATTTTTTCTCCTCTGTTGCTTTGCTTGATTTTATTCACTGTTTGGGGTAGTATTTGCTTGATTAGAAACATCTTTTAATAGAAAGTGGAGTTTTTTATGACAGAAAGAAAATTAGTCGGAACAGAAACTATGTTCAAAAAAGCACTTGCGGGCAAATATGCCATCGGTGCCTACAATGTTAACAACATGGAAATTTTGCAAGGTATAGCTGAAGCTGCCGATGAAACACGTTCACCCATTATTTTACAGGTTTCAGCCGGTGCAAGAAAATATGCAAACCAAACATATTTAATCAAACTTGTTGAAGCTGCTCTTGCAACAACAACGGTGCCCATTGCGCTTCACTTAGACCATGGTGCCGATTTTGATATTTGCAAAGCTTGTATCGACGGCGGTTTTTCATCAGTTATGATTGACGGTTCAAGATTCCCGCTTGAAGAAAACATCGCTCTTACAAAACAGGTTGTTGAATACGCTCACCAAAGAGGCGTTTCGGTCGAAGCCGAACTCGGTAAATTAGCAGGTGTTGAAGACGATGTTAAAGTGGATAAAAAACACGCAACATATACAGACCCTGAAGAAGCTGCAAGATTTGTTAAAGAAACGGGCTGCGATTCTCTTGCAATTGCAATCGGAACAAGCCATGGCGCATACAAATTTAAAGGTGAAGCTAAGCTTGATTTTGAAAGATTGGCTGAATGCAAAAAAGCAATTAACGATGTTGTAGGCTATGATTTTCCGATTGTTTTACACGGTTCATCTTCCGTTCCCAAATATCTTGTTGACAAATGCAACCAATACGGCGGCAATCTTCCCGATGCTCAAGGTGTTCCTGAAGAAATGCTTGCATACGCCGCTAAAAACGGTGTTGCTAAAATCAACATTGATACGGACTTAAGATTGGCTATGACATCAACAATCAGAGAATTCTTTATTGAACATCCTGAAAAATTCGACCCCAGAGAATATATGGGACCCGGAAGAACAGCTGTTAAAGAACTTGTTAAACATAAAATGCAGGTATTAGGCACTGCAGGTCATGCTGATGACTAATCCCTGAAACCCTTTTAAAAGAGCGCTTCCCGATGATAAGGGAGGCGCTTTTTATTTAACATTTCTTAATAACCGTACCAAACAACTAAAGCTTTTTATCTGTTTTGCCGAAATTATATCGTGAATAGCTGCATTCTGATTTTTACAAGGATAGCAAAAAGTGTATTTGGAATAAACGCAAAATATGCGTAAATTTTGTACGGAGTAAACGGCAATGAATATATTTCCCCGCTTTAAAAGGCAAATTTTTTCATCTTTATTATCAAGTTATACTTTGTTTATGTTTAGCTGCAATTTATTTGTTCCGGTTTATGCGGATAAAATCAATATTGAAAGTCCGCAAACGGTAAATGACGGAGACAGTGTTTCAATTGCAGACAGCATATATGATACCCTTGCCGTTTCAAATGATTCTCCGAGTGCTTTGTTAAATGGCGGAACGATAACAAGAGTTTCAAATTCCGAATTTTTAAATAATTTATATACGCCATCTTCGGGTTCAACATCGGGTGCAGGCATTAATAATGCCGGTCTGATTGATTTAATAGACGAATCAATTTTTTCAAATAATAATGACGGTATATCAAATTATTTCGATATAACTTTAATAGATAATTCAATTTTTACCGAAAATAATACCGGCATATATCTTGACGGGTTAAATGCCGATGTATCATCAGTTTCAAATTCAACATTTACAAATAACGGAGCGGGAATTCTTTTGAAAGAAACAGGCAAAGAAGGCAACAGAGCACATCTTGGCACAATTTCAAATTCAACTTTTGAAAACAATTCCACAGGTGTTCAAAGTTCAGGCTCTGATATAGATTCAATAAAGGACTCATTTTTTATATCAAACGATACGGGTGTTATTGCTAATGCCTCTTATTCCGGAGGCTACATCGGTTTAATCGATGATACGGAATTTATTTCAAATGATAGAGGTGTATCGGTATCCGGAGGCAGAGTCGATACAATTTCAAATTCAACATTTGGAAATAATAATACGGGCGTAGCTGTTTCAGGTTCAAATACAAACGGCTCATCCTACCTTTCCGGTTCAATCGGAACGATTAAAAATACTCTTTTCCAAAATAACGGATATGCAATCACTAACTATAACAATATTGAGCTTATAACAGACTCAACTTTTTCGGATAATAAATACGCAGGCATTAATAACGGCGGCGGTTATATAGACACAATACAAAATTCCGTTTTCTCAAACAATGACAGAGGCATTTATACTTATAATAGCAGCGGTAATATTGAAACAATTACCGGAAATACATTTACGGATAACAGAGTCGGCATACAAAATAATAATAATAATATCGGCATTGTAACCGACAATAAATTTAATAATAACAATACGGGTATTTCAAATTCGGGCAATATAAATAAAATTTCAAATGCCGAATTTTTAAATAACGGTATGAGTATTTCAAACAGAAACCACGGCATGATTGATAATATTGCGGGAATATTTATTGATAACGGTACAAACGGCGGAAAATATAACGATGTATCTTCGGGAAGCGCCATAAACAATAAGGTTTTTGTGGACTATTACGGAGAAATATTCGGTGCCGATATCGGAATTATAACCGGCGTTTTTGAAAACAATAAAATTGAAAATGTTAAAGAAAATTTTGAAAATTCCCAAAACATATCTTCTTTTGATGTATCTGGCGGTGCGATTTATAACAGCGGTAAAATTCAGCTTATAACGGATTCTGATTTTAAAAATAACTCGGTAACAACAGACGGTGCGCAAAAAAACGCATACGGCGGAGCTATTTATAACGGACAGGAAATTTATTTCGGCTCGGACGGTATTAATATACATATTGATGCAGATATATTAAATATCAAAAAGCAAGACGGCACGTTTGAAACCGTAGCATTTGTATATGATTCTTCAACGGGTGCCGCTATTGATTACAACAAATACAAAGA
>CALUYY010000019.1 GCA_944325155.1 Candidatus Gastranaerophilales bacterium | reverse complement strand
TTTAAAAACGAACGCCTCACCTTCTTCGGTCAAGCCCTTGTACAAAACGGAGGCAGAAACGGCGTTACCCTTAATGCAGGCATAAGATGGGCGATAGGTGAGGAGGAATAAATAAAATAAACATATATCTTTATAAATACTCTATTTTGATTGCATAATTGCCCGAAATACGTTATTATAAAATAACAGTCTGTTGGGGGTCAAAATAGCAATGGAAAACAAAAAAATAGCAATAGGTTCAGATCATGGCGGTTTTAATTTAAAAGAAACCATTAAAGAATATTTAAAATCCCATGGAATAGAATTTGTTGATTTCGGTATTTATACAAAAGAAGCCTGTGATTATCCAATCGTTGCAAAAGCCGTTGCGAATGAAGTTGCTTCGGGCAAATGCGACAAAGGCATTCTTGTCTGCGGTACCGGAATCGGTATGGCATTAGCAGCAAATAAAGTTCACGGCATAAGGGCCGTTTCTTTAGAAAATACTTATTCGGCGCGTGTTTCAAGAGCGCATAACAATGCAAACATCTTGTGTTTGGGCGAAAGAGTTATCGGCGAACATCTGGCATTGGATATTGTTGATATGTGGCTTAAAACCGGTTTTGAAGGCGGAAGGCACAAACGACGCGTTGATATGATTGAATAATTTTTTAAAAACGCCTTATTATTTTAAGGCGTTTTTTATTGTTAAAAACTTGCTCAAAAAAACATTTTTATTTTATACTTACCTTGTATAAAAAGGGATTTTGATATGGATGACAGAGAAATTATATTGGGACAATATAAAACATACAGCGAAGCAAAAGAAAATTTTATAGACAGGCACTTTGCAACAAACCGTTTTTATTTTGTGTTTTCTTTTGTATTGTTGGCTGCAACATACGTGTTTTACGCTTTTTCACCGGGAGTTGTGCCTTTAATCATAACGGCCGCTTTTGGTATGGTGGTTTCAATTCTCTGGTGGCTTAATATTGATTCATATCAAATTTTAATTAAAGTAAAATATGCAAAAGTGCTTGAATATCTTGAAACCAAATTGCCTGAATCTCCTTATAATAAAGAGTTTAAAGAAACCCAGGCCTTGAAAAAATCAAAAACAATTGTTTTTGCGGATGTTCAAAAGGGTTTTGCATCACTTGTATTTGTTGTCTTTTTAATAATTTTTGTAATGGCGGTAACGCTTGCATTCAAAAACGGAGTAACTTTATTTTAAGTACTTATACATATTCTAAAACCCTTCTTAGCTTTATTAAGAAGGGTTTTGGTATTTACAAGCATTATTTAAAAGTAAAATATGTTGCCTGTTTCTAAAAAACGGGGAAAAAAAAGGGTATTTCTACCCATTTCGCATACTATCCGAAGCATTAACAACAATACTAATATACTCCCTTTTTATCTTTATTGCAACCTTTGTTACAAAATGTAAATGGATATAATTTAAATTACACTTTATTTCGTGCGTTTTGAACTTTATATTACCTTGTCGGGCAATGATATTATCTTATAGGTTAATACCTGAAGTAATGATTGTCATATAAGATAATTTTGTAAGAAATTTTCTTACGCCTAAGGAGCATATATGGATTTTATTAATTTTTATGCGGTTTTGCCGCATACAATTTATACAAAGCTTGAAAGCGAAGCAAAAAGAAAGAAAATAGATAAAAATGAAATTATAATTCAAGCTTTATTATGCTTCTTTCTCACTGACAACAAGTCTTTTGCACGCAAAAAAAGCGCCCGTTTTGATAACTTTTATAATTAATTTATAAAGAGAAATTAATTATAAAAGAAAGGATTTTTATAAATGAAAAACGAAGCTTCCGAATTAAAAGACGACAATAAAAAGCTTTATACGGAAAAAGATTTTGAAGAATATAAAAAACAAACGGATGAACTTTTAGTTAAAAAAGAAGAAGAATTAAAAAATAAAATCGAAAAAGAATTAAAAAAGTCTACAATGTCTGAATTGGAGCTTGCAAAAGAGGAATTAAACGAATTAAGGGAAAAATATAAACAAAAAGAAGACGAATGTTTAATTTCAAATCAAAAAGAAGAAACAATAAAAATTCTGAATGATAAAAATCTTGATTCTTCAATTTTAAATCTTGTCTATATACCCTTGGATATGAAGGGAACAGAGGAAAGAATAGAAATTTTAAAAAGCTATACGGAAAAAATTAAAGAAGACATATATAAAAATTTAACAAATGCTCCTCTTCCCCTGATATCAAAAGAGCAGACAAAAAACGACGCATTTATTGAAGGTTTTGAAACCAACAAATTATAAAAATGAAAGGAAAAACTATGACTGTTAATTTGGCCCAAAAGTATTCATCAAAAGTTGACGAAAGATTTAAACTTGCTTCGCTGACAGCCTCAATCGTAAATTATGATTATGATTGGACGGGTGTGGACACCGTTAAGGTTTATTCGGTCGAAACTGCGGATTTATCAAACTATACAAAATCCGGTTCTCAAAGATACGGCACCCCCGGTGAGCTTTCCGATTCGCTTCAATCGTTAACTTTAAGTCAGGATAAGGCTTTTACGTTTACGATTGATAAAGCGTATGAACTTGAACAGGAAGGCATAAAATCGGCAGGCGCCGCTCTGAGACGTCAGTTGGACGAAGTTGTAATACCGGAGATTGATACATACAGAATTTCAAAATTAATTTCGGGCGCAAAAACAACGGCAAGTGCAACAATTACAAAAACAAACGCCTATGAACAATTTCTGGTTGCAATGGAGACTTTATCAAATGACAAAGTTCCCATCATCGGAAGAGTTGCGCTTGTTTCGCCTTCTTTTTATAAATTCTTAAAACTGGATGACACTTTTATAAAAAATTCCGATTTGGGACAGGAGGTTTTATTTAACGGTCAGGTCGGAAAAATTGACGGAGTACCCGTAATTGTTGCTCCTTCAAGCTATTTGACAACGGGTGTTAATTTTGTCATAACTCACCCGAGCGCTCTTGTTGCGCCCGTTAAATTGAATGAATATAAAATTCATATGAACCCGCCGGGTATTTCCGGTTCTCTTGTTGAAGGAAGAATTATTCATGATGCTTTTGTTCTTTCAAATAAAAAAGCGGCAATTTATGTTAATAAGACAACTGCTGCCGCATAAAATTAAAATTTGAAGAAAAAGAAGCAAAAGTCTTGTCAAAAAAGGAATGAACAAAATGAACGATAATTTGGCGGAAACGGTACTTAAAATATTAAACAGAACCGAAGATACAAAGCTTAATTTGGAAATTGAAGCAATTAAAAATGAAATACTTTCATATCTGAATCGTAACGAAATAACAAACGAGATGTTTCCCGTTATGTGTGTCGTAATTTCCGATATTATCCTTGAAAAGGAAAAATTATCACTAAATGTTCAATCCTTAAAAGAGGGCGATCTTTCAATTTCATATTTTCAAACTTCGCCCTTTTTTGGCAGGCTTGAAGGTTTTAAGCTCGTAAGAGGAATTAAAACCGATGTTTAGAAAAGATATTTTGACCGTAAAAAGAGAAAACTATGAAACAATTAAAGGACTTGTAACCGGGCAAAATGAAACATTAATTGCAAAGGATATACCCTGTCATCTTTCAATAAGTTTAAATAACACTTCAAAAGAAAATAAGGTTCCTTATCTGAAAAGCGATTTCACTTTGTTTTTAAGCCCCGAAATAAATTTTGAAATTAAACAAAATGACATTTTATATGTTTTAACGCCAAAAAACCGGACGTATAAGCTTTTTGCGGGCGAAATCAAAATTTATGATTTTTCAATTCAAATTAAATGCAGACAAAATAAAATAATAGAAACCTGAAAAATGACAAATATTATTGATGAAATAAAAATATCAATTAAAGATGAACTGTATAATACGGATAACAATATAATTTTTCATACCGATGAAATAAAGCATACGGGCTTTCCCTTTTTTCTTTTGACCCTGAAAGAATTAAAAATATTGCCGGCAGAAACCGTTTTAAAGAAAAATTTGGAATTATCTTTTGAACTTTTGTATATGAAATCTAAAGATAATTCAATCAATGAACTTATCCATGCACAAAAAAACATCTCAAATGCGCTTTTGCCTGCAATAAAAATAAAAAATAAAAAAATTACTTTGGATGAGCCCGTATTTTATATAAAAGAAAACAAACTTATTTTTAATTTTAAACTTAATTTTTATCTTTTTGAACAAGATACAAACGAAACCATGCAGATATTGGATTTAACATTTTAAAGGAGAATAATAATGCCGGATAACCAGCCGAATTTTACGGTAACATTTAAGGAGCTTGCAATAAGCGCAATAAAAAGACAAACAAGAGGCCATGTTATTATTGTTTTAGGCTCCGATACCGATAAAAAAACTTATACTTCATTTTCTGAAATTAATTCAAAAGATTTTGACCCCGACGATTATTTTTTGCTTGAACTATGTTTTACGGGCAACCCTAAAAAAGTTACCGTATTAAAAAAAGAAGAAAATTTATCAACTTTAACTTCAAAACTTGATAACTATGATAATTATATTTTAATCTATCCCGATATAACACAAACCGAAATCACGGGCATAAAAACGTATCTCGGCAATATAAGGGCCAAAAATAACTATTCGATTGCAATTTTTGCAAATGCCGAAAGTTTGGATAAAGAATATTTAATAAATTTTGTATCGGACGGAAACATTACAATTTCATATTCTTCAACCATAAAAACCCTTACTCCTGCGCAATATACGGTAAGAATAGCGGGCATTTTATCGGGTTTGTCTTCAAGCAGGTCTTTAACTTATTTTGAATTAAATGAAATAGTTGATGCCCCCATATCATCAGATGTAGATAAAGAAGCAAAAGACGGAAATTTAATAATAATCTATTCAAGCGGTACATATAAACTGGGGCGTGCGGTTAATTCGCTTGTTACTTTGCAGGAGGGAATAAGCGAAGCTTTTCAAAAAATAAGAATAGTAAACATTATGGATATGATAGCAAATGATATAATAACAACTTTTAAAACAAATTATGTCGGAAAATATGTCAACAATTATCAAAATAAAAAACGTTTTATAGGCGCCGTTAATACTTATCTTAAAAGCCTTGCGGGGCTTGGAGTTTTGGATGAAGCAAACGACAATGAAATATATTTAAGCTATGAAAAAATAAAAAACTATATTGAATCAAAAGGAATTCAAACTTCAAATATGTCATATCAAGACATAATAACCTATAATACCGGCTCTTATCTTTTTGTTGACGGCGTTTGTTCACCCGTTGACTGTATGGAAGATTTGGATTTGGGATTTTATCTTTTTCAGGCACTTGAAAGCGAGGTTTAATGATGACAATGGTAGAAAGCGCTCTTCGCGGCACATACGGCAGAGTATGGCTCGAAGGCGAAGAAATAGGAATTTTAAAAAGCATTAATTTAAGGTTTATACCGAATTATGAAGATGTAATAGTAGGCTTTACGGTAGACAGACAAGCTGTTTCAATTCAATATGCGGGCGATTTGACATTTTGTGCGATAAATTCGATTTCAAGCGAACTTTGTAAAAAATATCTTAAAAACACCAACCTGAGGTTTACAATTGAATGCACGCTCTGCGACCCTTCCGCTATGGGTCGGGAAGAATCATATACCATAAACGGTGTTACGTTTGATGAATTTCCGCTTGCAAACTGGCAAAAAGGGACGCTTGTCGAAAAAACATTTAATTTTAGAGCCTCTGACATTGTAATTACCGATTTAATCAGCGGGGAATAAGATTATGCAAAATCTTGAAAATATTTTAAAGAAAGTGGAAGAAAATTACCACGCCAAAGACAAAAAAGAAAAAACGGAATTTAATTTAAAAGGCGAAACCTATGAAGTTATTCTTTTAAACAGATTAGAAAAAGCAGATTTGATATTTTCAAAACAAAACGGAAATTTTAAAAATTTAAAAGAAATTTATGAATGGCTGAAGCCTGTTATATATAAATCTTTTCAATTGAAAGAAGCGGCAATAAAAGCGAAAGAAAAAGGCTTTATAACAAGTTATTACGAAATATCGGATATGCTTTTTGAACCTGAGGATATCATAGAAATTATTTCTTTTTTGATTAAGGCAAACAACTTGCAAAATTTTAAAAAAGAGGAGTTTGAATTTGAAAAAAAGCAATAGACGAAGATTCAGACCTTTTTCTTTTCTCATATTATCTTGAAAAAGGCATTTTGCCCGATGAAATTTTAAAATTAAGCCCGAGAGAAAGATTTTTTCTTTTAACATCGGCTCTAAAAAACAGGGGTTTATAAAATATGTTTGATTTTCTTAAAAAACTTGATGAAATTTTTATACTGATAAATAAAATATTCAATTTTAATTTTAACGGCTTGTTTAACGATTCCGTTAAAGAAATTTTTAACGGTATAAACCCCTTTTTCATTGATTTTAAAGGTTTTGATAAGGCAGATGAACCTTTTTTATTGATAAATGAAATAAATTCTCTGAATCTTCCCCAAAATCCAAAGCTATATTGTTTTTATCAAGATAAAAACAATAACGCATTTTTTCAAAACGAAATTGAATCCGTTAATAAAAAACAATCCCCCTCTTTTTTATATAACAATAATTTTTCAAATAATTTCAATTTAACCTCACCCTATTTTCATAATAACTTTATCCAAAATTTAAATTCCATAAATAATACAAATGAAATAACAAATAAAAACGACTCTCTAAACACATTTTATAAAAATAATTTTTCATATAAAAACGAAACGGATAAAAATGCCGGAATAAACCAAAATGAAATAATAACGCCCGATTTAAACATTGATTCAATCGGAGAAAAACTGGCATATGAACTGTTATGCGCCTCAAAAAACAGAACAAAAGCAAAATATTATTAAAGGAAATAAAATGCCCGAAAAAAGACTGAATATAATGTTATCTTCAATTCAGACAAACGAAAGAATAACACTTCCCGTTAATCCTAAAGATATAGAAATTAAATATGAAAAAGATTTTGAAACCTATGACATTTTAAATTACGGCAAAATCTTTCTTATGAGCAACGAAAAACCTCTTAAAACAAGACTTTCTTTTATATTGCCGGAGAATGACGAAATTTTTAACACAAATTCAAATCTTGTATATCAAAACTTAAACGGCGGCATTTTGGCGGAAGAAGAATATTCTTCAAATAAAGCGGTTGAAATTTTAATTAAATGGGCTAAGGAGCAAAACAAATTAAGACTCCTGATTGACGATGAATTAAATATCCAATGTTTTATATCTTCATTTTCCCAAATTTTAAGAGAAAGCACTGCAATAAAACCTTGCGTAATTGAACTTATTGAATATAAAAATCCGTCAAATAAAACAATCAATACTACGGGCATTTATAAAAGAACACCCGTTGCGGTTCCTGAAATAATAACGATGAAATCAAATGATACTCTCTATTCTCTTGCAAATAAATATAATCTTGATTTTAAACTGCTTGCAAAAAATAACGCCGTTAAAGACCCGAATGCAAACTATATAGGTAAAAAGCTCTATACGGAAGGTTCAATCAATTAATGAAATTTTATATAGATAACAAAGAAGTAAAAACAATTAACACAGGCGCTTCAATTAAAGGCACCTTTAATTCGCCTTCAAGAACGGCGTCATTTTCATATATCTATAAAAAAGGAATTGAAGAAACAAAAGCAAAATATGAAAGCACGGTTTTAATTGAAAATGACGAAAATAAGCCGCTGTTTAGGGGGCTTATTACAAAGCTTGTTTATTATCCGTCCGAAAGCTTAATTGAAATTGAAGCAAAGGATTTATTGTCAACGCTTTTGGAAACAAAAATCGAAGGAAGATATAAGGGCACTTTGATTGAAATAATATCAGAATTATTCGGCAATTTTGATTTTTTAAATATGCCGGGTATTTTGAATGAATTAAATATTGTAAGCCTGGGCGGATTGAGTGCTTTTGATATTATCCAAATTGCGGTTTCTCAAATATTCGGGGACGACATTAAAATTTATTTAGACGGAAATTCTAAATTCAAAATTTTAATCCCCTCAATAATGAAGCCCGATGCCGAACTTATAACAGGCAGAGATATAATTTCCGCCTTTTTTATGAAAGATGAAAATTCAAACTCCGCAAAAATTACCGCATTTAACAATGATGACGTTATATCGGGTTCAATTATAAAAATAAAAGATAAAAATATTGAAGGATGTTTTCTTGTTGAATCCGATATTCATACCTATTCATATCAAAACACAATGACGCTTAATTTAAAGGAACGGAGGGTTTAATTTCAATGAAATTTTGGGCTGAAAACATTATTGATACAATGGAAAACACAATAACCGAAAAATTGTTTAAGGGGCTTAAAATATGCAAAATAAAATCAATTGAGCCCTTAATTCTTCAATATAACAATTTGGAAATTTCAACGCTTTTCGGCGATACCATATATATTCACCCGCTCTTTAACAAAACAAATATTAATCTTGATAAAAATATAATCTTAAACCTTCAAAATTTTACATCTTCAACGGCATATAACTCACCTGAATTTCAGGCAAAAATTGAAGGCGGCATTGTTCAATTTATATCCGATTTTTATGAATTCTATAAAAATAACAATGCAATCTATATTTTATCCGAAGGCGATTCGGTTGCGGTCTATGAGCTTGAAGGAAACAGTTTTTTGATTTTGCAGAAAGTTATAAAAGAAATTATTGAACAAAATAACGGAGATGAAAACAATGAGCTTTAATTTTATACCGTCAACCGATGATAATGTTCAAACTGCCGAACTGCCCGAATTATTCGAATTTGCAAGAGATTTAAAAACTCTTGAACTATCGGTTAAAGATGATGAATTTTATTTTGTATCAAGAAACGATGCAATTAAAATCTGGATTTTAAAAACGCTTAATATGCAAACATCAAGATTTAACCACAGGGCCTATTCAAACGATTACGGAAATGAAATAGAAAAACTTTTTAATATCCCATGTGCTGAATCAATTTTAAAATCCGAATTAAAAAGACTGATTGAAGAAGCGCTTTATGTAAACCCTTATATTACAAAAATCACCGATTTTAATTTTAAAAAAGAAGGCTCAAAAGTAAAATCAAATTTTACCGTCAGTACAATCTACGGCGAATTTGATCAGGATTATGAATACATAAAAGAATAAGGATAAAATATGACAACAAAAGAAGAGATTCAAACAAGCATTAATTCAAGACTGACCACAAAAGCGACAAAAATCGAAGGCGGAACAATACAGGATATTATAGGTTCAATAAGCTATGAACTTGCAAATATAATAGATACCAAAATTGAAACAATTTTGGATAACGCATTTATTGTAAGCGCCGATGAAATTCATCTTGAATTAAAAGGCAGAGAACTTAATATAATAAGAAAACCGGCTTCCTATGCTCTTTTGGATGCCAAAATTACAAATGCGGATTCGGAAATCATTATACCGGAAGGAACAAAAGCAAAAACAAAAACAAATATCGTATTTGAAACAACAACAAATGTAAAAACAAATGCAGACGGGCAGGCGGAAGTTCAAATGCAATGTTTAACACCGGGAAATGCGGGTAACATAAAAGCAGGCGAGCTTGATTCTTTTTATGAACAATATGAAGGGCTTGAATATGCTTCAATAACAAATCTTTCTCCCGCTCATGACGGGTATGACATTGAAGATATTGAACAATACAGAAAAAGAATTCTTGAATATCTTAAAGATGACACGGCAAACTCAAATATATCCGATTATATCTTCTGGGCAAAATCCGTTCAGGGGGTAAAACATGTTGAAGTTAAAGATGCAATGGAATTAAATGCACCCGGGCATGTTGATATCTATATTTCATCCGATAACAACAAAGAAGTTACACCGACTTTATTGAACACGGTTAAAACAAGAATTCAAACCGAACAGATAATTAACGCCTACGTTTCCGTTTATCCTCTTAATTATCTTGAAATTAACGTTAATGCGGAACTTGTTTTAAATGAAAACACAAATATAAACGAAGTTAAAAGCGCATTTATAAATCTTTTAAATTCTTATCTTGATGATAAATTAAATTACGTTTCTTATCTTTATATATCAAATCTTTTATTTGAAATTGAAGGTGTTCTGGACGTTAAAAATTATCTTTTAAATAATTCCGATGTTTCAATTAATGTTCAAAAGCTTCAAGTGCCCGTAACCGGTGAAATTTCTTTAGTTCAAATTCAAAATGGGGAATAAAAATGACTCTTAAAAATTATCTTCCAAACTTTATTTCCGATGAAAAATATATCTCGGAAATCCTGAATGCGCTTGATTTTGAAATTGATAAAATCAAAGCCCGCTTAAATGAAATCCTTCTTGAAACATGTGTTTCAACTTGTTCAGCCGAAGGCGTAAAAAGATTTGAAAAGGATTATTCAATTGAATATAACGCAAATTTAACTCTTGATGAGAGGAAAAAACAAATAATAAATAAAATGCTCTCCAAAAAAAGACTTACAAAAGAAGAGCTTTCCAATTTTATAAAAAGAAATATAAACGGCACCCAATTTTATATTACAAACCTTGCGGAGCAATATAAATTTCAGGTAAGACTTCTTGATGAAACTTATAAAGAAGAATTATACGAAGCGCTTTTCAGCGTGCGCCCCGCGCATTTGGTTTTTGAAGTTACGCTTGTTTCCTATGAAAGAAGGTGCGGCACATTTAAAACTAACGGACAAGTTATATAAAGGAGAAAAAATGACATATCAAAAAACATTATGGAAAGATCAAAACGTTGAAAGACCGAAAACCTATGAAATGACAAATAATGCGGACGGTTCTTTTGTTCTTGTCGAATCTTTCGGAGAGGTTCTTGAACTCGGAACCCCAGTTAATGCTCAAAATATGAATAACATTGAAGAAGGAATAGATGAACTCTATAATTCGGGCATTCCTTCTTACGATGAAACAAGAACTTATAATAATCAATCAATAGTAAAAGATTTTGATGAAGATGATAATCTAATCTTGTATAAATCTCTCGTTAATTCAAATTCGGGCAATCTTCTTTCAAATGAAACGTATTGGAAAAAAATTGAATTAAATAAAAAAGAACAAACAAATATAGGCAATCCTATTCTAACTTTATCTTCAACATTGGGTGAAAATGAAATCTGGCTTGAAGGTGCAACAGTATCAAGAACAACATATTCAAATCTTTTTTCAATATACGGTACAACATACGGAGCCGGCGACGGCTCAACAACGTTTAAACTTCCCGATTTTAAAAATAAAGCTGTATGGGGCGCTAATACTTTCGGGACACTGTCTGCGGGACTTCCCAATATCTCGGGACATATGGGTTTTACGGGCACACTGGACGAATTTAAACGTTCTGATTTTACGGGCCCTTTTTACAGGGTAACTTCCGCATCGGGTGCATACAGATGGTGGTTTAATGCAAATACAAACAGCGAATCGGGAACCTCCACACGGCCGACCGCAACCTTTGACGCTTCCAGGGCAAATTCAATTTACGGAAAATCAACAACCGTTCAGCCTGCGGCAATTAAAGTAAGAGTAAAGACAAAATACAGGTAAGGAGATAAAAATGTTTATTTATAATTATGACGAAAAAACAAAAGAGTATCTGGGCTTTGAAACAGCGGTTGCAGACCCTGAAGAAACAAAAATTAAAGGCGAATTTGTTCCCCTTGTTCCTTCATATTCAACTTTGATACCGCCTCTGGAATATAACCCCGAAAATCAAATTCCCGTATTTGAAAATGAAAACTGGATTATAAAAGATGATTACAGAAAAAATTATTATAAGGTAAATGAATTTTTATCCGTAGAAGAAATTAAAACAATAGGAAACCAGGAAGGATTTTTTGTTGTGGGAAAAGAATTCGGCGAATTAATTAAACAAAACCCCGATAACTATAAAATTCAAAATAATGAAATTATTGAAAAAACAAAAGAAGAAATCGAAAAAGAAAATAAGGAAAATGAAAAACAATTAAAAATTTCAAAAATTAAGAAAGAACTTTATGAATTAGACATAAAAAGAATAAGGGCAATATCCGAACCTTCCCTGAAAAATGAAGAAATGAGCTGGCTTGAATTTTATAATTCCGAAATTAAAGCCCTGAGGGATGAATTGAATTTATTAAAATAAGGAGAAATAAAATATGGATGAATTAATGAAGGAAAACCTTAAAAATACTGCCGTTAAATATGCGGAAAAATATGCGCAGTTGTCGTTGGATTTTGTTTTTGAAATTGTAAACACCGCCTCAAAAACAAGCAAAAATCTTGTGGATGATGCCGTTGTATCGGTCATAAACCCGATAAAACCGACTCTGTCAAATATTATGGATAACATATATAAGGGCGAAAATTGATGTTTTTAAATTTTTTAAAAGAATTATCTTCCTTGTTTTCTTCTTTTTTTGATTTTCTTAAAACCTCTAAAAAAAATCAGCTGAAAACCCAAATAATACAAGATAAAAAACGCTTGAAAAAAGCTTCAAATATAGCTGAAGACATATTTTTCCTGATTGATAAAAATATAAATTTATTTGATGAAAAAACAATAAAACGTTATGAAAAATTAAAAAGAGAATTTAACAGGAAGGATTAAAATGAGTATTGAGCAATCAAAAGAATGCTATGAACATCATATGCTCTTAAAAGAAACCCTTGATGAAATGCATGATTTTTTATTCGGCGACACAAAACATACAAACGACGTTTCATTTGTGTCAAAAGTAAATTTAATGTTTGAAGAATTAAGTTTTATAAAACATATTCTGATAGGTTCAATAACGGCAATTATTGCAGCCTGCATATTTTTGGGCCAGCAGCTATACAGAATTGACACGACAAGCAAAAGTCTTAATTTATATATTGAAAATTCAAAACAAATTGAAATAAAGCTGGCAAAGCTTGAAGAAATTATAAGGAATAATAAATGAATCTTAATTTTAAAATGTCGGAATTAATTTATTCCGAAACGGCAATTGAAAATAATATAAATAATATGCCCGATATCAACAGCTTAGACAATATGCTTGATTTAATCGTTTTTTGTCTTCAGCCCGTAAGGAATTTATTAAACGTTCCTATGATTATAACATCAGGGTTCAGATGTAAAAAAGTAAACGAACTGGTGGGCGGCGTCGACACAAGCCAGCATTTAACGGGGCAAGCCGTTGATTTTATCCCCAACGAAATGAGCATTGAAAACGCAATTTTTAAAATTCAAACTTCAAATATCGAATATGATCAGTTAATAAACGAATACGACCGCTGGGTTCATATATCCTATAACAAAGGTAAAAACAGAAGGCAAAATTTAAAGTATTAACTTTTATAAAAAACTTCCCCCATGCTTTTATGTTATGTATCATACATAAAGGTAATTGCCATTAAAATACGGGTGGATGATAAATGTTAAAAAGGTTTTTTAGTATTACCTTATTGTTATTGGGGGTGTGTACGCCCGTTTTTTCCGTTGTAACAATAAACAGCATAAATACGGATAATGAAGAAAATTGTGTTGATTTTTCAAAGATGACAAGATTATGGTGCACGGTTGATTATAAACACTGGGCAATAAGCTATACCGATATGATTGATTATGATGAAGTCGATTTTTATCTTTATCTAGATGAGCCGCACAAAAAAATCTATAACGAAAATAAAGAAGAAGTAGCGGAAATCCTTTCTTTTGAAGATAAAGAAATAAAATTTGTAAATAAATATCATCAAAATAAAAGAACATACGTTGAAAACTATACATTAGACAGATACACGGGGCGTGCCAAAGGCGAAGGAACAATCAGGCATGATTACGGCGCCTGGGCTTCTTTGACCTATGAAAACAGAGATTTTAACGCTAAAGGCCAGTGCGCAACAATGAGCGAAGAGAGAAAGTTCTGATTTAATTTTTTTATGCTATAATTTTTTCTATGTTTGGAAGAATAAAAACTTTTTTTACGGAATTAAAAGACAGGTTGGATTTTAAATTTCATCCGATTTGCTTTTTGCCTTTAATGTTCGCTGTTTTAACTTATCCTGCGATGAAGTGGCTTCCCGTTCAATATTGTTACGAAAATTCTTTAATTGAAAATTTTCAGCTTATAGTTTTATTTATGACTTTTGTTATTTGTCTGAAAGCTAAAACCGATAAAAAATTCTTTTATTCTTTGGCGCTTGTGGTTGTCATTCTTTTTTTAAGGGAAATAAATTGCGGAAGAACTGTCTTTTTCCCGGTGGAAGGCGTTGAAAATGCTTTTTATTCCTGGAAAGATATTAAATACGGCTATCTTGCACACCCTCTCTACGGTGCTTTTATGACATTAAGCGGACTGTATTTTATTTTGAGTAAATCTTATAATGTTTTAATTAAATATTTTCTTCATGCAAAGTTATCCGTTTATAACTGGGTATTTTTGTTTTTGGGAATTATATTCGGGCTTTTGGGGGAAGAAATTTCAAATCCCCAATTGGAAGAGATGACCGAAACTTTGTTTTATGTGTCTTTGTTTGCCCTTATATATCTTCAGGCATTTAATAAAAAATATATTGAAACAACCGAAAACAAATAAAAAAACCGCTTTTATTTTAAGCGGTTTTTTAAATATATTTTTTATCTTATTTTATTTCATCGCTTATATAGCCGTTAACCGCACTTACTGCCGCAACATAGGGAGAGGCAAGATAGATAAAGCCTTTTGTGTTTCCCATTCGTCCTTGAAAGTTTCTGTTTTGCGTTGCAAGACAAACCTCATTATCTCCCAAAATTCCGCCATGAACGCCGACACAAGGTCCGCACCCTGCGGGTAAGAACGAAGCGCCCGCATCAATAAAGGTTTCAAGCAAGCCTTCAACAACCGCCTGTTTATATACCGTAGGCGAAGCCGGAACTATAATAAGCCTTACGTCTTTATGTTTCTTTCTTCCTTTAAGAACGTTTGCCGCAATTCTTAAGTCTTCAATTCTTCCGTTTGTGCAGGTTCCGATAAATACCTGATTAACTTTTATATCGTTTAATTCTTTTGCGGGTTTTGTGTTATCGACCGTATGCGGGCATGAAACCGTAGGCACGATATCTTCCGCTTTGATGTTAATTATTCTTTCATATTTTGCTTCATTATCTATTTTTAATTCAATAAATTTATCTTCTCTGCCTTTTTCTTTTAAATACGCTTTTGTTTTTTCATCCGTTTCAAAAAGTCCGCATTTAGCGCCGGCCTCAACCGCCATATTGGCAAGAGTAAATCTTTCGCTCATCTCCATATTTTTAATTGTGCTTCCCGTAAATTCAAGCGCTTTATATGTTGCGCCGTCTGCGCCTATCATGCCGATTAAATGAAGCATTAAATCTTTTGAAGTAACATTTTCTCTGAATTTTCCTTCAACAACGATTTTGTATGATTCGGGCACTTTCAACCAGGTTTTTCCGAGCGCAAAAGCAACCGCAATATCTGTTGAGCCCATACCTGTTGCAAAAGCACCCAGAGCGCCCGAGGTGCATGTATGGGAGTCGGCGCCGACTAAAATTTCACCGGGGTTTACAAAACTTTCAACCAGTCTTTGGTGGCAGACGCCTTCTCCTATATCCGATAACACCGCACCGTATTCTTTTGCAAATTCTCTTATTGTCAAATGGGTATTGGAAAGCTCTTTTCTCGGGCTTGGCGCCGCATGGTCAATAAAAAGAATTGTTCTTTTCGGGTTTGCAAGTTTCTCTTTATTTAATTTTTTAAATTCCTGTATGGTTAAAGGCCCGGTTCCGTCTTGAACCGCCGCAACATCAACATGTGCAATAACAAGTTCGTTTGGAACAACATCTTTATTTGCATGTTTTGAGATAATTTTTTGAGCGAGTGTTTGGTGCAATGTCATAATTTTCTCCGTTTAAAATATTTTCTTACTCAATTCTACAATGAAAACAAAAATAATGTAATTTTCGGCTTAACGGTTGATTGAAAAAATTACGATATGAAATATGATTTTAAAATGAATGAGTATTTTTGTATCCTGGGCGGCGGCGGAATAAGGGGTGCCGCTTATGCGGGAGCCATAAAAGCTTTTGATGAATTGAATATTAAAATAACGGGCTGGGCAGGATCATCCATAGGCGCCGTTGTTGCGGGGCTTGTTTCTTTCGGATATTCAACAAAAGAAATACAGGATGTTTTTGATAATGTTAACTTTGAATTTTTTAAAGACCTGAATTTTAGTATAGGAAAAGATTTTGCGCTCTCTAAAGGAAAAGTTTTTTATGAATGGATGAAAAATAAAATAGAATCAAAATTTTATCCGGATTATGACGAGAACAAAGAATATCCGCCCGTTTGTTTTAAAGATTTAAAAAAAGAACTTGTAATTTTTACGGTTGATCTTACAACATCAAAACTTTATGAATTTTCAAAAACAAAAACCCCCGACTCTGAAATTGCCCATGCAATAAGAGTTTCCGTTGCAATGCCGGGATTATATTCGCCGGTTTTTAATGAAGATGAGTGCCTTGTTGACGGCGACCTTTTAAAATCAATGCCCTTGTGGAAAGCATCGGACACAATTTCAAATCTGGATGACAGAATTCTTGAATTCAGGCTGGAAGCAAACGAAACCAAAAAAAGAATAAAAAATACGGTAGAATATCTAAATGCCGTATACGATTCGGTTTCCGGCATTGCAAGCGATTTTGTGATTAATACGTATAAAAATTGCGATAAATATGACTATATAAAAATAAATCTTGAAGGCATAAGCGTTGTTGACTTTATGATTGAAAAAGAAAAAAGAAAAGAAATGGCTGATATAGGCTATACAACAACGATGAACTATTTTAAAAAAACATATCCGGTAAAAAAAGAAAAATTATTTAAAATATATAAAAAAATATTTTCCGCATTTCAAAAAATAACTTTTTTAATTAAAAATAATGACATAGAAAACGCAAAATTTGAAACATCGGACATCATAGCTTCAATTATTGATGAAAAAGAAATCATAGACAAAAAACTTTTAAATAAAATTTGTTCTTTCAGAGAGAGTTTTCAAAATAACTGTATATTAAAACAGGGTTTTTTAAAAAGCAGTTCTAAATTAATTGATAAAGAAAAACTCATACTTTTTTCAAGACAAATAAATGAAGATGCATTTAAGAAAATAAACGAGTTTAACAATGTATGATTATGCTTTGAATCGGCTCATAATTGTTTTTATAAGGTATAATAAATATAAATCGGTGCTTATAATGGAGAATGTATGCTAAAGCTTATAAAACTTTTTACGGGGAAAAATGTTGACTTCTCTTCCAAAATGGGAAGTATGGCAATTTTTCTTTTGTTTGTGCTTGTTATATCTTTTCTTTTGTCCTCTAAATTTTTATCGCAGGATTTGCTTGAAAACGGGGTCGGCAAGAAAAAAATCGTTGCAAAGAAAAACATTGAAGTAATTGATGTTCAAAAAACCGAACTTTTAAGAAGAGATATGGCAAGAAAAATTAAGCCCATAATCATCCCGACCGACACTCTTGCAATTCAAAACAGTTTTTATGCTTTTAAAGAAAATATAATGAGAATTAAAACATCCGATTTGGACAGACAATCTCAATATATTGAATTTTCAAACTTATTTGATATTACAAATGCCGAAAAAAAAGAACAGGTGGTGAATTTTGCCCTTAAGGCAACAAAACAAAACCTTAATGCGATTTTAACAAGCGCTGATATTGTTTTAAATAAATATTTAAAACAAGGACTTCAAGACGGCGAAATTGAAACTTATACCAATGAAGAAAGAATTAAAGAACTTCTCGGGGCAAATCTTACATCTAATCAGCTTGCGATGATATCGGGCGTTTTGGAATGTGTTATATTTCCTAATCTTGTAATTGATGATTATGCAACCGAAGTTGCAAGAAAAAACGCCAAAAGCTCGGTTAAACCCTATACCGTTAAATTTAAAAAAGGCGAGATGATTTTAAAACCCGGTGAAATCTTAACCCAGGTTAAAAGAGACGCCTTAAGAAAATCGGGTTACAGCCTTCTTGAAATTAATAAAAGCGGCGTGTTCGGCATATTTCTGTTTACGTTTTTGTGCGGAAGCTGTCTTGTGTTTTATGTTAAATATAAAGAAAAGAAATATGACGACCCGAGATATTATATGATTTTGGGGCTGTTATCAATATTATTGACTTTTGCCTGCGTGGGAATTTCGGCCAATAACGAAACTTCCAATTATTTAATGCCTATTCCCGCTTTTACGATTATTATGGCAATTTTTACGACACCTGCTTTGGCTTTTGTTGCAACAATAATTTTTATTGCGCTGATATCGGCTACACTTTTTCTTGAACCTCAATTTATTACGATTTTTGTTTTTGCTGCATTGGCAAGCGTGTTTTTTGTTTCAAAAATTTCATATTCAAGAAGACAGGATTTAATTAAATGCGGTCTTTGGACGGGTGTTGTTATGGGTATATTTATTTTATCCGTAAGCATTTTTGAAGACCAGCTATCGTTCAATGCCGTTAAAGATTCTCTTAAAGTGGCTTCCTGTGCTCTTTTAAACGGTCTTTTCTCCGGTGCTTTTCCTTTGGGTATTATTCCTATTTTTGAAAGCATTTTTAAAGCGGTAACTCCTTACGGTTTAATCGAACTTGCAGACCATAATTCTCCTCTTTTATCAAAATTGCAGTATAAGGCCCCCGGCACCTATCATCACTCCTTAATGGTTGCAAACCTTTGTGAAGCGGCGGCGGAAGCAATCGGGGCGGATCCTATACTGGCAAGAGTGGGCGCATTTTACCATGATATAGGAAAGCTTCAAAAACCGTTATTCTTTATTGAAAATCAGTCATATTTCGGAGTTGAAAACCCTCATAATAAATTAAATCCGAGGTTATCAAAAATGGTTATTATATCCCATGCTAAAGACGGCGTTGAAATTGCAAAGAAAAACGGGCTTCCGCAGGAAATCATAAATTTTATCCAGCAGCACCACGGTGAAGCTCTTGCGGGGCATTTTTATAATCAGGCCGTTCAACTGGAAGGAAAAGAAAATGTCCAGCAGGAACAATTCCGCTACCCCGGTCCTAAACCCAATATGAAAGAAACGGCAATTTTAATGCTGGCAGATGCCGTTGAATCTGCGGTAAGAAGCCTTAAAAACCCGACGCAGGAAGAAATTGAAAATATGATAAATAAAATCATAACGGAAAGGTTAAATGACGGTCAATTATCGGACAGCCCCTTAACCCTTAAAGATATTAAATTAATTGCAATTACATTCAACAGAATTTTAAGAGGAATGCAGCATGACAGGGTTAAATATCAACAGGGCATTATGAATGAGCTTCAAAATAATAAAATTGTTCTGGGACAATCCGAAGAAGAAAAACTTGAGAAAAAAATCCAGAAAAAAATAGAAAACAATGAAGCCAAAACTCAGGAAAACAAAGAAAATAAAGAAGATAATGGAAACAAGGATTCAAATTGAAGATAAATATAAAATAAAACTTCATCTGAAAAGGAAAATTTCAAAACTCGTTAATTTGCTTTTTGAAATTGACGAAATTAAAAATAATTCGGCAATTAAGGGTTTTGATATTGACACAATAGCTTTTGATATTGTTTTAACCGATGATAAAGAAATTCATTCAATAAATAAAACATACAGAAATAAAGACAATCCGACAGACGTTATAACATTTGCATTATTTGCGGATGATGACAATAAATTTGTTTTTGACAAAACCGTTGAGCTGGGCGAAATTATAATTTCCGTTGACACCGCAAAAAGACAGGCAAAAGAAACTTTGGAAAAAGAAATTTTAACCTTAATTGTGCATGGAATTATGCACCTTCTCGGGTTTGACCATCAGACAAATAAAGATTACAATTTTGTTGTCAGAGTTCAAGATAGCGTTATTAACGGTTTATGAAAAAATATCAGTCTGAAAACTTTATAAAAAGTGCAATTAATGCAACAAACGGTCTTTATCTTGCTTTTAGAACCCAAAAAAATTTCAGAAAACATATAATAATAGCTTTTGTTGTTTTGTTCCTTGCGTTTGTCCTGAAAGCAGAAGCCGTTGAAATTGTTATTCTTGTTGCAACAAACACCTTTGTTCTTTTGGCCGAGCTTGTAAATTCGGTTATTGAATTTGTAATGGACGCTTATTATAAAAATAAATATTCAAGATTATGCAAATTTGCAAAAGATATGGCAGCGGGCGCAGTTTTATTGTCTGCGATATCATCCGCAACAATCGCCGCTATTTTGCTTTTGCCGAAATTAATTGATGTTTTTAAATATGGCTCTGTCACAACAAATGGTTGATTTTTGACGAGAAATAGCGTATAATAATAGTAAGAAACAGTACCACCGAAGGA
>CALUYY010000018.1 GCA_944325155.1 Candidatus Gastranaerophilales bacterium | reverse complement strand
ATGTTTGTGGTAACATAGTTTTGGAATTAAGAAATTCACTGCTCAACACAAATAATATTGTGTTGAGCTTTTTAAATTGCTGAAATGTTTAATATATTTAAAATTACCGGCTTAAAGCGGTTAAAATTTTAAAAAATAATGTATAATTTTTATACGGGCGCAAATTTATTTTTTCACGAGTTTTAAATTTTGTATTAGAAAGTGTATTTATTATGTCAATGACAACATCTCTTGCAATTCAAAGCGCAATAATGAGAGCAAACAATGCCGAAATGGCCGCAATCAGAGCAAGTCAGGCCGAGCAGGATTTATTAAACCATGCAAAACCCGGCGATTTTGATTCAATCGCAAGAAAAGAAGCACACCTTGACGCTCAAAGGCTTAGAGCCGAAACAAAGGCAAAAGCGGCAAAAGCGGAGCTTGAAGCATTGGAAAAGAAAGAATCCAAAAGAAAAAAACTGGATACACTGGCATAACGGTCTACAAGTTAAAAAGCGGTCTTAAATTGACCGCTTTTTTACATTTCGCTTCTTGATTCAAGCGCCCTTATAAGGGTTAATTCGTCCGTATATTCAAGCTCCGACCCCAATGGAATTCCGTATGCAATTCTTGAAACTTTAATTCCGAAGGGCTTTAAAAGTTTTGATAAATAAAGCGCCGTTGCTTCGCCTTCAACGGAAGGATTCAGCGCAAGTATAATTTCTTTAATATCGTTTTTATGAACTCTTTCAAGAAGCTCCTTAACTTTTATATCCTCCGGGCCTATCCCGTCTATCGGGGAAATTAACCCCTGAAGAACATGATACAAGCCGTTATATTCGTTTGTTTTTTCAATTGCCATTAAATCTTTTGCTTCCGATACAACACAGATTATCTCTTTGTTTCTTGAACTTGAAGCACAGATTTCGCAAGGGTCTGATGATGAAATGTTAAAGCAGTTCGAACAATATTTAATCGTTGTTTTTGCTTCAATCATAACATGCGCAAAATTTTCAACTTCCGCTCTGTCCATTTTTAAAATGTGCAAAGCAAGCCTTTGCGCCGTTTTGGGACCGATTGAAGGCAATTTTTGAAAATATTCGATTAACCTTGCCAGGGGTTTTGTATATTCCATTTTTTAAAATAATCCCGGAATGCTGATTCCGCCGGTAACGGCTTTCATTTTTGTTTCCATTTGGCTTTGTGCAAGGGTTTGGGCGTTGTTCATTGCCTGTGTGATTAAATCTTCAAGCATTTCAACCGTATCATCATCCACCGAGTCGGGGTTTTCGGGGTTGATTGCCGCTTTTGTCAATTTAATTCTTTTAAATTTTGACTGTCCGCTCATAATGACTTCAACAACATCACCGTTGCTTTTCCCGGTTACTTCGGTGTTGGTTAATTCATCCTGAACTTCTTTTAATTTTTTCTGCATTTTTTGTGCCTGCTGCATCATTTGAATCATATTCATATACTTAAAATCCCTATATATACTCTTACCTATTATGATATAATTTCTATTATAATGCAAAGTAAAACATATCTTCAACAATGTATGGAAAGAAACGGCAGGCTTTCAAGATGGCCTCAAAGCTTAATGCCCCTGTGTGTTTATATTGCGCCTTTCAGGTGGTATAAATCCATGGGTGAAGCCGATTCATACAAATATAAACAAATGGTAATAAACGCCTTTCAAACCTGGCAGACCCAATTGTCGGGCATGGTTGTCTTTAATATTGTTCAAAATCTTCATGACTCGCATATAAATGTTGAATGGAAAAGGGTTGAAAGAAAATCTCTGGGAAACTGTCAGTTTAATTATGATAAATTGGGGCGCTATTATTCGGCGGAAGTAAACATCGGACTTTCTGACGGTATAATCCACAGAAAATATATGGATGAAAACGAAGTTTACCACACAATTCTTCATGAAGTGGGGCATGCTATCGGGCTGGGGCATTCGCCAAACATTGAAGACATTATGTATACCCCCCATCAGTACGGAAGAATTAACTTATCAAGAAACGACATCCAAACCGCAAGATTTTTATATAAATTTGACGTCGGAAAAACGGAACAGGAAATTTTAAACCAATATTCCCAATATAACGCTAAAAACATAGATCATCTCGTCAGCATTTTATTGGGCGAAAAAACGGGCTTTCAAAAAGAAATGGATAAAATTAATTCTTCGCCTTCAAAAGATTTGATTGAAGAAAACGCAAACATAGGCGAATTAAAAAAATATTTAATGCAAATTCATAACATTAAATTTAATTTTAATAACGACAAGAAAAATTAAACATTTTGCACAAGTTCGCCTTTTGAAACAATCTTTCTTCCTTTGATATAAACGTAATCGGGGCGGGTTTTGTTAATAACGGCATTATAATCTTCATTATCGTTTAAGAAAAACACGTTAAAATCGGCGTCTTTTCCTTCCGTCAAACTTCCTATAACATTATCCAGCCTTAAAATTTTAGCGGGATATTTTGTTAAATGTGCAATAACTTCTTCGGCGTTTAATATTCCGCAATTAACCGACCTTACTTCATTTAAAAGGCTTAAATCATCGTTAAAAGCAAGGCTGTTTGTTCCGAAACCGTATCTTTTATTAAATGTCGAATTAACTTTTTCAAAATCAAGAACTTTGTTGTGGAGTTTTTTGCTTACTCTCGGGCAATAACAAAACGAAACTTTTTCTTCTTTTAAAATTTCCAAATCTTCATCGCTTAAAAAATTGCCGTATGTTGCAATCATTTGTTTGTTTAAAACGTTTAAACCCTTAAGATAAATAACGGGTGAAACACCCTGAATAAAAGGCTCAAACTTTTTATTTCCGCAAAATGCGCCCAAAATGTCCGAATCTGAAAAACCGTGGTTTAACCAGTCGATTTCATCTTTTGATTCGCCAAGCCTTATTGTAAGCAGGATATTATTTTTCTTGCAGTATTTGGATAAAATTTTAAACAATCTTTTATGAACCGAAGTTACGCTGTGCGGGGCAACGCCGATGTATGTGTTTTCGGATTTTTGCTTCAGGAGTTTATCTATTCTTTTTTGGGTGTTTCTGAACTCTTCTTTTGAAGTTTCAGTTGAATCCGAGAAAAGCTCGAAAAATAAATATGTTTTAACGGGCGTTTCGTTTAAAAGCTCAAAATATTTGCTTTCTTTAGACAGCTGGCAAACACAGGTCGTGCCGTTTAAAACGGATAGTTCCAGACCCTTTTTAAAAGATTTTATTTTATCTTCTCTTGTATAGCAGAAATATTCGCTTAAAAGGTCTGCAATTTTATATACAAAAGAATTTTTGGGAATTCCCGCCAGATGATAATGTTTCCTTATATTGCAGAAAACCTTTTTAATATTTTCTCTTATGCCTTTTAATTTTGTTTTTCCTATGTTTGTATATTGAAGATGATTGTGCAGATTAATAAACCCGGGCACTATAACAGCGCTTCCAAATTCTTTTATGTGCTTAATTGAAGGGTCAATTTCATTTTCTTTTACGATTTGAGAAACTTTCCCCTCATCAATGACCAGAGCACAATTTTCATATATATTTCCGTCTTGCGCCATAATCCATTTGGCTTTGTATGCTTTTGCCATTGTTTTTCCTTTTAAAAACTATACGGGCATTTTCATCTCGGATAATTCATGTTTTATATCTTCAACCGAAACATGCACTATCGGTTCGCCGGATTCCTTTTGAAGATAAACATCTTTAATTCCTGCCTGCACGATAAATCTTTTACACAATATGCATATCATGGTGTGTCCGTATATATACATACTTGCACCCTTGCATCTGTCTTGCCCCGCCTGAATTATTGCGTTTTGCTCCGCATGGATTGAACGGCAGGTTTCATATTTTGTGCCGGAGGGGATATTGTTTTTTATTCTGTAACAGTATCCTAATTCATAACACGAAACCACCTTTGAGGGCGTTCCGTTGTAACCTGTTGCTTTAATTTTTTTATCATCTCCGACAATAACCGCACCGACGCTTGCTCTCAGGCAATTTGACCTTGAAGCGCAAGTTTTTGCGATTTCCATAAAATAATCATCCCAGGGTTTTATCATCAAATGCCTTTCAAAAACAATTTATTTGATTAAGATAGCATATAAAATTCTTTTAATCAATTTTAAATCAAACGGTTGCAAAATATGTTAAAAAACATTAAAATGGTAAATTATACAACAATAAGTGCAATAGATTTTATTAATTTTTTGTGCTGAGTGTTAAAATTACAATCACAAACTAAGGAGACCAAAATGTTCCAAGATGAAACCCTGAAATGCGAAGACTGCGGTAAAGAATTTGTCTTTACGGTCGGCGAACAGGAATTTTACGCAGAAAAAGGTTTGGTAAACAAACCCAAAAGATGCCCCGAATGCAGACAATTAAGACGTCAAAAAAGCAAAAAAAGACTCTATGACGCCGTTTGCTCGGAATGCGGCGCCGCAACAAAAGTTCCTTTTAAACCAATCGAAGGAAAAGAAATCTATTGCAAAGAATGTTTTCATAAAAGACAACAACAAGCATAGTATATTTCAGATTATAAAAAAGAAAGGGTCATATAACCCTTTCTTTTTTATTCTGGCTTATAAATTACCCCGCCTTCTTTTACGTATTTTTCCAAAACTTCAATCCCGTATTCAGGCAAAATCAAAGGAAAAACTTTTATCCCTCTTTTATTAAATTGTTCAATCCAATCGGGTTTATATCCTTCGTCAAACCCCGTTATTTTTTCGACATCATCCGATGAAACGGAATAATAAAGCCTTTTTATCCCCGACCACAAAATTGCGCCCAAACACATAACACAAGGCTCGCTTGTAACGTAAATCGATAAATCATAAGGTGCAAGATTGTAAGTTCCCAAAATGTCTTCCGCCCTTTTAATTGCGTTAATTTCCGCATGGTTTAAGGAACAATTTTCATATACAACCGTGTTTTGGTCTTTTGCAATTAAATTATAATCTTTATCGTAAACCGCAGCCAAAAAAGGACCTTTTCCGTTTCCGATAGATTCCTTTAATTCTTTTTGCAATTGAATTATTATATCGACATCTTTTTTTGTAATTTTATCCATATATTTTTATTATAACAAACTTTTTTATTTTTATGTTTTTATAAAAACAACTAAAGAAGGGAATTTTTTTGAGAATAGCACCGTATATGGCACTTATGCCTAAAATTAATAATAGCCTTAATTTTAAGGGGGCTTCTTTTTGTTATAGAAACCCTGCCGTTTCATACGCTGCGGATTCTTTTGCCGATACGTTTAAAAAAAGTTCTCAAGCGGATAATGAAATTTCTTTTGAAATTCCTCTTCAATTAAAAGAATATACACCCGCAATTGACAGAATCAATTCCAAAATAGATAAAGATAAATTTTTGCACTTAAATGAAACAATATCCGATGATATTTATTCGGATATTCCCTTATCAACAAAAACTTTTGCGGCTGAAAACATAGTTCTTGCATCCGTTTTTAAAGAAACCCTTGATGAAGCTTTCGGTAAGGGAAAATATAAATTTGTATCAATAGGAACATCGCCCGCCTGTATTGCAAAAGTCTTAAAATTAACGGGCTCTGATGTCGTTTCGCTTCCGATGTCTTTTTCAAAGACAAGTTCCGCTAAAAAATGGCTTGATAATTCGCCTTATCTTGAGAATTACCAAAGATATATGAATGAATGTTCTCTTTCAAACGAATCGCTGGAAGCCGAAGGCAAAGTTGCCGTTGTCTGTGATTTTGCAAATTCGGGAAGAAGTTTGGAATTGGCGCAATATATGCTCACGGGGCCTCTTTGGCTGAATAAAGACAATATAAGAATTGTTACGATGAATGATATAATTCAAAATTCGGACAGAATTTCAAATGAATGGAAAGAAAAATATATGAAGGAATATCTGTATCAGGAGCAAATGGAACAGTATTGCGATGTTCCTCATTTCGATTTTCTTGATACAAGACCCGGTTCCCTTAAAATGGCTGAAAATTATAAAGACTTAAAATCATATTTTGAAGATTATAAAGCGCCCCATTCAAACAGTTTTGATTTTTGTGTTTTAAAAATGCTTGATGATTCGGGGCTTATAAAATAAAAAACCCGTAAAAACTTCTTTACGGGTTTTTATGTATTGAAAAAAAATTATTAAACGCCCGCTTTTGCCATTGCGCCTTTAACGATTTTTGCAAAGCTGTCTGCCTTTAAGCTTGCTCCGCCGACCAGTGCGCCGTCAATATCCGATTGAGCCATTTGTTCGTCAATGGTTTCGGGTTTAACCGAGCCGCCGTATAGAATTCTGATTGAATTTGCCGCCATATCGCCTTTTAAGCTTTTAATGGTTTCTCTAATCATTTTAATAACTCTGTTTGCTTCAATCGAATCACAGGTTTTGCCCGTTCCGATTGCCCAGATGGGTTCATATGCGATAACCGATTTTGCCGTATCTTCGGCTGAAATTCCGTCAAATGCTTTTGTGATTTGTGATTGGATATGAGAATCGGTAATTCCCCGTTCTCTTTGTTCCAATGTTTCGCCGCAGCAAACAATGGGAAGAATGCCGTTTTCAAGAATTGCTTTTGCTTTTTTATTAATCATTTCATCTGTTTCGTTAAAATATTGTCTTCTTTCGGAGTGTCCGATAATGATATATTTAAGGTTGAAATCTTTTAACATATCAATTGCAATTTCGCCCGTAAATGCGCCTTTGGGTTCATAATAGCAGTTTTGAGCGGCAAGAGAAATTTTATTACATCCGCATTTTTTTAATTCTTCATCCGCAACGTATAATGATGTGAAAACGGGTGCTATAACAACTTCGGGAAGAAGATTTTTATCGATATCTTTTAATTCCTGTTTTAACCCTTCGATAAGTTCAATTGTTTGTGCACAGTTGTTGTGCATTTTCCAGTTTCCCGCAATAATCGGTTTTCTTGACATAATAAGTACTCCTTCTTTTAAACATTTTATTTTTATAGTATGTATACTACCATAAAAGTTTTGAAAGTGTTTAAAAAATATGACCGATAATGCTCTTAAAATTTGGCACCCCTTTTGGCAGCACGGGTTAAATGAACCTATTTTTGAAATCAAAGAAACAAAAGACGAATTTTTAATTACAAAAGACGGAAATAAAATAATAGACGGTATATCTTCCTGGTGGGTAAACACATTGGGGCACAACAACCCCTATATTGTCCAAGGCGTTAAAAAAGAACTTGAATTAATGCAGCAGATAATTTTTGCGGGCTTTGTCCATAAGCCTGCGCTTGACGTTGCAAAAAAGTTGAAAAAATTTCTTCCGGATAATTTTTCTCATATCTTTTTTTCCGACTCCGGTTCAATTTGTGTTGAAGTTGCGCTTAAAATGGCCGTCGGATATTATTACAACAAATTTAACAAAAATAAATCCAAAATTGTTGCAATGGAACATTCTTACCACGGCGATACCTTTGGAGGAATGAGCAGCGGGGCGGAATCTGTTTTTAATGTTCCTTATAAAAAAATGCTTTTTGAGGTTTTAAGGATACCGTACCCTGAAGAAAATAAAGAAGAAAAAACAATTAAAGCGTATGAAGAAATCCTGAAAAAAGAAGCACACAATATCGGCGCAATTATATTGGAGCCTCTTGTTCTCGGGTCGGGCGGAATGCTTTTTTATAAGCCTTTTGTTTTAAATGAATTATACCGCCTTTCAAAAGAATATGATGTTGTTTTTATATTGGATGAAGTAATGACGGGTTTCGGAAGAACGGGGTCAATGTTTGCATATGAACAATCAAATATAATTCCCGATATAATTTGTCTTTCAAAGGGCTTAACGGGCGGAACCCTTCCCGTTGCCGCAACCGTATGTAATAAAGAAATATATGACGCATATTTAGACAAAGATAAATCAAAAATGTTTTTCCACTCTTCAAGCTATACGGCAAACCCCGTTTGTATGGCGGCTGCATCTTATAACCTTGATTTATGGGAAGATAAAAAACCGCTTGATGATGTTAAAAGAATAAATAATTATTATAAGACAAAGCTTGATAAATTTAAAAACGCAAGAATTTTAGGAGATATTTTTGCTTTTGAAATTGACGGCAAAGATAATTCCTATACATCTTCAATTCAACCCAAACTGTATGATTATTTTTTGAAAAATAATGTTTTATTAAGGCCTTTGGGAAACACCGTCTATGTAATGCCCCCTTATTGCATTAAAAAAGAAAGTCTGGATAAAATATTTTATCTTTTGGAAAATATCCCTTTTTAAATAATTTTTAAAATTTGAACAAAATTATAAATTATAAAACCGATTACCCATATCGGCAATTTACTTTAGTTTTTAAAATTTTTAATATTATTGGTGTGCATATTCCACTCTCACTCGTAAACTGTTTTGAGCCGAAACTTTTTATAAGTTTTCGGTTTTTTTTATTTTTTATCTTTATATTTTTGGAAAAATCCCTCTAAATCCATATTTAAAAAGTCGTTAAATATTTTATAGCCTTTTAATTTGGTTAAAATTTTATTGTCATATCCGATATTTAATTCATTGTTGAGCCTGAATTTTGCCCGTTTAAAAAATTCTTCTTTTAAGTTATCGGGCGCTTCAAATAAAAGAAAAGAAAACTGCCCCCACAAGTGTTGTAAAAATGCATATTTATATTCTTCATAAACTTTTTTATAAACAAGATAATTTTTCATTAACTCTGTTATTTCAAAAATGTCAAATACTTTTTCTTTGATATTTTTCATTGTTGAAAAATTATTTATTCCGTAGTTATAAAGACATTCTTTATACATATAAATTTTTTCGGCTTCAAGCATTGTTTGAAGATAAAACAACTGGTCTTCAAAAATAAGCCCTTGTACAAAACGGAGGCAGAAACGGTGTTACCCTTAATGCGGGCATAAGATGGGCGATAGGTAAAGATTATAATGATTAAGATTTATAAAATGCAGGGCACATAAACCCTGCATTTTATAAAATTATTAGTCCATATCTCTTTTAATCGGATTTTTGAATTTTGTGGTTGAACCCTGAAATAAAAGCTCAACTTCTCCCGTCGGGCCGTTTCTTTGTTTTGCGATTATGATTTTTGCCTTGTTTTTAACATTCGGGTTTTCTTTATCGTAATATTCTTCTCTGTATATAAACATTACAATATCGGCATCCTGCTCTATTGCGCCCGATTCTCTAAGGTCCGATAACATCGGGCGTTTATCGTTTCTGTCTTCCACTTTACGTGATAATTGAGAAAGTGCGATAATGGGAACGTTTAATTCCCTTGCAAGAGATTTTAAGCCCCTTGAAATGGCTGAAATTTGCTGTATTCTGTCTTGAGAGCTTCTGTCGTCAATCAATTGAAGATAATCAATAATAATCAGCCCTAAGTCGGGTCTTTGCATTTTTAATCTTCTGCATTTTGCCCTGATATCGGAAACCGAAACTCCTGCGGTATCATCTATGTATAGGGGGCTTAAGTGCAATTTATCCATACATTCCGCTATTTTTTGCCAGTCATTGGGTGCAATGTCGCCCGTTCTTACTCTTTGAGCGTCAATTTCCGCTTCGGAGCATAAAATTCTTTGCACTAATTGGACTTTTGACATTTCAAGCGAAAATATCGCAACGGGGATTTTGTGGTTAATTGCGATGTTTTGTCCGATATTCAGCGCAAAAGCGGTTTTTCCCATTGAGGGTCTTGCCGCCAAAATGATTAAATCCGACCTTTGAAAGCCCGCCGTCATTGCGTCCAAATCATAAAAATCGGAAGGAACGCCCGTGTAGCTTCCTTTGTTGTTAAACCTGAATTCCAGCTGTTCGACGGTTTCGGGCAAAATTGAACTTAAAGTTTCCAATTGCCCCTGCGATTTAGATTGCGAAATTTCAAATATCAATTTTTCCGCATATTCTAATGACGTTGCAGACTCGGGGTTTTTGAAAGATTCTTCGATAATGAGGCTTCCGGCGTTTATAAGCTCTCTTTTCATCGCGCTTTCTTTAATTATGTTTGCATAATATTCAATATTTGAAGTTAAAATCGTATCAATTACAAGGTCGTTTAAATATTCTCTTCCGCCGATTGAATCAAGCTGGTTTTTTGAATTAAAATATTCCGCAATCGATATGCAGTCAATCGGTTTATTCTGGTTAAACATCGCCATCATTGCTTCAAAAATCATTTTATTTCTGGGGCTGTAAAATGAATTTGGCTTTAAAATTTCAACAACCCTGTTCATTGTTTCCGAGGGGTTAATTAAAATTGCGCCCAAAACCGCCTCTTCCGCTTCAATACTGTGAGGCGGCAGTTTTGATGATGTTTTTTCGATTCCCTTTGCCTGTGCAACCATAAATTAATCCTTGACTATAAAAGTATAAAATAAAATCCTTAGCATGGAATCTAAATGTAACGAAAAATTTATAACCATACTAAAGTATGATAAAAATCTAACTAAAGTCTGATTTCAATTTTGCCCGCAAAAGTATAATATAAAGCTATCAGTTAAAAGAAAATTACATCCTGAAAAAAGCAATTTATATCTAACTGGTGATGGCAATACAGTGGAGCTTGAGAAATCGGCTCCTTTTTTTATTCTTATTTTGGACATGTGTCAAATTTATTGTATAATGGGTGAAAATAGTGTTAGGGAGTTAATATATGTACGGTATTATTTTAGCGGGCGGCAGCGGTTCAAGACTTTGGCCCTTATCCAGAGAGCTTTACCCCAAACAGCTTCTTAAAATAAATACCGAAAAAAGCCTTCTTGAAGGTACATATTTAAGGCTTCTTCAAATAACGGACGAAAATAAAATTATATCAATTACAAATTCCAAACACTATTCCGACGTTAAATCCCAATTGGATGAAATTACAAAAAATCCCGTCGTTCTTCAGGAACCGACCTCTAAAAACACTGCTCCCGCAGCGTCGGTGTGTGTTAAATATATTTTGGATAAATTCGGCGACGATATAATTTTAATCGTTCCGTCCGATCATTTAATAAATGATTTAAAGCTTTTTAAAGAAAGTGTTGTTGAGGCTGAAAACCTTGCCAAAAAAGGATATATCGTTACTTTCGGAATTAAACCGTCAAGCCCCCAAACAGGCTACGGCTATATAAAAACCGATAAAGAGATAACAAAAAAATCGAATGAATGGCTTGTATCCGAATTTAAGGAAAAGCCCGATGAAAAAACCGCAAAAAAATATTTTAAATCGGGAAAATATTACTGGAATTCGGGTATGTTTATGTTCAAGGCAAGCGTTTTTATGGAAGCGCTTAGAAAATATGCCCCCGATATTTATTCAAATTTATCCGAATACGATTTTAAAAAGTCCGATTCAATCGACTTTATGAAATTTGATAAAATGCCGTCCATTTCGCTTGATTATGCGGTTATGGAAAAAACAAACAATATGGTTCTTGTTCCCCTTAAATCCGATTGGAATGATTTGGGGTGCTGGGAATCGATTTATGACATTAACAAGAAAAATAAAGACGGAAACGTAAACATAGGAAACGTTATTGCCAAAGATTGCAAAAATTCGATGCTCTATTCTTCAGACCGCTTAATTGCAGGCGTCGGTCTTGATAATATTTTGCTTGTTGAAACGGCGGATGCAATTTTAGTCTGCGATAAAAATAAAACACAGGAAGTAAAAGCCGTTTATGACAAATTAAAAGAAATGAAAAACGAAGCCCACAGAATTCACACAACCGTATACCGCCCGTGGGGCTATTATACCGTTTTAAATCAGGGCGAAGGATATTTAACAAAAATGATTTGCGTTTCCCCGAGGGGGCAGTTAAGCCTTCAATCGCATAATTTCAGATCCGAGCACTGGGTTGTTTTAAACGGACAGGCAAGAGTTACGCTTGATAATAAAACATACATTTTAAAACCCGGTTCAAGCATCGATATTCCCGTTAAAATTAAGCATTCTCTTGCAAACCCCTATGATGTCGAATTAAAAATCATAGAAGTTCAAAAGGGCGACAAATTAACCGAAGACGACATAATAAGATATAAAGACATATACGGAAGAGTTAAGGCTTAAGAAATACCGACCAGGTCATTATTTATAACGCCAAGGGCATTTCTTAAAGTGTGTTTACCGTTAATTTCCAGAATATCGCCCGACAAATGATTGAGGGGTGCGTCTTTTGAGCTCCAGCCGAACGATTTTTTCTGCCTTTTTTTGTTATCAACACCGGTTAAAACAATAAGAACTTTTCTCTCCATTCCGGCCGCTTTCATTAATGTATACCCGTATTCGCCGTATCCCGGTTTTTCGCTTGCAAAAATGAATGCGTCAACTTTGTCATAAAAGAATTTTGTAAAATCTTCTATTGAATAATTCCATTCTTTTTGCGGAAATTTTTCTTCAAGTCTTTCCCTGAATTCTTTTTCCTCTTTGGGGTTTACTATAAATGCCTGCGTTCTTTGGAATGAAATGTTATTTTGTATGTTTCCCACTCTCATTTTTGACTTTCTCCAATATCCGTTTTTTAAATACAATGCTTCTGAAATTAATCTTTTGCCAAAATTTTATTTTTTCTTTAAATTTTTTAACATCTTGATATATGTTTTATTTCTTCGGATAATTATTTTATGGAATTTATAAGGTTTTATTATGGATAAAATAAATAAAAATAGTCTTTTATTATCTTGTATTATTGTTTTGATTTATTCTCTCATTACGCTTACCGCCGTTTTTCATCATGAAATCTGGGCGGATGAAGCGCAGGTTTGGATGTTGTGTAAATATTTATCGCCCGTTGAATTAATCAAACATCTTGTTAATGAAGGACACCCTTCGTTTTTTTATTGGCTTGTTATGCCTTTTGCCAAAATAAGCGATAATATTATTTTTATGCAGCTTGTATGCTGGTTTTCTTCGGTTCTTGCAATATTTTTGCTCTGGTATTATTCAAAATTCAATCCTTTAACAAAAACCGTAATAACAATATCCGCCCCTTTTATTTATTTCTTTCCCGTTGTTGCAAGAAATTATTCTTTAATTGCACCTCTTGTTTTTATTCTTGCAATTTTGCATAATAAAACGGAAAAGCACCCTTTTATATATTCTTTTGCGCTTATTTTTCTTGCAAACACCCATGCAATAATGTTTTGTTTTTGTGCGCTTCTTGCTTTAAGGTTTTTATATAAAGAAATTTTCCTTAAAATTAAATCAAAAACCCTTGATAAAAAAGCGGTTATAGCGGGCTCAATCATAATCTTAGGGTTAATTGCGCTTGTTGCACAATTAATCGGAACAACGTCAAGCAATTGTTTTATAACATTCGGCAAACAAAGCACCCTTGGTTCCGCCATAAGGGTTATACTTTTATTTTTATTTAATTCTTTTGATTCTCATTATATGCACTCGCATATTCAATATTTTAATTCATACACATTGACGTTTTTGTTTTTTATTCTTTTATCATACGTTTTATTGCCTTTGTTTTTATTTTTTAAAAATAAAAGCTTATTTATAATTCTTGTGTTATCGTTTACTTTTCAGCTTGCCGTTTATATTTTAACTTATAACTATTATGTTTTTCCGACAAGAATATACAGCGGCTATTTAATCGTTCTTTTTTGTTATTGGATTCTTGCGGATTCAATTTCAAAAGATGCTGAAAATAAAAAAGATAAAAAGATATTAAATTTTTTAATTTCCTTCTTTTTTATTTTAACTCTTTGGAACGGAATTTTTAATTATTACGGCGATTATGTTTTTGATTATTCTTCTTCAAAAAGAACGGCGGAATTTATAAAAAACAATATTGACCCGAATAATTCCGTTTTATATGTTGATGATCCTCCGCCTTGCGTTCCTTTGGCATATTACCTTGACGGGTTATATGATATGAGAGATACAAGAAATGACGGCAGAAAATTTAAATATGTCATCTGGAATAAAGAACTTCTTTATTCATACGACAATCAGGGCTGGCGGATTTTGTTTTCTTCTTTAAGAAAATTCGGCGAGAAAAAAGACCTTTATGCCGTTGTAATTTATAATATTTTCGATGAAGACAGAAATTTAAACACGATGGGCGAAGATTATTTTGACCTTTTCTATGTATCGGGAGATGCGCTTGATTTTGTTGAAAGATTTAAAATCTATAAATACAAATTTTAAACTTCAAGTGAATTTTCAATCCATTTAATATATTTTTCGTATCCGTCCTGAATATCTATACATAGAATTTCAGGCACTTCATATGGATGAAGCTTTAATATAACGTCTTTAACCCCGTTAAAAAGAGGAAGCCTTGTTTTTATAATCATTAAAAATTCGTTATCGGTTGTTATTTTGTTATCCCAGATATAAATTGATTCAACGGAAGGAATAATGTTAATACAGCTTGAAACTTTTTCATTCAAAAGCGCCTGTGCAATTTTTCTTGCGTTTTCTTTGTTATCTATTGTGCACAAAACTATAACAGAATCCATAAAATTTATTCTACCATACATGGGATAATATTGTAATATGCAGCGAAATAATATAAAATATCCATGGTAATTATACCGCAAATTATATACCATATTTCAATTGTTTGGAAAAAATGAAATTATATTATTGTAACATTAATAATTTCGGCGATGAACTGAATAAATTTATTTTATTTGTCAAAATTAATTTCTTCAACGGAATCATCTTTTACAAGGCTTTGAATAAGGTTTAATAAAACCGGCAGATTTTTTTGAAGAGTCGGTATAACAACGGATAACATTATTTATTTTCCTCATTTAAAATGTAATCGTAATAAGTGTTTTTTTGAGCCGTCTTTTTCGGTTTTTTATATGTAAGCTTGTGTATCGGCGTCAGCTTTTTAATTTTTTCAAATTCATCAATTTTAAATTCATCAAACAAATGCTTTTGCAATTCGCCCGTAATTTCTGCGCTATAACGGGGCATATTGTCCCATTCGTCTTTAAGTTCACCTTTAATTTGAGATAACATTGTCGATATATGTTCAAACATAAAATAATTAATTACAAAATCGTTTTCCGCCCAATATTTATCCAGAATATTTTTCATCATTGCGATATGCGCCGAATATTCTTTATTATGAATAAAAAAGCAGGAATTGTTATTTCCGGATAAATCGGATAAAATATCTTTTTGCAATATGCAAAAATTTGAATTCATAATTTCATCGGGGATTTTATCCGTAAGATAAATTGTTGAATCAATCCAAGTCCCGCCGTATTTTTCAAGCAGATAAACTCTTAAAACATCGCTGAAATGTGCAATTTTCATCTTTTTATCTTCTAAAAGCCGATAATATCTGTCCGGCAGCTCAACATAATCTTTTATTGAATTATAATCAAGGACAATTTGTTTATACCCCTTCATTTGTTCTTTGACGCTTAATAAACATTTTTTAATTATCTTAGAAGCTTCTTTTGTTCCCTGATGCCAATATTGCCAGATTATTTTTTCGTCTTTACGGTTTTTATTTTTATTGATTTTACAATTTATGCCGAAATCAACGTATTTTTTTAAATAAAGTTTTGCAAAGCGCGCTTTTAATTTTGCACGGAGCTTTTTATCAAAGATAAATAATTCAAGAAAAATTTTATAAATCGAATTAATTATTTTAATCATAATAATTAACCTTTAATAAATGCTGTCCGTTATATATTTTTTGATATCTTTAAAGAAACTTTTTCTTCTGTTTTCCCAGATATATTGAGCTATCGGATGTTTTTCAAAGAAATATTTTCTGTTTTTTTCAAATAATTTCTTTTTTTCGCTTAGGTTTTTTGTTGTTGTACCGTGGTTATGATAAACAAAAGATGTGTTTATATATCCTACTTTATAACCCTGATAAAAAGTTCTTATTGCATAGTCATCATCTTCAAAATATGCGGGTGAAAAATTTTCATCCAAAAATCCGACTTTTTTAAAAACTTTAACGGGAATTATTGCCGCACAAAAATAAGTAATTATATTAAGTGAAAATTCTCCGAATTTTTTTTGATACTTTTCTAAAAATTTTTGATAGTGTTTAAGATAATTTTTAGAATTGAATCTGCACTTTCTTTGTAATCTCGGGCTTGCAAGCCCGATTTTAGGGTCGTTTTCAAATGCTTTTATTAAGGGGTTGAGCCAATTCGGGGTAAATAAAATGTCGTTATTAAAAAGACCGATATATTTGTTTTCAATATTATCTTCCGTATTAATCAGCTTTAAACCCTGATTGTTTGCAATATCATATCCCAAATTTTTCTCGTTAAAAATTACGGTTATATTATCATATTTTTCTTTTAATTTTTTTAAATATTCGGTTGTGCCGTCCGATGAAGCGTTGTCAATGATAATTAAATCAAAATCATTTATATCGGTATATTGATACAGCGTTTCGATAAACGGTTTTGTCGCTTCATTTAAGTGGTTATAGGTTAGTGTAATTATGGTCAGTTTTTTCATAAAATTAAACTTTGCTCATTAATCTTTTTCTTAAATCTCTAAAGGTATATCTTTTTAAACCTTTCGGAATTTTATCCATATATTCTTTGTAATCATCGGGTATATGTTTTAATCTCCAGGGCTTGCCGGGTTTTCCCGCATAATGAAGCATTATTGTTTTTGATTTTTCTTCTTTTAATTCTTCCGTTGAATATACGTTTTTTAAAAATGAATATTCATACCCTTTTGTAAAGTCGTCAAAATAATAAATACTCTGAAATACTCCGTATCTGTACGGCAGGTCAAATATTTTATTACAGGTTAGATTTAAAGTGTCTAAATCAAAAAATTTAAGCCTCGTGCTAAAATTCTTGATTGTTTCAAATATTCTTTGTACGAAGTTTTCTTCTCTCAATTTTTTATTGTTGAAAATTATAAAACTTGAAATATAAGTATATTCGTTTTTGTTTTCGGGGAAATATTTATGGCTTATCATATTTTCATTATTCGGCTCCATTTTGACGGCTGCGCATTCATAATCCGAAATATCAATATTATAAGCTTCTTCAAGGTCGCCTTTAAATAAAACATCGGTATCTGCGTATATAACTTTATCATACATCGGGAGCAATTCGGGAATTAAAAGCCTGTAATATACAATTTCCGTCCAGCTTCCGTTTTTATTAATCGGCGCATTTTTAAATCTTTTTTTGTCGATAAATTCAAAATTAATTGTATGCCTTGAATTTTCAACCATTTTTTGAAATTCTTTAATTGTTTTATCATCAATATCGGGATGATATACAAAAATTTTATATGATGTTTGAGGGTTTGCATTATCAATTAAACTTTTAATTGCAACCGCAGCGCCTAAAATTATTCTTTTGTCAAACGTAAAAACAACGGGAATTTCAGCCATTTATCAATTTCCTTAAATTTTCAAGTGAATAATCGTATAATTCTTTTCTTAAACGGGCTAAATTATCCTGCATAATTTTATAATCACTGCCCTTCATTTCAATACATCTTATAAGAGCGTTTGTATAATCTTTCAGATTGTCATAAATAACCGAATTGTTGTCGCAAAAACCGTTAACTGTGCAAAAACTTCTTTTTATAACACACGGTTTTAAAAACCCGTATATAAGCTGGAAATTTCCGCTTGTGCCCGATGTTATATATCTTAAGTGGTTCGGGTGATTCTCGTCGTATGAAGTTAAAAAGAAATCCGCTTTTTCGATTTCATCATACATTTTAGAAAAAGGCAGCCTTCCTTTTATATCAAAAAAGGGTCTTAAACTTTCGGGAAGATGTTTTAAATTTCCTTTTCCTATAACCGTAACTTTAAAATTTTTATATCCCGAATTTAAAAGTTCCATAAAAGAATTTATTATAAGTTCATTGTTTCTTTTTCTTTCTCTTATTGTTCCTATTAAAAGAAAGTTTGTTATTTTTTCGTTTTTCGGCGTGATTTTAACTTCGCCGAAATAATGCGGGTTAACAACGGTTGATTTTGCCCCCTTATAATTTAATTTATTTAACGTAATAATTTTTTCATCCCACTTTCCTTCGTCAATTGCAAAATTTGCCTTGTGTTCGACAAGATAAATTTTCTTTTTGTCAATGTCGGGGCTGAAGGCTTCATAGCTTTGTTCATAATGAATATTGTCGCAAATTTTTCCTGCCGTTGTAACAAGAACGCCCTTAACACTTTTAAGATTGTCTTTTTTAAAGAAATTTTTAATTTGGGATTTTGAAAGTTTGTTATAAGTTATATTTTCATCATCTTTAAATCTGCAAAAAAGCCCTTCTTTATAATGTTTCGGGTTAAGAAGAACGGACACATGGTATCCTAAATCAAGCAGATATCTGCAAAACCCGGGAACAACTTCGGAATGGTTTTCGCTGCACGGCTCCCAGACAATGAATGTGTTTTCTTTAATTTCGGGTGTTTTTGAAAAGAAAAAATCAAACATTCTGTAATAACTTTTTAAAAAAGCTTCCTCATGTCAATGATAACACAAGTCGGCTTTTCATGAGCGTCATGGTTAATTTATATAAATTGCATTTTATTCATAACATTCTTCGCATTGTTTATCCAACATTAAATTATCGCAAAGAACTATGTAAATTTCTTCTCCCGCTTTTGCATGGTATTTTAACCCCGGGGTAATCAGCCCCGCAATAAGCCCGACCCCGCATCCGACGGGAATTCCTATCGCAAAACCCACACCCAGTTTTGCGGGATTGGGAATAAATGCAAACCCTGTGCCTGCGCCTGCGCCTATAACCCCGAGCCCCAAGGTTGATAACGTTAATTTTCCCGCAGTCATCCAGGGTCCTTCTTTTAGAGAATTATCTTTCGTATTCGGCATTGCCGATATTTCATATACGCACCCGTCGGGTGTTTCAAGACCGTTAAAATGGAAATAAACTCTTGCATTTTTATTCGGCATTTTTTGTTTTTTAATTTTTACGATAGTTGCGTATAGCTTTGAATTTTTCGGTATTAAAAGTGTGCCTTCTTTTGTATATATTGCGTCTTGAATTATAAAATCTATGTCATCGCCCGCATGATGACATTCAGATTTGAATTTGCATTCAAATGCCGCCTTTATTACGTTTCCTTTGCAGATGACGTTGCTGTTTTCCGTTATTATTGCCTGATTATTTGCGGCATTTTTTTCTTCAAAAAGATGTTCATACCTTGCATTTTCATATTCATCGGCAAATGAAGGAATTATAGTTAAACAAAAGGCTAAAATAAGAATTATTTTTTTCATACCTTTTTTATATACCGGTATTAAAATTTTAAAATCGCCAGACAGGTTAATAAATTATTAAAAGTGTTATATTTGCCGATTTAATTTGATTTGGTTTGGAGATATAAAGGTTTTTTGATTAAACTTTGCGTCTTTTTTTACGCCGATATTGTTTCATCCAAAAGTTTTCCGAGCCTTTTAATTCCTTCTTCGATTGTGTCGGAATCTGCGTTTGTATAATTTAATCTCATTGCGTTAACATCGTGCAGCCCGACATAAAAAGGGTCCCCCGGGACATATACGACTTTTCTTTCCAATGCTTCATAAAACATCTTAACCGAGCTTACCCCATCGGGAAGCGTTACCCAGAGAAACATTCCGCCGTGGGGCGTTGTGTGGGAAACATTTTTCGGGAAATATTTTTTGATTGAATCAAGCATTGCTTTTGCCTGCGATTTGTATAATTCCGTTATTTTTAAAATGTGTTCTTCAATATTGTTATGGGTCAGATAATCCCAGATTAAATATTGCGTAAATATGTTGCTGTGAAGGTCGCTTGCTTCTTTTGATATTGAGATATTCTTTAAAATTTCTTTGTTTTCCGATATTACATAACCTATTCTCATGCCGGGCGTAACGGTTTTTGAGAATGTGCCCAGAAGAATGCTGTTTTTTAATTTGCCCGCTCCGATATAAGGAAGCCTTACGCCTTCAAACCTTAAATCACCGTAGGGGTCATCTTCAATAAGAACGATATTTTCATCTTTTAAAACTTCATAAATTTCATCTCTTGCTTTTTGGGTATAGCTTAAGCCTGTCGGGTTTTGAAAATCGGGAATAAGATAAATTAATTTCGGTTTATTTTTAAGAGCTTCTTTTAATTGGTCAATATTCATTCCGTCTTTTGTAAGTTCAACTTGATGAAAGTTTGAAGCATACTGGCTGAAAGCTTGAATTGCGCCGAGATAGCTCGGTTTTTCCAAAATAACGTTATCATTTTCGTTAAGAAAAACTTTTCCGATTAAATCAAGCGCCTGCTGCGACCCTGTGGTAATTAAAACGTTTTCAAAATTAATGTTTAAATTAAATTTCTCATTATATCTTTTTGCTATATATTCTCTTAATTCGGGCAAACCCGCCGTGATTGAATATTGAAAACATTTGCTTCCGTAGTCTTTAACTATTCTTTTCATTGATTCCAATAATTCTTCTTTGGGAAATGATATGGGGTTTGGAAGCCCGCCCGCAAAAGAGATAATTTCAGGGTCTGCGGCCGTTTTTAAAATGCTTCTGATAAATGAAGGCGGCGTGTTTTTGATTCTGTCAGATAGTAGTTCTTCCATATATTTATTTTCTCCAATAAAAAAAGAATACCATAAAATTGTATAACATTTTTAAAAATTTTATAAAATTTTAATTAATTTTTTATATATTTGGCTTGTTGCTAAATATACTCTATAAAGATGACATCTCATGACAAATTAAATGGTATCCATGGATTTGCTTGAGAAAGATAAAGTATCTTACCTTGTTTGCTTGATGGGGCACCCGCACGGTTATTATCCTGCGGGTTTTGTTTTTTTTGTTTGATTTTTATCGTATTTTTTGCTGCCGAAACTATAAAGATGTGTAAAAATGCCGACAGATACAATTTTATTATGGTTTGGTTTATTTGGCTAAAACATAATGTGTATTTCTGCCTTTACCCGTTTTTTTCAGAATTTTTTTATCTATTAAATCATTAATGTCTAAAGTAGCGGTATCTTGTGAACAACTGCACATTTTTGCCCATTTTGTCGTTGTAAGATTACCTTCAAAATTATCCATATACCTGTTTAAAACTTTTATTTGCCTTTCGTTGAAAACCAAAAGTGAATTTTTCTGCCAGAATACGGCCTTTTGTATAACTTTATCGGTAATTTCTCCGCTTGATTGAATTGCGATTAACAGGTTTTCCAAGAACCATATAAGCCAATTTGTTATATCAGTTGAACCTTTTTGTGTTTTTTCCAAAATTTCATAATAATTTTTTCTGTTTTTTTGAATTTGGGCAGACATTGAATAAAAACGGAATTTGCTGTCATCGCTTCTTGCTAAAATCATATCCGTTAATGCTCTTGCAATTCTGCCGTTGCCGTCATCAAAAGGATGCAGAACCACAAACCATAAATGCACAATTGCGGCTTGAATAAGAAAATCTGTTTCTTTTTCCTCATTAATGTAATTTATAAGTTCATTCATCCCGTCTTCAAGCAATTCCGCTTTCGGTGCTTCATAATGAACTTTTTCATTGCCCGTATAACCCGATACAACCTGCATTGGACCCAGTTCGTCAGTTCTGTAGTTTCCTATATTAATTTTATACATTCCGCTGAAACCTGTCGGAAAAAGTGCCGCATGCCAGCCGATAAGCCTTTCTTTGGACATTTTTGCCGTATAATTTTGAGTGGCATCAAGCATCATTTCAACAACACCTTCAACATCTCTTGAAACAGTAATCTCGCCGCCGATATCAACCCCGAGATGCCTTGCAACTGATGAGCGGACAATGTGTTTATCTAAAATTTGCCCTTCTATTTCGGACGATTTAATAATATTTTCCGTTAAAACAAGTAACAGTGCATTATGTTTGACATCAAAGCCAAGCGAATCCATTTTGCCGAGCAGGTATCCTTGAGTTTTTTTGATTTCAAAAAGTAATTTTTGAATTTTTTCTCCGCACCATATAAACTTGTGCCAGTCTGCATTTTGGTATATATATTTCATTTATTCTCCGAATATTATACGGATATTATAAACTTTTTCTCCGAATTTTTCAAGTATAAAACCAAGAGCCTTTTGTATGGGAAGGTGTGATTATCTCCGTAATAATACAAGAAAACCCGCTTTATTAAGCGGGTTTTTAGTGTGATTTATGATAAGTGGCGGGGACGACGGGGATCGAACCCGCGACCTCATGCGTGACAGGCATGCGCTCTAACCAATCTGAGCTACGCCCCCA
>CALUYY010000017.1 GCA_944325155.1 Candidatus Gastranaerophilales bacterium | reverse complement strand
ATAACAGTTTGTAGGGGAGTTCTGATACTCCCCTATAAAAATGGCTATTTATCAACTGTTTGTTGTGACATAGCCTTAAATATTATAATTAATCGTCAATTGTCATGGAGTCTGCAAAACGAATTAAGCCGTTGTTTATTTTTTGGCCCATAAGAGAAAAAGTCTGTCCTATTTTGCCTTTTTTATAAAAATCAAGCTGTTTTTTTAATTCGTCGGTTAAAAAATAAGTTTCGCCTTCTTCATCTGTTAAAGTAATTTTAACATTCGTATTTGTGCCGTATATTTCATTATGTCTTTTTGAACATTCTTCTTCAAATTTTTCAAATGCTCTTAGCGTTCTGTAAAGGTCTGTTTTTTTGGCAAGTCTTTCCGCTCTTTTATTGTCCGAATCGTCCCAAATTTCTTTTAAACCTTCTCTGAAGGGTTTTGTGCCCGCAACGGGAGAAATTACAGCGGGAGAGCCGTCTACAATTAAGTTTGAAAAAATTTCATTAACTCTTTCTTCTCCGACTAATTCCGCCATTTCTTCAAGCGAATAGCCGGCGGTTTTTCTTACAAGAAGCTCTTGTTCATCGTTTAATTCAGATGACGGAATAAAGCTGTCGCCCTCATCTATACCTGTATAATCACTTATATTATAATCATATACCGGTTTTTTGCCTTTGGTGTCTGTTGTTGTTGTGTTGTTCGGGTTATAGGACCCCGGGAATTGTATAATTTTTGTCATAATAAATCATCCTTTTTTGCAATTGGTATAAAAAGCCTGAAACAAAAAATTTGCTAGTTTATTTCATAATTTTGAATAAATTTAAATTCATTCGGCATAAAATCGGAAATGGTATGAACGTATATGCCCTCTTTTGCACCCGTTAGCATAAGAGTATTTTTGGAGGCAAATTTTGTATTTATTCTTCCTATTGTTTTTAAGCTTATAATGCCGTCTTTTATTTTTTCGTTTGATTCCGTTATTGTATATTCTTCGCCCACATAACAAACAGCATCAATTTTTGCATTTGAGCCGAATTTTTCAATTGCTTTGTAACTTGCCGCCATCAAGGGCTCCATAAACCACCTTTTTGAAAAATCAATTTTTATGCCGGTAAAAATTTCACCGTTTGAGATAATCCCCGAAGCTGAATTTTGATTTGAAGTTTTTGTGTTTTGATTGTTTTTATATGCAAAATAAGTTTGTTTGTAGAGTTCAATAAGTTTATCATCTTCAAAATGAATTTGTTTTGCGCTTTCGCTTTTTATAAGTTTTATATTGTCAAAATTTTCAACTGTTTTAATTTCCAGATTTCTTAAAGGCAAAAATTGGTTTAATTCCTGAACAAGAATATAAATTTCACCTTCTTTATTTTTTTGCAATGAAATAACGGCGCTTTTATTTGTTAAATTATAGCCCGTGTTAAACCAGCTTAAACAATCGGCGCAGGGGGTCATTTTTTCGTTTGCAAAAGAATTTTCGTTTTTATATGAGGACATTAAAATGTAATTTATTTTTGTTTCAAATCTTTTATTTTCTTTTATTTCATACTCTTGAATTTTGTCGTTAAAAGCCTGTAATATGGCGGAGCGCTCCGCACAAATCGATGAAATTTCACATCTTGTTGCGTTATAGTTAACGCCGAAATGAATTGACCAATCATCCAAAATAACGCCCGATGAATAAGAAGTTTTTGTGGTGTTCCCGCCGAAATAATTTTTTTTGGCAAGCTCATAAAGATAAACAAGGTTTTCCAGAATAAAAAGCTTTTTATCTTTATCAAATTCACAATTGCCGACAACTTTTATTTTATCGGGGTCAAGATTATATTTTTTTATAAGTTCCGATGATTTAATGTTTTCCATATAATTTATTTTTTATAAAATTGCGCTTTAATATTGTATTTATTAAATAAATAATTTTCAAGCTTTAAAATTATTAATAAATGAGGCAATTTTTTTTAACAAAAATCTTTTATTAAATTATAAAGACGAAAAGAATTTGGAAGGTTAGAAAATGACAAACGGAGTAACAGCACCTAAAGGAAGCCATGAATCGGATATTCCCTCTTTTATGAGAGAAAGAAGCATTAAACTTGCTCAAATGCCGAAAGCTGATATTGTTGATATGAGAACAAAGGCGCATTTAAGCGACCCTAAAACAAAAGTAGGTCCTGACGGCGATTATTATACACCGTCAAAAAGACCCCAAAGAAAAAAATCTCCCGAACAAATAAAAAAGGAAAGACAGGAACAGGCAAAACAAATAAGAAAAAGAAAAGCCTGGCTTAACAGATTTTTAGGCGCCGTAACCGCAGGTACAATAATCTTGGGCGGCGGGCAATTGGCGGATAATATGACCGCTCCCCATGCGGATTTTAACCCCCAAGGGCACAGCATTGTTGAAGTTGCCGATTTTATGGATGTTCAGCCGGAAGCCTTAATGCTTGCAAACAGCGGAATGGAAATTGCAAGCGAAGATGTGCCCGTTAATGAAGATATTGTTCTTGTTGAAAAATACAGCCCTTATCAGGCTGAAATTTCAGACCTTCAATACAGAATTGAAAACGACAAATTAACTCAAGCCGAAAGAGAAGATTTGATTGCGGAAGCCGAAGCGCTTCAGACAAAACAAGCGGCACAGGAAGAACTTGCAACGGCATATGTTGATTCGGACAATAAATATGTTTATCTTATTCCGACGGATTATAACATTTCCGTTGAAGACATAAAAGACGCATATGAAATTCCCGATGAAGTTCTTAAATATTATAACGACATTGACTTTTTCTGGAACTCCGACGGCGAAGGCGACGGTTACAGAGATTACAGAAACGCAAGATGCCCCGAAGAAGGAATAAAAGTTCCTTATGATAAAATAGGCGCCGATAAGAAATAAAAAAACAATTTTATAATAAAAATGACGGTAAAATTTTACCGTCATTTTTTTGTTTGATTTAATAACGCTCAAAAAGGCATATAATTTAAGAATGGAAAATTTATTTGAAAATGAAAAGCTTTTTTCATTTGAAGGGTTTTTATCAAAAAGAAATTTTTTATATAATTTTTTATTCATCACCCTTTTATTGATGATAATTTCAATGACGCTTGTATTCCGCCTGCTTCAATATGGAATTAAGCAATTTAATTTTTACGATTATTTTTTATCTTTTGATATTTTGGGCATTTTTTTATTTTTCCTTCTTATTTTTGTCGATTCGATTTTGACTTCTTTTAACATAACAAAAAGATTGAATGATGTTAAAGGCGGAAAAATAAACAATAAAATTACTTTTTTCCTTATTTTTTATATCGTTCTTTCAAGGTTTTCAGCCGTTTTTTCTTATAAAATTTCTTTTGTTTTGCTTTTTATTCTTTTAGTTTTTCAAATTTATTTATTTTTTAAAAAAGGAAAACTTTCAAAGCCTCTATCTGATAATTTGGAAAAATTTAATTTCGGCGCATTTTTTGGCACATGGCTTTGGGGAATTAAAAATGGGGTTTATTATTCAATCTTTTTTATTCCTTTGTTTTTTACCCCCTGCAATATCCTTTTTGCGCTTATTCTGGGCATAAAGGGAAATGAATGGGCAAGAAGAAAAAACCCCGAAATTGAAATAAGCGAATTTCATAATATTCAAAAAAAAGAAGCAAAATTATGGGCAATTTTTGCCTTTTTATTTTATATCATTTTGGGCGTTTTAATTTGGGTTTTAAATTAATCAGGCGCTTACGGGTTCTTTTTCTTCCTGATGTCTGAATTGCATTTCATATAATGTTTTATACTGCCCTTTATCAATTTGCATTAATTCTTCATGGCTCCCCAGTTCAACAAGATGCCCTTCATTTATAACGGCAATTCTGTCTGCGTTTTTGATTGTTGATAATCTGTGTGCGATAACAAAAACGGTTTTATCCTTCATCAAATTATCAATTGCCATCTGAACAATTGCTTCCGATTTATTATCCAATGCAGACGTTGCTTCATCCAAAATAACAACGGGTGCATTTTTGATAAACGCCCTTGCAATTGCAACTCTTTGTTTCTGCCCGCCCGATAAAAGCATTCCTCTTTCGCCGATTTGAGTGTTCAGACCTTCTTTTAAGGTTGAAACAAATTCATCAAGATATGCCATTTTTAAAGCGGTTTGAATTTCTTCTTCGGTTGCATTTTCTTTTCCGAGCATAATGTTTTCTCTTATTGTGCCCGAGAATAAAAAATTATCCTGAAAAACAATGGCTATATTTTGTCTTAAAGATTTTAAGGTAAAATCTTTAATGTTTGTTCCGTCAATTTTAATTTCGCCTTTTTTAATGTCATAAAACCTTGGAATTAAACTTACGATTGTGGATTTTCCGCCGCCGGAGTTTCCTACAAGCGCAATTGTTTCGCCTTTTTTAACTTCAAGGTTAATATCTTTTAAAACGGGTTTATTTTTAATATATTCAAATTCAACATGTTCAAATTTTATATTGTTCCTTATTTCTTTTAATTCAATTGCTCTTTCTTTATCTTTAATTGCGGGTTTGGAATCTAAGATTGCAAAAACCCTCTCGATTGCCATAAAAGAAAACTGAACCGCATTGAAATTATTGCCCAAGTTTTTAATCGGAGTATAGAGCATAATTAAAGCGGTTATAAACGAAACGAAATTTCCCGCCGTAATTTGCTTTGTTAAAATCAAATGGCTTCCGTATCCAATTGCAAGCCCGATTCCGACAGACACTATAACATGCATCATAGGCGAGAGCCAGCTTGTTCTTTGAACCATTTTTATTTTGAATGTAAAAATGTTTTTTAAGATGTTATCAAATTTTCTTTTTTGATAATCCGATAAATTATACGCCGCAATTGTTTTGTTCCCCGAAAAACTTTCGTTATATGCGGTTATAACCTCGCTTGTTGCGGCAACGGATTTATTCATAACATCTTTAATTCTTGCCCTTACTTTTGTCAAAGGATAAAAAGCGCAGCCTAAAATTATGCTTGCGATAATTGCCAATTGCCACGAATTATAAAATAAAACACAAACAAGAGAAACCGAAGAAAACAGCCTTGAAACAAAAACTTTTAAATTTTCAAGCAAACCCGTGCAGGCGGTGTCTGCATCATTATTGAACCGAAAAACGATATCGCCAGATTTTCTTTTATCAAAATAGGCGGTTTCCATCATAAGCATTTTTTTATAAAGTTCATATTTTAAATCGTTTGTGATTTTCCCGCCGACCCAAGTGTTCATATACGTTGCAAGATAATTTAAAAACCCTTGAATACAGGTAAAAGCAACAATTCCAAACGGAATATACCACGGGGATTCAACCGTTTTTTCAACCATAACAAGGTCCATATACGGTTTTAAGGCAAGCGCAATAACCGCATCAAGGCAGCCTATCGGAATGCAAATTAAAACGGCAAGAAGCGCCCTAAACCAATAAGGCTTCACATACGGAAGCATTCTTGAATAATTAATATAAAATTGGCTTTGCTTTATTTTTTCAATTATTTGGTTCATTAAGGCTTATATTATCACAAAAATTTTTATTTATCTTTTTGAGTTTAAAATTTATCTTTTTTTCTATTGGTCAACAGGATAAAATTCCGATAACCAAACATATTAAAATTGAAATTATTATATTTAAATAAGGGCTATTTATTACATAATTTTAATTTTATCGTTCCGCAAAAAATATTTTTTCAATTGATTTTTCAAGTGTAATTTTCGGCTGCCAATTTGAATCTTCATAAAACCATTTAGAATTCATTGTCTGAAGTTTATCGGCTTTTTCTTTTTTGATTATTTCAAGCTCAATTTTTATATTCCGCTTTTCAAAAAGCTTTTTTATTTCTTTTGCGATAAAAGCCAGATTTTGTGAATAATCAGGTTTTACCCCAAAATTATATATGGCTTTCCATTTCTCTATGTCAGAATTTTTTATAAATTGATAAATGCCTTCGGCTGCATCTTCAATATCTAAATAACCGAATATATTTTTGTCATTTTGCACGGCTATTTTTTTATTTTGATAACCGAATTTTATCATTTTATTAATCACACGCTGCGGATATTCTTTTCCGATTAAGCTTGCAAGTCTTATGCTTGTCAATTTTAAAGGGGTGTCTTTTGCCAGCGCCCAGCCTATATCCTCTATTAAACATTTGGTTAATGCATAGATGTCTTCGGGGTTTAAATCGTTTATTTCATACGAAGGAGTTTCTCTATAACTTCCGTATACGGATTGAGAAGAAATATTTATAAATCCTTTAGTGCCCATATCAATTGATTTTAAAACGAGGCATTTATAAAAAAGCATTGCTTCATGCATTGCTTTTATATCTTCTGTTCTTGGAAATGCGCAATTTACAACGATATCAATATTTTTTAAAATTTCAGTTTCTATTAAATCTGTATTATTTATATAATTAACGCCTGCCAGCCTTGTTTTAAGATTTTGAATATTTCTGGTAGAAGCGGTTATGTTATATTGGCTTTTGTTATTGTATTTTTCAATTAATTTTTGTGCAAGCGCACCGTTTGCACCCGTTATTAATATGTTTTTAGACATTATTTTGCTGTTCATAAAGAATGTCCCTTCCTTCAATGTCTTGAATCTGTACGGTATTTCTTATAAGCCTTATATTGTCTATAAGTTCATTTTTTGTGTCAGCATATAAGAATATCCTTAATGCCACTTGGTTTAAAGTTCCAAGTGCACTTTGAGGGATTGTTTCTCCTTCAAATTTATTTTTTGCTATTGAAATAATGTTGTTCATTTTTTCTATTTTGTCAAGTCCGATAAAACTTCCAATTGTAGCCGGTTTAACTAAAAACGTTATGTTGGCTGCGTATTTGTTGTAATCGGCATTTACGATATATGGTTTTTCGGACATTTTTCCTGACAATGCATAGTTAACCATTAATTTTAGAGGGTTCACATTGCACATTTTCTCAAAAATATGGTATTCTTGCGTTCCTGATAGTCTAAATCCCATATCATAAGGCATAATTTTATTATTTTCTATTTTTGCTTGAATAAAAAGCATGCTATTTTTTAAGCCTAAAGATTTTAGAGCATTGATTATTTTTTGATTATATTCTTTTTCAAAAAGTTTTAAATATTTTGAAGGCCAAATATAATTAGAAGGCAAAGGTAATACCCCGTCTTGGAACTTTGCCGTTATTCTATCTGCCATTCCTATAAGCTGTATATCATTTTCTTGTAAAAGATATTCGATTGTAACTTCTTCGCCCTCAACATATCTTTCAATGAGTACTTTTTTTGAATTTGAATATTCAAGCGCAACAGTGTAATTGTTTAATAATTCTTCTTTGTTGTTGCAAATTTTTACTCCGTAGGCGCCTCCGGAATCAACGGGTTTTATAATTGTCGGATATTGAATGTCATCATCTTCTATTTTGTATTCTTCAATTACGGGAATTTTAAATTGTTTAAACAATTTCTTGTAAAATTCTTTGTTTAGCGTTTCTTCCAGTTGTTTTTCGGTTGCGTAAAAAGGCAGTCCTAATATTTTGCAAAGTTTTTGAGCTTTATCAATATTAAAGTCATGTGCACCGGTAAAAACCCCGTCAATTCTTGCCAGCTTTGCTTTTTTTGCCAAAGTATCCAAGTCTGCTGTTGAAACATTCCAACATTCATCTGCAATTTGTTTTGCGGGTGAATCTTTTACATCAAGATAATCTGCAACAATTACATAACAACCGATTGATTTTGCATAATTAACTATATCTACCGAGCCGACAGGCTTGCCTCCAAGAAGTAACAATTTTTGTTTATTCATTTATATCATTTCCTCTCTAACTCTTTCTATTGTTGGATATTCTTTTTTGGTAAAATCGCCCGTAAAAATGTCTGCATCTTGTATTTCTTTTGAAACTTTTTTAAATTCAGAAATGAGTGCCTGATAATAAAATTTTATCGGCTTAATTCGCAGCATATAAAAAATCCAAATGTTCCATCCCAGCCTCTTGCCAAACAAGGCTTTAATATTGAAAAGTGTTTTACTTGAAGTTTGCCGTGTAAAACATGTATCATAACGATAATCAAATAATTTATTCATTTTATATGAAATTAAGTACCTCGAGAGTGCTTGGAAATATTTTGGTTTTTTTGAGTGAAAACCAGTGTTTCCTATATTATAAACTGCCATTATTTTATCTTCATAATAAACTTTTCCTGCGTCTAAAAAGAGATACCAAAGAACTCTGTCTCTTTTTCTTATATTCTTATATTTATTTTTAAAATCTAGAATATTTCTGTGTATTCGAGACGAGACATGAATATATAAAAAATTATCATATGAAATCTCATTGGTTATATTTTTATTTGGTTCCCAATCATGAACATTTGAGGAAGATGTATTATTTTCGATATTATGTATTTCCGTATCATGGGCATATGCAATGTATTCATCATGATGTTCTAAAAAATCAAGCGCTGTTTCAATTTTGTTTTCATCGCACCAATAGTCATCACCGTCTATTCTTGAAAAATATTTTGTTTCAATATTTTCATATGCCACTGTTAACGTTTTGCCGCCACTATTGTGCATAACTGTTGTTAATTCAATTTTCTCGGGATATTTTCTTGCATATTCAAGGCAAATTTCTGTTGTTCCGTCTGTTGAAGCGTCATCTATAATTTTTATTAAATAATTATATTTTGTTTTTTGTTCAAGAATGCTTTCAATCGCTTTTTTAATGGTATTTGCGTGATTATATGTGCAAATATAACATGTTAATATGTATTCTTTATTTTCTCTGAATTTTTTTAATTCCTTTAATTCTTTTTTAATTATTTCGTATCGTTCTTTTAATTTTTTTTCGTTTTCTTCTTCTTTTTTCTTTTTATAAAACTCAATTTTCGCCTTGTTTTTAATTGTTAATTTAATTCCGAAAAAAGAATATCTGATTTTATATTTATTTTTAAACTTGTTATTAATGTTTTTCATTTTTATAAATTTATTTTTTAAAATTTTCATCTGTTTTGTCCTTCTCCCTTGTTCAATGGGTGAAGGCAGCTCAATTTTCAAATACCTTATCCCATTGCCGAACTTTTGTTTCATCTTTCATTCGCTCTTTTAAAAGAGCAATCGTTTTTTCTTTTGTTTGCAGGTCATATGCAATGAATTCATCAAAGCTTAAATTTTTAATTGTGTCGGTGTCAAAATATTTAATGCCAAGTTTATTATATTCTTCATATACGCTTGTACCTTTTTTGGTGAAAACTTTGCCACCATGCCCCCCCCCCCCGAAAGCGCACACAAATGAGGCGTTGCCGTTTCCTTGCTGGCGGTTTTGGTTTGAAATATATATATCAACAGAGGCAAGATGATTGGCAAATTTCTCTTTTGGCATAAATTCAATTATCGGATTAAATTTATCTTTAAAAGTTTCATATCCTTTTTTCATAATTTGCATTTGCACATCTTTTTGTCCGACGGTTTTGTAAGACAAAATTGTAGAAATTTTAATCGGCTCGTTTTTAAACTTTGATAAAATGTCCAACATTTCAAGCGTCGTTTCATCTGCCGAATTATTTACCTGAATATGAATATAGTTTTTATCTTTATTATTTTTTACTATCATATCTTCCGTCATATCATGCGGATATGTTGCATAATAAAACTTTTTGCATTTGCCGTATTTTTTTTCGTAAACCTCTTTATCAAAAGCGGTAATAATCCCTGTAAGATGTTTTCTTACATAATTATCCGCTTTGGTATTTTTTGCGGCATATAAATCTCCGCCCCAAATAAACCAATATGTTTTTTTTAAAAATTGTTTATTTTTATATAAAAAATTAATTAATAAAGAATCAAAAAGTCCATGGATAATAATTTTATTGATGTTATGTATATCTACATTATTCAAAGGGGTATAAAAAACATTTTTTAAATTCGGCGGAAGCTGCGATTTTGTTTTGGAAAGCATTACAAACGGAAAAATAAAACAATGTTCATTGCTGTCAAAATATTTGTTCATAAACTTAATAATATTGACGCTGTGAATGCCGTTATTCATAACATGAATATATTTGTACTTATCGGGTACATGCATTCTTTTTATAAATGGATAATTTCTGTCTTTATTATAATAAAATTTAATTTTAATGCCCAAAACCGTTGCAACTTTATGATTTGTTCTTAAATCGTTTTTAACGGAAAAAATTTTTTGCAAAATGTTTTTTAATGTCATTTTAAATTATTCCACCATAACCTTTACAAAATCATCCATATTATCCATTTTTGTGAGCATTTCATCCATTGATGAATATTTTAAAATCATTGTCCCTAATGTTCCGTTGGAACCATTGAACGAATCAACCTTATCTCCTTTGTTATACATCATTTCAAATTCAACAATGTTATTCTTTTTGAATTCATCCGAAAATTCTACTGATTTTAAAATACCTGCTTTTTTGGAATGCACCATAAAACATGACCAAAAACCGTTTGGCTCCACCATTTTTAGATCCGAACAATCTTTTCCCATGGCGGACTCAATTGTATATTTTACCGTATCTACTCCTGTTGCATATTCAATAACCTGTGCAATTAAATTTCCGCCGTTTCTTGGTCCCAGTTCCATTAAAATTACATTTTCATCTTTATCAATTCTTACGTCAAAATTGTATGCGCCTGTTTTCATGCCGAGTAAGTCAAGCAATCTTTGTGTTTCGTTGTGTATTTTATCGTGTATATGCATTGGCATATTATACGGCCAGCTTTCTCCAATCGGAACAAAGGGATTGCCTGCTTTTAAATTAAAGTGTTCGTTTGCAAAACACCTGAAAACAAGTTTTCCGTCTACCGAAAAGCCGTCTCCCGCAATTTGATATCCGAATTTTTCAACATATTCTTCAATAATAAATCTTTTATTTCTTGAAAAATTTAGTGCATATTTTATTGCACTTTCTAAATTTTTAATGTCCGATATTTTTGCAACACCTTTGCTTCCCGATGAATCAACGGGCTTGACCATTACCGGTAATTTGAAATTTGAAAAATCTTTTATTGCTTCATCAACGGAACAATAGCCTCTTGCCCTCGGGACATTGAAATTGTTTTCTGTTAAAAACTTTCTAAATAAATCTTTATTGGACAAAATTTCAACAGATTTATACGGCTGCCCCGGCAAGCCCATTTTTTCCGCAACATATGCGGCGGTTGGCGCCGCCGGGTCTGAAGCATAACAAACAATGCCGTCAATTTTTAAATCTTTTGCAAGTTTTAAAACAGCTTCTTTATCTGTTGTGCTAACGTTATGATATTCATCGGCATATTTGTGCCCCGGGTTATCGGGTAAATAATCGCAAGTTATTGTATAATACCCTAGTTCTTTCGCTTTTTTTACTGATGGAACCTGAAAATGCGAACCGCCCAGTAATAAAACTTTTTTTTGCATAAATAATTCCTTAATTTCTTTAACCCAATATACAATTTCTGATTGTTTTTCCGATTTTCTCTACCGTTTCTAAATCCAAAGCGGGATATAGCGGCAAGCAAGCTATTCTTTTTGAAATATCCTCCGAAATCGGACAGGGGGTATATTCCAAAATATAGGGAAGTTTATTTAAACTCGGATAAAAATATCTTCTCGGGTAAATTTCATCCTGTTTTAAAACTTCAAAAACCCTTATAAGTTCTTCTTCGCTTTTGAAAACAACGGGATAATAAGCATAGTTGTGCTCGTGGTCTTTTTGTTTGTCCGGTAATTGCACGACGTCTTTTAAAAGTTCATCGTACAATTTACAAATCCTTCTTCTTTTTTCTAAAATTTCATTCATATATGGCAAAATGCTAAGACCCATGGCAGCATGAATTTCAGATTGTTTGCCGTTTATACCGAGGCAAAAATGCTCATCGCCGTTGTGCCCGAATCGTTTTAATAAATCCAGCTCTTTTTTAACAATTTCATCTTTTATAATGCAAGCTCCGCCTTCAACCGTATGAAAAAGTTTTGTTGCATGGAAGCTTAAAGTTGAAATATCACCGTAGCTTGCAAGCGATTTCCCCTTATATCTTGCGCCGAAAGAATGCGCCGCATCATAAATAACTTTTAAATTATATTTGTCTGCAATTTTTTGTATTTTATCAACATCACAAGCATACCCGAACACATGAACGGGCATAATGGCACACGTTTTAGGCGTTATTTTTTCTTCGATTTTATTCGGGTCGATTGTAAAATTATCGGGTTCAATGTCAACATATACGGGCTTTAATTTTTCCCATAAAATAGCTGATGTTGTTGCAACATAAGTAAAAGGAGTCGTTATAACTTCGCCTTCTTCAATGTCAAGCGCCCTTAGCGCCAATTGAAGCGCAATGGTTCCGTTTGTAACATATTGTATGTTGTCAATTCCCAAGTAATCTATAAGTTTTGCTTCAAGCTCTTTTACCAAAGGTCCGCCGTTTGTGAGCTGTGCGTTGTTAAAAACCTTTTCAACATATTGCATATATTCATTCAAAGGCGGCATAAAAGATTTGGTAACAAAAACTTTTTCTTTTGTTAAAGTCATCTAAACTGCCTCCTTTTTTTCGCGTCTGATATCAATGCATAAAGTTTTTCTTTTGCTTAAAGGAAGCTTTATTGTTTTTAAAATTTTTGAATTAAGCCTTTTGTTTTCATCCGTTATATATTTATCAAGAATTTTGCAATATACATTGTCTAAATCTTTCTTGTCGGTAAAATATTTAATTTTAATGCTTTCAAAGAACGATACGGGAACTTTGGTTTTAAAAAAGTCTAAAAACATATCGTTATATTTATAATTAAGCGCTTTATTAATTTTATTTACGGCGGCTGCGCCCATATAGTGCTTTTGTTGTAAATTTTTGCCGGAATAAACGCCTTTGAAAGTGTAATTGTATACAGACATTATTTTGTCTAAATAATACATTTTGCCGAATTGCAAAAACCAAAAAGTTACTGCCGTGTCATAAGAAATAATAAACGGGTCGTTTACTTTATCAAGATTAAGGCAAGAAACCCTGTAAACCCTTGAAGATAAATGAGGTTCAAGATAGCTGTTTGTTATTTTAAGATTTTTCAAGCTTTTGGGAAAACTCCATTTCCCGCTTTTAATTTTTAATTTCACGTACGGTTCGTTATTATGAATGTTGTTTTCATTGTTCGGATATTTTTTAATTGTGTTGTGTGCGCAAAACGAACAATCGGGGTTGTTTTCCAAAATATCAACCTGAATTTGAAGTTTGTTTTCATCACACCAGTAATCGTCTCCGTCAAGCGTTGCAAAATATTTTGAATTAATCTTTTTTAAGACTTCAAAGGTGTTTTTGCTTGCGCCTTTGTTTGTTTTATTAATAAAGGGAATAACAATTTCGGGATATTTGTCTGCATATTCTTTTATAATGTCTGAAGTTCCGTCTGTTGAAGCGTCGTCCAAAACCCAAATTTGAAATTTAAAGTTTGTTTTTTGCTCAAGAACGCTCTCAATTGCTTTTGCAATCGAATTTTTATGGTTGTATGTGCAAATTAAACAAACAAGCATAATTTCAGACATTTTTTGCCTCGACAATTATTTGTATTTTGTTTTCTTTTGCTCCGCAAACAAGCATTTAAATATCCTTTATGTTTTACAATTCAACAAAAACAAAAAAATGTTGAATTAATACAACATAAAAAATTATAAACAATCAAAAATTTAACACAACAACTTTAGCCTGACTTGTTATGAAATATTACGTAAATTTATTGTTTTTTCATTTATTTTAAATTCCGCAAAAATTCAACAAAAAAATAAAACTTGAAGAACAATTTTAAAGCATAAAATTTTTATAGCTTTTATCAATCGTATCCTGATCAATTCCTATATATCTGAGCGTTATGCCGGGCGCCGAGTGGTTAAAAATTTTCTGTAAAATGGCAACGTCTTTAAATTTTTTATAGTGATGATATCCGAAAGTTTTTCTTAAAGTGTGCGTTCCGATTTTATAATTTACCCCCGCCTTTTTGCAGGCTTTGTTTATAATTCTGTAACATTGGGTGCGCTCCATTCGGTTGTTTAAATAAGACAAAAACAAAGGCTCGTTTTCGTTTCTGTTTTTTATAAAATCTTCAATCAGGGATTTTAAGGTTTCGTTAACGGGAATTTTCTTTGTTTTTTTGGTCTTTTTTTCCGTTATGTCGATATAGCTTTTGTCTTTAACGTCTTTAACATTAAGCGATAAAATGTCTGAAATTCTTAAACCGCAATTTGTTCCGACCGTAAAAATCAAAAAATCTCTTTGGTTTTCGGATAGAATTTCTTTTATTTTATTTAAAGTTTTTTTGTTCCGTATGGGCTCTACCGTGTTCATAAAAAATCCTTTCTTTTATTTTGATTAAAAATTGAAGGATTTTTTATACCGGACAACTTATTATACGGAAGAATAAAACGCTTTTAAACGGCTTAAAAGTATCTGTTATAGACCAAATAAAGTATACAGGCGGCGATTAATAAAATAAGAATTTTAACGATAAAATCAAATTTCGGCGCATAGGCTTTTGAATTTATAATTAATTCATAAAAATTTCTTCCTTCGCCTTGCCTGAAAAATAATGTCGTATAGGCTGGGCGGGCAATTTCTTTTAATCTTAACATGTCATAATCTCTGAATTGTTTTAATTTAACTTTTCCGAGCTTTGAAACGGGAATAAAGCTTGCCGTTTGTTCTTCCGTTCTTGTTAAAATAATGCAGGCGCCTTCTTCATCAAAAATTATTTTGTCATAAGAATTATAAACCCCGGCCAACTGCGGGTTTGAAAGTATTATAAAAAAGATTAAAAAAGAAACAAATGTTCCTATGATACATTCAATGTATCCGATTTTTAAAAAAAGCAATAAAAACCCGAGGCCGGAAATAAAACAAAAAACGGTTATTATGGCAAGAAGGCATCCTTTTGAAGAAGGATTGTTTTTTAATAAATTATATTCAAACATAATTTTTCCCTTTTTTATTTAATTTTCTTTAATGCCGATAAAAAGTTATTGTGCTCGACATCGCCTTCAACGGTTGTTAAAAAGATTTGGCAGTCTTTTTCATCGTAATTTAAGGGCGGTATCATTTCTAATTCCGCAGCATAATAATTAATATCATTGCTGCTTCCGAAATGTTCCCTGTTTGCAAGACTGTTTAAGGAAATGTTTCTTAAAAAGCCTGCCGCACCTTTGTTTTTATTGGTAAATTTTGTATAAATTCTTAAAGACGTATCTCTTGTAACAAGGTCAAATCTTCCCATAATTAATGTTGCAAGCTGGTCTGCGGAAGATTTTATCATCATTTTGTTTATGACGTTGTCTTTAATGTCAAGCTCGCCCGAAATTTTATCAAATCTGCCTTCCGGAATGTTTACAAAATCAAACAGGGTTGAAGGGCTTATCATTGCCATCGGGTTTCTGAAAAATGAAACAAAATTAAGCGCATATTCAACAAGCCCGATTTTTTCAATCGTTCCGTCGTTGATTGCAAATTTCATAACACCGTTTAATTTCATCGTGTTGTCGGTTGAAATGTCTATTATTCCGCTTGCAAGCCCCGTTATTTCTCTTTTTAAATTTAACAATGCCGTTGCAATTTTATCCGAATCAACATCTTTAACGCCCAAAATAAATCTGAATTTATTGTTTAATAAATCACACCTGATTTTGCCCGAAGTTATGCCGTCCGCAAGGTCAAATCTGTTTGAATCGATTTTTAATTTGCCGTCTTTATCAAGAGAAAATACCGCTTTAATGTTTCCGAATTCAACCTCTTTATATTTTCCCTTAATTAAATTAAAGCTTCCCCTTTTTATGATAACGAGATTTGGAACAAAAACAAGCGCCTGATTATCATCATCCGCCATTTCTTCATTGTTTTCCATTGCCTTCATAAAATCTTCTTCGGCCTTTGTGTCTGTTTTGTTTTCTTTTGTTTCCGTTTTTGCGTCCGTTAAAGTATTCGGCGCCTGATTTGCCTTTTTATTTTCTTTTTGATTTGTTGTGTTTGCAGCCGCAGTATTTGCCGTTGTGTTTGTTGCCGCACTTGTGCTTAACATCAAAATTCTTTCCAAATCAACGTTATCAAGCGTTAATTTAACTCCGTTTATCGTAATCGGGAAAGTTATATTATTTGCGATATTTCCTTTAAAATCATACCTCGAGCGCCTGAAAATTCCTTCAACACTGAATAAAAGACGCTCTCTGTCGGTTTTAAATTCGCCTTTTTTGATAAAAAGCCTCTGAGAAGGGATTATAACTTTATCCATTGCAAGATGACCTTTTAATTTCGGAATTTCCCTTCCGTTTAAAAATTCCAAATTCCCGGAAATCATCCCTTTTCTAAATAATCTCTGTCCCAGAAAAACGTTTAAAAATTCACTGGGCAAAGGTTTTGGAATTTCAAACCCGAAATTTAAAATTTTTGAATTGTCGGCCAAATCAACATTTCCGTTTAAAGTTAAAATGGGTTTAATTTTGCTGTCTTTATTTATGTCTTTTGCAATGTAATATTTAATGTTTTCAATGTTTAAAATGTTTGATTTCACATGCATATTGCATAAAATCGCCCTGTCATAATTAATCGGGCTTAAAGATGCACCTTCAAGCAAAATATCGTTTCCTTTCGATAATTTTGCCATATAGTTTATATCAATATCATTATTCTTTGAAAAAATTTCAATTCTTGTTCCCGCAGGGGTGTCGCCTGTCATTGTGATGTTAAGCCCTGCAAGTTTTGAAAGATAATCTTTTGTAAAATTATCCGTCATAATCGTTTGAATAATGATTTTTGTATCGACCGATTTATAATAATCTTCAACCGTTCCGGTTAAGGATAGCTTATTTTCCCTGTTGTCGCCGTAATATCCTTTAAAATCATACATTTTAATAATATCGGGCGTAATCGTGATTTTTCCCTTATCGGCGTAAACGGGCATTTTTGCAAGCGATTTTAAATTAAAAGAAGCATTTTTTATATTAATATCGCCCGATAACCCCTCTTTATTCATCTTAATTTCAAATTCGGAAATTCCTCCGGGGTTTAAAATTTCAGCCATAATTTCTTTGCCGTTCGGGATTATAAGATTGGTCGATAAAATCTCCGCCCCGTCTTTAAGATGAAAATTGTCCGATTCTACAAGAACGCCGAATTTATCCTTGCTCATTAAAGATTTTATATGGATATCCGAATCATTAATTTTTAAGGGGCAGTCGTTTATGATAAGTTTTTTATTTTTTGTATAGAATCTGTTATTGTCTGAAAATGTTATTTTTAATTCTTCATCTCCGTTTTGAATTAAAGCGTTAATTAAAAACCTTAAATGTTTCGGATTTTTCTTATCTTCAAGAAGAATTTTTCTGCCTTCAAACGTTAATTTTGCGTTGTTTGGGAGCGAAGATAAGATTTTAACGTCATTTATATAAAACAGAGCGTCAAATATATCTATTTTAAAATCCGGAATTTCTTTTTTATTAGCTTCCGTTTTTGTTTTTGAGGGGATAAGAGAAATTAATTTATCAACGTCAATAAAAATTTTATCAACGGTTAATTTTCTGAATTTTAAAGATTTTCCCGTTAAAATTCTGTATGAAAAATCGGTTTTAAAATCTTCAATATTTAAAATCGTATTGTTTTCTTTTTCAAGCAAAAGTTTATCAAAACTTATATCAAGCCTCGGGCGGACGCTTGTTTTAATTTTCGGGTTTTCAAGGGTAAGATTTGCTTTTGTTATTTTATATACAACGTTTTTTGTTAAATCAATAAATAAATCGCTTTGAATAAATAAAGGTAAAATAATTCTGTATAAAAATGCTATGGCGATAATAACCCCTAAAACCGCAGCTCCCGCAATTTTTAATATTTTTTTATAATCTTTCATAGTTCCTGCCTTATTTATAAAAAATTATATCATAAGGAATTTTATGATATTATTTGTATTATGAAAAAGATTTTATCTTTAATTTTATTATTTTTTCTTACCCTGCCCGCATTTTCAAATGTGAGTATTTATTCAACCGAAAATAAAAAATTCGGTCTTAAAGATGATAAAGGAAATATTATTCTTGAAGAGAAATATAAAAAGCTTATTCCTCTGGGCGAAAATTCTTATATCGCTCTTAAAGGTTCAAAATACGGTCTTATTGATAAAAAAGGAAATATAATAATCGATTTTAAATATTCCCACGCTTCAAGAATTTTGGGCAAATTTGCAAAGCTTAAAAATTATAAAGGTTTCTATCTTTTTGACGAATACGGAAACAACGTTTTGATTGAACCGTATGATTCGATTGAACTTTTGTTCGGCGGAATGTTTTTAACCTATAAAGATTATAGATACGGCGTTGTTGATTTTGAAGGCAAAACCTTAATTGATAACGTATGCGAAGATATCTATATGCCAAAACCCAATATTATGAGAGTCAAATATGAAGGTAACTGGTATGAAATTGAAAATGTGAACTCGGAAACGCTCTCTCTGCCCGATGATGTCAAAAACATTAATAAAAATGCCGATTTTAAAATTACGAAACTGGTTACAAGCCCGGTTGCGGCTTCAAAATATTCTCTTGTAACCGTTACCGATTATTCAATTAAAGTTTTTTCTTCAATCTCGCCCGCATACGAAGCAACGATTGATGAATTAATGCTCTCTCAAGGCGCTGAAGCGGTTTCAATTTTTATGAAAATAGGCTGGCTGCCGAAGTTTCCTTTTGTGTATTTAAAAAACTATTATAAAATCTTAAGAAACCCTTTAAACGGACCTTTATCGGATGTTAAAGAAGATATAAAACAGGATTTATAATGTTTAAAAATTATGAATTATATTTATCTCAAATTGATTCAAAATTAAAAGATTTTTTTGAAAGGCAAAAACCTTATATACATTGTAAATTAGGGTGTGCCAAGTGTTGCAAAAACGCCGAATTTCCATATACGAGGCTTGAAGTTACTTATCTTTTAAACGGTTTTTTAACACTGAGCGATGAAACAAAACAAAAAATTGAAAATAACATCACAAAAACCGTTGAAAAAAAGAAAAACTTTAAAGGCGAAGGCAAATTCAGATACGACTGTCCGTTTTTAATTGATGATATTTGTTCCGTTTATCCGTACAGAGGAGTATTATGCAGAACGTTCGGGCTTTTATCAAACGATCCTAAAACGGGAAAAATAAGAGCGCCTTTTTGTTCGCACGAGGGGCTTAATTATTCCTGTTTTTCAGACCCCGAAACAAAAACATTTTCCGAAGAAAAAATAAGAGACAATAAGCTTGAAGTTGACCCTTTGATTTTTAATATCGATTATTTAATGCTTACGGATTCCGAATTTGAAAAATGTTTTAACATCAAATTCGGCGAAAGAAAAGCTTTGATTGATTGGTTTATTGTTGATGAAAACAAAAATAAAGCCTCTTAAAATTTAAGAGGCTTTATTTATTATAACAATCTTAATTTTGAACGGTATCTTTCATTTATTCTTTCTTTTTTGTTTTGAAGCCCTTCAAGCTGTCTTTCATAAATTCTTAATTTTATTGTTTTTGCCGTTTCGCTTGAATCTGAATATTTTACCTCTCTTATTTGGGCTTGTTTTTCTCTGATGTCGGCATTAACCTCTCTTAATTTTTCATTTCTTTCTTTAATAATTTCTCTTCTTTTGCCGGCATTTTGTTCGCTCCATTTATTGGTTGTTTCGTTTTCGACATCTCTTTTAAATGCGTCTTTTACCGCCTGAACATCTTCTTTAATCGCATTTTTAAGCGTGCTTCCGAAGTTTGTTGCGGCATATGACGTTTGTATCGTAAGAGCGATAAATAAAGCTAAAGTTAATATCTTTTTCATAAATAACCTCTCTTAAATACTATTTCATTGAATTTAATTTTAAATTGTACAATTTAATCGTATTTTCTTTTGTGTTTTTTAAATTGTTTATTTGTCTTTCCAATGCTTTTGATTTTAACGTTTTTTCCGTTTGGGTCATTGTTTTGTCGTTTTGAACCGCCTGAAGCTCTTTTTCTTTTGCTCTTAAATCTTTATTTATTGCATTTATTTTATTGTCTCTTTCTTTAATGATCTTGCTTTGTTTTGCTTTTGTCTGCTCCATTCTCTGTTCTTTTTTTGCATCCGCCTGATTTTTAATGTCTTGTTTAACGGAATCTTTAACCGCATTTAAATCGCTTTTAACGGCATTTTTTAATGAATCGCCAAATCCCGCCGCATAAGAGGCGCTCAAGGTTAATAAAAAAGCAATTAATAAAATTGATAATTTTTTCATAAGGCAAAATCTCCTTCTTTTTTAAATTATTTCATCGCATTTATTCTTGAATTATACAGCTTATAAGACGTTACTTTTTTTGCGTTTAATTTATCAAGCTCCATTTTTTTGCTTCTTATTTTTAAATTTTTCTCGGTATCCGTTAAAGATTTATCGCTTCTGATTTTTGAAATTTCAGCCTGTTTTAATTTTATGCTTTTATCAATCGAAGCCATTTCATTATCTCTTTGTTTAATGTATGAATTTTTTACTTCGCTGTTATTTTTGTTTTGTTTTTGTACTTCAATTTTTCCTTCAATATCCTGCATTGTAACGGCATAAGAAAATTGTGAATAACAAACCGCCAATCCCGTCAAAAAAAGCAAAGCCGACAATTTTTTCATAAAATATTTTCCCTTCTCTGTAATTTATACATGATACTACAAAATTTTAATTTTTTTAAGTCTTTTAAATGCTATGCAATGATATATTCGGAAATCTTATAAAAAATCCCGCCCGTATTATGCGGGCGGGAAATTATTTAATAATTATTTAATTCAATCATCTCTTTTTGATAATTTCTGTTTGTTTGTATTTTTTTATCGATAAGCTCTGCTTCTTCTTTTCTTAAATTATTCAGCCTTATCATTTTTTCATATTCGTTTATTTTATTATCCTGTCTTATTAAATTCATTTCGTTCTTTTTTGCGTTTATTTCATTATCGATTTTTATATAACTTTCATTAATATTGTTATTAATCGCAAATGAAGAACCGATATTTGCCGTCAATAAAACAATTAAGCAAAAAAGCTTTTTCAAAACAAAACTTCCTTTTGTATAAATATTTTTATATATTATCAATTTTTATCGTTTCGCCGTCAAGAGGGATAAGCATTTTTTCGATATTATTTTCTTTTTTAAATTTTTCGTAATCTTTTCTTGTAAGCTTTAAATGGCTGACCGTATCCATATGACTTATAATAACTTTTTCAATCTGTTTTTTATCCAGAACTTTTTTTGTATCTTCAATACCCATAATGAGCCTTGCACCGTTTAAAAGGGTTGCTTCACAGCCGTTTATGACGGCGATTTCGGGATTAAATTTATCGATTGCCGAGTTTACTTCATCACACCAGATTGTATCTCCTAAAATATACAATGTTTTTTCGCTATCCGATTTAAAAATAACGCCCATAGCGTCATATTCAATGCCTGCTATATTGCATAAGGGTTTTACAAGTTCTCTTTTTCCGTGTTCGCAATTTATTTTATACAAAGAAATGTTTTTATAATCTGTTCCTTTTTCATTAATAATATCAACATCTAAAAAACCTTCTTTTTTAAGATAATCTCTGTCAAATTCGTTTTGGGTAAATATTTTTTTATTTTTATCAATAGCATTTTTTGCAAATTCGTCCCAGTGGTCGGGGTGAATATGTGTAACAATTACCGCATCGATATTAACTATGTCTTTAATTTCAAAAGGAAGTTCGACTCTCGGCTGGCGGATATTTGAATTGATTGCAACTTCAAATCCTTCCATATAATCTTTAGGCATAAGCCACGGGTCGATTAAAAATTTAACATTATTATATTCAACTGTAATTGTTGCGTTTCTTATCTGTGTAATTTTCATAAAATAATCTCCTTTTTTATTAATTTTAAATAACCGTTATCTTTTATGCAAGAACTGACTATTTTGTATAATACTTACTTTTTTGTATAATAGTAACAGTAAGGTGAATATGGCTGAAAAGATGAATGAAAAAGAATTAAAAGAAGGCTTTCAGTGTCCTCTTGAAGCAACAATGAAGATAATAGGCGGAAAATATAAAGGCGTTATAATAGGGCATTTAATTGATAAAACTTTAAGATACAGCGAATTAAAAAAATTAATTCCCCATGCAACCCCTAAAATGCTTATTCAACAGTTAAAAGAGCTTGAAGCGGACGGTATTGTACAAAGAAAACTGTACCCGATTGTTCCTCCGAAAACCGAATATTCTTTAACTCAAAGAGGAGAAACTCTTATACCTTCGATTATTGAGCTTAATAAGTGGGGAATAAATTATCTTAAAGAAGAAAATATCCCCTGCGCATATAAAACGGAAGGGGATATTTAAATTTTTTAGTGTTTTGCGCAGTGATGATGTTCATTATGATGATGTCCGCCGCAATGGCTGTGTTCGCCGCCGCAAGCATTCTCACCCGTTATAAGCGTTGAATTTAAAAAATTATTTACAAGCTCTTTAATTTCAAGTTCGGGGCACCCCGGGACAACTTTAACGCCCGTTCTTTCAAAAATTTGCAGCGGTCTTTGCCCCATGCCGCCCGCTAAAATTATATTCACACCTTCTTCTGCTATCCAGCTTGCGCTCTGACAGCTTATGCCGTCATCGGGGATTTTTGATTCAATATTTAAAATTTCTTTTGTATCGGGGTTAACTTCAACAAAAGTGAAAGATTCACAGTGTCCGAAATGTGAACAGAGTTTGTTTCCTTCGGTCGGAATTGCGATTTTCATAATTTTATTTCCTTTCAATTTATTAATATTGTTTTGCATTAATATTGCGCATTCAAGCGCTTCGGTTTCGGTTATGTTAAATTCTTTGGCATGGTTTTTTAAAATATTTATAACTTTTTCACTTATTCTTCTGTTGTAAGGTATTTTGTTTAAGCGGGTTTTTTTTCTTCCCGCATTGTTTCTTTTTCCGCCTCTTTTTTTGGGGCAATTAAAACCGTTTTCCATTTAATTATTATAAATCTTTGTTTGATTTTGTCAATACAAAATCAAACAACATGACAAATTACAAATTTATGTGTTTTAAAATATCTGAATACATGTATTGAAAAAAAAATATATTTTTTTTATAATGCGGGTTCAATAAGGTTTAGCAAAATAAAAAGGTAGGGTCGTTAAAATGAGAATTTCTCCGATATCATCATCAATTTATTCAAGACAGCAAAAAAAAGTAAGTTTCGGCACATTCAGAGACGAAAGAACGGAAGACAAGGTTGACAGATTGTTTTATGTAAGAAGGGATAATCCCGACAGAGAACGTCTGGTTGCAAGAAATGCCCGTGCCAGAGAAGCTTTAAAGAATTCTGATTTTATTGAACTTTATACGGACAGAGACGGATATGTAACTTTTAATATGAATTCCGATTACATTAATGCAAATGCTCCGGCTATTCTCTCCACGTTTCAATTGTATCAAAGCGTACAATTGGATCAGGAAAAATTGGCGCGCGTCGGACAGCTTGTATACGAGTTTCCCCAATATGTAGAAAGAGCAAAAAACCCGAAAAAACTCACAAGGGAAGATTTTGAAAGGCAACGCCAAGAAGATGCGGCCAAGTATGGATCACAGGCGGATGAATGGGCCGAAGAACGATTAAGTTGGCTGGCTCAATAAAATTATAAAAACCGATATTATAAATTTTTCTTAATAATATCGGTTTTTTACATGCAAAAATTTTTCTTTATGCGTATTATACAGATAGCAGGATATTAATTTATACTTATAAACTGAATTGTCATGAAAAACACCTCGTTAAATTTAAATAACGCAGGAATGGGTGTGGTTAATTTTAAAGGAAGGACACCCGATGTTGATGACCTCAGGGCGGCAAAACGTTTTATAGATTGCGGACTTAGCGGATTAAACAACTCTCTTACGGAAACAATTAAAGAAAAAGCCCCTTCTTTGATTCGCGAAATACATGGTGAAACATATATTATAAAAGATACACCCGCAATGAGAGTTAAAAGCGGATTAAAATCTTTTGTCGGAATGTTTTTAGACCCGCTTGATTATTTGGGAAAAAGGTTTCCGAATTCAAAGATAAATAACCTCTCAATAATTAAAGCCTACCGAAAGTCATCAAAATTTGAAAACGAGGTCAACGCACTTCAGGGGCTTCAGGAAAACGGAATAAACTTTGTCCGAGAAGCAATTTCGGATAAAAAAAATTATCCAATAGGCAAATGTGATGATAAATGCAGGGAAGTATGTTCGGGAATAACGGAAAGATTCAATAAACTGTTTAATAATTCAATGGATGAAACAAAGGCCGCCTATGACACGAAAAAAGAACGATTTTGGACAAGAATAGTTTCGGGGTTCACGGCGGCAATATTTTTGGGAAATGA
>CALUYY010000016.1 GCA_944325155.1 Candidatus Gastranaerophilales bacterium | reverse complement strand
AATGAACTTAACCTTAAAAAAGATGAAAAAAGTTCTTATTCACCGTCTTCATGGAGAAAAACATTCGGATATCATTACTATCAAAAATACAAAGACTTATCATATCTTCAATACCTTTTCTCCCAGCAGACGATAAATGAAACAATAAGGTATATACAAATATCAAGCCCGCTTCCCAAATATTCGGCAAGGGGGGTGAATTTATGAAGATTAAGGTTTCTGTTATTGTCCCCATATATAATGTGGAGAAATATTTAAGACAGTGTCTGGATAGCATAATTCATCAAACCTTAAAAGATATAGAAATTATTCTGATTGATGAAGGAGATATGGATCAGTGCAGGAAAATTATAGATGAATATGAACAAAAGGATGAACGAATCACAACAATCCACGAATTTAACGGCAGTTACGGCGTTGCTGTCAACAAGGGTATACAAAGGGCAAGAGGGCAATATATAGGAATTGTTGAAGCAGATGACTTCATAAGTTTAAATATGTTTTTTGATTTATATAGTCTCGCCGATGAATTGAACGCAGACATTGTTAAGTCAAATTTTTACTACTATTCATCAACAAACAATGTTAAAAAAGCTGATAAAATTACAAAAAATAAATCCTATAAGGTTATATGCGCCAAAGAGGAACCTTTTATTTTAAGAATTCAGCCTTCAATATGGAGTGCAATATACAAAAAAGAATTTTTAGTTAAAAATAATATCAAATTTTTGGAAACAAGAGGTGCTGCATATCAAGATACATCATTTTCTTTTAAAACGTTATCTTTAGCAAAAAAGATTGTTTTAACACCTAATGCATATTTATATTATAGGATAGACAACCAGTTGTCATCAGTAAATTCAAAAAGCAATCCTTTTGCAATCTGCAACGAATATGACGAAATTGCAAATTTTTTAAACAAAAATCCTGAAATCAAGAGTTTTGCAAATACTAACAAATTAATCAATCAATATTTTACATATATTTGGAACATAAAAAGAATTAAGGACGAAGACAAAAACTTGTTTCTTGATCATTTTTTTGAAGAATTCTCAGAATATTATAGAAAAGGCGAATTGACGCCGCCATTTGTTAAAAAAGTTGGCAAAAAAGCGATTGAAAATCTTTTGAGAGACAAAGAGGCATTTGGCAGATATATATTTGAGATTATAAGAAAAAATGAAAATTTAAAAAAAAGGCGCAGTTTGTTTTCGCTGCGACTTAATACCTCAAGAATAAGACTTGTTTTATTTGGCAAAGAACTAATCACAAAGGATTTTTAAGGAGAGAGTAAATGGAAATTTTAATAACGGGTGGTGCCGGTTTTATAGGAAGTCACTTAACTGACAAATTATTAGAAGAGAATAACAAAATTGTTATTTTTGACAACTTGTCATTAGGGAAAATGCAAAATATAGAAACTGCCTTAAAAAATCCAAATTGTTCATTTGTTAAAGGAGATATTTTAAATTCGGATGAACTGAGCAATGTTTTTAAAAAAAACAAATTTGATGTCGTATTTCATATGGCTGCAAATTCTGATATTGCAAAAAGTCACGAAAACCCAGATGTTGATTTTAGGAACACATTAAAATCAACATATCATATTCTTTTGGCAATGAAAGAATTTGGCGTTAAAAATATTGTTTTTGCTTCGACATCTGCAATATACGGTGATACGGGAGTAAGTGTAGATGAAGATTTCGGACCTTTGTTTCCAATATCACATTACGGGGCATCAAAGCTTGCTTCAGAAGCCTTTATTTCAAGTTTTTGTGAAAATTACGGATTTAGAGCCTGGATTACCAGATTTCCGAATGTTGTAGGCGAAAGAGCAACACACGGTGCAATTTATGATTTTATAAATAAATTAAGAAAAAATCCGACCGAATTAGAAGTTCTAGGTGACGGAAGCCAAATAAAACCATATTTATATGTTAAAGATTTGATTGAAGCAATTATTTTGGTCTGGAAAACAACGAATGACAATATTAATTACTTTAATTTAGGCGTTGAATCAAGAACTACCGTTAAAGAAATGGCTGAAATGGTAATAGAAGAAATGAACCTTAATGCAAAAATCAGATACACGGGAGGCAACAAAGGCTGGGTAGGAGATGTTCCACAGTTCAGCTATTGCCTTGATAAAATACATAAGCTCGGCTGGAGCGCAAAAGTTTCTTCAAATGAAGCGGTCAGAAAATCAATTCAATATATTTTGGAGAAAGACTTATGCAGACTGTAATTCTTGCAGGGGGAAGAGGAACAAGGCTTGGTTTAAAAGATATTCCAAAACCAATGGTTGAAATTGGCGGAAAACCTTTGATTGAACATCAAATTGAACTGGCAAAAAAATACGGCGCAAAAGATTTTTTTATTCTTTCCGGACATCTTGCGGAAGTTATTGAAAACTATTTTAATGATGGCTCTAAATGGGGAGTTAAAATTCATTATGTTAAAGAACCTTATCCATTAGGTACAGCCGGGAGTTTAAAACTTCTTGAAGACAAACTTGATAAAAGATTTATGGTTTTTTACGGCGATGTTGTTATGGATTTTGACATTAACCATTTTGTTGAATTTGATAAAAAACATCCTGGTTCAATCGGAACGACTCTTGTTCATCCGAATGACCATCCCTTTGACAGCGATTTGGTTGATGTTGATAAAAATTTTTTGGTTACGGAGATTTTTCCAAAACCGCATGCAAAAGGCCAATTTCTAAAAAACCTTGTTAATGCCGCAGTTTATATCTTTTCAAATAAAATTTTTGATTTTATTCAAAAAGATATAATGCAGGATTTTGGTAAAGATATTTTGCCTTTAATTATTAAAAGCAATGAAAAATTGTATGCATATCTGACGCACGAATATATAAAAGATATGGGTACAAAAGATAGGCTTGAAGAAGTAAATTCAGATTTCAGGCAAGGAAAAGTTGCAAGATTAAATCGACAAAATAAACGCCCTTGCATCTTTTTGGACAGGGACGGGGTAATTAATAAAAATATGGATACAAATCCAATAGCTGAGAATTTTGAACTTTTAGACGGTGCAGCGGAAGCAATTAAAAAAATTAATAAAAGTGATTATTTGGCAGTTGTCGTAACAAATCAGCCAATGATTGCAAAAGGATTTGTAGGCTTTGATGAAGTCAATAAAACAAATAAAAAAATGGAAACGCTTTTGGGTGCAGACGGTGCATATTTAAACGGCATTTATTATTGTCCGCACCACCCTGAAAAAGGTTTTGAAGGAGAAGTTAAGGAACTTAAAATTGACTGCGAATGCCGTAAGCCAAAACCCGGAATGCTTTTAAGAGCAGCTAAAGATTTTAATATAGATTTAAAAAATTCTTATATGATAGGCGACAGTATAAGGGATATAGAAGCAGGAAAAAATGCCGGCTGTAAAACTATTTCTGTCGGAAAGGGGCTTTTAGCAGATAAAGAGACGAAAAATCTTTTAGAAGCAATTGATTTTATTTTGGAGAGCCAAAAATGATAATAACAAGAACACCTTTTAGAATAAGTTTTGCAGGTGGCGGAAGCGATTTAAAAGACTATTATGAAAAATTCGGCGGTTCAGTTTTGAGCGTCACAATAAATAAATATATTTATTTATCAATGCATCCGTATTTTGACGAAAATGCATATCTCTTAAAATATTCAAAGACGGAAGATGTTCAATCTATTGACCAAATTCAACACCCGATTATAAAAGACGTATTTAAAAAATACGATATCAGGGGTGTTGATTTTAATTCAAGTGCCGATATCCCGTCAGGAACAGGTCTTGCTTCATCATCGGCATTTACTGTCGGTTTGATTAATTTGTGCAATATATTTACAGATAAATATATGGACAAAGAAGAAATTGCAAAAGAAGCATGCAAAATAGAAATTGAAGATTTAAAAGAACCGATAGGAAAACAAGACCAATACGCGTGTGCTTGCGGCGGTTTAAATTTTATACAATTTCATAAATGCGGAATGGTAGATGTTGAAAAATTATATCTGCCCGCAGACGCATACCACGTTCTTGAAAAAAATCTTTTAATGTTTTACACAGGCAAAACCCGCGCCGCAGGAAGCATTCTTGCCGAGCAAAAGAAAAATACAACAAACAATGAAGCAAAAATCAATAACCTTCATAAAATGGTCAAGCTTTCAAGAGATTTAAAGAATGAACTTCTGAAAGGTAATACAGGTGCAATGGGTGAGATTTTACATTCCGGCTGGATGTATAAAAAAGAGCTTGCAGAAGGAATATCAAACCCTGAAATTGATTATTATTACAATCTTGCAATGCAAAACGGAGCCGGTGGCGGAAAACTTTTAGGTGCAGGCGGGGGAGGTTTTTTACTGTTTTATGTTGAAGAACAATTCCGCTCAAAAGTCAGAAGAGCATTGAAAGATTTAAAAGAAATCGATTTCAAATTTGATAACAAAGGAACAAATATTATTCATTACAGCAAAGCAAAATTATACAGGAGCAAGATATGATAGACAGGATAAACGGTTATCTGTATCGTTTACAAGACTGCATAGATAAATTAAACAGAGAAGAAATAAATACCCTGATTAATCTTCTGCTATTAGCAAGAAATGAAAACAGAACCATTTTTATTATGGGGAACGGCGGTTCTGCAGCAACTGCCAGCCATTTTTGTTGTGATTTTAACAAAGGAATGAGCTTTGGAAAAGATAAAAAATTTAAAATGATTTGCCTGAATGACAACATTGCAACAATGCTTGCTTATGCCAATGATACCGATTACAGCAATGTTTTTGTTGAGCAATTAAAAAACTTTTTCAATAAAGGAGATATCGTAATTGGAATTTCAGGAAGCGGGAACTCAAAAAATGTTTTAAAAGCAATAGAATTTGCAAACTCAAACGGTGGAATTACAATCGGCTTAACGGGTTTCAACGGAGGAATTTTAAAACAAATAGCCGGTTATTCGGTTAATACGAATATTAACGATATGCAAATAACTGAAGATATTCACATGATGTTATGTCATATGATATATAACATTTTAACAAATCAAAAATCGGAAATCAGAAAGGAATTAGTATATGACCTGCCCTAAAGTAAGTGTTGTTGTACCCGTTTATAAAGTTGAAAAATATTTAATGCAGTGCATAGACAGCATTTTAAACCAAACGTTAAAAGATATAGAAGTCATTCTTGTTGACGAAGGAGATGCTGACGAATGCAGGGCAATAATTGATATGTATGAATTCGGGCTTAAAAAAGATTCAAGAATAAGAACGATTCATGGAAAAAACGGCGGATACGGTGCTTCCGTAAACAAAGGTTTTGATATTGCAACAGGAGAATATATCTCAATCATAGAATCAGACGATTTTATTGAACCAACAATGTATGAAGAAATGTACAATTATGCAAAAAGACTGGATGCAGATGTTGTCAAATGCCCTTATTTTGAATATTGGGACAAAACAAAAGACAAAGAAGAAAAAATACAGCTTTGTTTCTGGTACGCAAAAACAAAAAATTTGCCGCAGAATAAATTATTCAAAATTGAAGATTACCCGATTTTGGTGGCAATTCATCCTTCAATTTGGGCAGCTTTATACAAAAATGAATATTTAAAGGCCAAAAATATACGCTGCATCGAAGCAAAAGGTGCCGGATATGTTGACAATCATTTCAGATTGCAAACATTATGTCAAACAAATAAAATTGCCTGGTTTAATATTCCTTTTAATTATTACAGATTGTCAAATCCTAATGCTTCACAGGCCAATTATGATATAGGCGCTTTTATTCAAAGATGGAATGATGTTCACAAAATGTTTGAAGAGAAGTTTCCCGAAAAATGGGAAATTTTGGCGCAATATTGCATAAAGGAAGAATGGATAAACACATTTTACAGAATAGCAAGAGAAAATTATAAAATAACGGAAAAACAAGCGGAAATTTTAATTAATAATTTATCTTATACAAAAACAGACGACATAAAAAAAACGACACAAATTAATACAAAAGACAAGGAAACTCTTCTTAAGTTTAAGAAAGATCCGGAAAGTATCAAGGATTACATTGAAATTGTGCCTCTGGCAAAAAATAAAAGACCCTACAGAACAAAATTTAAAATTACTTTTTTTGGTCTGCCGTTTTTAAAAATATCAGAAAAAGCAAATTTTAAATGGAAGATTCTTTTGTTCGGGTTTTTGCCGGTATTTAAAATTATAAGGAAATAAAAATGCAAAACAATATATCAATTATTAAAAACTGTGAATGCACTGGATGTGGCGCTTGTTATAACATTTGCCCGACAGGCGCGATTCGGATGCTTGAAAATGACGAGGGGTTTTTATTTCCGGTTATAGATAAAACAAACTGTACCGGCTGCGGTCTTTGTATAAATGTATGTCCAAGCATAAATACAAAGACGAATAATGTAAATATACCAAAATGTTATGCTGTCATGGCAAATAATGAAATAAGACTCAAAAGTTCTTCCGGCGGAATGTTTACACTGCTTGCAGAATATATTTTAGATAAAGGCGGGTATGTTTGCGGCGCTGCGTATAAAGACGATTGGAGCGTTCATCACATTATTATTGAGAATAAAAAAGATTTAGATAAATTAAGGCAATCAAAATATGTGCAATCCGACATGGAGGAATGCTATAAAAAAATAAAAAAATTATTGAACAATGATAATTATGTTTTATTTTGCGGTTGTCCATGTCAAGTTTCGGCGTTGTATACATATTTGGGTAAAGAATATAAAAAATTATATACTGCAGATCTGCTATGTCACGGCACTCCGAGTCCGCTTGTGTGGAGAAGATATTTGAACGAAAACTTTGACTGTAAGGAAATTGCGAACATTAATTTTAGAAACAAACAACTAAACGGATACACGTCGATGTTTTTATCAATAAAATTCAAAGACGGCAAAATATACAATAAAAACAAAAAAGAAGATTTATACGAAATGGGGTTTCATGCCGGTTTATTTAACAGAGAATCATGCAGCCCGTGTAAATATGCAAAATTACCACGCAACTCGGATATTACAATAGCGGATTGGTGGGGTATTAAAAAAGTGCACAAGAGTATGGATGACGGACTTGGAACAAGTCTTGTTACAATTAACAGCACCAAAGGTGTAAAAATTTTTAATGCAATTAAAAAAGATTTTTTAAGATATGAACAATGTACATTTGATTCCGTAAAAAACAGCATTAACGTAACTTTATGGCGACCAATATCGGCGCACCCGCACAGAAACAAATTTTTTAAAAATATTAAAAATTTAACCATAAACAAAAATATTCAAGCCTGCATGTTAAACAAATATGACGTTTGTTTGATATGCAATTGGTATGGGATGAATTGGGGGAGCAATTTTGTTCAATTTGCCGTATATAAGCTTATTGAAAAACTCGGATATTCCGTAATTATGCTTGACAAGCCCTTGGATTTGTGGCCCGGGCATCCGCAAAACGGCACTTTGTCATATAATTTCGGTAAAAAACATTATAATATTACAAAAAAATATTTGTTAAAAGATTTGGGTATATTAAATGACCATGCTGAAAATTTTATTGTCGGTTCGGACCAATTGTTTAGACCTGTTCTAAATATGAATTTTGTTTTTTTAGAGTGGGTCAAAATATATAAAAATAAAATTGCATTTGCAACAAGTTTTGGCACAGATAAATATAATGCTTCTTATGAAGGAACCTTAAAGAATAAATATTTATTGAGGCGATTTAATCATTTGGCGTTAAGAGAAACTCCAAAAGAGTTATGTAAAGACATATTTGATATCGATACACAAGAAGTTATTGACCCGTCTTTAATGCTTGCAGTTGAAGAATACAATAAACTTGCAAATTGTTCACGGCTTGATATTAAACAACCGTATCTGCTTACTTATATGTTAGATGCCAACGAAGAAAAAACCAAAATAATACAATATGTCGCTAAAAAATTAAACTTAGATATTGTCTATATACCAAACCTTAGTCCGGCACAAAGAAAAAAAACAGCTCTGGTGCCGCTAAAAGATGAATATAGCCATGAAGATTTTATGTTTTTGTACAAAAATGCCGACTATATTGTTACAGATTCATATCATGGAACATGCTTTTCAATAAAATATAATAAGCCGTTTATTTCAATAAAAAACAACGATAGAGGCGGATGCCGATATAAGATGTTTGATTTGTTTGGGTTAAAAGACAGAATTCTTGAGGGTATATTTGACAAAAATAAAATTGATTCAATTTTGAATACGAAAATTGATTATACTGACATTAATAATTTAATGGAACAAAAAACGGAAACTGCGCTTAATTGGCTTAAAAATGCAATTTCAAATAATAACAGTACATCAAAATTTTCACCGTTTGAAATTTATTCGGATTTAGAAATACAAAAAATAAAGTCTGTTAATTTAAATAACGCAAACAAAATCGCTTCCGCCCCCCCTCCCTCCGATCATTCTCTCATATCCGTGTTACAGAATATTTTTTCCGTCAAAAACAAATGTGAAAACGGCAAAAAAATCAAGGTTATTACATTTATGGGCATTAAAATTAAACACAAAATAAAGCAAAAGGAGAAAAAATGATATACACAATTTTAGGCGGTGGCTTATCTGCAATTTCTGCAGCATATTTTCTGCAAGAAAATAAAAGCGTTGATAAAATTTTAATTTTGGAAAAAGAAGATAAATTAGGCGGATTATGCAGAACTTTTAATACAAACGGAATTGAGTTTGATGTCGGGCCCCATATTATTTTTTCAAAAGATAAAGAAATACTTGATTTAATGAATGGACTTCTTGGCGAAAATCTTGAAAGACACCGCCGTTCAAACAGGATTATTCATAAAAAAAAGTTTGTACAATATCCTTTTGAAAATGATTTGTCCAAATTACCAAAAGAGGATGTTGATTATTGTGTTAACGGTTTTTTGCATAACCCGTATGAAAGCTATGAAACAAAAAACATGCTTCAATTTTTCTTAAAAACTTTTGGTGAAGGAATTACAAATATATATCTTCGCCCGTATAACGAAAAAATTTGGAAATTTGATCCTTCTTTTATGGATGTACAAATGGTCGAAAGAATTCCCAAGCCCCCAAAAGAAGATATTTTAAAAAGCGCACAGGGTGAAACGATTGATGGATATTTGCACCAGCTTTATTTTACATATCCTAAAACAGGCGGAACAGAAGCATTGATCAAAGCTTTTATCAGCCGTCTTGGTTCAAAAGTTAAAATATGCACAAATTCAAATGTTACATGCGTAGAAAAAAAAGGAAACAAATATAAAATTAAAGCGGAAAATCAAATATTTGAAACAGATAGAATTATTTCAACAATGCCGGTTAATGAATTTTGTCATATATATAAAGATTCAAACATGCCTGAAGAGATAATTAATGCGTCTGATAATTTAAAATATAATTCAATAATAATATGCATTATTAACGTTAAACCGGATTATGCATTTGAAAACTATGCTTTTATGGTTGCAGATAAAAATGTTATTTTTCATAGAATTTCTAAACTTGATTTTATGGGCAAATATTATCATAAAGAAAATTCAACAACGTATATGGCGGAAATTACATACAGAAAAAATGATCTGAATGACAAGTCAAACAATAAACAAATTATTGAAAAAATTATGGACGGACTTAAAACAATAGGATTTATCAATTCGGAAGATGATATCAATTTTTATGAGATTAAACGTTTTGAATATGCCTATGTAATTTATGATTTAAATCACAGAAAAAATATGGATTTAATTAAAGAATATTTTAAAAAACAGGAAATCTATTTAAACGGACGTTTTGGATCGTTCGAATACCTTAATATGGATGCAATTATAAGGCAATCTAAAAATTTGATTGAGACAATAAAATAAAAACTTAAAAATCCTCGGGGGGGGGGGGTAAAATAAACTTTGCCCCCGTTAAACCTTGTTTTTGCACGGTTTAAATTTATGCAGCCGTAAAAACCTTTTTATTTTTGCAGCGGTTTATCAAAAACGGGCAGAGAAGATTTTAAATAAAATTACAAATTTCTTATAATTTCTTTTGTAAATTCTGTTGTGGTTGAATTGCCGCCCAAATCTTTCGTTAAAACTTTTCCTTCTTTTATTGTTTTATAAACCGCATTTTCAACTTTTTTTGCAATTTCAAATTCGTTTAAATGCTTTAACATCTCAACCGCACACAACAAAAGCGCCGTCGGATTTGCAAGGTTTTGCCCCTTAATATCGGGCGCAGACCCGTGAACGGGTTCAAAAACGGCATAATTAACGCCTATGTTTGCCCCCTGTGCAACGCCCAAACCCCCGATTAAACCCGCAGTTAAATCGGAAACTATATCGCCGTATAAATTCGGCATAACAAGAACATCAAACTTTGAAGGGTTTTGAACCAATTGCATACAAAGCGCATCAACCAAAATTTCTTTATATTCAATTTCGGGGTATTTTTTTGCAACTTCTCTTGCGCAATCTAAAAATAATCCGTCGGTTAATTTGCAAATGTTTGCTTTTGTAACCGCCCATACGGTTTTTCTTCCCATTTTTTTTGCATAATTGAAGGCATATTCAACAATTCTTGTCGAAGATTTTCTCGTTATAACTTTGATTGCATGCATTGTATTTTCGTCAATTTTTTCTTCAATGCCCGCATATAAATCTTCCGTATTTTCCCTTACGACAACCAAATCAACATTATCAAAAGGTGTTTGAATTCCTTCAATGTTTTTGCAGGGGCGGATGTTTGCATATAAATCAAGCTCTTTTCTTAACCTTACGTTAACGGAGCGGAAGCCTTTTCCGATTGGCGTTGTTACGGGTGCTTTAAGTGCGGTTTTATTTTTTTTAATGCTCTCGACTACTCTTTTTGGCAGCGGGTCGCCTTCCGTTTCGGCAACGTCCGCGCCTGCCGTTTGTATATCCCAATTAATTTTTGCGCCTGCTTTATCCAAAATTTCAACAACCGCATCCGAAATCTCCGGGCCTATCCCGTCGCCTTTTATAAGAGTAACGTTGTGCATAAAATTTTCCTTTATACTAAGCTGAAATCGCCGTTTTTCTTGATGTGTTCAATTAAACCGCCGTCGTTTAACAATTTAATCATAACATCGGGAAGCGGCATAATTTTAATTTCAATATTTTTTGTTAAATCTTTTAAAACGCCGTTTTGAACATCAAGCTCAAGTTCGTCGCCCGCATCAATTTTATCCGTGTCGCATTCGATTAACAATAAACCTATGTTAATTGCGTTTCTGTAAAATATTCTTGCGAAGCTTTTTGCGATAACTGCGCCGACGCCCGCAATTTTTATAATCTGCGGGGCATGTTCTCTTGAAGAACCCAAACCGAAGTTATTTCCCGCAACAACAAAGTCGCCTTTTTTCATGTTTTTCGCAAAATCAGGGTCGGCATCTTCCAGAACATGTTTTGAAAATTCTTCCAAATTGCTTCTTAAGTGAAAAAGCCTGCCGGGAGCGATGTGGTCCGTTGAAATTCCGTCGCCGAATTTAAACGCTTTACCTTTTTTAATTTCCATAAAATTTATTCCTTAAAAATTATTTGTTTCAATTATAATATAAACCATGGAAAATAAAAAACTAAAAATCGGAATTTTGGGGTTGGGGCTTATAGGCGGCTCAATTTTAAAAGCTCTTTATTTTACCGATAAATATTATTTAATTGCCGTTTCAAATTCTTCATATTTAAATGCGCAAAATTTTTCAGATGTTTCAACGGATGATATTAATGCATTAAGTGAAGCGGATGTTGTTTTTGTTTGTTCCAAAATGAATGAAGTTTCCGATAAATTATCGCTTTTGGAAGATGTTGTCAATAAAGAAACAATTGTTGCGGATGTTTCATCAATTAAAGGATTTATAAAAAGGGAATATAAATTTAATTTTATTCCGACACACCCCATGGCGGGAACCGAATTCAGCGGGTTTGAAGCTTCAAAGGCGGATTTATTTTTAAATGCCAAATGGATAATGGAAAAAGAAAATAAAATTTTATCTTCAATAATAGAAGATACGGGCGCAAAACCCCTTATAATGGATTCAATTGCCCATGATAAATACACCGCCCAAATTTCACATCTTCCCACGTTATTATCTTTTGCACTTTTTAATTCGGTTGATGAAAATGCAAGAAAAATTGCTTCAAGCGGTTTCAGGGATATGACGAGGCTTTCCATGACAAATCCGGATTTAGCCTATGATATGCTTAATTTTAACAGACAAAATATTGAAGAAGCTTTTATAAATTTGATTAATTCAATGGAAGAAATTAAAAATTTACCGGAGGACGAATTTAAAAATCTTGTAATTAATATTGCGCAAAAACGCTCTAAAATGTATGATGAAAACGGGAAGAACATATTTTGATACACGCAAAATTCAGAGCATATAAAAGATTATTCAAACAAAAAGGGTGGCTTGATGTTTCTCTTTTGGACGAATACATAATAAAACAAATCGGCGAAGTTTTCATTCTGGGGGTTATAATTTTTACATCAATTATTTTCGCCTCGGAAACTTTTACGCAGTTAATTAAACAAATAACTTTATACGGAATTCCTTTTAACATTGCCGCAATGATGATTATTCTTAATCTTCCGCAGGTTTTTGTCATGACAATTCCGATTTCCACTTTGTTTGCAACCGTTATGACAATAAACAAATTAAGCCTTAATTCCGAAATTACCGTTTTAAGAGCCTGCGGGATAGGGATTGCAAGAATTGCAAAGCCCGTTTTTGCTTTTGCGATTGTTATGACGATTTTAAGTTTTATGATAAACGAGTTTGTCGTTCCCGCAATGAGCACCCAATCAAGACACCTTGCAATTTATTCTCTCCAGCAAAAACACGTTCCCGAGGGAAGAAAAAATTTCACATTAAACGAAAGAGGCTCTGACGGCAAATTAAAAAGACTTTTTTATGTTCAAAGCTGTGAAGATAAAATTTTAAACAATATAACCGTTCTTGATTTATCAAAAAAAGATACAATTCAATTAATTCAGGCAAAACTCGGAAGCACATCCGATGAAGGCTGGGTTTTTGACGGCGGAGTCATTTATACTCTATCTACAACGGGCAAGGTTTTTAATACGACCCTGTTTGAAAATTCCGTCATTAATTTCGGTATTGAAAATATGAGCGATTTTGTAAAAGAAGAAGCAAGCCAGTTTAACTTCTTTAAATTAATGCGGCACATTAAAAAACTTGAAAAAACGGGTAATATCGATACAAAAACGTTACTTCAGTTTAAAATACAGCTTTTTGATAAACTGGCGCTTCCCGTTACGACATTTGCGCTTGCACTTGTCGGAATTCCGCTTGCGATAACTCCGCCCAGGGTCAGATACAACAGAGGCTTTTTATTCAGCATTATGATTATATTTATCTATTATGTCGTAAGGGCGTTTTCTTTGAATTTGGGCGAAGCGGGAAAAATTCTTCCCTTCTTTGCGGCGTGGCTTCCCGTTATTGCGATAAGCATTCTCGGATTTTATCTTTATTACAGAAAAGCATATAAAATTTAAGATATATAAAAAAGCGGGTTTAAATTACCCGCTTTTGAATTCATATTGTTCTCTCTTAATTCTATCCTCTGAGTTTCAAGCTTTTAACGAGCTTTCTGTATTGCTCGAGGTTATTGTTTTTTAAATATACAAGCATTCTTTTTCTTTTACCGACCATCATTAAAAGACCTCTTTTTGCCTGAAAATCTTTTGCGTTGTTTTTTAAGTGTTCGGTTAATTCGTTAATTTTTTGGGAAAGCATTGCAACCTGAACTTCAATTGAGCCGGAGTCTTTTTCGTTTTTACCGAATTTTGAAATGATTTCCTGTTTGTTTTTTAAATTGATTGTCATCTTTTTTACTCTCTTTCCTTTTTTGTCTTGCTGTTAAACAGTACAACAGGTTATTTTAAAATTGCGAAATTTAATATCCTATAAACAAAAAATAATGTCAACTTTTTGTTTAATATTTGTTATTCATCTGTTTTATCGGGTGCTTTTTTCGGAAGATAGCTTAAAATTACATCTTTAAAACTTGTGTTTTGTTCTTTTGCCTGATTACCGATTTCAATTGCTTTTATAACGCAAAGCCCCAAAAGCCCGCCTATGATTCCGCCTTTTAGGATATGCATTGTTTTTTCATGTTTTCTTGCGTATTCAATAATTTGTGCGCCCTGTTTTGCTTTGTCTATTTTATCATACGGAACGGTTTTTCTGTTTGTTAAATATTTTTTTCCGAGGTTATATAAATCCTGAAAATGGTATCTTTCGTTGCTTGTCGGATATTTGCGCGCCGGTGTTGCAATTCTCTTCAGCGCATCAATTTCATTTTTAAAATATTTAATTGATGTATGCGGGTCAACTTTTCTGAACAGCTCCTTTTTTTTGGATTTTATCGCATAATCAATAAATTTAGGCGTTATGAATTCTTCTGTGAGACCTTCCCTTGTGATTTTTGTTACCATTTTGGAAGGCGTTTTTTTATATGCCTGATTGCCTATAATGCCGCCAAGCGTTCCGCCTGCCGCCATAAATCCTATTTCGGGTTTATTTTCGCCGAGAAAAGACATAGTTAAATTTTTTCCTTCAGTTGTTTGTGTTTGGTAAAAAGTTCTTAGTTTACATAAACCGTTTGGAATGCGTAACCGACTTTTGCTTCGTGATGGTTTATATAGTGCATGGGGTTTTGAAGTGCTTTTTTAAAGTCATATAATTCGTTTTTGCATTTAACGAGTTCTTTAAATATTTCAATATTGTTCATATTTAAATATTCAAGATTGGCGCCCACTCTGAATATAAAATCTGAACAGGTCTGCCCGTGGGCATTAAATTCTTCTTCCCTGTACAGTTCTTGAGCTTTTTTTATAATTTCGATTTTTTCATCGTCAAGTTTTGTCTGGCTTAATAAAAAGCTTATGTCAAAAGATTTTAAATTAGGCATTTTTGCCAAAACTTCAAAATACTTTAAATTTTCGGGTTTTGAAGTTGAAATGATTTCTTTTACTTCTTCCTGCGTAAATTTAAAACCCGTTTTGATTGTTGTGTCCATATGATTTATGGAATTAAACAAATCTTTTAAAATTGACAATAAACTCATATTAACTTTTTAACCTTACTTCCTTATATTTAATTTAAAACGACTTAATTCAAAAAATTGCTTTTTTGTAAACTTAATTATGAACAAATTTAACATTTTTATGATATAAATATTTTTATGAAAAAGATTGAAATATACGATACGACATTAAGAGACGGTGCGCAGTCCGAAGGGATTAATTTTTCCGTTTCCGACAAGTTTAAAATAATTAATAAACTTGATGATTTGGGAATTGATTATATTGAAGCCGGCTGGCCGGGGGCAAACCCGGTTGATAACGAAGTTTTTAAAAAACTCGAAACCATAAATTTAAAAAACGCAAAAATTGCCGCATTCGGCTCGACAAGAAAAACAAACACAAACGTTGAAAATGATAACGTTATTTTAAATCTTGTAAAATCGGGTGCGCCCGTTATTACAATATTCGGCAAAAGCTGGGATTTTCAGGTTACGGAAGCTCTTAACACGACCCTGGAAGAAAATCTTTCAATGATTAAAGACAGTATTGAATTTTTGATTAAGTCAAACAAAGAAGTTTTCTTTGATGCGGAGCATTTTTTTGATGGCTTTAAAAACAATAAAGGATATGCTCTTGAAGTTCTAAAAACCGCACACCATGCCGGCGCAAAAAGGCTTATATTGTGTGATACGAACGGCGGGTGCATAAATAACGACATATATAAAATTACAAGAGAAGTTGTAAGCGTTTTACCCGATGCAATAATAGGAATCCACGCACATAATGACGCCGAACTTGCCGTTGCAAACACCTTGGCTTCTATTGATGCGGGCGCAATGCAGGTTCAAGGCACAATAAACGGATACGGCGAAAGGTGCGGGAATGCAAATTTGTGTTCGATTATTCCCAACCTGCAAGTAAAAAGAGAATATCAAACAATAGGAAACAATATTTCAAAACTGGTTGAGTGCGCAAAACAAATTGCGGAAATTGCAAATAAATCAATTTCATCAAACCAGCCTTATGTAGGAAGCAGCGCATTTGCACATAAAGCGGGAATCCACGCATCGGGCGTCAGAAAAAATTCGCAAACCTATGAACATATTAACCCTGAATTAATCGGAAACACAAGAAGATTTCTTGTGTCCGATCAGGCGGGGAGTGCTTCCATTAAAGAAAAAGCAAAAAATTTCAGGTTTATAAAACTTGAAGATATTAACGATATAAAAAAAGTAACGGACAGAATTAAACAGCTTGAATGGCAGGGTTTTGCGTATGAAGGAGCGGATGCCGGGTTTGAAATTCTTGCAATGGATACTTTGGGCAAAAAACCCGAGCTTTTTGAACTTATGGGCTTTAGAGTCATAGGCGACACGACTCTTCGTGATTCAAACGGCGAATATAAAGATTTAACCATAACGGAAGCTTCCGTCAAAATAAAAATTAATAATGAAGTTATCCATACGGTTTCAGAGGGCGACGGGCCGGTTAATGCGCTTGATATTGCGCTCAGAAAAGCATTAAGCGAAAAATATCCTTTTGTTAATAACTTTAAATTGTCGGATTTTAAGGTAAGAATTTTGGATTCAAAAGACGGTACCGCCGCAACCGTCAGGGTTTCAATCGAAAGTACGGACGGAATAAACAAATGGGATACGGTCGGAGTTTCCGCCAATATTATTGCTGCTTCGTATAATGCCATAGCAGACAGTATTCTGTACGGTTTGATACTCCAGATGGGCGGATTGAAGCAAAATTAAAAAGTAGCTTCTTGGTCAATAGACAATAAACTTTGAAATAAGGTAATATTTTTTCAAATATTTATGATGATTTGATATCTATGTTAAATATTGAAAAAGAAGCTTTTAACAGTATAGAATTTTTGGCAATGCTTGCGCATGATATGAAAACGCCCATTAAAGCGCAATTAAGAGCGCTTGAATTATTGTATGAAGAATCCTTTGGTAAACTTGGCAAAGAAACAAAAGCGATGATTTTTAACATTATTGCTTCAAATAAGTATATGCAGTGTCTTGTTGATAATGTTTTAAACGAATACAGAATGAATAAGGGAGAGTTTGTTTTAAATATTACGAATAACGATATAAGAAAAACAATAGAAACTTCAATTAATAATATAGGAATTTTATCAGACGTTAAAAACCAAAAATTAAACGTTAAATATTTCGGAAACAGATTTATTTATTCGTATGATGAAATTGAAATACAAAGGGTAATCATAAATTTAATTTCAAACGCATTTGAATATTCAAAGGAAAATTCAATTATAGAATTTCTTGTTAAAAACAACGCCGATAAACTTGAAGTTGAAATAATAAGCCCCGTTAATGTCTCATATAAAAATAAAAATTCAAAAATAACCCTTAACTGCCTGAAAGCGGGGACGGGTCTCGGGCTTGTTATCTGCAAAAGGATAATAAAGCTTCATAAGGGTGAAGTTGATTTTAAAAATATTCAAAACGGATACAGCGCCAAATTTATTTTATATTAATACATTGAAATTATTTTCATTATTGATTTTTTGGCAAGATAAAACATCGTATCAAATTCTTCTTTCGTAAAAGGGTCGCCTTCAGCCGTGCCTTGAATTTCAATGATTTTACCCGATGAAGTTAAAACAATGTTTGAATCAACCTGGGTGTTTGAATCTTCTTCATAACAAAGGTCAACAAGAATTTCTCCGTTTAAAATTCCGACAGAAATTGCGCCTATGGGCTCTATTATCGGGTTTTCTTTAAGTTCGCCTTCTTTTACCATTGTATTAAATAAATCATTCAAAGCGACAAATCCGCCGCAAATTGAAGCAACTCTTGTGCCGCCGTCTGCCTGAATTACATCGGCATCAATCGTTACCGTTCTTTCGCCGAGTTTATCTAAATCCGTACAGGCCCTTAGCGACCTTCCTATTAATCTTTGAATTTCCTGCGTTCTTCCCGATAATTTGGTTCTTTCTCTCTGGCACCTTACGCTTGTGGAGCTCGGCAAAAGAGAATATTCCGCCGTTATCCAGCCTGAAGTTTCGTCTTTGGGCATCCATTTCGGTTTTGTATTTTCACATGTGGCGCATACTATAACCTTTGTATCGCCGAATTCGACAAGGACCGAACCTTTTGCATATTTTGTATAATTTCTCGTAAATTTTATTTTTCTTGTTTCGTCGTTTTCTCTGCCGTCGGTGCGCATAAGTTTTCCTTTATTTATTAAACTAACCGATTATACCACAGACGGCAGTTTTAAAAAAATAAAAATTAAAGTTTTGTCCGATAAAAATAAAGTCCGCCGAATATATACTTAAATATGTGTAAATCCTCAACTCTTCTGATTGCTTTTCATCCCCCTTTTTTAAAATTAAAAGGGGTTCTTTTTTATTAAAATCTTGCCCAAAAATGACTAATTTGCTTTAATTGTAATGTAAGTTAGGAGTTTAATAATTTATGTATTTTGAAAAAGTTTTGACAATGATTTTGGCGGGCGGACAAGGAAAAAGATTATACCCCCTTACCCGTGACAGAGCAAAACCGGCCGTGCCTTTCGGCGGCAGATACAGAATTATTGACTTTGTTTTAAACAATTTTGTAAATTCGGGGTTATATAGAATTAAAGTTTTAACCCAGTATAAATCGGATTCTTTAAATAAACATATTTCAAGAGGATGGGATTTGTCATCTTCAATCGATCAATATGTGGATTTGGTTCCCGCACAGATGAGAACGGACGGCAACTGGTATAAAGGAACGGCGGACGCCATTTATCAAAACATAAACCAGATAACCGATGAAAAATATCAAACGGTTTGTGTTTTCGGGGGAGACCATGTTTATAAAATGGATGTCAGACAAATGCTGGATTACCATTATAAAAAAGATGCCGATATTACAATTTCCGCCATTCCCGTTGATATTAATCTTGCAAGCGAATACGGCGTTATTGAGGTTGATGATGATTGGAGGCTGACAGCATTTATCGAAAAACCAAAAACAAAACCCAAATCAATGCCCAATGACCCCACCAAATGCCTTGTTTCAATGGGAAATTATATTTTTAAATCGAAATCTCTCGTTGAAGAGTTAAAAGAAGATGCGCTTGATATAAATTCCGACCACGATTTTGGCAAAAACGTAATACCGAATATGTTAAAAGGCGGAAGAAAAGTTTATATTTATGATTTTTCATCAAATACGTTTCCCGGTATGACAAAATCCGAAAGAGGGTATTGGAGAGATGTCGGAAATATCGACAGCTATTTTCAGGCAAATATGGATTTGCTTCAATACGACCCTGAATTAAACCTTTATTCAAAAGAGTGGCCGTTAAGAACTTTTAACTATAATTTTCCTCCCGCCAAATTTATCTGGGATGAGGATAAAAGACTGGGCGTTGCAAAAAATTCTCTTGTGTCCGAAGGATGTATAATTTCGGGCGGCGCAATTTCAAATTGCGTATTATCGCCGAAGGTTCATATAAACAGCTATTCAAGCATTTCTCATTCAATTTTGCTTGAAAACGTCAGCATCGGCAGATATTCAAAAATTAACCGCGCAATAATCGATAAAAATGTTGAAATTCCTCCGCATACGGAAATCGGCATAAATAAAGAAGACGACCTTAAAAGAGGATTCTTTGTATCGCAAGGCGGGGTTACGGTTGTGCCCAAAGACGCAATAATAAATTAAGTCAATCTTTCATCGGGCGTAAAAGAAATATAGGGATGTTTTATAAAATAATCCCTGAAAAGTTTATGCACCCCGACGCCAAGCTCAACCGAATTTTGCCTCATATCTTTTATTTTTTCGTCATGAGCTTTTGTGAAATATTTTTCAACGTTTGCGATTTTATATTTTTTATCGGGGTCAACGGGTTCGTTTGTATCGGATAAAACCACAAATTCGCAAAGGTCGCTTCCCACTTTGCCTTTTTGATATGCGTCCATAAAGCCGGTTTTATTGATTTTAAGCCCCGAATAATGAATAATGGTATTTCTTTCGGGGTTTAATTTATTGAAGCGGAAATTATCTAAAATCATATAGATAAGCTCTCTTCCCGTAACTTCGTTTACCACAATTTGTCCTATTTTATGATTTATTCCGTTCAGACAGTTTAAAACTTCAAAAGGAGTAACGGAAGGCTCATCTCCCAATTTAAAGCCGTTTCTTATTGATGATGAATTAAGCGCAAAAACATCAACTTCAGGGTCAATTTCTTTTATTCCTTCCATAACGGAGTCGGTTACAAAATTTGCAAGGTAATTATTTTTTGTTCTTATACCTTCTATTGATAAATTGACTACATCGGGGTTCGTTGATTGAATCGTATACGCTTTTTTTAAGTCGTCTTTAAATAATTCTCTGTAAAATTTTGAAAGTTCGCCGCTTGAAGAATTTATTTTATTCGGTCTTAAATCTTTCATTGTTATGCTTTCAATGTCGCCGAAATCATCAATTTTTATGTTTGCGTTTGAGATTTTGTCAAAATTTTGGGAAAGACAAATAACGGGAACTCCGTTTACAAACCTTGTTTCGTCTTTATGCTCATGGGCGTCAAATGCAATTGTAACGTCGGCTTCTTTTATGATTTCATCCGCAAGATTAAGCCCGGTGTGGCATGTTAAAACAACTTTTCCTTTCGGATGTTTTTCTCTAAAGGCGTTAATTCTTTCTATCGCATATCTTTTTGTTTTTTCAAATTGTGCCGGGCTTACAGAATTTTGAGGTATTCTGCAATCTTCAATTAATTCAAGCCCATCATGATTAAGTGCAAAATATTCAAGGTTAACCGGTGATATTGCAAGATTTAAAATATAATGCTCCATATTCGGGTCTTTATCATCGGGAATTGCTTTTATGTGTTCTTTTACGATTTTTCCTTCCGAAATGGCGTCTTTCATTTTCGGAGAATTATTTTCATCAAGGTTTGTTATAACAACATCTGCGTCTATATCTCTTACGGTTTCCTGAAAAAGATCAACGCCGCCGTCTAAGTCATGGTTTCCCATTACAAAAATTGCACTTAAAGACGGAGATATTTCTTTTAATTTTCCGATGAATTTATTTAACATCTCTGCTTGAAATTTCATTAAAGGCTTATTCGGATTTGTCATAAATCCCGTTTTTGCACCCGATATAAACCAATCGCCCCCGATGATTAAAAAATTTGCATTTCCTCTTTTTTCTTTTTCAAAAACGTCGCTGCCTGCAATTGTTCTATACCCTTTATCTGCAAGTTCAAGCGAGCCATGGGTATCAGACAGCGCCGTTATGCTTATGTTTGCGCCTTTAAAAGATGTTTGGTTTAAAAAGGGGTTAATTTTCATAATGCCGTAATAAAAACGGTAAATATTATATTTTTCCTATATAATTTTTTTATGGTGAATGAATATGTTATCCGTGCCAAAAACTTCAGAACCAAAAAGCGTCTGGGGCAAAATTTTTTAGTTTCAAAAGATGTGATTGATGAAATTTTATCTTTTGTTAAAGCTGATGACACTGTTTTAGAAATCGGTCCCGGGGCGGGGTTTGTAACGGAAAAACTTGTCATTAAGGCAAAAAAAGTCGCTGCGGTTGAATTGGATGAAGATGCGGTTAATTTATTAAATAAAAATTTATTCGGATATAAAAATTTTAAATTAATTCAAAACGACATTTTAAAAACGGATTTGGAAGAAATTTTTAAAGATGAGATAAAAGAAAATAAAAAAATAAAAGTTATCGCAAATATTCCTTACTATATAACTACCCCCATTCTTTTATATCTTCTCGGCGAAATTGACGATGTTTCATATAAATACAGAAAATTTACGGATGAAATTATATTAATGGTTCAATATGAAGTTGCAAAAAGAATTGTTGCGGACAACAATTCAAAAAATAAAGAATACGGGCTTTTGTCGATTTTATCAAACTTTTGGGCGGAAACATCCATTATAAGGCACGTTTCAAAAAGGTGTTTTTATCCTTCGCCGAAGGTTGACAGCGCCATTGTGCAATTCAAAATAAAAAATGAACCGAAAGTTAAAATTACCCCTTATTTAAAACAAACAATAAAAGCATGCTTTTCAATGAGAAGAAAAAACGTTAAAAACTGTCTTAAATCTTTCGGGTTTATTAACGCTGAAGAAGCACTCAAAAAAACCGGAATTGATTTTAATTTAAGGGGAGAGAATTTATCTTATGAAGATTTTTATAATTTGTCTTTGAATTTAAAAAGGGAAAATGATGAAAATTAAAGTAAAATGCCCCGCAAAAATTAATTTAACTCTTAAGGTTTTTAAAAAAGACGAATTGACGGGTTTTCACCCGATAGAAAGCATAATGCAGTCCGTTTCATTATTTGATTATTTAACGGTAGAAAATAATAATGAAGGGGTTATTAAATTAAGCGGAAATTCAAATGAAATTTTATATGATGAAAATAATCTTGTATATAAAGCGGTAAATGCGTATTTTGAAAAAGCAAAAATTAAAAACGAAGGCATAAATATATATATAGAAAAAAACATCCCCGTTGCATCGGGGCTTGCCGGCGGTTCAGCAGACTGTGCGGGCACAATTTTTGCGCTTAATTATATATATAATAAATTAGATAAAAACGATATTATTGAAATTAATTCAAAATTGGGTTCGGACATTAATTTTTGTTATTTCGGAGGAAAGGCATCAGCCAAAGGCAAGGGGGATGATTTAACCTTTCTTGAATTTGAACCTTTCAGTCTTTCAATCATAAAACCCAAAGAACTTAAAATTTCAACAAAAGCCGCATACGGCGCTTATGATGAATTAAATAAAAAATCAACTTATGAAAATGATTTGGAATTTGCCATGGTTTTAAAATACCCGGAATTAAAAAAACTCCATGACTTAGGGTTTCAAATGTCGGGGTCCGGGCCTTCATTTTTTATAAAAAAAGATAAAATAGATAATATAGCCGACAGGCAAAATTATGAAATTTATGAAAATTTATCTGCGGTAGATTTTGGCGTAAGCCTTATAAAATAAAGCGCTATGACGGAGCAAAAAATATTTATTTTATGTTTTTATAAAAATGTTATAAAAAACACTTGCAAAAAATTTTTTTTGATTTAAATTAATAATTACGAAAACAAATACAGCACATTCTCAATTACCACATTAGATTAAACATTAACAACCTTGGATTTTATGCGACAATCATTTTTAAAAAAGCATAAAATGAATAAATATTCGCATGACAATAAATAAAGATGTTAAAAACATCCGATAAAAATCTCTCAAGTAAATAAATGAAATTGCTTGACATTAAATCTTGAGATGATAAACTTGTTAGAGCAAGGGTGAAGCCAATTACCTTTGAAAATCTTGAGTGTTAACTTTAGTTAAGATTGATAAAAATAATTTCTTGACATCAAAACTTGAGATGATAACATACTAAAGACGGTGCAAATGCACACGGTCTGGTAAGGGATGGGAAAAGTTCTTTAGAGCTTATTTTAAAGTGTCCCTTAATATGAAAAGATTTAATCTGAACTTTGAAAACAGAATAGCATAATATACAAACGACAAATACCTGTTGATTTTTTTAAGAAAAGCAATTGGAAACGTAGCTTAAAGCTAAAATTTTGAGTCAATCACTTCTTTCTGAAGTGTCAGACATAAATTTCTGACAACGGAGAGTTTGATCCTGGCTCAGGACAAACGCTGGCGGTGTGCCTCATACATGCAAGTCGAACGAGAAGCTGGCTTCGGTCAGTGGAAAGTGGCGGACGGGTGAGTAATATGTAGGAAATCTGCCTTAGGGTGGGGGACAACAGAGGGAAACTTCTGCTAATACCCCATATGAGCTTGGTTGAAATACCAATCTTGAAAGTTCCGGCGCCCTAAGATGAGCCTGCACCTGATTAGCTAGTTGGTGGTGTAATGGACTACCAAGGCGATGATCAGTAGCTGGTTTGAGAGGATGATCAGCCACAATGGGACTGAGACACGGCCCATACTCCTACGGGAGGCAGCAGTAGGGAATTTTGCGCAATGGGGGAAACCCTGACGCAGCAACGCCGCGTGATTGAAGAAGCCCTTCGGGGTGTAAAGATCTGTCAGTGGGGACGAAAGATGACGGTACCCACAGAGGAAGCACCGGCTAACTCCGTGCCAGCAGCCGCGGTAATACGGGGGGTGCAAGCGTTGTCCGGAATCATTGGGCGTAAAGAGTTCGTAGGTGGTATGTTAAGTCTGGTGTTAAATGCAGGAGCTCAACTTCTGTTCGGCACTGGATACTGGCAAACTAGAATGCGGTAGAGGTAAAGGGAATTCCTGGTGTAGCGGTGAAATGCGTAGATATCAGGAGGAACATCGGTGGCGTAAGCGCTTTACTGGGCCGTAATTGACACTGAGGAACGAAAGCCGGGGTAGCAAATGGGATTAGATACCCCAGTAGTCCCGGCCGTAAACGATGGATACTAGGTGTTGCGGGTATCGACCCCTGCAGTGCCGTAGCAAACGCGATAAGTATCCCGCCTGGGGAGTACGCACGCAAGTGTGAAACTCAAAGGAATTGACGGGGACCCGCACAAGCGGTGGAACATGTGGTTTAATTCGAAGCAACGCGAAGAACCTTACCAGGGCTTGACATCTGACGAACCTGAGTGAAAGCTCGGGGTGCTCTTCGGAGAGCGTCAAGACAGGTGGTGCACGGTTGTCGTCAGCTCGTGTCGTGAGATGTTGGGTTAAGTCCCGCAACGAGCGCAACCCTCGTCGTTAGTTGGTTATAACGGTATACTGTAATAGATCTCTCTAACGAGACTGCCGGTGATAAACCGGAGGAAGGTGGGGACGACGTCAAATCATCATGCCCCTTATGCCCTGGGCTACACACGTGTTACAATGGCTAAGACAACGAGCAGCGAGCCTGCGAGGGTAAGCAAATCTCTAAAACTTAGTCTCAGTTCGGATTGCACTCTGCAACTCGAGTGCATGAAGTCGGAATCGCTAGTAAACGCAGATCAGCACGCTGCGTTGAATACGTTCCCGGGTCTTGTACACACCGCCCGTCACACCATGGAAGTCGACCACGCCCGAAGTACGTGAGCTAACCGTAAGGGAGCAGCGTCCTAAGGCAGGGTTGGTGACTGGGGTGAAGTCGTAACAAGGTAGCCGTACCGGAAGGTGTGGCTGGATCACCTCCTTTCTAGGGA
>CALUYY010000015.1 GCA_944325155.1 Candidatus Gastranaerophilales bacterium | reverse complement strand
TTCGTTTAATTTCGCTTCCGCAAAATTAAACTCAAGGCATCACATCGGCAAATAATTAATGTTTATTCAATTGTCAATAAAAGCAATAATGCTTTTAAAATGCTAACAAGAAAAAACCCTTGTGTCAAAAACTATTTATCAAGTTCTTTTTTAAGTAAATCATTTAAGATTTTCGGGTTTGCTCTTCCTTTTGTTTCTTTCATAATCTGTCCGACAAAGAAACCGAACAGTTTGTCTTTTCCGCCTCTGTATGCTTCAACCTGAGAGGGATTAGCTTCAATAACTTTTTTAATTATTGCTAAAATTTCTCCTTCATCGGACATAACGCTTAAACCTTTTTTCTCAACAAGGGCTTTTGCGTCTTCTCCCGTTTTTAAAATCTCAACAACAAGCGATTTTGCAATGTTATTTGAAATTGTTCCTTTATCAAGCAATTCAAGAAGGCTGATAAAGTTTTCAACCGTTAATTTTGAGTCGTTGATTGAAATTTTTTCTTCTTTCAAATAAGCCGCAATTTCACCCGTTAAAAAGTTTGAAGCTGTTTTGGGGTTAATGTTTCCTTTGATTACTTCATCATAAAATAAAGCCAAATCCATCTGGTTTACTATAACATTTGCGTCATATTCGGATAACCCGAGCCCCATATATCTTTCAACCTTTGCTTTCGGAAGCTCCGGCATTGAAGCTTTAACTCTTTCAATCCATTCATCGTCAATTTCCAAAGGCATTAAATCGGGTTCGGGAAAATATCTGTAATCATGAGCGTCTTCTTTTCCTCTCATAGAACTTGTAATCCCTTTGTTGTCATCCCAAAGTCTTGTTTCCTGAACGACTTTTCCGCCTTCTTCAACGATTTCGATTTGTCTGTCAATTTCATATTCGATTGCTCTTTGAAGCGCTCTGAAACTGTTAACGTTTTTAATTTCCGCACGTGTGCCGAATTCTTTTTGTCCTTTGGGGCGGATTGAAATATTGGCATCGCATCTCATTGACCCTTCTTCAAGGTTGCCGTCGCAAACGCCTATATATCTTAAATTATTTCTTAATTGCTCCATATATTCTCTTGCTTCATCCGAGCTTCTCATATCAGGCTCCGATACAATCTCAAGCAGGGGAGTTCCCGCCCTGTTTAAATCGACAAGCGAATAAGCGGAACCGTATATCCCGGCTGATCCGGCATGGACAAGTTTGCCAGCATCTTCTTCCAAATGTGCCCTTGTAATTCCTATTGTTTTATTTGAAATTTTAACTTCCCCGCCGATACAAATCGGTTCATCATATTGTGAAATTTGATAACCTTTGGGAAGGTCGGGATAAAAATATTGTTTTCTGTCAAATTTGCACCTTTTTGCAATTTTTGAATTCAATGCAAGTCCGACTAAAATTGCCATATCAACCGCACCTTTATTTAAAACGGGTAATACTCCGGGCATTCCCAAAGTAATGGGCGAAGTTTCGGTGTTGGGGTCATGTCCGAATTCCGCACCGTCGGGTGCAAAAATTTTGGATTTTGTTTTTAGCTGGGCATGGACTTCAAGACCTATAACCACTTCATATTTATCTCTTAAAGATGCGCTTGTCATATTAAATTTTCCTTTTATCACTTGTTTTTTATGAATTATTCTAGCATAAGAAAAACCTTAAAAAAAGTCTTAATATATTGTTACAAAACCGAAAATTTTAGCACTTATTTTTTTTCTTGTCAGTTTATTATTGTGTATAGGAAGTTTAGGTTTAATAATGCAAAATCAGGTTAACCCGCAGTATATTCAAACACCGGCTTATTATCAAACGGCTCCGATGGCGCAGTATCCTTCAATTTCGCCAAGCGTGGGCGCCGTTAATATCCAGATTTTTAACCCGACGGCAAACCCTCAAGGGTTTTATCAGCCTGTTCCCGTCGGATATTATCCTTATAATTATAATAATTTTTATCAGCTTCCTAATCCTTCATATCAAAATCAGGGGCAAATTAACCCCAATATGAATCAATCAATGAACGTGAATGCCGCAAATAACGGTATAGCGGCGCAAGCACAGGGCGATAACGGTAAAAAAACCGAAGAAAAAAAAGATAAACCAAAGGTTGCCCTGACGGATGATTATATTAAAACTCTTGAAAATTATTTAAATTCTCAGGATAAAAAAATAAGATTAATGGGCGCAAAAGAGCTTTTTGACAGATTTAAAGAAGATGAAACAAGAAAAGACGATGCGGCTCTTACCGCTCTTTTAAATAAAACTCTTCAAGATCCTGCAGAAACCGTTAAATTTATAGGTTTAACGGCGCTTGATGCGGGCTATGCAACGGGAAACAACGAAACGGCGCAGATTCTTCAATCTATGCAGTCAAGCCCCGCAAATTTCGGCGAAGATGCGGCTCTTGCGGCGCAAATTTTATTAAAGATGAGCGGCTATAAAGCAAATGCCGATGCAAAAGCTTTGGCGGGAAATAATTTAAGCCAAAATAATCTTCAATCTAATGCGGTAAATAACCCCGTCATGCCGGAACCTTCTTTGAATAATACACAAAATCTTAATACAACGGCGCAGCCCCAGCAGGCTCAAACGCCATCTTTAAATAATCCTCAAAACTTAAATGCGGTTAATACACAGCTTCCGCCCGCAGATACGGATACGCTTCTTGCAAACAATCCGAATGCTTCAATGACACAAACAATGCAAATTAACCCGAACGGACAAACGGATATGAATCAATCGATGATTCCGCCCGTAAATAGTCAGGCGGTGGCATAATGGCATTTAATTTTGTTGCAAACGCAGCCGCAATAGCCTCTCTTGCTTCAAGTGCTTTTGAAGCGGGAGAAATGGGAGCAAGAGAAGCAAGACAATCTTCCAAAAGAGCGGTTGCAATAAAAGACATAAGAGATTTTACGGGTGATCGTGTTTTAAATAAATCAAGCGAAAAACATAATGCCATGAAAGCAATCGTAAGAGATTCCGATTTTTTAACCACATTCCATAAAATAGGCGGAGGTGTTACGGGATTTTTCAAAGGCGTTTTTGACGGCATGAAAGATAACTTGATTACGGCAGGTTTTTCTATTATAACTTTGCTGTCCAAAAATAAAACCGTAAAAACAATAGGTGTTGCGGGATTAGGAATTTCAACGGCATGGGATTTTCTTAAAAACGGCACAAATTTATTCACCGATAAGAGCTTAATTGAAAAATAAAACCCTTTATGTTACACAATGTAAAGCACTAAGAATCAATAATAGCTTAAAAATATAAAAATAAAACCCTAAAATATCAAAAAACAGGCAATATTAAAAATTCACGGCATTTATAATATCGCATAGATAAAAAGAATTTTTCAGTAAGGAGATAAAAAAATTATGATGCAAACAGTAGGCGCACAAGGCTATATGCAACCGACACCCTCGGCAAGTGCAGTAAATATCCAGATTTTTGAACCTAAAGCATATGCGGCACCTCAAACACCGGCACAAGTCCAAAATCCGGTTTATGCGTATCCCCAAACTTCAATGTATGCGCAGCCTTATATGAACCAATACCAGCAATATATGCCCCAGCCCTACGCACTTCCCATGACTCCTCAGGCGCAGCCTCCCCAGCAGCAAATGCCTGCTCCCGTTATAGAGCAGCAGCAAGCACCTGTTGAACAGGCACCCGCCCAGCAGGCTCCCGTTCAGCCGCAGGCACCTGCAGTGGACACCGCTTCAACCCAAACGCAAAATCCCCAAAATCAGGTTGATGTAAATGCGCTTGTTGCAGGGCTTCAAAACCCCGATACAAAAGTTCAGGAAGATTCAATTACAAAAATTGCAAACTTAAGCCAGGGTGAACCCGCTATGCAAAATGCGGTATTATCGGAACCTGTTATGAGAGGTTTGGCTGATATCATTAAACAGGATACATCAGGCCTTCAGGGACCTTCGGAAGCTCAAATTGCGGCAATAAACAAAGCGGCATCCGGACAGCAATTAACACCCGAAGAACAGGCTTTAACGGAACAACTGGCTCCCAAAACCGCCGCAGATAAAAACAGAGTAATTTCAATGTTCACTCTTGCAATGCTTCAAAAGAACCAAAGAGATGAAATTGACAGATATAATGCAACACAGGACGCTCAAAATCAGGTTCCCCAATTGCCCGTTAACGATTTAATCGGCTATAACGAAATTGAAAATGCGGCAAGAAACGAACAGGAAAAAGAAGTTAAATTGGCTGCAATTCAGGCTTTATCATACGTTGCAAGACCCGAAGACAAACAAGCTTTAGAGCCCGTTTTCCAAGCTGCTCTTCAGGATCCTGAACCCTTAATTCAATCCGCTGCTTCAGAGGCGCTTGCAAATATAGGAAGCACGGCCGCTCCCGCACAGGGACAAAATCAAACCCAGGCGCAGGAACCCGAAAAGAAACTTTCAAGAAAAGAAAGAAAAGCGCTTGAAAAAGCACAAAAAGAAGCTCAAAAACAAGCCGAACAAGCTCAAAAAGCGCAAGGTGCGGCATAATAAATAAGCTTAACCAAACACAAAAATAAAATGGGCCTTATGAAATTTGTAAGGCTCATTTTTTAAAACTTAAAATAAATTCCGCTCCTTTATCAATTTGTGATTTAACGGTAATTTCGCCGCCGTGCATTTTTACAAGCTCTTTTGTAATGGTAAGCCCGAGCCCCGTTGAAGAATATGTTTTTGTATAAATATTATCCAGTTGCACAAATTTATCAAAAATTCTTTTTTGATCCGCCTTTTTAATTCCGATTCCGAAATCTTTAACTTTAAAAACCACCCTGTCTTTATTTGAATTACTTGAAATTTTTATTTTTGAATTTTTATGCGAAAACTTAATTGCATTTCCGATTAAATTATACATAATTTGCCTGAATTTAATAAAATCGACGGATAACATGCCTTTGAATTTAAAATCGGTTTCAATTTCTATATTTTTTTCATATGCAAGAGGCTCTAAGATGTTTATAACTTCTTTTATTATTTCTTCAGGATAATTTTTTTGAATATTTAATTTTATTGCCCCGGATTCGATTTTTGTCATATCCAAAATATCGTTTATAAGCCCGGTTAAATGAATGGCGGAAGATAAAATTTTATTTGTATAATTTTTCTGCCTGTCGTTTAGCTCTCCTATCATCTCGTCTTTAAGAGCGGTTGAAAAACCGATAATGGAATTTAGCGGAGTTCTTAATTCATGGGAAACATTGGCTAAAAATTTGCTTCTTATTTTATCCGTTTCAATTAATTTTTCATTTTGTTCTTCAAGAAGCCTTGTCATTTTATTGTTTTCAAGAATTGCATTTTGAAGAATATTCAGCTGGTTTTTAAAAATTTTTGAAATTTCAAAATCTTTGATTTTATTTGCATATTCAAAACAGAGTTTTTTAACCGTTTCTTTTTCGCTGTTTTTAAAATATGTTTTTTTTATAAAAAGAAAATATCCGATTGTTGCACCGTGCACAATAAAGGGGGTTTTAAACCTAAAAAAATCTTTTTCTTTGTTTGTTAAATCCGGTATATAATTTTTAAATTCTTTTATAAAAGATATTTTTTGTTTTAATTCATATTTTTTGGAATTTTTATAAAAAAGCGCACCGAAACTTATATCAATGCTTTTTTTAATTTCGCAAAAACACTGATAACAGATTTCGTATAAATCTTTATTATTACTTTCGTTTAAAAAAGCGGAATTAATTAAGCTTTCATTCATAAACCAAATTATATTCCGCTCCGTAAACTATTGCAAAAATGTTAAATGCTTAATTTATAACCGCCCTTGGCTGCATTTTGAAGAACATCCTCGGAAATTTTTGCTCTTAAATTTTTAATATATTTGTAAACATAATCCGTAGGAAGATTTAAAACTTTTGCCAAATCTTTTGCATAAACAATAACATCAATATTTTGAATAAAATAATCTAAAACTTTTTGTTCTCTTTCCGTTAACGGTTTATTAAAGTTTAGTCTTCTCGTTTTTTCTTTTGTTGCCACTTCTTTATACATTTTGTTTTGTTCCATATCAATTGATTTTTTGGCAACTTCAATAACTGTTTCTTTTGCGGGCTTTGTTTCTTTAACATCTGAAATGTAGCCCGATTTTGAATTATTTAACACCAAATCAACAATATCATTTGTCTGTTTTTCGCCTTTAACGGTTTTACCCAATCTTCTTGCATATTCTTCAAGAGTAATTCTTTCCAGTGAGCTTCTCCAGTGTTTTATTTCTTCTTTGGTTAAATATTCTGTCATAATTATTAACTTCCCCTTTAAGAATAATTCCGATGTTTCAGTTATACCATGCAAAGAGGCTAAAAATCTCAAAATATTTTCTATTGTAAAATTTATTTTTTGCTATTGACAAAATGTTTTTTATGTTTATCTTTCAATATCTATGCGTATTTTAACAATCGTATAATCTGCATGCGACATTTGATAAATCTTCTTGTTGACAAAGATGAAAAATTTTGCTTTTGCAAATATCTTCCGCATAATCGCACCGTTTATGAAATTCGCACCCCTCAATAATTTCATTTACCGGGGAGGGCGTTCCTTTTATATTTTTAAGCTTTTTTTCTTTATTATAAGGAAGCGCTTCAATTAAAGCTTTTGTGTAAGGATGTTTGGGGTTTTTGAATAAAACTCTGCAAGGTGCGTTTTCAACAATTCTTCCCGAATACATAATTGATATAAAATCGGCATAAGAACTTACAACTCCTAAATCATGCGAAATTAATATAATTGATTTGCCTTTATTTTTAATTTCTTTTAAAATTTCCAAAATTTGCGCCTGCACCGTAACATCAAGTGCCGTTGTCGGTTCGTCCGCAATAATGATATCCGGCTCAAGCGCAAGTGCGGTTGCGATAATTACCCTTTGTTTTATCCCGCCCGAAAGTTCAAAAGGATAAGCTTTAATTTTTTTCTCAGGCTCATATACGTTTACTTCTTTTAATTTATTAATTGCAATATCGTATGCTTCTTTTTTTGAACATTTTTTATGTTCAATAACGGCTTCAATCATCTGGTTTTCAATATTATATAAGGGATTAAGGCTTGTCATCGGGTCTTGGGGAATAAGGGCGATTTTTTTTCCTCTTATTTTATTTATTTCGTTTTCTTTTAAATTAAGAAGGTTTTTTCCTTCAAATAAAATTTCTCCGGATGTAATTTTGGCATTTTTTGGCAAAAGTTTAATTATGCTCATAACGGACATTGTTTTTCCGGAGCCGGATTCCCCTATGATTGCATGGATTGTGCCTTTTTTTAATTCAAAAGATAAATCTTTAATTGCGGGATAAAATTTATCATCAATTTCAAATCCCAAATTAAGGTTGTTTATTTTTAAAAGCGTTTCCATAAAGGTTATTATAAACCCAACTTCTTTTATTTAACAATTGCCTCTTCGGGCTTCTTTTCTTAGTTAATTTTAAGAGCGAGCTTGTTTTTCATTTTCTTTCTTCTCATTAAATCAACAAAAGCTTCCAATCTTGTTAAATATCCCGCTTTTCCCGTTTGTTCATCCATAATTAAAGATAAAATCGGAATGTCGACATCTTCTCTCATTTTGGGGAAAATGTTCTGCGACATAATTTCAGGCATGCAGGTAAAAGGCGAAACATGAATCAAGCCGTCCGTTCCTTTTTCTTTTGCATACATAACATCTGAAATGCATTCAAGCGCATCGCCGCCTATATCTCTCATTAAATACGGCTTTGCCATTCTAAACGCACGTTCTAAGTGTGTTTCTCCTTTTTTGCACATTTTTGGAATAATTGCATCTTTTAAAAAGCCGGAGACGGTAAGGCTTCTTCTTGTTTGAACGCCCATTCTGCCCAGCTCTTTTTCAATATTCTGGTTTGCAAACTGATCCAAAACAAGAAAAATTTCGCCCGTAAGATCGACATGTAAAACTTCTTTGTTTTTATTGATTTCAACTTTTGCAATTTCTTTCAAGCCTTGTTTTAAGGCTTTTTTCAGTTCTTTTGTGGTAAGAGCGTTATCAATTAATTTTAATGCTTTTTTATAAGCTTTTTCACTGTCGCCGAAATGAATTTCTCTTGCTCTGTAATATGAATAAAAACTTTCAACTTCATCAATCGCAAAAACTTTTCTGACGGCAATATTGATTGCTCTTATAATTGTTATCGGGTTGTTGTTTCCAGTTAATTTGGATAAAAATTCCCACATTCCGCTGAAGCCGTTATATAAATTTAATTCTATATAATTTGCATCGTATCCTAAATCTTTTAATACGTTTTTGATGTTTTTCCCGTATTCGCCCAAACGGCAAATACCGGGGGATGTTATCATTGCGACATAATCGGTGCCGCCTTCGATTGCTTCAATAAAATTTCCCAGTATTAATTTATAAGGAAGACAAATGGCCTCGGGAGAATTTTTTGTTCCCAAAGATAAGGTTCTTTTGCTTGTGTAAGGCGGAATAAAAGGTTCAATTCCCATTTTTCTGAGTGCTGCCGCCCAGGCAATTGAAATTGTTCCCATATGCGGAAAAGCAACTTTTATTTTATTTTTTTGTTTTTTTTCGCCGCCCATTTTATCTGCTCCTTAAAATAAAACATAATTATTCTAACCCAAACAAAACGAAAAATGCACCTTATATAAGGTGCATTTATTTTACGAAATTTCATATTAATCGTGCTTGTTTATGATATTGTGCGCACTTTTTAAATAATTCTATCCTTCACGGGTAACTGAAAGGTCTGGGGAATTATATATAAAGTATATATAATGTATAACGGCAGACTTTTGACGAACTTGAATAAAAGTTACAAATCTTAACTATATTTTTTATTGATACACCGCTCTGCTTGATTTTAGCATTTGTTTATTGTAGTTTTTTCTTAGGATTTGAATAATTCGTATGGTATCAAGCCAGCCTTTAGTCCATAGGGGCAGAAATTCAAAATCCTCCGTGTTACTTAAGTGAAAGGAAAAAACTATGGCAGTTGATTTAGTTGAATTACTTGATGCAGGCGTGCATTTCGGACACCAAACGCAAAAATGGAACCCCAAAATGAAACCCTATATCTTCGGGGCTAAAAACGGTATTTACATTCTTGATTTAAGAAAAACCGCTCAAAAACTCGAAGAAGCTTATAATGTCGTAAGAGAATATGCGGCAAAAGGAAGAAACGTTCTTTTTGTAGGTACCAAAAAACAGGCAACGGACGTTGTTGCGCAGGAAGCCCTGAGAGCAGGTGCATACTATGTTAACAGAAGATGGCTCGGCGGTATGATGACAAACTTTGAAACCATAAGAGCAAGAGTTAACAAATTAAGAGAACTTGAAAGCTTCATCGAATCCGGCGCCGCTCAAAAATTACCAAAAAAAGAAGTTGCACAATTAAACAGACAGCTTGCAAAATTATCAAAAACATTGGGCGGTATCAAAGAAATGAAAGGTATGCCCGACATCGTTTTTGTTGTTGACCAGGGTAAAGAGCTCATCGCAATTAAAGAAGCAAATAAATTAAATATTCCCGTTATCTGTCTTGCCGATACAAACGCAGACCCCGACGGAATCGATTATTTAATTCCCGGAAACGATGATGCGATAAGAAGCATTAAACTCGTTGCTTCAAAAATTGCGGACGCCGTTTTGGAAGGCAAAGAATTAAGACAAAATAAAGCAACTCAAGGCAAAATAGAAAAAATCGAAGCAAAAGATGCGGGCCTTGAAGAAGCAAAAGCCGAAACGGAAGTAAAAGAAGAACAAACGGTTTAAAAGTTACAGGTTTTGGGGTAAAGTTCAAAACTTTGCCCCTTTAATTTTATAAAAGGAGTAAACTTATGGAAATTAAAGCCTCAATGGTAAAAGAATTAAGAGATAAAACGGGTGCCGGCATGATGGACGCCAAAAAAGCGCTTGTTGAAGCAGACGGCGATATGGAAAAGGCAAGCGAAATCCTAAGACAAAAAGGTATCGCTTCGGCCGATAAAAAAATGGGCAGAATTGCCGCTGAAGGCGTTGTTTCAACATTTATTAAAGATAATACGGGCGCTATGGTTGAAGTTAACTGTGAAACAGACTTCGTTGCAAAAAATGAAAACTTTAAAGAATTGGCAAACGAAATTGCAAAAGTTATCGTTGAAAAAAACCCCTCTGACCTTGACGCCTTAAATAAAGCAACGGTTTCGGACGGCTCAAGTGTTGAAGAATATATTAAAGCGCAGATTGCAAAAATCGGCGAAAAAATTACAATCAGAAGATTTACAAGATATGATGACAACAAAATGGTTTCAACCTATGTTCACAACAATAAAATCGGTGTTTTGCTGGAAGTAAATGCGGATAACGTTAACGATGAAGCAAAAACAATCGCAAAAGATATTTGTCTGCACATTGCATCTTCAGCTCCCGAATTTGTTTCAAGAGAACAAATTCCCGCTGAAGTCATTGCTGAAGAAAAAAGAATTGAAATGGGAAAAGAAGATTTGGCCAAAAAACCCGAAAACATCAGAGAAAAAATTGTTGAAGGCAGAATTAACAAATTAATGGCTTCAAGATGTCTTTTGGAACAGCCCTTTGTTAAAAACCCGGATGAAACGGTTGAACAATTAATCAAAGGTAAAATGACCGTTGTTAAATTTGAAAGATACGTTCTTGGCGAAGGTTTGGAAAAAAGACAGGATAATTTCGCACAAGAAGTAATGAACCAGATAAAAGGCTAAATAGTGTGAAGGTCAGGCTGATGAAGCCTGACCGTAACCGTTATCGGGCGACGTTGCGAGCTGATTGCGAATTTATGAGCAAGTGCGAGCGAACAAATCGGCATTAGCCGGTTTGACAGGAGTAAAGGCTAAATAGTGTGAAATTCAGGCTGATGAAGCCTGATTCTATTTGTTATTAAATTAAAGAACCGTTTTTTTAAACGGTTCTTTAATTTTTTGTTCAAGCTTTTATAATAATAATTGCATATAAAAATCTTTTATAATAAAATCAATTATACTCACTTAAACCTCTGTGCAGATAAAATAAATACTGCGTTAAAGTTAAATATTAAAAACCGAAGCGCATTCATTAAGTATTTACATTTATCATAAACAGAAAGGATAAAAACAAAATGGCAAATATTAAATCAGCTAAAAAAAGAGTTCTTGTGGCAAAAAGAAACGAAGAAAGAAACGTTGCTTTCAAATCTTCAATTAAAACCGCAGTTAAAAAAGCTTTAGCTCTGGCAAATTCCGAAGATAAAGAAGCGCTCAATGCCGCATTATCAAAAGTATACCAATTGTGCGACAAAGCCGTTTCAAAAGGCATTCTTCACAAAAACACCGCCGCAAGAAAAAAATCCAGATTAACGATTGCAATTAACAAATTGCAGACCAAATAGCCAAATTTATTGCTGTTTTAAAAACCGGACGAGTCATTAACGTTCGGTTTTTTTAATTCTTTATAAATTTAACGGGCAGAATAATTCTGAATATTGACCCTTCGCCTTTTTTGGATTCAACTTCAATTGTCCCTTTGTGTTTTTTGATTATTTTGTTTGAAAGATAAAGCCCCAAACCTGTTGAAACTCTTGTTGATTTATTTGTAAGCGAATAGTATTTATTAAATATTTTTCTGATTTCTTCTTCGTCTATTCCTTCGCCGAAATCCACTATATCAATCGAAAAATTATCCGCCGTTTTGTTTATGTGAATGTCGATTTTATCCGAATTTTTACCGTGAATAAAAGCGTTCATAACCAGATTATTTAAAACTCTTTTTATTAAAAATATGTCAAAATCCGCTTTTAAATTATCGGTATCGGGATATAAATTAATTTTTTTGCCGTTTGAATATGCGATATTTTTTAACCCTTCAACATATTCTTTCATAAATTCAATAACATCAATATCATATTCTATATCAAGCTTAATTCCCGTATATTCCATTTTGTAGGTTTCAAGCATTGAATCAACCATTTCTTTAAGGTCGTTGTTTGAATCTTTTAATTTTGAAATGACATCTTTTTGAATTTCATTTAATTTTCCGAATTTATCTTCCATAAATAAATCATACGTCTTATCCTGTGCAATAATGGGCACTTTAAGGTCATGGGTCAGGGCGGCGATAAATTCTTCTTTTAAATTATAATTTTCTTTTTCTTTTTCCCTGTATTCCATAATGACAAGGTCTCTGTCGTATATGCTTTCAAAAAGGCTGTTTAAGCTTTTATAAAGACCTATTTTGTCGTTTTTGTCGGGGATATTAATTTGAAAGTTTCCGTATCTTGCGGAATTAATTTTATTTTTTGCAAAATTTATATATTCTTTAAGATTTGCGTTTTCTTTTGTTTTTAAAATCAAATTCGATAATAATATTCCGCCCGAAATTGAAACAATAAAAACAACAATGCCCGTTAAAACAAGTAAAATTTCCATAAAAAGATTGTATCATATAATCTTTTATTACTTTTTAAAATTTAAAATATTAATTTTTTGTTTATTTTTTAAAGTTCATGCGATATAGGTGTTAAATTTATTTATGGTTAAAGAAATTAATTATTTTAAACATAAAAAGGAGTATTGCATTATGGCTAAAACAATAGGTATTGACCTTGGAACGACAAACTCCGTTGTTGCGGTTATGGAAGGCGGCAAACCGACCGTTATCGCCAATGCGGAAGGTTCAAGAACAACCCCTTCTATTGTCGGCTTTTCAAAATCCGGCGAAAGACTGGTTGGTCAGCTTGCTAAAAGACAGGCAATTTTAAACCCCGACAGAACGATTATTTCAATCAAACGTCATATGGGTGAAGATTATAAGAAAAATATTGACGGAAAAGATTACACCCCGCAGGAAATCTCCGCAATGATTTTAAGAAAACTGGCAGACGATGCGTCGAATTATTTGGGTGAAAAAGTAACCTCTGCGGTTATTACCGTTCCTGCATATTTTAACGATGCTCAAAGACAGGCAACAAAAGACGCAGGCAAAATTGCAGGCCTGGATGTTCTTCGTATAGTTAACGAACCGACGGCGGCCGCTCTTGCATACGGTCTTGAAAAAGATAAAACGGAAAAAGTTCTGGTGTTTGACTTAGGCGGCGGTACGTTTGATGTTTCGATACTTGAAATCGGCGACGGGGTTCATGAAGTTTTATCCACATCGGGCGATACACACCTTGGCGGCGATGACTTTGACCAAAAAGTTATGGATTGGTTATGCGATGAATTTAAAAAACAGGAAGGCATTGACCTTAAAAACGATAAACAGGCAATGCAAAGACTTAAAGAAGCCGCAGAAAAAGCAAAATGCGAATTATCAAGTGTTGTTGAAACAAACATAAATCTTCCGTTTATAACGGCTGACGCTAACGGCCCCAAACACCTTGATATTTCTTTAACAAGAGCTAAATTTGAAGAATTATGCCATGATTTGCTTGAAAGATGCAAAACACCGGTTGAGCGCGCAATTAAAGATGCGGGCATTTCCAAAAACGATATAAATGAAGTCGTATTGGTAGGCGGTTCGACAAGAATCCCCGCCGTTCAGGCTCTTGTTAAAGATTACACCGGTAAAGAACCCAACCAGTCGGTTAACCCCGATGAAGTAGTTGCGGTAGGTGCCGCAATTCAAGCCGGCGTTCTTGCAGGCGAAGTTAAAGACATCGTTCTTTTGGATGTAACGCCTTTAACATTGGGTATTGAAACCTTAGGCGGCGTTATGACACCTTTGGTACAAAGAAACACAACCATCCCTGTTTCAAAATCGCAAGTATTCTCAACCGCAGACGATAACCAAACCGCAGTTGACATCCACGTTCTTCAGGGTGAAAGACCGATGGCAAGAGATAATAAATCTTTGGGTATGTTCAGACTTGACGGTATTCCGCCGGCAATGAAAGGTATGCCTCAAATTGAAGTAACCTTTGATATTGACGCAAACGGTATCGTAAACGTTACGGCTAAAGATAAAGCAACAAATAAAGAACAAAAAATAACGATTACAAATTCTTCAAACCTCTCCGAAGCAGATATTGACAAAATGGTTAAAGAAGCCGAAGTCAACGCTCAGGAAGATAAGAAGAAAAAAGAAGAAGCCGAAACAAGAAACAATGCTCAAAGCATGATAAGTGCGGCTGACAGAATCGTTAAAGATTTTGAAGGCAAAATCTCGGATTCCGATAAATCAAAACTTGATGAACAAAAAGAAGCATTGAAAAAAGCTCTTGATGAAAATAAACCTTTTGAAGAAGTTAAAAAATTATCGGAAGACCTTCAGCAGACAATGTATGCAATAAGTCAGGCCGCTTATGCAAAAACACAGCAGGAAGGACAAAGTGCTCAAAATGATAATACATCGTCCGGTGCGGAAAATAATACCGATTCAAAAGCAAATAACGACGATGTAATTGATGCTGAATTTACCAAAAACTAATAAAAACAGCTGAATAAAATGCCCTTAAAAGAAATTTTAAGGGCATTTTTGTATATATGTTAAAAATGCGCCGATTTTTTATACGGGTGCATTTTTTTATGTTAATATAGCAATTAAATAATTGCTAATTTGATAAGGAGTTAAAAATTGGGTTACGAAATTTTATATAAAAACGAAGTCTGCAAAAACCAGTTTGAAATAAGGGTAAAAGCTCCCTATATTACAAAAAACGCAAAAGCGGGACAATTTATTATTTTAAGAGTTGATAAAAACTCTGAAAGAATCCCTTTGACAATTGCTGATTATGACAGAGAAAACGAAGTTTTAACCATTGTTTATATGGCCGTCGGATATACTACAAAAAAACTTGCTTCTCTTAATGTCGGCGATGAAATTGAAGATATAGTAGGTCCTTTGGGAAAACCGACCCGCATTGAAAAATACGGCACCGTTGTTTGTGTGGCGGGCGGTTACGGCGCTGCTCCGTGCTATTTAATTTCAAAAGCGTTTAAAGATGCCGGAAACAAAGTTTATATGATTATGGGCGCAAGAAATAAAGATTTAATTTTCTGGCAGGATAAAATGAAAGATGCTTGCAGCGAACTTATTATAACAACAGATGACGGCTCATTGGGCGTTAAAGGTTTTACGACAAGTGTTATGGCAGATATTATGAACAGAGAAAAAATAGATTACGCAATTGCCGTAGGTCCTATGCCCATGATGAAAGCGGTCGCCGACCTTACAAGAGGAAAAGGCATTAAAACCGAAGCTTCAATGAATCCTATTATGGTGGACGGCACGGGCATGTGCGGCGCATGCAGAATAACGGTCGGAGATGAAGTTAAATTTGCCTGCGTTGACGGACCCGATTTTGACGCACATTTAATTGATTTTGACGAAGTTATGAACAGGTCAAAAATTTATAAAGACTACGAAAAAAGGTGCGATGAAACAAACTGCAACCTTCAAAAACAGGCAAGAGAATTGGAAGAAGCACTTAAAGTATAGGAAAAGAGGTAAACTATGGCACTCAATCAAATTCCGGTATGCCCTTTAATGTCTGCGGGTAATGAAATCCCGATTATATGCGTTCAGGAAAGGTGCGCCTGGTATCTTTCCAATTTAAAAAAATGCTCAATGTATATTCAAGGCTATAAAGCCATGGTTGACCTTAAAGACAAAAAAGAAAAACACGAATAGAAAAGGAAGAAAAATATGTCAAAACCGATGACCATAACCGAAAAAATTTTTGCGGCTCATTCAAACAGGGAATATGTTCAAGCGGGCGATTTAATAACCGCAAAAGTTGATATTACCCTTGCAAACGATATAACGGGCCCCGTTGCGATTAACGAATTTAATAAAATCGGGGCAGATAAGGTTTTTGACAATGAAAGAACGGTGTTTGTGCCCGATCATTTTGTTCCGAATAAAGATATAAAATCTGCGGAACAAGTTAATATGATAAGAAAATTCTGTAAAGAAAAAAATATTAAAAATTTCTTTGAAGTCGGAAGAATGGGAATTGAACATGCGCTTCTTCCCGATTCGGGGCTTGTTACGGCAGGCGATTTAATTATAGGTGCCGATTCTCATACCTGTACTTACGGCGCATTGGGTGCTTTTTCGACCGGTGTCGGTTCAACCGATTTGGCATGCGCCATGGCATCGGGTGAAACCTGGTTTAAGGTGCCTTCCGCCATTAAAGTTGAATTTAACGGCAAATTAAACAAATGGGTTTCCGCCAAAGATTTAATTCTTCACCTTATAGGCGATATAGGAGTTGACGGCGCTTTATATAAAACGCTTGAAATAACGGGTGATGTTATATCAAATATGGAAATGGACGGAAGATTTACCATCTGTAATATGGCAATTGAAGCGGGTGCCAAAAACGGTATAATTCCGCCCGATGAAATAACGAGAAAATATTTGGAAGGGCGTTCAATCAGACCATATAAATTCTATTCTTCAGATCCCGATGCCAAATATGAAAGAATTATAAAATACGATTGTAAAGATATTGAACCTACCGTTGCATTTCCTCATCTGCCCGAAAACACAAAACCAATCTCAAAAGTCGGCGATGTTAAAATCAATCAGGTTGTTATAGGAAGCTGCACAAACGGCAGACTCTCCGATTTAAAGATTGCATCGGATATTTTAAAAGGAAAAAAAGTTCACCCCGATGTAAGATTAATAGTTTTCCCGGGGACTCAGGATATTTATTTAAAAGCAATAGAATTAGGTTATGTTCAAACAATAATTGAAGCGCAAGGTGCTGTTTCAACGCCGACCTGCGGACCTTGTCTGGGCGGTCATGCCGGAATTTTAGCCAAAGGCGAAAGAGCGGTTTCAACCACGAACAGAAACTTCGTCGGAAGAATGGGGCACCCTGAATCGGAAGTTTACCTTGCATCTCCTGCCGTTGCCGCAGCAAGCGCAATTTTGGGAAGAATTGCTTCACCCGATGAGGTTTAAAAATAAATGAAAAAAAATATTCTGGCAATTCAATTGCAGTCAGTTCTTGGCGATACGAGGGCAAATTACCTTAAAGTATCCGATATGATTGATGATTTTTATAAAAAAATATCGGATGAAAACGGACCCCTGCCCGATATAATCGTTTTGCCCGAAGTTTGGACAACAGGCTGGTATCCCGATATTTTTAAAGATTCACTCGATTCTTTTAATGAAACGGAAGATTTTTTATCCTCAATTGCAAGAAAATATTATGTTAATATTATAGGCGGCTCTTATATAAGAGGTGCGGATGACTTAATCAAAAATACATGTCCCGTTATGGACAGAAGCGGAAAATTAATCGCAAGATATGATAAAATTCATCTTTATTCTCCGGACGGCGAGGCAAAATATGTATCTGAAGGACATACTCCCGTTATAGTAAACATCGAAGGGGTGAAAATCGGATTGTCAATCTGCTATGACATAAGATTCCCCGAATTATTCAGAAGCTATATAAATACTCCTTTTTCACCCGAATTTTTAATTAATATGTCAGCCTGGCCTTTATCAAGAAAAGAGCAGTATATAATAATGGCATCATCACGTGCAATTGAAAATCAGGCGTATTTCCTTGCATTATCCCAGACGGGAAACATAAAAGGAAACATTAATAATTCGGGGAATTCTTTAATAGTTGATCCTATGGGAAATATTAAAGAAAAACTTACGGAAAAAGAAGGGTATATGACCTTTAAAGTCGATACCGACATTGTATCAAAAGTAAGGGAAACTTATCCGAACCTTCTGAACAGAAAAGTTCATAATTTCGGTTTTGTTCCCGAAATTGCAGGAGATATGATGAATGTTTAAAAAAATTATTTTACTTTTTCTTTTATTTTTATTTCAGACTCCCGTTTTTTCATCCGAAATTTCATCTTCCGTAAATAAAATTTTAAATTCATACGATTTTGACAAAAACGCAATTGTTTCAATTTCAATCAAAGACAAAAATACCTCCGAAACAATTTTTGAAAAATCGGAAAAAAAAGACCTAAACCCTGCTTCTGCAATGAAATTGTATTCGGCAATCGCCGCCATGAATACTTTAGGTGAAAATTACGAATTTAAAACTTCAATATATAAAGATAAAAATAATAATTTATACGTTAAATTATCGGCAGATCCTCTTTTAAGGGAAGAAGATTTAAACACCCTTGCCAAAAATTTAAAAGAAAATTACAAAGGAAAAATCAATAAAATTTATATTGATGATTCAATTATTGATTTAATTCCGTATCCTGAAAGCTGGCAAATAGATGATTCATGGCCGAATACCCCTAAAATTTCGCCGTATATGGTTGATTATAACACGGTAAGCGTTGATATAATGCTTAATGACAATAAAAAAGATGTAAGGTTTATTCAAAGAAGCCCTTACAGATTTTCTTTCGTAAACAGGCTTGAATACGGAAATTCAAACAACGCAAGATTTGTCTATGATGAAGAATTAAACGTTGTAAACGTTATGGGCACAATAAATTCTTCAATAACATCAAAAAGAATTCCCGTTTTAAACCCGAGGTATTTTTTCTGTAAAAAATTGAATGATGCTCTGAATAAAAACGGAATAAAATTCAACGACAAATTTTTATTTGCAAAAACCCCCGCCGATTCCGTAAAAATTGCCGAAATTTCACGGCCTTTGGATGTTATCGTAAAACATATATTAAATACAAGCGATAATGTGGCATCGGAGATGCTTTTTAAAGTTGCGGGCGCAAAATACGCATCAGATAAAAGCCCCGTTAAATCAAACTATAACCATACATTCGGCACAACCGAAAACGGGATAAATATGTTTCTTGAATATTATAAAAATCTGGGACTTGATGTTGATGAAATTCAGGTTAAAGACGGAAGCGGAGTTTCAAGATATGATATTTTAAATACCGACTGGATGAATAATGCTTTAATAAAATCGGGGTTTGACTGCGAAAAATATCTGCCGACGGCAAATCAGGGCACATTAAACAAAAGAATGAGGGGTTTGGAAAACAAAGTTTATTTTAAAACGGGAACCCACAGGGGAACAAGCGCTCTTGTCGGCATAATTAAAACCTTTGATACGACATATTGTTATTCGTCAATAATGACAAACTATAAAATAAATCATACATTGTTAAAAGCAATTGAAGATGAAATTGTTTACAGGATATATAGAATTAAAAAGGAAGATATTAATGAAAATGAATAAAATTAAATTATTTCTTACATTATCTCTTTTATCTTTTAGTGTTTCGGCTGCTTTGGCATCCGATTACTGGGTAAACAATTTAAGAAATATATTTATACATAATCAAGCGGTTATCTATACAATAAATATCCGAACCTTCGGCGCCGTTGATTATAATAAAAACGATATAATAGAACTTGAGCTGGGAGAAGTTCAAGGCACTTTTTCAAATGCAATTCCCAAATTAAAAAAATTAAGCCAATCGGGAATAAACACGATATATCTTCTTCCGATTACAAAAACGGGTAAATTAAAGGCGCTTGGAACGGCAGGCTCGCTTTATGCAATGGATTCTTTTGATGCGATAAACCCTCAAATGTTTGATAAAACGGACCTTAACCCCGATGTTAAAGCGCAGGCAAAAAAATTCGTAAAGGAAGCGCATAAATTAAGAATGCATGTTATAGTCGACCTTCCAAGCTCCGGGTCTTATGATATGTCTTTGGAGAAACCCGATTTATTTTTAAAAGATAAAGAAGGTCTGGCAGTTATCCCCGCAGATTGGACGGATGTAAGACTGTTCAGAGTCTATAACGAAGATAAAACTCTTAACCGTGCTTTAATTGATGAATATAAAAAATTTATTGACCTTATGCATGAATTGGATGTTGACGGCATAAGAGCAGACGTTGCGGCAATTAAACCGCAAGAATTCTGGAAAGAAATTATAGATTATGCAAGAGATAAAGACCCGCAGTTTCTTTTCCTTGCGGAAGCTTCGCCCGAATGGACAAACCCCGCTAAAGGATATGTCGAATATACACCGGTTGAAGATTTACTCTCGGCAGGATTTGACGGCTTTTATTCGGATTGGTCGGATATAAAAAAGATAAAAAGTCCTTCCGAATTTTATAAAAAAATTCAAAACGATTTAAAAATCCTGGAAAAATTTGACGGTCAAAAATCAATGATTGCAAATTTTGCAACCCATGACCAGATAAGCCCCGTTGTGATGGGCGGATATTCTTATTGGCAGATGGTAAACTGGCTTAATGTTATGCTTCCTTTGAACCCATATATACTGGACGGGTTCCCGTATGCGGACAACTATATTTATAAATTTGAAAATAAAAAAGCCGATAAAAGCTATACGGATGATGACACATACTTTGTTCACAGAGGAAAATTCGACATTTTTAATTTCTCGAGAGCCCCGATATTTGACGCTGAAAAATCCGCTTATCATATGGAATTTATGGAAGCAATAAAATCAAGATATATGTTATCGGGCATGATTGTAAAAAAAGAATTTGACCCTCTTAAAACCGATAATTCCAATGTTTTTGCTTTCAGGAAACAAAACGGAAACGAATCTTTGCTTGTTATCGGTAATCTTGATTTCAAATCCGACCAAAAAGCAAAAGTTAAAATTCCCAAATTTAAAGCGGATGATTTTGTAATGCCTTTTAAAATGCAGGAAGCTCCTTATGCTAAAAACGGAAGCTTGACGGTTGTTTTAAAACCTTATGAAATTCAGGTTTTTGCAATTAAAAAAATTATAAATCCAAAAGACTAATCATCCAAAAGGGGCTTAATTGCCCTTTTTAAAATTCCCGTTGCTTTTGCAATTGCAATGCCGTAATTTGTCATCGGGACATTGTTTTTATTTGCAATTTCAATTCTGTTTAAAATTTCTCTTCTGTTTGTCATGCAGGCTCCGCAATGAATTATAAGAGAATAATCTTTTATGTTTGAAGGAAAATCGTGTCCCGAAAAATGCTCGAAGATAAGTTCTTTTTTTGTATATTCTCTTATAAGTTTCGGGATTTTTACCCTTCCTATGTCGTCTTCAACGGGATGATGGGTGCAGCTTTCAAGAACAAGGATTTTATCATTATCTTTTAAGTCGTCAATTTTTTTTGCACCCATATATAATGATTTTAAATCTCCTTTTAATCTTGCAAAGAGAATTGAAAAAGAAGTAAGCATAATATCATCGGGAACAATTTTTGAAACTTCCCTGAAGGCTTGAGAATCGACAACAACAAGTTTTGGCGGTGTTTTTAGAATTTGAAGGGTTTTTTCAAGTTCTTTTTCATTGCAAACAACGCTGATTGAGTTATTATCAAGAAGCTCTCTTAAAGTATTTACCTGCGGAAGAATAATTCTTCCTTTGGGTGCTTCTTTATCAATCGGAATAACAAGAATGCAGATTTCATCTTTTTTTACTATATCCGATAATATAACGTTTTGATTTATAAATTCATCGGGCGACAATTCAACAAGCGCTTTTTTAAATTCAAAAATGAAATTATCTTCTTTTATTGCGCTTGTTTTTAATAATTTATCGGTATTGTTTTTTAAAAATTCCTCATCTTCATCGTTTAATTCGCCCAAATCGGTTTTATTTATAACGGATATTATTTTGGAATTATTTTCTTTTATCTTTTTTATAAATTCTTTTTCAATTTCGCTTAATTTTTCATTATCGGAGACAAAAACGGAAATATCCGAGCGCATAAGCGCATTATATGTTTTTTCAATTCTTAATTGTCCCAGATCCCCTTCATCGTCTATTCCTGCGGTGTCAATCAATAAAACGGGACCTACGGGCAATAATTCCATTGCTTTTTGAACGGCATCGGTTGTTGTTCCTTTTATGTCCGATACAATGGACAATTTTTGCCCTGAGATTTTATTTACAAGGCTGGATTTTCCCGCATTTCTTTTGCCGAAAAAACCTATATGAAGCCTCATTCCTCTTTGCGTATTCATAATTTTGCACTTCCTTAAATGATACTGTATAATAGAGCATGAAAATAAGGAGTTTTCAAATGGCGAAAATTTTAATTTCAATGCCCGATAAGTTTTTGGAATCAATTGATAAAATTGCAACCGACGAGCAAAGAACCAGAAGCGAACTCATAAGAGAAGCCCTTCGTAATTATTTGAAAACAAATCATCTTGTTAACCAGAAACGTGCGCTCAAAAATGCCGAAATTTTAGACGGGCTTTTGGACTAAAGGGTTTTTATTTCTTCCGTTATTTTGATTAATTCATCCGATACGGGGGGATTTTTTGCACTTAAAATATATTCCCTTACGATTTTTGCAAAATCCGCTTTTTTAAATTCTCCCCATCCGTTATTTTTATAGCAGTTATTAAGGTTTTCTACCGTATGATTTGATTCTTCAAAATCATCCCCGTTTGATAAAAGGTTTTGCGAAAAATGAAAATTAAGCGCATTTTTAATTAAATTTTTGGGCAGAATATCTTCAAATTCACCCGATTTTATTTTATATAGACTGTCGATTTTTCTTAATTTGGGTTTAATTAATTCGCAGATTTCATCCGCATCGTTATCAAGAAGAATAAAAACGGGAATTTTAATTTCTTCAATCATTTTATAATATTTTCTTGCGACCTGATTTTTCCCGCCCGCACCCAGAACAAAAATTCCTTCTTTTTTAAAATCAACGCCCAAAATTTTTGCAAATTCGATTAAAAGTGTTTCTTCGGTTATGCCCTCGGTTAAAACCGCTTTTTTAACGGGATATAGGGTTGAATATTTTTTTCTTGTTTCATCGGAGCTTAAATTTTTTTGAAGTTTTAATCTTTGAAGGTTTAACGGCAGCTCGTCAGTTTCAAACAAATCAAGCGCCGCTTCAAAATCTATTTTTGAATTTAAATATTTTTTTTCGGTTTCCGTTAAATAAAAAATTTTTTCTTCGTCTTTTTTTATAATTTCGTTTAAGCTCAAATCCGTTTTTTTATTCAATGCCGAATTAAAAATTTCAGATGAAAGATTTATTTTTTCTTCAAGCGCCAGATTTGAAATTTTATCGTCGGCGGAAGATATTAAAAATTTATGCAAAATATCATCCACAACCCTTTCATATCTTTCAATTACGGGTTTAAAGCGCGTTAATCTGTCAAGGCTTATTTTTATATAATTTTTGTCGGGAATTTTATATTTCATCTGGTATAATTTTTTCTAACTTATTAAATTGTAAAATCAGACATAAAAAAAAGCAATTTTTTGATTGTTTGCGTTTTAGAAAATATAAGGGCAAAGTTATGATTCAAAGTATAGGGCAGTATAATATTCCGAATATTAATAATACCGGTTTTATGGCGGCAACAAAACCGGTTATGCAGCCTGCATCATCTTTTGTGCCCGTTTATCCTTTTTTGCCCTCTCAGGTAAACACGATTCAGACAAATAATCAACTAAACACGAAACTTACATCAAATGAAGATATTGAAAAATATAACGCAATAACAAAAGCCCTTGCAACTTCACAAAACGAAAAAACAAGCCCGATTGACGGAGTATTAAGACAGAAAAAACTTGACGCCCTTTTGAAAAACGGCACTCTTTTAAACAGAAATTCAAACGATTCCACAAGCGTTTTGGATAATCTTTATAAAGCCGTATCAACGCCGCGCGCTGCCGATATGGACGGAGCTAAAATCGCGGGACAAATTATCGATACTTTGTATAATCCCGCCGTTATTACTCAAAGATTCGGTGATGTTCCCGCACAAGCCCAAATTTTTATAGGCGACAAACAGGGGACCTATGAAGCAAACAACGTAAACACTGAAGGCTCAGGCACCTGTGTTGCGGCAAGTGTTGAATTTCATATGGCAAACAAACACCCTGCGGAATTTGCAAGGTGGGCGGAATCTTTAACAAGCCCTAAAATAAGCGTTGAAAAAGATGTTAATTTATCGGCCTTATCTCCCAACACTATGAATGCTATCTGGCTTTTAAGGGAATTTGGCGTGCAGCCGAAAGAATTTAATTTCTATAAAGCAAAACTTGATTTAAAACCCGATGAAAATGCGATTGTAAGAGCACAAATTCAAGATAACTATTGGGATCAGGGCGAGCGCAGCATAGTTGATGTCATGATTCAATCAACTTTAATGCAGTTGGGTTCGCAACAAAGCTATAACTCTTTAACCGATATAAGGGGCGGAAAATTTAATTCAAATCCGCAAGGGCTGATTGAATTTGAAAAAACGTTTATAGAATCAATTGTTGAAAACAACGAAAGAACTTCAATAGTTTATCAAAATGTCGATAACGACCAGAATCTTTTAGGCTGGAATTGCGATTTATCCACAATTCAAAAACATATAACCGATACGATAGACTCCGGCGAAGATGTTATTATAGGCTATGTTTTAACGGCAAAAGAATGCAATGAGCCGGCAAATAATCCAAATAAAATCGTAAACGGCCATGAAATTACAATTGTTGATTATAAAAAAGATATAACGGGCAAATTGACTTTTGTATGCAATGATACGGATGATGATAAACCTCATTATGTTGAATATCCGGCTGATTATCTTTTGCCCAAAATCCACCATGCGGGCTATCCGGTTCAAATTGTCGAAGATACGCAAAAAGGAATTTTAAAGACCGCATAGTTATATAATTCCCGTAAAATTAACGGGGAAATAAAATTTTGTCTAAAAAATAGTTGACAAGGAAACAAAAAAGTTATATACTTAATATTGTTAACTTGGAAACAAAATATGTATGAAAAATTATTAGAGCTTTTAATCCGTTTTTTGGAAGCCGAAAAATTGTTTGAAAAAGAATATAAATATAAAACCGAAAATCTGTTTGAAGAATTTTCAATAAGCGAGCTTCACTGCATTGATTTTATCGGTGAAAACGAATTTCCGAACGTAACTAAAATGGCCGAAAAAATGAATATAACAAAAGGCGGGGTAAGCAAGATTATAAAAAAAATAATCAATAAAAATGCGATTGAACCTTATTCAACAAGCACAAACAAAAAAGAAATTTATTACAAATTAACCCCGAAAGGCAAAGAGGTTTTTAAATTGCATAAAAGCATTCATAAAAACTGGTGCGAAAAAAATCTTGAATTTTTCAAAAAATGCGATGAAAAAGAAATTAAATTCACCGTTTCATTTCTTGAAAAATATATTGAATATTTAAATAAATAATTTTTTGAAAGGAATAGTATGGAAAAACATCATCATCACCACCACGACAAAATAACAAATGAAAATGAGAAAAGAACGCTTGTTGTTATAATCTTTACCCTTGTTATAATGGCGGCAGAGGTTGCATACGGATATTTTACAAATTCAATGGCGCTTCTTGCGGACGGGTATCATATGGGAACCCATGCGCTTGCATTGGGACTTACTTATGTTGCATACGTTTTAACAAGAAAACTTGCAAATAACCCCAAATTTGAAAACGGAACAGGTAAAATAAGCACTCTTGCGGCATATACCAGCTCCCTGTTTCTCGGCTTAACCGGTATTTGGATAATCATTGAAGCATTTATAAGATTTTTAAACCCTTTGAATATTTTGTTTGATGAAGCGATTTTGGTTGCAATAATCGGATTAATCGTAAATGCTTCATGCATTTTAATAATGGAAGGAAATCATAAAAAAGATTCACCCGAAGAAAAAGAAGCCCACAATAAAGACTATAACTTTAAAGCCGCATATTATCATATTTTGGCTGATGCGCTTACATCAATTCTTGCAATAATTGCGCTTTTAATCGGAAAATATTTTTCAATTAATGCGCTTGATTCAATAGTAGGCATTTTAGGCGGTATATTAATTTTAAAATGGGCATTCGGGCTTTTAAAAAATACGGTTAAGATCTTAATAGATATGAAAGAATAAATAAGTAAATTTTTCTTAATATTGTTTTATAAAAAAAGTCAATTTTTCTTCTTATATATCCTTTATATATACATAGCACATATTCCCGCTTATTAAGAAGAGAAAATGACTTTTTTATCAATAGATGCGAACAATAAATTGTATGAGGCAAAATTAAATGCCGAAAACAATAATAGAAATGTATCCGAAATTAATAAAACAATTTCGGACAATTCGATTTTTGCAACAAATTCTCTTCAATATGATTTAAGTGTTGATAATACTAATTCAATTAATCAAAATCTTTTTATACCGGATGATGAAATTGTTGATTCTTTTGAATATCAAACTTCCGATATAAACGCAAATGCCCGGGAGCTTTATGATGAACTCGAACAAACAAGAGAAGATCAGGGGATTATAGGAAAACTCTGGGACGGATTTAAAAATCTGACGGGGTTTGGCGCAGGTTCAAACAAAGCGGAAGATGCAATTAAACAATATGAAAACGGTGAAATATCCCTTGAAGAAGCAAAAGAAAAATTAAACGGTTATCAACAGGGGCAAGAAACCTGTGTTGATGTTGTCGGGGATATAGTATCCGGTATAGTTGCGGTCGGCGCATTCGCTCTTGCGGTTCCGACGGGCGGAACTTCTTTAATAGCAGGGCTCGGTCTTGCGGCAGCTGCGGGTGCAGGCTCTAAAATTGCGGTTAAAGCGGGGGATGCAATAATGGGCGGCAGAGAATATTCGGGCAAAGATTTATTGTATGATGCGGGAACGGGTGCCGTTAACGGTTTATTTGCGCCCGTTACAAACGGTGTCGGCGCATGTGTTACAAAAACGGTCGGCAAAAAACTGGGTTTGACCGTTGTAAAAGAAGGCACAAAAGAAGCAATTGAACAGGGCGCTAAACAGGGTTTAAAATCAATTATAACGCAGCAAGGCGTTGATGTAATCGGCGGAACGTTCGCTAAACGTGCGCTTGCAACCGCTTCAGGCATGGCAATTGACGGTGCCATAGGCGGGTCAACGGATAATATGATTCGTGCGGCGCTTGACGGAGAAGACGCTAAAGGTATTTTTGAAGCCGGCGTTCAGGGTCTTGCGGGCGGGCTTATAATGTCGCCCGTCATAGGCGGCGGCTTTAAAGTTGCGGGCAAACTGGGGAAAAATTTAAATAATAAAATAACGACAAAAGCTCTTTTTAAAGACGGGATGAATACAACCTTTAAACAGGGGCAAACGGGTGATTGCGCCCTTTTATCGTTCTTAAACGGCGCAATGAATAATCCCGAAACTCAAGATACAATCAAAAAATCAATAACAAAATCCATAGGCGGTGATTATCATATAAGAATAGGAAACCAAACGATAGACATTCCAAAATCCGCTCTTACGGATGAAATGTTATCCGATACAACGGGAATTAAGCTTTTTGAAGCGGCATATAAAAAAGCGGGCGGAAGCATAGACGGTGAATTTGCAGACAGCGTTGCAAGACAATTCGGTTTTAATCCCGTTCATATAACGGGCGATTTAATAACCGATGAAACACTTGATAAAATCGCAAAAGAACAGGGAGCAATTTTATCATTAGGCGCAAAAGTTGATTCTGACGGCAATATCGCAAAAGAAGGCGCAAACCATTATTTTTCTATTCAAAGCATTGACCCTGACACAAAAACCGTTAAAGTGATAAACCCTTATGATACTTCTAAAACAATCGAATTATCTTATGAAGATGTTAAAAAATTCGCTCTTTCAATCGACGGCGGCACAAAAGGAGAAACAAACCTTCCTAATGCACTGAGGAGCGCAGACGATATCTCTTTTGCGGGAAAAACCGAAGAATTGATCGAAACAATTGAACAATACTATCAAGGCAAAATTAATTCCGCAATAAAACACTCTGATATTCAAGGTCAGCAAATATTATGCAACTGGAAAGATGAATATGGAATTCCGGATGCCGACGGTAAATATATGGCGGCTGTAAGAGAGTTGTTAAAGGATGGCGGTGCGGCAGACATGTTTCTTGATGAGGCATTTCCAAAACTTGATAAAACAACAAGAAATAATGCAAAAAAAGTTTTGGGAGAATATCTTGAAAACAATCTCGATATTTATTCCTATGACAGAATACGCGCCATATTGAGCGATTTTGGCGAGCAAATAGAAAAAATTGATAATCCGGTTTTTTATATTCCCAAAAAAGGAAAAAGCTATGATATAATTGCAACATTGTACAAAGAAACAAATAGCAATGCTCATTTTGTAACAGGAAAAGAAATGCTTCAGGAATATTGTGCCGTGAATCCGGGAGCTAATATAATCATAATGGATGACTGTCTTGCAAGTGGGAATTCTGCAATCGATGTTTATAATGAAATAAAAGGTATTGACGGTCTAAATGATATCAATTTGTTTACTTTACTTGCAACAAAAGACGGTGCACAAAAGGTTGCCCAAGATGCTCCGGGCTTAAATCTGTATTATAATGGTGAATTAAAAGCACCGTTGAAAGAAACAGACTTTTATGAATCGCTTGGAATAAAAATCGGTAAAAAGATTAATCATGTTCAGCAGGACTTTTTAACAACACTTCTTGGCGGTGCTGCAAGTTCACAAAATCAGTATAGTCTTGGAAATTATGCAATCATGTTCCAATATATGGCCCCTAATAACAATAGTATTTTCGCTTCAAATATGATACAACATTTATATTCTGGTCCGAGAGTTGCAATCAAGAATTCGGGCAAAGTAATAGGTGTTCAAACTCCAAACCTTGTTTATCCGCCTGTTTGGCTTGAAAAAGCAATGAATAACATAAAATAATAAGGGATTTATTTATGGATTATGATATTACTAATATAAATATGCGTCAAAAATATACTTCTTCGACAGAAAAAAAACCTCCGCATAATGATGAAAAAAATCGCCCGCTTCCGGAAAAGCTGGAAAAGCTGGTTTCAAACTCATATGATAAAAGATATGAAGAACTATATAATGAACTGAACGGTTGTGCTGAAAGGGTTGATGAAAGTCTGTTTCAAATCGGTGAATGTTTCGTTAAAATAACGACTGCGCAAAATGCAGAACAGTATAAATATTTGCTTGAGGGTCTTAGGCAGCATGGCATAGAAATTGTGCCGGAATTTGTATGTGCCAATGACACAAAAGAAGGGTTTTCGCTTCTTGTATACAAAGTTAAGGGTGCTGATGAGGGAAGTCTGATTAAATTTGAAGAAGGCTATAATCTTCTTTCTTCAAGTGTAAAAAACCGAGCCTATTCCGATATAAAAAAACTGATAGATGCAGGAATGGGGAATTACGATATTACCAATAAAGGAAATTTATATATAACGCCTGACAAAGAACATAGAATTGTGGTTGTCGACTGGGAAAAAATGTATCAAATTAAGGATGTGGAAACGAAATTAACAGCGCTTGATAGAGTACGAAAAAAAATTTATAAAACCGATGACAATTAATTTTATGTTCATGTGTTAAAAAACATAGAGACTAAAACCATGACAAAAATTTCCCTCATTACAAGCAATAATTGTACGACATATACAAAATGTTCCGCGCATACAAATAAACAATTGTCATTCAAACAAGGCAGAGATACTTTTAGAAGAGGACAAGAATCTTGTATTGATATAAAACTGCGTGGAAAATACCCTGCAAATATATTAAGCAATTTATCTGATACGACTATGAAACTGGACGGTGTGAAGATTAATTCGTTTGAGGGTTTTTTGCAATCCTTAAAAACTAACGATGACAAAACACAAAGAGAATTTTGTTTAATGAACGGGCTTGATGCAAAAAAAGCCTCAAGGGGTCTTGCCAGATCAAAAAGGGATATAATTTTGTACTGGGGCGGCAACAAATTTAAAAATGGTTCAGATGATTTTAAATCCCTTATGCACAGGGCAAACGAAGCCAGAAAGAAAACAAGCGGCACTTTTATTCTGGACGGCATCGAGGTTGCTTCCATGGATGGTTTATTACAGGCCCTAAAGGTTAGTGATTCAAATATGCAAAAAAAACTGTGTATGCTCACAAGTGCCGAGGCAAAAAAAGCATCGAAAAATATAAAGGCAAAATATGCCCCTAGAACTCTATACTGGCAAGGTAAATATTTTTCAAGAGATTCAAAAGAATATCAAAGGTTGCTAAAAAGAGCATATAAAGCGAGATATAAACAGGATGATGCCTTTAGAAACGCATTATTGTCGACGGACGAGAAACCTCTCAAGCACACTATAGGGAAAACAGATATTAATGAAACCATCTTAACGACCGATGAATTTATATCAAACTTGCAAACACTTAGAAAAAACGGGCAAAGGTTTAACATTTTAAAATTTATAAAGACAATTGTATCCGGAAAATAAAAAGGCGACACCCGGATTCGAACCGGGGGTAAGAGCTTTGCAGGCTCCTGCCTTACCACTTGGCCATGTCGCCTTAAATCAACTTTAAATAATATAAAAAAGACATACTCTAAAGTCAAGTTCAAAACCCGTGTGTAAAATCCGAAGGGCAAAATGATGAATTTTGCCCGCAGGATGTAACCTTTCGATGGCGACACAGT
>CALUYY010000014.1 GCA_944325155.1 Candidatus Gastranaerophilales bacterium | reverse complement strand
AAAACCCGTGTGTAAAATCCGAAGGGCAAAATGATGAATTTTGCCCGCAGGATGTAACCTTTCGATGGCGACACAGTATAATTGAGCCTTTTAAACGTCAGCGAATGCGAAGGCGGGCAAAATTATATTAAGAATTACCCCTTGAAATTAAAAATTTAGCCCATATAATGTATCTTAGACTAATTATGATTAATAAAAAGAGGTAATAAAATGAAAGAAGGAATACACCCCGATTACAAAAAAACCGTAATCAAATGCGTATGCGGTAACGAAATTGAAACAGGCTCCGTTGAAGATAATATCACCGTTGAAATCTGCAATGCCTGCCATCCGTTCTTCACCGGCAACCAAAAAATCTTAGACTCCGAAGGAAGAGTTGAAAGATTCAAAAAACGTTACGAAAATAAATAAGTTTGTTAATTTTATAAGGCGGATGTATAGTTTTATATATCCGCCTTTTTACGTAATTTTAGGAGCAAATTATGGCAAAACAAACCTTAAGTGTTGAATTAATTTCAATGCCCGATAATATGCTAAAGACAATTTATACCGCCTGCAAAACCTGTTACAGCGCTAAATTGCCTTATGAAAACTATTTAAACGCACCCGATGAAGAAAAAATGCTGGAGCTTATAAAACGTGTTATCGGGTCGGGGCACTATTCAACAATAGAACACATTCAATTAACTTTTGCCATACAAAATGTTTCGCGCGCCTGCACTCATCAATTGGTAAGGCACCGCCACATGTCTTTTTCGCAAAAAAGCCAAAGATACGTTAAAGAAAAAGGCGAATTTGATTATATAATTCCGAAAACCATAGAAAAAAATCCGGAATTAAATAAAAAATTTGAAGAATTTATTAAATTAACTTCAAATCTTTATCAGGAATTTATTGAAGCAAATATCCCCGCAGAAGACGCAAGAAGCATTCTCCCTAACGCTGCCGCAAGTTCTCTTGTTGCAAGTTTAAATTTAAGAGAATTAATTCATCTTGCAAATTTAAGACTCTGTACAAGGGCACAATTGGAAATAAGAATGCTTGTGGGCGCCATGGTTAATGAAGTAATTAAAAAAGAACCCTGGCTTAAACCATATCTTGTTCCGAAGTGCGAGCGCCTCGGATATTGCGACGAGGATAAATCCTGCGGGAAAATGCCCGTTAAAGAAGAACTTTTAAAAACCGTGCAGACCGTATAATTTTTTAAGGAAAACTTTTAACTATGAATGACATGCTGGATAAAATAAAACAAATTGAACAAAAATATATTGAACTGGGCTTAAAACTTTCAGACCCTGCAACGGTTAACGATTACGAAAAATTTAAAGAGCTTTCAAAACAAAGAAAAGCTATGGAAGAAACGGTTAATACCTACAATGCATATAAAGAAGCGCTTGATTCGATAAAAGAAGCAAAAGAAATGCTCCATGGCGAAAAAGACCCTTCAATGAAAGAATATCTGAATAATGAAATTGCCCAGAATGAGGCAAAAATTCCCGTTTATGAAGAAAAAATGAAGGTGCTTCTGCTTCCGAAAGACCCCATGGATGATAAAGACATTATGCTTGAAATAAGAGGCTCCGCAGGCGGCGATGAAGCAAACATTTTTGCGGGAGATCTTATGAGAATGTATATGAAATATGCAAACAATAAAGGCTGGCAGACAAAAATTTTATCAATTAACGAATGCGAAGCGGGCGGAGTTTCAGAGGTTGTTATATCGGTTAAAGGTGAAAACGTATATTCTCACCTGAAATATGAATCGGGCGTTCACAGAGTTCAAAGAGTTCCTCAAACGGAATCTCAGGGCAGAGTTCATACATCAACCGCAACCGTTGCCGTTATGCCCGAAGTTGATGATGTTGAAGTTGAATTAAACCCCAATGACCTTGAAATTTCAACCGCAAGATCGGGCGGCGCCGGCGGTCAAAACGTAAATAAAGTTGAAACGGCGGTAAGAGTTGTGCATAAACCGACAGGCTTAATGGTTTTTTGTACGGAAGAACGTTCGCAATTACAAAACAAAGAAAGAGCGCTTCAAATCATAAAAGCAAAACTTTATGATATGGAAGTTCAAAAACAAATGAAAGAAGTAACGGACCTTCGCCGTTCTCAAGTCGGAACGGGCGACAGATCGGAGAGAATAAGAACATATAATTTCCCGCAAGGGAGGCTGACCGACCACAGGATTAATCATAACCTGAACGTTTGGACGGTAATTGAGGGCGATTTGGACGAGCTTATTAATTTGCTTGTTGAATATGACCAGAAATTAAAGCTTGAAAAATTGGCGGAAGTTCAATAATTTTTTTAATTAAATTATTTCTTTTTTTGCCTTACTTTTTCATTTCGTCAGTCGTTCGCCTTGGCGGATTACGCTTTTGCTTCATTCTGCGGAAATTCAGCCCTCTTGGAATTTCCTGAAAGCTTAATCCTTGAACTTCGCTGTAAAATTTTTAAAATAAAAATTTTTTCGCTCCGTCGGATTTACGCTTCGGCGTATTTCGCACTTTTTCAAGTGCTCAATACTACGGAAATTCCGCAAAAAAAAGCCGTTCTTAAAGACGGCTACTAGACTTGGGGAGGAGGTTTTGAGTCGAAAAGCTTTCGCTTTTCACCCTTTTGATATTAATTTTAACGGACAAACTTTATTCCCCTTTAACCTTTTTTTAATTAATCGCCCAAATGCTGTATATTTCTCTTTTTTCAATCAACAATACGATTTCATTTTTAATATCATCGGTTAAAATCTTCTTGGATGTAAGGAGTATTGCCAAAATGCCTAAAAAATCAGTTAAATTAAATGTCGTAAAGCCGGATTTAAGAGTTGTCGAAAAACCGAAAACAACTTCTTATAACGATATCGATTTAAACAACTGGAAATTATATTCCCACATTAAAACAGGTTCCTTATGGGAGTTTGCTTCCCGTGATAAATCAAACGGTCACAGCTACGACTACCACGGCAATTTCATACCCCAAATCGCGACCCAATTATTTGAAAGATTTACCAAAAAAAATGACGTTATTCTGGATTTCTTTTTCGGTTCCGGAACATCGGGAATTGAAGCTTTGAATATGCAAAGGCGCTGTATCGGCGTTGAATTAAAACAAGATATGGTTGATTACGTTTCAAAAAAATTCACAAAAAAAGAACTTGTAACCGATGTTAATATAATTCAGGGCGATTCGGCCTCCGATATTATTGTTGAAAAAGTAAAAGCTCGTCTTGAAATTATGGGCAAAAAACAGGCGCAGTTTTGCGTTCTTCACCCGCCCTATGATGACATTATAAAATTTTCCGATAAAAAAGAAGATTTATCTAACTGTGAAACAACGGAAGAATTTTACGATTTGTTTGAAAAAGTTGCAAAAAATGCATACGAACTTCTTGAAAAAGGAAGATTTGCAACGCTTATCATAGGCGACGAATACAAAAATTCAAAAGTTGTTCCTCTCGGTTTTGAGTGCATGAAAAGAATGGAAAATGCCGGTTTTATAACAAAAGCAATTGTTGTTAAAAACGTTACCGGAAACGAAAAAGCAAAAGGCAAAACCGCAAATCTGTGGAGATACCGTGCGCTTAAATACGGATTTAACATTTTTGAACATGAATACATAATGACCTTTCGTAAAAGCTGATTATATTGACTTTTAATTTCCGATAATCCATAATTAATATATAATTCAGAGGATGTTAATCGAAAGGTTTTATATGTTTAAAAAACCCGCTTTTACACTGGCAGAAACACTTATTACTCTTGCCGTAATCGGTATTATTGCAACGCTTACCCTGCCTTCCGTTATATCAAATACCCAGCAGCATGAATATAAAACCGGTTTGAAAAAAGCGGTTTCCGCCCTGAACCAGGCAATTACGATGAATATCTCGGTTAATAATGAAACGCCTTATGAAAACGCCGACCTTTTCAATTATCTTCAAAGACATATGAGCGTTATGAAAACAACGTTTAAGCTTCCCTGGTGGACATATTATAAAAAATGGGACGGCACTTTGTTTAATTCCGAAGCAAACGGCGCATTTTATACAACTGATGGTATGCGTTTTGAATTTGACGACGAAACAAATAAAAGTCAGCTTGCAAACATTGAAAAGGCAGGTCTCCTAAAGCTCCATGAATCCGATAAAAGCGCTTGTTTTGCTTCCATCCGTTCAAAAAGCGAAGGCGATCTTGTTGCCTGCGGCGGGTGCGGTTCATTGGGGCTTGGCTTAAACCCTAAAAAAACAAAAAAAGTCCCCTGTGCAATTTTGGTTGACGTTAACGGCGACAGAAAACCGACACCGCAGAGAGTATATGACTCGATTGATGATGCAACAACCGCAATAAATAACGGTTCTTCACCCGAATTATACTGGATTCCCGACCTTAAATCAAAAAGGGTAAGCGATTTATTTGTTATTCTGATAACCGAAGACAGAGCAATTCCATACGGTATTGTTGCACAAAAAGCAATGTATAATGCCCAAAGATAACAAAATGAGGATATTAAATGTTTAAAAAAAACGCTTTTACTTTAGCAGAATTATTAATCACAATAACAGTAATCGGTATAATTGCCGCATTATCCCTGCCTTCCGTTATATCAAACACCCAGCAGCATGAATTTAAAACGGGTTTAAGAAAAGCGGTTTCCGTTCTTAACCAGGCAATTACTATGAACATTGCCGAAAATAATGAAAATGCATATGAAAACGCCGACCTTTTCAATTATCTTCAAAGACATATGAGCGTTATGAAAACAACGTTTAAACTTCCCTGGTGGTCAAGATATGTTAACCCCGAAGGCGAAGTATTATATGACAGCGAATTAAACGGCGCATTTTATACAACAGACGGCATGCGTTTTGAATTTGACGATGAAACAAACATAAATCAAAACAACGATAAAAGGCTTCCTTTATATGAAAGCGATGAACACGCCTGTTTTGCTTCAATAAGCCAAAGAGAAGGTGATGTCGGCTGGACGATTGTTACAAAATGCGGCGGGTGCGGCTCAAAAGGTTTGGCTAAAAACCCGAAAAAAACAAGAAAACCTCCCTGCGCAATTTTGGTTGACGTTAACGGCGACAGAAAACCGACACCCAAAAAAGTATATGAATCGGCAAAATATCAAACGGATTTAATGTACGGCAGTGAAGAATACAAACAATCGCACTATGAAAACTATTGGATACCCGATCCGAAAACAAAAAGGGTAAGCGATTTATTTGTTATTCTGATAACCGAAGACAGAGCAATTCCTTACGGCATTACCGCACAAAAGGCAATGTATGGTGCGCAAAGGTAAAAGCCTTATGAATAAACGGTTTTAATTGTTGAAATATCCGTTTTATTTATCACGGTTGACTTAAAAACTCCTTTTTGTTATATTTCCCATATAACATAAATCTTTTGAAGGAGGTGAAAACAAAATGCCTGAAGTTCGCGTAAGAGAAAATGAAAACATTGAAAGCGCTCTTAAACGTTTCAAGAAAAAAATTCAAAAAGCGGGCATCTTATCTGAAATAAAACGCAGAGAAAGATATGAAAAACCTTCCGTTAAAAGAAAAAGAAAATCAGAAGCGGCAAGAAAAAGACGTGTTTAATATATATCGGGGGGTTAATTACCCCCTTTTTTGAATTAAGGAGTTGTTATGGCGAAAGATTGCAGTTTTGATGTTGTATCCGAATTTGATAAACAGGAATTGGTTAATGCAATAGATCAAACCAAAAGAGATATTCAATCAAGATTTGATCTTAAAGACTCAAATTCTACCGTTGAATTGGATGCGGATAAAACAATTACAATCACCACAAACGATAATATGAAATTAAAAAATATCGTTGATATCCTTCAATCCAAAATGGTTAAAAGAAATTTAAGCATTAAAATTTTAGACCCCAAACCCGTTGAAAATTCTTTAGGCGGCGGGGTAAGGCAGGTTTTTGAACTTAAAAAAGGACTCAATCAGGAATTATCCAAAAAAATTGTGTCCGAAATTAAAAATTCAAAATTAAAAGTTCAGGCTTCAATTCAGGGCGAACAGGTCAGAGTTTCCGGTAAAAGCAAAGATGACCTGCAGGATGTAATTAAACTTTTAAGAGAAAAAGAGGAGTCGTTTAATATTCCTCTTCAATTTGTAAATTACAGATAAAATGGATATTAATTTAAAAAACGCAAAAGTAGTTTATAAAAAAACAATTCAGGACGCAAACCTTAAAGCATCTTCCATTGCGGAATGTCTGGAGTGCAGATATTCTTCAATTGATGAATTAACGAATGATGCAAGCCTCTTTATAGTTTTAGGGGGCGACGGCACTCTTTTAAAATGCGCAAAATTTGCATCCGAATATGATATTCCCGTTTTCGGGTTTAATATGGGGCGTTTGGGATTTTTGGCGCAGGCCGATTTTCTTGAATGCGATGAAGTATTGTTAAGTCTTCAGGAAAAAAAATACAGAATTGAAGAAAGATTAATGCTTGCCGATTTTGAAGGGCATATTGCCCTGAATGATATTGTTGTTAAAAATTCGGATTGTTCATCGGCTTCCGTTTTTAAATTGTTTATTAATTCAAAACCCGTATGCTCATATCTTGCGGACGGTCTTATAATTTCAACCCCGACAGGTTCTACCGCCTATAATTTATCCGCCGGAGGTGCGGTTATTGCGCCTGAAATTGACTGTATGACAATTGTTCCCATTTGTGCACACACTCTAAATGCCCGCCCGATTGTGGTCGGTCCCGATGATGAAATTGAAATCAAATTTCCGAACGGAAACGAACATTTAATTATAGCTGACGGCAAACTCTCTTCAAGAAGAAAAGATTTTGTAAAAATAAAAAAACATGATAAAAAAGCAAAGCTTCTTTTGCTTAACAGAAAAAACAAAGAATTCTACGATGTCTTAAGAGATAAACTCCACTGGGGGGTTGCGCCGGGGCATGATTAAAACTTTATACATTAAAAATTTTATTTTGATTGATGAACTGCTGTTAAATTTTTCAGGCGGTTTTAATGTTTTATTGGGCGAAACAGGCGCAGGTAAAAGTATTATCATAAAAGCAATTGATGTTGTTTTGGGTGCCAAAACTTCAAAAGATGTTCTAAAAGACGATACAAAGCATTCTCTTATCGAGATTACTTTTGATACCAAAGGTGATGAAACGGTTATTTCAAGAGAAATTTCGACAACGGGCACTAAATGCAGAATAAACGGCGCTCTTGTAAATCTTGATTCAATTAAAGAAGAAAGAGAAAAATTAATCGATATTCATACCCAGTTTCAAACCTATACCTATATTCAGCAAAAACACCATATAGATTTGCTTGATTCCTATATTGAATCAAAAGAAAAAAATTACGGGGAAGTTTTATTAAAACAGCAAAATGAATTTAAAAAGTATAATGAATTAAAATTAAAGCTTGAACAACTGAAACAAAAAACAACCGATGATTCCGAAAAAATCGAGTTTTTAAAATTTCAAATTGATGAAATTGAAAAAGCGGAAATTAAAGATAATGAAGAAGAAGAATTAAATAACGAGCTTGAAATTTTATCAAATATTCAGGAATTAAAAGAACTTTCATACAGTTCTTACTGGGCGCTTGCAGGCGAGGACAATTCAATTTCGGAAGCTTTAAGCAAAATCGGATACAATATTTCAAAATTAAAAGATTTTGATAAAGAATTAATTGAAATTGATGAAAATTATTTTAATGCCCTTGAAACTCTGAGAGATATATCTTCAACTTTAAGAAATTATTCCGATTCTCTTGAAGATAATCCCCAAAGGCTTGATGAAGTTAATGAAAGACTTGAACTAATCGAAAAATTAAAAAGAAAATACGGTAACATCAATGAAACTTACGAGAAGCTTACAAAAGAATTAAGAGAACTTGAAGAAAACAATGTTACTTTTGAAGAATTGGAAGTTGAAGTAAATACCTTATTTGAATCAATGAATATAAATTCAAATATAATAAACGAATTAAGACAAAAATATGCGCTTGAATTGTCAAATTTAATAACGGTTGAATTAAAAAAACTTGAATTTGAAAGAGCGGAATTTAAAATTGAAGTTAAAGAAGATAGTCTAAATTCAAAAGGCAAAAACTATGTCGAATTTATGATAACAACAAATGCCGCAAAAGAACTTTCCCCCCTTGTAAAATCGGCCTCGGGCGGTGAAATTTCAAGAATTATGCTTGCTTTGAAAACGGTTTTTGCAAACGTTGATAAAGTCCAAACCGTTATATTTGATGAAATTGATACGGGGATTTCGGGTAAAACCTCAATAAGCGTTGCAAATGAAATTTACGAGCTTTCAAAAACAACACAGGTTTTTGCAATTACCCATCAGCCGATTATTGCTTCAAAAGCAAAAAATGCATACTGGGTTTCAAAAAAACAGCTTGAAAATAATACTCAAATAAATGTTTTAAAACTTGATACGGAAGGAAAAATAAAAGCTCTTGCGCAGATGTCATCGGGTGTGGTTGATGAAAAATCAATGAGCTTTGCAAAAGAATTAATTGAAAAATCCGGTTCCTTAAGCGTTTAAAAGACAGTTATTTTGAAAAAGATTAATATTATCTTTTATATCCGTAAAAAGTTTTGCGCTTTTTCTGAATTCTTCGGGGTCGGCGGAAACATAATATTCTACAAAAGCATTTGTATTATATAAATTATTCTTAAAAATGTTTTTCATATAAATTGCAGGGTCAATAAAAATATCTCCCGGGGCAAATTTTGTTAAAATATTAAGCAAATAAGGATAGTGGGTGCAGCCTAAAACAATTTTTTCACACCCCTTATCAAGCAAAATATCAAGATGTTTTTTAACGTAATCTATGCTTTCTTTTTTATCGTAAAGTCTTTTTTCAACAATATCCACAAACCCTTCACACCCGAGCTCATATACTTTTGCATTTTTGTTTGCTTTGATTATTTCTTTTGAATATGTTTTAGAGTTTGCGGTTCCGACCGTGGACATAATTCCTATAATATTTCCCTGTTTTGCAATATAAGGCGCAACGGTTTGGATTAAGGGATGAATTTTAATTTTATCGCCGAATTCATTTTCAAGCGTTTCATACGCAAGGGCGGAACTTGTATTACATGCCATAACAACTCTGCTTGCGCCTTTTGAGATAAAAAATTTTATTATATTTCTCGTAAAATTAATAATTTCTTCTTTTGTTTTATTTCCGTATGGAAGATTTTTTGTATCTCCGAAATAAATATACTGCCCGCCAAGGGGGATTAATTCTTTTAAAATGCTTAAGCCTCCGACGCCCGAATCAAATATTCCTATTAATTCTTTTTCTGTCATTTTCTTGCCTTAAGATACTTGTATATGCCGTCTGCAATGGCTTCTGCTATTTCTTTCTGGCGCTTTGTTTTTATTATTTCTTCTCTTTCGTCTTTATTTGAAATAAAGCCTATTTCACAAAGGATGGCAGGAGCTTCTGTATGATTTATAACATAAAATTGAGATTTAAACAAACCTCGGTCAACCGTTTTCCATTTTTTAACATTTTTTGCCATTTCATTATGCACCGTATCGGCATATTTTTTGCTGTCTTCTTTCCACCAGTGGGTTTCAACCCCTATGATGTTTTCGTTGATACTTGAATTAACATGGACCGACACAAATAAATCAGGCTCTTTTTTATTTGAAAATTCACATCTGTCCGCTAAAGACACGGTTTTGTCTTTTTGTCTTACCATATAGGTTTTAACTTTTTTATCATTGAGTTCTTCTTCAAGCATTTTTGCAATTTTTAGCGTGATATCTTTTTCATAAATTCTCTCTCTTGTTGCGCCGACGTCCTCTCCGCCGTGTCCTGCGTCAATTACAACCGTATACAGATTTTCAATTTCCGGGACTTTGATTTTTGAAATTATTGCGGGAATTAAAGTCGACCCCACTATTCTTCTGTTCGGGCCGGTTAATTTTGTATAAATTCTTATCTCATCGTTATCCGGGCTTGTTTTAACGCTTAAGTGTCTTATGACGTTTTCCTGATTATTCTGTGGAATTGTTATTCTTAATTTATCCAACGCAAGTCTTGTTGTCGTAACTTCGGGTAATGCCCTTAAAACAGGCTCCAATACGTTATCTTCATACATATTAACGTTATTTATATCAAGATAAAGGTTTGAATTTTCTTCAAAGATATTAAATGCAACCGAATCCGAAAAAGAAAAATTAATTAACTGAAGCCCCTTTAAATTTGAAAATGCGCTTGAAATTAAATTTGCATTATTTTCCGCCATTTTGGTCGTAATTATATTTTCTTTTTTTGTAATATAAAGGCTTTTTGAATCGGGCGAAATTATCACTCTGTAATTTTTTGAATTTTTTCCTTCAATAACAAGTCTTGCAATGCTTTGTGAATTTTGGCCGATTCTTAAAGTTTCTTTTTGTGTTTGTTCGGTTTGACTTTGACCGATTAAAAAAGTTTTATTTCTTAATTCGTTTGATACAACCGTATCATCTATATCTATTATTAATCTGTCGGGTTCCGTAAGTACAAAAGGCGGAATTATGCTTAAATATCCGATACCCTGAATTAAAATACCGTCTTTTGTACTTGAAATTGAATCAATATAATATCTTGAAGCGATTTTTTTGATTTCTTTCGGTTTATCTGCGGTTAAATCTTTCGTAATTTCGTTTTTGGGGGCATTATCGTTTGTAATTATTTCATCGGGCGCCAGAATTGTTTCTTTTTCAAATACGGAACCTTTATAAAAAGGGGTTCTGTCTTTTGCGTTTGTATTTGAATAAACCGTTTTAAATCTTGTATTGTCGACTAAATTTTTTGATGTTTTTATAAAAATCGAATTTTTGTTTTTGTATATATTAAATGAAGATAAATCCAATTTGTCGTTATATTCAAATACGAGTCTTACGGTTTTGGGTTCAACGGTAAATTGTGAAATTTTAACGTTATTTATTTTGGAATATTTTGCGACATAGCTTTTTTTGGGCGTTGTTAAAATTGCGTTATTAATATCTATATAAATCCTATTCGGTTGTTTAAGATATCCTTTTGTAATTGTTACGTTTTCATCAATTTCGTTTTGTGCTTGGAGGAAAATTATATTATCGGCATTATCAAAAATAATGTCGTTTATTTTAAGGGGATTAATAATATTTTGGACGGGAATTTGCGCACTTACCGTCGTTACTTTGCCCGATAGTGTACCGTCCGGTATAATTACCGCATTGTTATCGGCGTAAGCTTTGGATAGTGTAATAAAAAATATAAAAATAAAAAAAATCGTTTTTGCCGCAAAATTTTTCATAATTACTAATATAACCGTTTTTTTGGCATTTAGCACGTTATTTAAATTTGTTAATAAAATTATAATAAAAGTTCATTAAGTTTTATAAAATTGAATTTATCTTATATTTTTCAGGGGGCATGGACAATTGTAAATATTTTAAAATTTTATTTTACTTGAAGGTCATGGAAAATTGATGTTTACTATAAACAACAAGGAGAAAGGAGTGATGGTGTAAGCTATCCTTAGAGGGATTAACAAAAGAGGAATTAAAAGACTATTTAACAGGTAAAAAAGATTTTTAAAGAAAGACTATTGGACTTGTAGAGGAAAAAACACTGCGTTTTGGTTAATAAACAAAAAGGCAGTGTTTTATTTTTTATCTCTTTTTTATTTTTTTGATAAAATGATATAAAAGATTTGTGGAGGAATTTTAATTTTAATTATGAAAAATAAAATTATATTATTCTGGGTTATTGTTTTTATTACAATTGCAAGTATTGCCGTTATTCATTTTAAACCCATTTCTTTGGGGCTTGATTTAGTCGGCGGCTCAAGACTTGTATTGGAAGCACAGCCTTCAAGCGACGTTAAAAAAATAACACCCGAAGTCATGGACAGCCTCCAGTTTGCAATCGAAAACAGAGTTAATGCATTGGGCGTCGGCGAAACGGTTGTTCAAAAAGTCGGCGACAAAAGATTAATGGTTGAAATTCCAAATATTACCGACACCAAAAAAGCTAAAGAATTTTTAGGCGAAACCGCCCAGCTGGAATTTAAAGAACCCGGTGAAATTACCGCAGACGGTTATCAGGACTGGCTTCCTACAGGCCTTACCGGTAAAGACTTAAAAAAAGCTTCAGTATCCACCTCAACAACGGGTGAATGGATAGTTTCGCTTGAATTCAACGCCGAAGGCGCACAAAAATTTGCAGACCTTACAAAAAGACTGGTCGGAAAACAAATGGCAATTTTCTTTAACGGAAAATTCCAATCGGCCCCCAGAATAAATGAAGAAATAGTAGGCGGCAGAGCCCAAATTTCAGGCGGTGCCGACGGCGGCTTTGAATATGAAGAAGTTAAAAATATGGTAGACCTGTTAAACGCAGGCGCACTTCCCGTTGGTGCGGAAATTATTGAAGAAAATTCGGTCGGTCCTTCTTTGGGTGCAGACAGTATCCAAAAATCCGAATTTGCGGGACTGGTCGGTATTTCTCTCGTTATGCTCTTTATGATATTTTATTACAGAGCCCCGGGCGTTATTGCAAGTATTGCTTTATGCGTTTATACGGCTATTTTGTTTGCGATATTTAAATTAATACCCGTTACATTAACTCTTGCGGGCATTGCGGGCTTCATTTTAAGTATCGGTATGGCGGTAGATGCCAATATATTAATTTTTGAACGTACAAAAGAAGAATTAAAAACGGGAAGAAGCCTCTTTACCGCAATTAATTCCGGTTTTGACAGAGCATTTACAAGTATTTTTGATTCAAATATGTCAACTATAATCACCTGCGCAATTCTTTATCTTTTAGGAACGGGCACCGTTAAAGGATTTGCTCTTACTCTTGCACTGGGTGTTTTAGTCAGTATGTTTTCCGCTATTACGGTTACAAAAAACCTTATGCATATAGTATTCGGCACGGGTGAACTTAAACACCCCGCGCTTTTCGGGCTTAAGGCGTCCGATATAAATAAATCGTATGTTGCCGTTGAAACAAAGAAAGAAAAGGCAAAATTCGGCGTTTTGAATTAAAAATTTTGAAGTAGGAGATAATAAAAAATGGCTAATCCCGATTTAATGAAACATAAAAATATAATAGATGTTGTAAAATACAGACCCTTATGGCTTTCTATAAGTGCAATTCTTTTAATTCCCTGTATAATTGCAATTATATATCTTATGTGTACACAACCGAACCACGCACCGGTTAAACTCGGTATTGATTATACGGGCGGCACCATTCTTCAATATTCAACACCCTCTGATGTTACGGTAAACGAAATTGAACAAATAAGACAAAAATTGGCAGATGCCGGATTTCAAACGCCGGTTGCACAGGTTATAAAAAATTCTTCATCACTGAATAATACGGATGAAACCGATGCACCGAAAAATATAATTTCAATCAAAACTTCATTTTTGGGCGATACAAAAGGTGCCGAAATTGACAGAGCAACAAATATAGTATCCGAAGTGGTCGAAAGCCCTTCTCTTGTCCAGACAAATTCAATCGGTCCTTCTTTGGGGTTTGAATTATTGAAAAATTCGCTTGTTGCATTGTGTCTTGCATTTGTTGCAATCGTTGTTTATATCTCATTCAGATTTCAATCCGACTATGCGCTGATTACTTTTTTAACGCTTTTGCATGACGCAATTTTTGTAATCGGCTTTTTTGCAATAATGGGTATATTTTTTGACCTTCATATAGACAGTCTTTTTATAACGGCGGTTTTAACCGTTATCGGTTTTTCGGTTCATGACACGATTGTTGTTTTTGACAGAATAAGAGAAAATAACAGATTTCTTGCAAAAAAATATACCTCTGATGAAATCGTAAATGCTTCAGTTAACCAAACACTTGCAAGAAGCTTAAATACATCCTTAACCACTTTAATTACCCTTCTTGCCCTTTATCTGTTCGGCGGAGCAACGACAAAAGATTTTGTTCTTGCAATGATTTTAGGTATTATTGTCGGTACTTATTCAAGTATATTCTTCGCAAGCGTTCTTCTTGCATGGGATAAAGAACACGTAAAAGCAGATTAAAAATATGAAACCGTCAAAAAAATTCGATAATCTTGCGCAATTTGTTTTTCATACACGTGAAAATTTGGGCTTATCCGTTCAGGGGCTTAGCAGAAAAACAAATTTGGACGAGAGCATTATTTCAAATATAGAATCTGGCTTAGAACTTTTTTTATCGTCAACGGTAAGGCAAAAACTTGCAAAAGGCTTAAGAGTTTCTTTGGATGAAATAAAATTGTATGAAAAAACCGAAGACTATAATTTTGTTTCAAAAAATAAGATTGATGAATTAAGACAGATGATTTTGGATAATATGGGAAATAAAGGCTTTGTTGCCTTCTGCCCCGTCTGCGGTTCAAAGTTAAATACAAGAATTGCAAAATTATACGACCTTGAAGATAACTTAATTCTTCATCCCAAAGCAAATTGTACAAAATGTCCTTTTCAATTACATTCATAAATAAAAAACCTTATTGAATTTCAATAAGGTTTTTTTAAAATAAACTTTTAACTTATTTTATAATTCCGTATCCGAGCAAAAACGTGAGCAAAATAAAAATTCCGCCCGTTATATAAGTAACTTTATTTAATCCTTTTTCGGCCGTTTTTTGTGAAGCAAACAATTGGCTTGCAGAGCCCATCATGCCGCCCATACCGTCGCCTTTCGGCGAGTGCAATAACACGAGAAGGATTAAAAATAATCCCGATAAAATTTGTATAACGTATAAAAACTGTACCATATCTTCTCCTTAATAAGATGTTTTTTAACATAAAAGATTTTTAAAATCAAATCTTAAAGGCTTTGATAATAATCTTTTAAGAGTTTACAATCTTCTTCAATATTAGGGCTTTCGCAAATTATTGCCCCCTTTACGTTAAATGTCTTAAACGCTTTTAATAAATCCTTATAATTAAAATCGCTCTCTAAAAGGTTTAAATGTTGTTTTTCGCCCTTGCTTGTATATTCAATCCCCGCTATATGGGCGTGAAAATTATCAATTGCAACATCACCCAAATTTTTTGCGATTTTATCAAATATTAAACAAAATTCATCATAAGTATTAATTTTCCCGTTTTCTCTTGCATGAAGGTGCGAAAAATCAACACAAGGCAAAACCCTGTCAAATTCTTTTGATAATGCAATAATTTCATCAATGTCGCCCCATTGCGTTTTTTTGCCCGTTGTTTCGGGGCGGACCCATATTTTTGAATTATTTTTATTTAATTCATCAAATATTTTATTATGTCCTTCGACCACTTTTTTAAATACTTCCTCAGGGTCTTTTTCCATATAATATGCCGCATGGTATGTTATTGAATAACCGCCCAAATTTTCTGCCGTAAGCGCTGTTTCAATTATTCTTTGAATGCTTGATACAATTTTTTCTTCTTCTTTTGAATTCAAATTTACATAAAAAGGTGCATGGGCAGTTATTATAAAATTGCTATTTCTGTTTAAGACGGTTTTTTTTGAAATGTCTGAAATTCTTACCCCTCTTACAAATTCAAGCTCCATTCCGTCAAGATTCATGTTATTCAAAACTTCAAACCCGCTTTTATAATCTTTTGCACTTAAGGGAATTCCCGCCGTTAAAAAATTTAATTTTTCCATCAGTTTAACCTTTTGTTTACATTTTTTAATTATTTTACTAAAAAATATAAAGTTTAAAAACCCTTATGTCGATAAAAAGCATATAAAAGGAAGGTAATTTCGGTTTATTTAAAATGGATTTCAATAAAATAAATTCCGATAATTCATTCGGCATTAATTTCAGCGCTTCAAACAAAAATAATAAGGGGCAAAAAAAAGAAATTGATCCCTCCTCTTCTTCGTTTTCCGAATTGCCGAATAACCCCGAATACTGGCAAAATACCGCAAATATTTCTTTTTCGGGGAAGAAAGATTTAAAATTGACATCTGATATGCTAAATGATGAAATTAAAACCTTAATTGATTCAAAATTATTAACCGAAGATGAAGTTAAATCTTTTATGTCCGTTTTGGATAAACCTTATATTGTAGATGATAAAGAAAAAGAATTAAAATATGTTTATTTAATTTTTCAAACCTTAAACAAATCGCCCGAAAAAACCGCATACTTTAAAAATTTAACAAGCGATAAAATATCGGACGGCGTTATTTTACCTTCATATATTTTTCAATTGCTTCTTGAAGATGGCAAACAATCAAAATATAAATTTGATGCGCTTGATTTTTTTATTAACTCCCCTTCCTCTACCTCCGTTCCTCCCATAAGAACAACTGATGAATTAAAAGACTTTTTTTCCATGCTTGATGAAACTTCCCTTGAAGGATTGAAGAAGTTTTCAAGACAAATAAATGAAGGCGGAACATATCTTTACTATAAAATGAAAAATTCCATAAATCCCGTAACGGGGTTATTTGATAAAAATATAATCGATCTTGTTTTTGAACTTCAAAAAGCAATGCCTCAAATTTTCGGATATAACTATGATATTTCAAGCGCTTCCGTTATTGCTTCAAAAGCAATAGATAAAGACGGTAAAATAAATCCTCTTGCCAAAGAATTTATAGATAAATTTATAACCAAAAAAACACCTATTTCTCCTAAAGAAAATCTTCCTTTTTCAAAAGCCGAAGCTTTATTTGACCGGAATAAAAAGTTGATGAACGACTCTTTTGACAGCCCTTTTTATAAATCATATTATTATGCAATGCTGACAGGTGCAATGCTTGATTTAATGAAAGATAATGAAGGCAATTTTAATAAAGAAAATATTGAATTTTTATCAAGATTGTCAAAAACCGGCATGCGCCCGAAACCGGTTTCGCCTGACGGCTTTTTAGATTCAATCAATACCCTTAAGGATGAAAACGGCGTTATTGACGAGAAAAAAGAAAAAATATTTTATCAGCTTTATGACCCGAGATACGAACAAGATTCCATAGGTATTTTCAGACTTCAAAAAGACGGAACTTATATTTTGCCCGAGATAATGAAAGCTTATGATTCAATTCCGGAAAAAATAAGAGATGATGTATTTAAAAAAACAACGGAACTTTTCGGAGCAAAAAAAGAAGACCGTATAAACGGGATAAGACTTTTTCCGAAATTACATAATGTTTGTTTTGATAAAAACGGCAAAACAAATACGGAAAACTGCAATCTTGTAAAAAGGTTAAATAAAAACATGATAACAGCTTCTCTTTTGGGAGATAAAAGCCTTTTAGAAGCGCTTAAGGCGTATTCCGAAAATGAAGAAGTTAATATTTTAAATTTGAGTTTTGCACAAAAAGTTCATTTGATGTTTCTTTTTGAAAAAATCCGTCCCGAACTAAACCCCGTTTTAGACAGCTCTCTTTTATCAAAAATGACAAAAACTTCAACTCTTATTGAATCAAGTCTGAAAGATGAAGATATTTCTCTTCCCGTTTCAAAAGAAAGCAGGGACAAATTTATAACACAAGTTATATCTTCAAATAAAAAAACCGATAACGGACTCAGTGAATTTGAAAACACAATTAAAGATTCAATCCCCAAATTAAAAGAAATGAATGAAGGGCTTCCTTTAAAATATGCAAGGGATAAATTTTTATCCGATTTATCAATGTATGCTTTAAATGATGACAAATTAAAACATTTAGAAGAACTCTTGGGGGTTAATTTTCAATATACAAACGAAAAAGGAAGAATAACAATCTCCGGTTTTGACGGGGTTATAAGACTTGATAAATTAAACAGAAACGATGAATTTGAAAATTCAATTTATGAAATATGCCATAAATTCTTCTATGAAAATAAAATAAATACCGGCGATAAAAAACTTGATGAAGCACTTAATACAATAATAAAAGCGGCTCCCGAATTCATAAATACGATAGGAAAAAAACAACACGGCACACACAACTACACTCTTGATATTCATCAATTGCTTGTCCTTGCAAATTCAATAAATAATCCTGATTATCAAAAACTAAACGATACGGATAAAGCAATGTTAAAATCGGCTGCAATCTTCCATGATATAGCAAAAAAAGAAGATACAATCGATAAAGGACACCAGATTCCATCAAGTTTATATGCAAGAAATATAATTTCAAAATTTTATAAAAACCCCGAATCATTGGATAGGGTTTTTGAATTAATTAAAAATCACCATTGGCTTGAAGAATATAATACAACATCCGATATTTCAGCTTCTTCAAAAGATTTGGCTTACCGTTTCCGCCGCCCCAACGACTTTGAAATTGCAAAAATTATGGCAAGAGCCGATTTAATGGCTGTAAGCGATGAATTTTATGCGGCTCATAAAAATGCTCTTGATGATTATAAATTAAATGAGATAAATAACCGCTTAAACCAAATTTATCAAACAGGTTCTTTAATTATGTCCGATTATTTTATCGGGCGCAATTATTCAAATCTTGAAGATGTAAATATAAAAGGCAGAAACTTTAAAGTTCTTGATTTTCATAAAATTAAAGATGATGAAGATTTAATTAAATACGGCTTTGCGAAAGGAAGAACAAAAAAAGATGTTCAATTCCTCGTTCATATGGTGTCAAAAGATAATATTAAAAACGATTTATCCGTTCTTGAAAATATAACTTCTTCCGTAAACGGCGGAGTATTATCCGAATCTTTAATTACTCCTTATTATAAAAGAACCTATCAAGACAGAAAATTCGGCGTTTTGTTATCCCAGATTAATGCCAATTTGATAAATACCTCAAATACAAATCAGGGTTCCGGCAACAAAAAAGACGTAAATAATGCCATTGATTTACTTTTTAATTCCTACGCTTCTGATACAAGAACAAGTTTCAGAGAAAATTTCTTAAAAAATCTTTCTCTCGGGCCTGATGAAGTTTCAATTGAAGAATACGGAAAATTTTATAAAGACAATCTGGTTTCAAAAACTCTGATTACACAGTTTCCCGATAATAAAACCTATCAATTGGGTAAAAGAACATTTAGCGGTTCAGACATTAAAAGAGCAATAGTAGAATTTCAAAATTCCCTTATTGATAAAACCGAAAGTACTCATAATGAAATCATAGGTTTTGCGCCAAAAATAAATGCCGTTATCATAAAAGCGGACAATATAAAAGAAGCTCCGGATGAACTTCTTGATTTTGCGCACAAAGATAATCTCCCCGTTATTTTAATTTAAAAAGGAAAAATATGGACATAAACGGAATAAACAATTCAAATTTTAACAATATTGACCCTCGGGATATAAATAAAAATCCGGGAGGCAAAATCCAAAACACCACTCCTTCTAATCAAAGACATACCGATGCGGATTCTCCTTCAAATCCCGATTATTGGCAGGCCGTTTCATTTAAAGGGAACAGTGAAGAATTTGACCCTGAAGCATATATGAAAAAACGTCTCGACGAGATTTCCCATAATAAAAGATATGATGATACATATGAAGGGCGGAAAAAAGAAACTGTTGAAAAAAATATGCACATGCTTTCTCCTTTCGGAAAAGAAGCAATTGATTTTTATACGGAATTTATAAACCGTTATAACGATTTTGATGAATGTTATCCCCGATTATTTTTTGATGTTTATTCTTCTCTGGATAATCCTGATGAGAAAACAAATAAAATGTTAAGCGAAATCGTTGGACAGGTAAGAAGTTTTTCTTTTAAAGATAAAGATTCTGCCGCAAATAGAATCGCATATATAAAAGATGTTATGCAAAATGCGGATGCCGAAGGCAAAGACAAATTATACTGGCTTTATTTAAACAGATATAAAATTTCTTCTCTTGACGGTCCGTATAAAAGAGATGATAAAGAATTTGAAGAAATAAGAGCATTTTCAAACCTTGCAAGGTTTTTTGACGATGAAGAAAAAGACCGGTTTTATTTTTATAACTATTCTCCGGTTTTATCAAATACAATTGCTCACAATATTGAAAAAGGATATTTCTCAAGCGATGAAATTGCATATCTTGCGGACAAAATTGAAAGTTCGTGGTCAAATAAAGACGGCGAAAAAAGCACCTTTTTGGAATTGATGGAATATGTAAAAAATAATCCGGAAAGCGCCGAATACTTTTCAAGGATAAATTCAAAAAGAATTTTAAAAGAGTCTATGATGCCCTCTGAAATTAAATCTTTTATGCTGCCCGATAATCCCGAAGATGTTGATTATCTTAAAGACTTAATATTTTATCTTACCGAAGATAAAAAAGACGACCCGATATTTTACGGTTACAGGGATTTTACTTCTTTTGCCGATATAATAAATCCGGATAATCTTGATGATTTTAAAAAACTGTCGGAAAGAAAAGACTGTAACACGATATCCGATATGGTAAGAATTTCAAGAAGCGCCGTTAACCCCAAAACGAAGGTTTTTGATTCGTCAATGCTTGCCGAAATGGATAAATTTAAATCAAGAAAACCCGATTTTTACGACAACAAATATATAGACCATGCTTCATCTCAGGTAAAAAAATGTATTGATATGGAAACGGGCAAATTAAGCCCTCTTGCACTTTCTTTTATGGACAGATATTTTTTCCGTGATAACCCTTCTTTGGTTGATAAACTTAAGTCTTTCAAACCGTTTAAAAAATTCATATATTACAGAAGTTCTGATGATAAAATTTATAAATCACCCGAATTTTTATGGCATACGGAATATTATCTGGATTTTATGAAAGATAATAACGGACATTTTGTTGAAAGAAACAAAGAAGCGCTTTTTAAAATGCTTGACAGAAATACATATATGACAAGCAATGACTTTATTTCTTTTCTTCCGAAACTGAAAGATGAAAACGGCATTTTAGATGAAGAAAAATATGACGCCGTTTCAAAAATAATGAAAATTTTAAACGGACCCGACAGATATAATTATATATGGTTCTTTAGAGGCGAAGCAAAAGTTTGCGAGGACTTTTTAACTTCTTATGACAAACTGTCTCCCGATAAAACAAAAGAAATATTGCAAGCTCTAAATAGTATCTATTCTTCAAAATCACCCGCCCCTTATGTTAATTTTCCGGCAATGGTTGAAATTGCATACGATGAGAGCGGAAATAAAATTGATGAAAACTTTGATTTTATGATAAATTTAATGTCCGCCGACAAAGAGATTTTTCTTCTTGATGAAAAAACGATAAAAATATATAAAGACTTTTTAAATAACGAATTAAATATTCAGGATTTAAGTTTTAAAGAAAAAGTTCGTCTGATGAATGAACTAACAAAACTCAGAGCTTCTTCCAATCTGGCAAATGATGACTTAATCGGACGAATAGATAAAACTCTTGCAGAGATAGATTCGGTTCTGAATTCGGATAATATCTCTCTTCCCGTATCAAAAGAAGCAAAAAATAAATTTATTGTTGAAGTTTTAAGTTCCAAAAATCTTGAAGCAAACGGACTCAGTGAATTTGAAAACACAATTAAAGATTCAATTCCCGAATTAAAAAAAATGAATAAAGGGCTTCCTTTAACTTATACAAAAGCTGAATTTTTATCCGACTTATCAAAATTATGCGACACAAAAGAAAAAAAAGATATTCTCTCATCCAAAACCGAAATAACGCTTTCTTTGTCAAATAATAGTGAAAAAATCGAAGGATACGAAGGAATAATAAACCTTGACAAACTAAACAGAAACGATGAATTTGAAAATTCAATTTATGAAATATGCCATAAATTCTTCTATGAAAATAAAATAAATACCGGCGATAAAAAACTTGATGAAGCACTTAATACAATAATAAAAGCGGCTCCCGAATTCATAAATACGATAGGAAAAAAACAACACGGCACACACAACTACACTCTTGATATTCATCAATTGCTTGTCCTTGCAAATTCAATAAATAATCCTGATTATCAAAAACTAAACGATACGGATAAAGCAATGTTAAAATCGGCTGCAATCTTCCATGATATAGCAAAAAAAGAAGATACAATCGATAAAGGACACCAGATTCCATCAAGTTTATATGCAAGAAATATAATTTCAAAATTTTATAAAAACCCCGAATCATTGGATAGGGTTTTTGAATTAATTAAAAATCACCATTGGCTTGAAGAATATAATACAACATCCGATATTTCAGCTTCTTCAAAAGATTTGGCTTACCGTTTCCGCCGCCCCAACGACTTTGAAATTGCAAAAATTATGGCAAGAGCCGATTTAATGGCGGTAAGCGATGAATTCTACAACGAGCATAAAAATGCCCTTAAAGATAAAAATCTTGATTTAATTCAAAAAAATCTTGATTATTTCTATTCAACGGGTTCTGTTATAATTTCCGATTATTTTATTGATAAAAAATCTCTTCAAAACCATATAGAAACCCATAACGGCGTTGAGTATCAGGTTGTCGATTTTCATAAAATAAAAGATGATGAAGATTTAGGGCAATACGGTTTTATGAGGGGAAGAACAAAAAAAGATGTTCAATTCCTTGTTCATATGGTTGATACAAAAAATGCAAAGAAAAATTTGACTGCGGTAAAACACCTGTCATCCCCCGTTAACGGCGGAGTATTATCCGAATCTTTAATTACTCCTTATTATAAAAGAACATATGAAAACAGAAAATACGGGCTTATATTATCACAAATCAACGCAAACGTTATGAATGCCAAAAAAATCAATCAGGGCTCGGGATATGAAAAAGATTTATCAAGCATAAATTACCTTGTGTTTGGAGAAAACGCCGAAGCAAGAAAAAATTTCAGGCATGAATTTCTTCTGAATTTGGGAATTGACCCCGATGGTGTATCAGATAAGGAATTTGGCGAATTTTACAAAAATAATATTATAGCAAAATCCTCTTTTAATCAGTTTGTATCCGGAAAAGAATATACTCTTGGCACTAAAACAATAACGGGCGAAGATATAAAACAGGCAATAATAAAATTTCAGGACTCTTTAATAGATAAAAAAGAACAAAACCATAATGAAATTGTGGGATATGTCCCGAAACTTCAGGCGGTTGTTGCAAAAGAAAGAAGTTTATCTTCAATCCCCGATGAAATTTTGGAATTTGCAAAAGAAAACAATCTTCCCGTTGTCTTAATATAAAAGGTAAAAATGGATTTAGATAAAATAAACGGTTCAAATTATAATTTTCCCTATGACCCTGACAAAAAAACAGGGAACGGGGACAATTTTAAAAAAAATAATCTTCCCTTAAACCGCAATGAAAAAAAATCCCCGTCAAACCCAAGATATTGGCAGGCAATTTCATTTTCGGGAAATAAAAAACAAGCAAATGAAGATAAAAATCTTCAAACCCTTATTGATATGGAAACGTCAATATTTAGCAAAAAAACAAAAGAAAGATACCGCAATTTGCTTGATGATGCAAAAAGTTTCCTTACATTTGATACTGACCCGATATCCGCTTTTTATTTTGCAAACAGACTAAAACAAATCGCACAAAATGAAAAAAATTATGAAATAAACAGAAATTTTTTATTGGAATTATATCAAAATAAAGATGTTGATTCGGAAACAAAAATTCTGTATATATCTAAAATTTTGCCCGAAGATATAATTAAAGCGGAAGGGGAAGTTAATTTTGATGAAATAAAAGATGAATTTTTTTCTTATTCAATTTTAATTCCCGCTCTTAAAAATTCAAATGCAAGCCTCAATGCTTTAGCGGATTTAAACTTGCCCTCAAAGATGATTAAAAAAACAACTTCTCTTATTGAAAGCGGCACAATTTCAAAAGATGATTTTGCATCTCTTATGATATCTGCGCTAAAATGCCCGAAAGATACGGGGATTAAACCCTTATCGGATATTTTGGATGAAATTGAAAAAGATCCGGATAAAATTTCATTTTTAAGACTTTTATTTCCCGGTGTCGTTTTTGCATATGATATATCGCTTGAACTTATAAATGATATTTTAAAAGAAAATTCAAGCGAAACAAAAGAAGTTTTAGAACATATAAAAGATAAAATTGATAATAAATACGGAAAAGGTTATCTTTTATGGCACAATTCAAAAAATGCGGGAACTTTTTTAAATTCAATTTCAAAAGAAAATAAAGATGATGTAATTGAATTAATTGATACCGCAAAAGGAATGCCTCTTGAAGGGGTCGGGCTTTGCGGAGCTTATACAAACCCCGTTACGGGATATTTCGATAAAGATATTTATTCTTTTGCAAAAGAGCTTTGTACCTATAAACATTACGGCTATACAATTGTAAGCGATGCGACAATTTCTGCCGCAAAAGCCTGCGTCGATTCTAAAACGGGAAAAGTAAGCCCTCTGGCGCTTAAATTTTTGGATAAATATTTCTTTAGAAAAGACGATGATAAATTATCAACAAGGTTTAAAATGTTTAAAACAAGATTTAAATCTAAAAGCACGAACCCGAAAATGTATTATCAATCCGTTGAAATGAGCGCAGGTGCGGCCGATTTGGTTAACGCATTGAAAGATAATGAGGGTGCATTTAATTTAACAAACTATAAATGTTTATCTAAAATAATGGAATCAGATGTTACCGAGTGGTTTTCTTATCTTGATTTATCTTTTATACCCTTGATTAAAGATGAAAAAGGAATAATCGATAAAAACAGATTAAATTACGTGATACAAGCGGCAAAAAAACGGGGCGGATTTTCCGGGATTGGAGATTTTATATCCGCCGCAGGCAAATATCCTCCGGATAAATTGAAATCAATGACGGATGACATAATTTCAATATACAATGACCCTGCAAACGCTTATCAAAATTTCCCCGTACTTTGCGAATTTTGTTTTGATAAAAACGGAAGCAGAATTGATAAAAATTTTGAATTTATAAAACAATTAAATACTCTGTCAACAGGCGCCTTATACGGTTTTGATTATACAAAAGAATTTCTTGACGTTTGCGGAAACGATAATAATAAAGAATTTGCGCTTGAGCTTATTAATATAAGCAGAAAAGCGCAAAGTAACATAAATTGGCTTGCCGAAGTTTATAAAAGATATCAAAACGATGAAGGCGAGCTTGATGAATTTTTAAAAGACAAATTGCGCGAATATGTAGATAATAAAGCCCCTCTGTATCATTTTTGCAATTGTTATGAAATCTGCAAAGATAAAGACGGGAAAATAAACGATGAAAAATTTTCAATCATGTCCAAATTTTTATCAATGCCTGAAATTTCAAACTTTTTCAGGGACAAACCGTTTGATATTTTGGATGATATCGTAAACGGGAATTCAGAGCCCTTATCAAAACTTGATTTTTCACACAGAATTGCAATTCTTGACGCTCTTAAAAGTTTCAGGGAAAACCCTGTTGTCAAATTCCGTAATGAATTTAATTTTATTGATAAATTAATATCGGATATTGATTCAAGTCTTGATAACGATAAGATTATGCTTGATGTAAAAAAAGAAGACATAATTGCGTTTGCGGCAAAATGCCTGAATTCAAAAGACGGCAAAAGAACCGATTTTGAAACAACGATAATAAGTTCAATTCCCAAATTAAAGCAAATGAATAAAGGGCTTCCTTTATCTTATTCAAGAGAAAAATTTTTATCCGCTCTTAACGCTCTTTTGGATACAAAAGAAAAAAGGCAACTGATATCCGATAAACTGAATATTAATTTTATTGAACAAAATGGTTTAATAACCGGTTATGACGGCATTATGCTTCTTGATAACCTGAATAAAAACAACGAATTTGAAAATTCAATTTATGAAATATGCCATAAATTCTTCTATGAAAATAAAATTAATACGGGTGATAAAAAATTGGATGACGCCTTAAATGTGATTATATCGGCTATGCCCGAATTTATTAATACGATAGGAAAAAAACAACATAAAACACATAACTATACTCTTGATATCCACCATCTTCTCGTTCTTGCAAATTCAATCAATAACCCCGATTATGATAAATTAAATAAAACCGATAAAACAATGCTTAAATTATCATCTTTAATCCATGATATCGCAAAGCGTGAAAACATAGTTGATAAAGGACACCAAACCCCCTCAAGCCTGTATGCAAGAAGCATTATTAAAAAAATATTTAAAAACCCGGAAGCAAGAGACAGAGTCTATGAACTTATTAAAAACCACCACTGGCTTGAAGAATATGTGCATGCATACGGAAACGAAGACAAATTAAAAGATTTGGCTTACCGCTTCCGCCGCCCCAACGACTTTGAAATTGCAAAAATTATGGCAAGAGCCGATTTAATGGCGGTAAGCGATGAATTCTACAAAGATCATAAAGCCCCTCTCAAGACGGTTGAACCTGTTGAAGAGAAACTTCAATATTTCTATTCAACGGGATGTGCCGTATTCAGCGACCATATAGTAAATAAAACCGCTCTTAAAACTCATATACAAACAAAAGACGGTGTTAAATATCCGGTTATCGATTTTCATAAAATAAAAGATGATGAAGATATGGGTAAATACGGCTTTTCAAGCGGAAGAACAAAAAAGGACATGAATTTTCTTGTTCATATGGTTGACTCAGATAAAATTTACACCTCATTAAATAATTTAAAACAGCTTTCAACCTCAATAAACGGCGGTGTAATGTCTGAATCTTTAATTACTCCTTATCATAAAAGAACTTATGCATATAGAAAATACGGCGTTTTATTATCGCAAATTAATTCCAACATTATTAATATATCCGGTGAAAATCAGGGCTCGGGCACTTCAAAAGATATGAAAAGTGCGCTTACGCTGGTTTTTGAACCATATTCAAAAGAAAGAAGAGAACATTTTAAAGAGCACTTTTTAAAGAACTTAGGATTTAAACAAGATGAAATATCCGATGAAGAATTTGCAAAATTCTATAAAGAAAACATTGCTCCGAAAACTTCAATTAACCAATTTTTAATCGGCAAAGAATACACTTTGGGAAATAAAACGCTTAAAGGCAAAGACATAAGAAAAGCAATATCCGATTATCAAAATTCCCTGATAGATAAAAAAGACAGAAATCATAATGAAATAGTGGGGTATACTCCAAAGCTTCAGGCCGTTATTGCATTTGAGGACAGTCTTGATAATGTGCCGGATGACCTTTTAAAATTTGCCGATGAAAATAAACTTCCCGTCATTTTATTATAATTTTAATTTTTGTAACAATATTTTAACCCTATTTAAAAAATAAGTGTTGACGGGATATTTTGTTTATATTAAATTTATTTCTGCACATAAGTTGTGCATTAATTACTAGTGGAAAAATTAATTGGAAAAGACAATGGAAAATACAGCAAAAAGACCAAGAATCAGAGTTTGTCTCAAAGCGTATGATCATAAATTAATAGATTCTTCCGCTCTTAAAATCGTGGAAACGGCAAAAAGAACCGATGCAACGGTGTCCGGTCCCATTCCGCTTCCCACAAAAAGAAGAATTTATTGCGTATTAAGATCGCCCCACGTTGATAAAAAATCACGTGAACATTTTGAGATGAGAACACACAAAAGAATCATAGATATCTATGATCCCACACAACAAACCACAGAAGAACTTTCAAGAATGGACCTGCCCGCAGGTGTTGATATTGAAGTTAAACTGTAAGGTTTATTTTCACATACTTGAAGCAAAATTGAAAATTGAATAAAGAATGTGAACTGTGAATAAAACAGAGTTTACAAAAAAGTAAACAAAGTTTTGAAAGTAACTAAAGAGAACAACCCTAAAAAAGGCAGCTCTCACAACAGAAAGGTAAAAATCGAATGACATTAGGTGTTATTGGAGAAAAACTCGGAATGACACAAGTGTACGATGAAAACGGCTTGTGCATACCGGTTACGGTTATCAAAGTTGAACCCGCTACGATTTGTCAGGTTAAAACCGACGAAACAGACGGGTACAACGCAATTCAGGTTGGCGTTGTAAGTGCAAAAGAAAAACACTTAACAAAAGCACAACTCGGACACTTTAAGAAAAACAATCTTGAAAACTTCCGTCATCTTCAGGAATTCAGAGTTGATAATCCTCAAGATTATACCGTCGGTCAAAAAATAGATTTATCGGTTTTATCTGATATATCAAAAGTTGACGTAACGGGTAAATCAATCGGTAAAGGTTTCCAAGGTACCGTTAAACGCCACAACTTCTCGAGAGGACCTATGGCTCACGGCTCCAAAAACCATAGAGAACCCGGTTCAATCGGTGCCGGTACAACTCCCGGTCGTGTCGTAAAAGGCAAAAGGATGGCGGGAAACATGGGTAATGAAAGAGTTACCGTTTCCAAATTAAGCGTCGTAAGAGTTGATACCGACAAAAATTTATTACTGGTTAAGGGCTCAGTTCCGGGTCCTGAAGGCAAATTGGTTACAATCAAGCCTTCAAGAACGAAATGGAATTAGAGGTAATTAAAATGACACAGAAAACTTTATTAAATATACAAGGAAGCCAAATCGGCGAAATGAATTTAGACGACAAAGTGTTTGCCGTTGAACCCAATATTCATGTTATGCACTTGGCTCTTAAAAGACAATTAAACAATGCTCGCCAGGGCTCTGCCAATTCCAAAACAAGAGCTGAAGTTTCAGGCGGCGGAAGAAAACCCTGGAAACAAAAAGGCACCGGCCGTGCCCGTGCAGGTTCAATCAGAAGCCCCTTATTTGCCGGCGGCGGTGTTTCGTTCGGACCCAAACCGAGAGATTATGCAACAAATCTTCCTCAAAAGGCAAGAAAGCTTGCGCTAAAATCCGCACTTTCAGCTAAATTGGAAGCAATGACGGTTGTTAAAGATTTCTCTGAATTGACCGAACCCAAAACAAAAGTTATGGCAAAAATTTTATCTGACATTAAAGCAACGGGTAAAATTTTAATCATTGCAAATACAAAAGCCGAAGAAAATAAAAATCTTGAACTTGCTGCAAGAAACATTGCATCGGTTAAGCTTTTATTGCCTTCAAACTTAAATGTTAAAGACTTAGTTGAAGCTGATTCAATTGTTGCAACCGAAAATGCAATAAATGAAATCACTGAAAGGTTGGTAAAATAATGGCTAAAACAAGAACCAACAAAGAAAAATTGTACGATGTAATCAAAAAACCTTTAATAACTGAAAAATCAATGACTGCAGTTCAAAACGGCCAGTATACGTTTGAAGTTGTTAATGATGCTACAAAAGTTGAAATCGCACAAGCAATCGAACTTGCTTATCCTGACAGAAAAGTCAAAAAAGTAAGAACGATATATATGCCTTCTCATCAAAAAAGATTAGGTATGAAATTCGGAAGAACACAATCGGGTAAGAAAGCAATCGTTACAATCGAAGGCGATCCTATCCAAGAACTAACGGGAGTATAATAAAATGGCAACTCGTAAAATTAACCCGACATCCCCCGGACAAAGAGGTATGACAAGACCGGATTTTGCGGAAATTACAACGCAGACACCCGAAAAGTCCCTTCTTAAAACAGTTAAGAAAACGGGCGGAAGAAATAATACGGGAAGAATCACCACAAGACATATAGGCGGCGGCCATAAACGTAAATACCGTATGATTGATTACAAACGTGAAAAATTCGGAATAATCGGTTTTGTCAAAACCGTCGAGTATGACCCGAACAGAAACGTCAGAATTTCTCTCGTTGTATATGCAGACGGCGAAAAAAGATACATATTGACACCCGAAGGCTTAAATGTCGGCGACACAATCGTATCGGGACATGATGCGGATGTAAGAACCGGTAACGCACTTCCTTTGGAAATGATTCCTTTGGGTACCATGATTCATAATATTGAACTCATCCCCGGACGCGGCGCAAAAATGGTAAGAGCCGCAGGCGATGCAGCTCAGTTAATGGCTAAAGAAGGCGATTATGTTACCGTTAAGCTTCCTTCATCCGAAATGAGAATGGTAAGAAAAGAATGCCTGGCTACGATAGGCGTTCTCGGTAATCAGGAATACAAAAACCTCTCTTTAGGCAAAGCAGGCAGAAAAAGATACCTCGGTGTTAAACCCACAGTCAGAGGCGTAACAATGAACCCTGTTGATCACCCCCACGGCGGCGGTGAAGGTAAAACCGGCCCCGGCGGCAATCCTAAGACTCCTTGGGGTAAACCCGCTCTCGGTCAGAAAACCAGAAACATGAAAAAAGCAAGCTCAAAACTTATAGTTAGAAGAAGAAAAAAATAGGAGAACATAGATAAATGCCTCGTTCATTAAAAAAGGGTCCTTTTGTTCACGACTCTTTAATCAAAAAAATAAAAAAATTAAATGAAGCGCAAGAAAAGAAGGTTATTAAAACCTGGTCAAGAGCGTCAATGATTATACCCGATATGCTCGGACACACAATTGCGGTTCATAACGGCAAATCTCATGTTCCCGTTTATGTAACGGAACAAATGGTTGGTCATAAATTAGGCGAATTTGCGGCAACAAGAACATTTAAAGGCCACGCAGGTCAGGATAAAACCGCAAAGAGAAAATAAACTGATAACTTAAAGGAATAGGAAAATGCAACAAGCAACAGCAAAACAAACAAATATCAAAATGCCGGCAAGAAAACTTCGCCGTGTCATTAACGAGATAAGAGGCAAAGTGGCATCTGAAGCATTAAAAATGCTCAAATTTATGCCATACTTCGCTGCAAGAGTTGTTGAAAAAAACCTTACTGCTGCTGTGGCTAATGCACAGGAAAAATTCGACGGCAGAGCGGATAATTTAAAAGTTTCCGAAATTTATGCCGATGAGTCTGTAACTTATAAAAGAGCAAGACCCCGTGCACAAGGCAGAATGTATAAAAGGTTTAAAAGAACATCACACTTAACCGTTAAATTAACGAATAACTAAGAAATCAGGAGTAGAACATTGGGACAAAAAACACATCCGACCGGATTCAGAATAGGAATAATTGAACCATGGGTATCAACATGGTTTGCTAAAAGAAGACAATATGCTTCAAACATCGCAGAAGATGCCAAAATCAGACGTTTTGTCAAGAAAAAACTCTACACTGCCGGTGTTAGCAGAATAAATATTCAAAGAAAAGGCGAAAGCGTTAATATTACAGTCATCACTGCAAAACCCGGCGTTGTAGTCGGCAGAGGCGGTCAAGGTATTGACGATTTGAGAGTTGCGGTTCAAAAACTTATCAACAATAACAATGTTTCAATTGACGTTGTTGAAGTTGCAAGAATTGATGTTGACGCTCAACTGGTTGCCGAAAATATCGCGCTTCAGCTTGAAAAACGTATTGCATTCCGCCGCGCAATGAAACAGGCAATGCAAAGAACAATGCGTGCAGGTGTTCAGGGTATCAAAGTTATGGTATCCGGACGTTTGGGCGGTGCTGAAATTGCAAGAAGCGAATGGGCGAAAGAAGGCAGAATTCCTCTTCAAACCTTAAGAGCAGACGTTCAATACGGATTTGCCGAAGCTGATACCGTAATGGGCAAAATCGGCGTTAAGGTATGGGTATTCAAAGGCGATCTTATGCCCGGCGAAAAAGCAGATCAAAATATTAAAACCAAGAAAGTTACACAGGAAAAAGGTGCAAGATTTGCGCCCAAAAGAAAACGTGCAGAACAGCCCGCTGCAGCAGCAGAAGCTGACGCACAACAGCTTTAATTAAATTAAGGAGCAAATAAAATGTTAATGCCTAAAAAGACAAAATTCAGAAAAAAACAAAAAGGCAATATGAAAGGGTCAGAAACAAGAGGAACAACTCTTGAATTCGGCTCATACGGTTTGGCTACAACGGAACCCGCTTGGATTACATCGCGTCAGATTGAAGCTGCACGTCGCTGCATGACAAGACAAATTAAACGTGGCGGTAATGTTTGGATTAAAATATTTCCCGACAAACCCATCACCAAAAAACCTGCTGAAACCCGTATGGGTAAGGGCAAAGGCAACCCCGAATATTGGGTTGCGGTTGTTAAACCCGGCAGAATGCTTTTTGAACTTGATTACAGCGTAAGAGAAGAAGCTATTAAAGCTCTTGAATTGGCTGCCCAAAAGTTACCGATTAAAACAAGAATAATAGAAAAATAGGTGATTATAATGAAACTTCAAGAAATTAAAGATAAGACTATTGAAGAATTAAAAGATGCGATTTTGAGCGCTAAGAAAGAGTTATTTCAATTAAGAATTAAACATAATAAAATGACTCCTCTTGAAAATCCCGCCCAAATCAAAAATCTTAAAAAACAAGTAGCACAAATGAAAACGGTTTTAAGACAAAAAGAACTTAATGCATAGTTTTCATAGGTTATATATAAAGAAAAAGGAAACATAAAAATGCCCAAAAAATTAAAACAAGGTATTGTCGTTAGCAACAAAATGGATAAAACCATTGTTGTTGAAGTAAGCGAACATAAAATGCACAGCAAATATAAAAAAAGAATGATATCTACAAAAAACTATAAAGCAAGAGATATTGAAAACAAATGCCAGGAAGGCGATGTTGTTTCCATTATTGAAAACAGACCCATTTCAGGTCAGGTAAGATGGGTGCTCGACAGAATTGTTGAAGCTAAAAAATAGTTTAACTCTTGATAAGTTTTTTGGGTTAATAATTTATAAGTAATAAAGGTAAATAAAAATGATACAGCAAGAAACAAGACTACAAGTTGCAGATAATACGGGCGCAAAAGAATTATTGTGCATTCGTGTTATGGGTTCATCCTGCAAAAAATATGCGGGTGTGGGCGATGTAATCATTGCAACGGTTAAACAAGCTACTCCGAATATGGCGGTTAAAAAGTCTGAAGTTGTAACTGCGGTTGTTGTCAGAACAAAAGCAGACATCAAAAGAAACGACGGTTCGGTTATCAGATTTGACGATAACGCTGCCGTTATAATCAACAAAGACGGCAACCCCAGAGGAACCCGTGTATTTGGACCCGTTGCAAGAGAATTGAGAGAAAGAAACTATATGAAAATAGTTTCCCTGGCTCCGGAAGTAATTTAAGAAAATTTATAATATAGGAATTATAAAAATGTCAAAAGAAACAAAAAAAGCAATGCACATAAAAAACGGCGACAGAGTTGTTGTTATAACGGGTAAAGACAAAGGCAAAACCGGCAACATTGACAAAGTTAACACCGAAAAAGGCAAAGTTATCGTTAAAGGCGTTAATCTTGTTACAAAAGCCCAGAAAGCAAACCCGATGGCAGGCATTGAAGGCGGTTTAAATAAAGTTGAAGCAATGATTGATTCTTCAAATGTTATGGTAATATGCCCCGCTTGCGAAAAAGCAACAAGAATTAAATACGAAATAAGAAACGACAAAAAAGTCCGTGTTTGCAAAAAGTGCAACGAATCATTAGATGTATAATACATACGGGTTTACCCGGGCATTGAAGCTTGACAGATCTTATCATAAGATAAAGTTTCAAAGGCTAATAAAAGGATAATAACTATGACGGCAAAGAAAACAACAAGCTTGAAAGAACGTTACTATAACGAAGTGAGAGCTGAATTAAAAAAGGAATTTAACTTATCAAACGATATGCAAATTCCGAGATTACATAAAATTGTTCTTAACAT
>CALUYY010000013.1 GCA_944325155.1 Candidatus Gastranaerophilales bacterium | reverse complement strand
ATTCTGTAACAAAATGTAAAAACGAGTTTAAAATCGGCTGTAATTAAGCTATAATAAGCCTATAGGATAGGATAGGATAGGATAGGATAGGATAGGATAGGATAGGGCGTCTTTACTTCTAAATGCGGATTTTTTATACTGACTTTATTCCGCTTATATGAGTAGTTGGTAGTTTTAATTTAGAAGGAGAAAAAGAGCAATGTCAACAGCAAGAGAAAATACATCAAATGAAAATGTTATATCAAATATCCCCGGCGCTCCCGCAGGCACAACGGCAACTCCTAACGGTGATGGCTCATTTACGGTTAATATCCCGGGTTATGGCGACAGCGTTTGGGAACCCGTAAATCCCCCGACAGGCAATTTTGATCCGAATGATTATTTTCAATACGACGGTCAATGGTATTCGCCCAGAGATTAATTAATTTTTTAAACAAATATGATATAAGGGCATTAAAATTTAATGCCCTTATGTATTTTAATTATGGAATTAAAAGAATTAAAGCATAAAATTTTTTGGAAATATTTTTTTAGAAAAGGGCGGTTTATCAATTTTAAAAACCCCAAATTTTTTTCCGAAAAAATTCAATGGTTAAAAGTTTATGATTGTATCCCCATAAAAACAACCCTTGCCGATAAAATTAAAGTCAGAGACTGGATAAAAGAAAAAATCGGAAGCGAATATTTAAAAGAAATCTACGGCATTTATGAAAACCCTATGGAAATTAAATCTTTCGGCTTCCCGAAAAGAGAATTTGTCGTAAAAACAAACCACGGCTCAAAAATGCAGCTTCTTGTAATTGAAGGAAAAATTTTAACAAACAAGCATAAAGAAAAATTCCTTGAATATTTAAAAACAAATTATGCGTATAAAAGCGGTTATGAAATGCAATATGACAAAATAAAACCCGTTGTTTTCGTTGAAGAATATATTAAAAATACAAACGAGCTTTTTGAATATCTTTTCTTTTGTTTTAACGGCGTTCCGAAAACCGTTCTTTTTTCATCAAACAAAAGAGATAAAGAAATTAAATCCACAATGTTTGACATAAACTGGAACAACCTTCATTTTAATCTGGGCGGAAAATTGCACGATGAAACAATTTTGCCCCCAAAAAACTTTGATAAAATGATTGAAATCGCAAAAACTTTATCAAAAGGGTTTAAATTTGTAAGGGTTGATTTGCATAATGTTGAAGGAAAAATTTATTTCGGCGAAATGACCTTCACCCCCAACAGCGGTTATATGAAATTTTCAAACCCTAAATGGGACAGAATTATGGGGGATATGTTAAATTTAGATGATTAAATTTTCAATTATAATCCCTGTATATAATACGGCAAAATATCTTGAAAAATGCCTGAACAGCATATTCAAGCAAAAATTTTCTTCATTTGAAGTTATCTGTATAGACGACGGCTCGAATGACAATTCAATTGAAATTATAAAAAAGTATAATAACGTTTTACTCTTAAAACAAAATAATTCAGGCTCCGGATATGCAAGAAACGAAGGCTTAAAAATTGCAAAAGGCGAATACGTTTTATTTATAGACAGCGATGATTGGGTAAATATTGATTATTTAAACAAAATAAATAACTCCCTTAAAAACAATCCCGATGTCCTAATCTTCGGCGCCCTTACTTATGACGGCGATATTTTAAGAAAAGGAAATTACAGCGTAAATAAAATCCCCAAAAAATATCTGAATAAAACTTTTAATAAAAACGATTTTAAAAAAGACATTTTTAAATTTCCGCCGACAGCCTGGACAAAAGCGTATAAAAAGGAATTTTTAATTAAAAATAATATCAAATTCCAAAACATAAAAATCGGACAAGACCAGATATTTTTTATAAAATCAATGCTTCTGGCGGATAAAATAAACGTTTTGAATGAAAATATTTATTGTTACCAAAAAAAGCGCAAAGGTTCCGTTACTTCAATTAAGAAAAAAACCGAATTTTCGCCCGTTGATGTTTTTTATGAAATTTTAAAAATCGAAGACGAAAATAAAAAAATGATTTTGGATAAATATTTTCTTAAAGCCGCATTTTGGATTTCAAAAATGAGGGACGATTTAAAAAAGGAATACTGTCTTGAATTTGAAAAAATTCTGAAAATTATGAAAACCGATTATAAAAACGATTACTACGCCTTTTTTAATCCGAAATATTATGATTCATATTTGATTTTAAAATTGAAATATATAATTTCAAAGCTAAAAACAAAAATCCCTTATCTTAAAGATAAAATCTTAAAGTTTTAATTTTTAAAATATTAAAAAGCGGTTCAAAAGTTAAATCTTGGCACAAAATTCGGAAAATTCCGTCTTTTATTTTAAATTTTATTAAGCCGTGGTACAATTTTTAAATAAAAATAAGGAGTTAAAATTTGATTCTTGTAACGGGCGGAGCGGGATATATAGGCAGTCATTGCGCATTGAAACTGCTTGAAGAAAACAAAAAAGTTATTGTTTTTGATAATTTTTCAACGGGGCACATCGAAACAATCGAAACCTTAATGAAAGAAGGAAAGGATAACTTTGAATTTTTTGAAGGCAATCTTTTAAACTTAAACGATTTAGACGCCCTTTTTAAAGACAGAAATATTGAAGCGGTTATCCATTTTGCCGCATATTCTCTTGTCGAAGAATCAATGAAAAACCCCGAAAAATATTACAGAAATAATGTAATCGGCTCAATTAACCTTCTTGATAAAATGAGGCAGTATAATGTTTCCAGAATAGTTTTTTCTTCAACCGCTGCAACCTACGGCGAACCGAAAGAAATTCCGATTAAAGAAACCCACCCCCAAAACCCGATTAATCCTTACGGCAATTCCAAACTGACGGTTGAAAAAATTATGGATGATTATGATGAGGCCTATAATATAAAATCCGTGCGCTTAAGATATTTTAACGTTGCCGGGTGCGATGATAAAACCCGTATAGGCGAAATCCATAACCCCGAAACCCACCTTATCCCTAATATATTAAAATCAACTTTTAATAACAAAAAAACATTTAAAATATTCGGAGATGATTATAACACCAAAGACGGAACCTGCATAAGAGATTATATAAACGTTGAAGATTTAATAAATGCCCATATTCTTGCGCTTAATTATCTTTCAGCGGGCGGAAAAACAGACTTTTTTAATTTGGGTACAAACGAAGGAAACAGCGTTAAAGAAATTTTTGATTTATGCACAAAAGTAACAAACAAAGAAATTCCGTTTGAAATTGCGCAAAAAAGGGCGGGCGACCCTGCGATTTTAATTGCGGATAATAAAAAGGCAAAAGAAATTTTGGGCTGGAATCCTGAAAAAACTTTATATGACAGTATAAAATCGGCTTATATGTGGGAGTTAAAACAGAATAAATAAAGGAAAACCGGATGGATTTTATTAAAACAATGACCGTTATTATCTCTTTTTTAACTTTGATGTTTTTTTCATACGTTCTTCTTTATTTTTTCCCGCAGTACCTGAGCGCTTCCATGGCATCCGGCTTTAATATAATTCATATAATAATTCCCGTTTTTATAATTCCTTTGTTTTTATTTTCATTTCCTTTAATATTTGCAATCGATTCCGATTTTTTTGACCCTAAAAAAAATAATTTTGATTTAATTCATAAAATTTTTAACGTAAAAATTGAAGATAAACAAGGTCATAAAATAGCTTCCGCCGTTATCAGCACTGCGCTTTTTATTGCGGCATGGGCTATTTCATATAATGTATTGGTGCGTATGCTTGATTTGTATAAATCCTGATATTTAAAAAACCGTTTTTCATGGTATAATAGCCACAAAACCAAACTAGAAAGAGGAAACAAAGTGGCAGAATCAGCAGTAATGATTAAAAACGGGTATCTTCAAAGCGTAATAGAAAAAACAAAAGAAAAAAACGCATCCGAACCCGAATTTATCCAGGCAATGGAAGAAGTTTTATCTACAATTGAGCCGATTGTAGCAAAGCATGAAGAAGAATATAAAAAAGAAGGGCTGCTTGAAAGACTTGTTGAGCCCGAAAGAATTATTTCATTCAGAGTTCCCTGGATTGACGATAAAGGGCAGGTTCAGGTTAACAGAGGATACAGAGTTCAATTTAACGGCGCAATAGGACCTTATAAAGGCGGCTTAAGATTTCACCCTTCCGTTAACCAGAGCATTTTAAAATTTTTGGGTTTTGAACAAATCTTTAAAAACGCTTTAACGGGGCTTCCGATAGGCGGCGGTAAAGGCGGTTCCGATTTTGACCCCAAAGGAAAATCGGATAACGAAGTTATGAAATTTTGCCAGAGCTTTATGAACGAGCTTCAAAAACATATAGGTCAGGACCTTGACGTTCCCGCAGGCGATATAGGCGTCGGCGCAAGAGAAATCGGATATTTGTTCGGACAATACAGAAAAATCAGAAACGTATACGAAGCAGGTGTTTTAACGGGTAAAGGGCTTGAATACGGCGGTTCTTTAACAAGAAAAGAAGCAACGGGATACGGCTTAATGTATTTTGTAAGAGAAATGTTAAAAGACCACAACATTGAACTTAACGGTAAAACCGCAATTATATCAGGCTCCGGCAACGTTGCGATTTATGCTCTTGAAAAAGCGGAAAAATACGGCGTTAAAGTTCTTGCAATGAGCGATTCAAACGGATGTATCTATGATAAAAACGGTATTGACCTTGAAACGATTAAAATTATCAAAGAAGTTGAAAGGGGCAGAGTTAAAGATTATCTTAAACACTTCCCCAATGCCGAATACATTGAAAATGACGGCTCTTCAACTCCGCCCGTTTATAAAATCAAAGCCGATATCATTCTTCCCTGCGCAACGCAAAACGATATCAACCTTGAAACGGCCAAAATTCTTGTTGCAAACGGTGCGATTGCGGTTGCCGAAGGCGCCAATATGCCGACAACAACGGAAGCAATTAATTACTTCCAGGAAAATAATGTATTGTTTGCGCCCGGTAAAGCTGCCAACGCAGGCGGTGTTGCAACAAGCGCATTAGAGATGGTGCAAAACTCAATGAGATTTTTCTGGTCTTATGAAGAAGTTGACCAAAAACTCGATATGATTATGACAAAAATCTTTGCAAGATGTAAAGCCGCAGCTTATGAATACGGCTATAAAGATAATTATGTCGTCGGCGCAAACATTGCCGCATTCAGAAAAGTTGCAAGGGCAATGAGAGCACAAGGTATCATATAATTAAAAACCCTGAAAAAAAGCCTCTTTCAAATTGAAAGAGGCTTTTTTAATTAACTTTTATTCCGCTTTTTCTAAGAAAGTTTCATCTTTAATATCCGCTATAAAGTAGGGAATTTTTTTATCTTTTTCTTTTAATATAAGAACAAAGGGTTTTGAAAAATCAAAATATCTTATCTCTTCTTTCGGCACTGCGCTCATTTTCATAATTAAAGCGGCTTCCGATTTTAAGCTTCCGCCTTTGTTATCAAGATTAAATTTTAATGTTTGAATTGCGCCGGTGATTATAAAATCGCTTCCCTTGATTTCTCTGTTGCAAAGTTCGTTATAATTAAACATTTCATCTATTTTAATATATGGAACTTTTAATCTGTCGTTTCTTTTAAATGTTGTATCTTCTTTATAATTTTTTGCTTTTTTGTTGACATCAATTACATATTTTTCCAAAGTTTTATTGTCGTTTGTTCTGTATAAAATAACTTCGTCATTTCCTTTTGTAATTAATTTAACCGCATAATCATCGCTTGAATTATAGAATAATACGTCCAAATTATCTTTTAGTTCATGGATTGAATCTTCCGTTTTAATGCCGAAATATTTAACGTTTTCTTTTGAATTGTTAAAAGATGTACCGTTTAATTCGGGAAATTCTTTTAAATATTCAAAATCTTTCTTTAACATCGCATAAATAAGATATGATTTTGAATTCCAATCCAGAGTGTCTAATATATCGCTTGTTTCGCTAAATTTTTCTTTTATGTCATCTTCAATTTCTTTTTTAAAATCAGGGGTCATAACACCTTTATTTTTATAATAAGAATCATCCGATATATCATTAACCGTAAAACCTTCTTTATTTAAGTTTTTTGCTAAATCCGATTTCCCGTCTTTAAATTCGACGGGCGCTTTTATGATGTCATTTTTAAGGTCATTCCAGACCAACTGGAAGGTTCCGACCCAGACTTTATTTTTCCCTATGTTGTTAACGGGTGCAAAGCTTATTTTGTCTACGGTTTTTTCTTTTGCTTCTTTTTTAAACCACAAAAAAGCATCGGCTCTGTTTTGAATTGCAAAAAATCCCGCAGTTATCATTGTTAAAGCTAAAAACGCCCCCAGTGATTTTTTAAATTTTGCCATCTTTTCTCCTTTTTATATACTCTTTTTTACTATAATAATTGAATTGTTATTGTTTTTTATAATGTCATTCGTATCGATTTTTTCGATTGCTTTAATTTGGTATAAATTTAATTTTTCAATAATTTCAACAGAAGCTATGCTTAATTTACAGCCTTTGATAAAATCTCTTGTTATTGTATCAATAACGGGTTTTTGAAGCTTAATTCCGGCTTCGAGTTTTGTCCAGAATTCATAAAAATCTTCTTTGTTTTTAAATTGAACATTATAATAATCGGATAATTTTTTAAAATCCCTTTCTTTTTTTTGTTCAATATCAACTCCAACGCTTGAATCATTAAACGCAATTAAAATTATATCTTTTGAGTGGGATATATTGAAATAAATTTCATCGTTTTTTAATTTGGGCTTTTTATTTTCATAAACGATTTCAAAATTTTCAATTTTATAAAACCTTTTTAAAAGATATTCAAGAATAAACATAGACATAGAATGTTCAATTATTCTTTTTTTTGAACCTAATTCCTTTTTTTTAAATTGTTTTATAAATTCTTCATCAATAAATTGCAGAAAATTTTTTGAACTTAAATAAAAAATATCCATGAATATAATTTTAAATTAGGTTTTATAAAAATCAACCGTTTTTATAAATTTGATTTTTTATTCAGGGCGATTTCTTTTTTTAAATCTTCAATAAATTCATCCCTGTATAAAAACCCCAGATGAGAGCCTTTATCAATTATTATAAGCTTGTTTTTTGCATTTCTTTTCAATCTTTTTAATTGTTTAAGGCTTATTAAATAATCGTCCATTGAATGATATATTTTGTATTTTTTGCTTGTTTCAAGAAAGTCTGAAATTCTATACAAACTTGTGTCATAAGAAAAATCATAATCTTTTGTATAGTTTGATAAATATTTTTTTGCGTAATCTTTATAATTCATCGAATTAATTTTTTTATAAATATCGCTTTTTTTATTCAAAGGCGCATTTTCAAGCGTAAAAACAAGGTCCGATAATTTTTGGCGCATTATAAAACTTGTTATTATTTTTGCTTCATTATTATCAAAAGGAAGTCCGTTTATTTTAATTTCTTTGTTTTCTTTTAAATCATACGTATTTAATATTTTAGCTGCGGTTATTGCCGTTTTTTCTTTTAATTTTTCAAGATCTTTTTCCCCGATAACGGCATTTTTATCGACAACATCCATTGCATAACAAAGCTCAATCGGCGGGCTTATTGAGATAAATTTTGAAATATTGATTAAATTATCTTTGTTTTCTTTGTCTGCAAGAAACAAGGTATTCATAGCGCCGTATGACGTTCCCAAAACCACTTTGTCTTTGAATTTGCAATTATATTTTTCTTCAAGAAAATCAACAATTTTTTTGGTTGTTTTTCTTAAATAAAATATATCTTCATCGGGAATCCCGGGGTGAAAGGATTTCGGCATACTTTTTGCAAATTCAAAATTAAAAGCGCTTCCCTGAATTATAACGGAATATCCTTCATCATAAAATAATTTTGCAAACATAATGCTGTGGTGAGAATAAATTCCTTCTCCGATTGAAGGATAAATAATCGCAACGGGAGCATTTTTATCTTTTTGCATAATATATCTGAATTTATATTTATCTCTGTCTTTTGTTATTTCAACCGATGAAGTTTTAATTCTGTTTTGAAAACTTCTGTTCCAAACCGAACTTTCCGCCCAGATTGAATTTTTAACATCCCCGATTTCAAATAACACCGTTCTCATTGCGTCAATGACAGGTGTCTGCGGGTTAAAATTTTCTAAAATTATATCGGGAATTAATTCTTCATTATATAAAATATTATCCCTGAAAGCCCCGCCTTTAATGGTTTCATTTGACGGCAAAATTGCTTTATTATTTTCTTTTTTGTCGTAATTAACATCTATAATATTATTTTTAAGTGCAAGGTTATTTTTAAATTCCAAAAATTTTTTGTCTTTATTTTGAAGGACTTTTTCTTTATCTAAATTGTTTTCTAAAATGTAGCTTTGCATTGCGTATAATTTTTTTGTAACTTCATAGGGGTCTGCAAAAGTTGTTTCAATCGTTTTTGCCAAAGGCTGAATTAAAGAAATATTGTTAACTATAAACCCCGCTTTAATTCCCGCCGTTATAAAATTTCCCGTATAGCAGGTAGGGTCAAGCAGGCTGTCTAAACCTTTTCCGATTAGGCCCCTTAGATTTGTCGAAGATATAAAAGGAACAATAAGATAACTTCCTCTTTTTATGTTCAAAGAAGCCAAAGCCTGCTCCATATTCTCATTATTTTGTTCCAATTTAAAAAATCTTTTTGAAGGGTCAAACATTCCTCCAAGACCGATTGTTGAATTTGTTAAAAATCTGATACTTTCAACCCCCGCTCCCTTAAAATCTTTTTGAATAAGGCTTGAAATTAATCTTCTCGGGTATAAAACGTTATTATAAATTGAATTGATTCTGTCTATTCCGTATTTCGGTATAACCGATGTCCAGATAACAACAACGGGTTTAATCGCATATTTGTTTAATATTCTGTTAAATGTGAACATTTTTCTGTTAAAATTTTCATACCTATCTTCCCCTAAATAATAATTTGCCCAATCGGGGTATTTGATATTTTCATTTGCATAGGAGGGAATAAAAAAGTTATTTAGAAAAAATAAAACAACAATTGCTTTGATTAATGTTTTCATCCTGAACCCTTAAAAAATAATTGTCTGTTTCATTTTTTTCTTATAGAATGCAAAATGCATTATGCCCGAGGGCAATATAGAGGCTAGAATAAAAATTTATTAAAATTTAAATAACAAAATTTTTTTTCACGGTTTTTATATCAAAGGTCAAAAAAGGATTAAAATTTATGCAGGTTTCAAAAATATCTTTTTCACCCGTTTTTAATCAGGTAAAAACAAATAAAACATATAAAAATAAAATAAATAATGCGGTTTCAACCCCCGATATTTCACCCGTTTCATTTTCGGGGAATTATAACTTTCAAAAAAGACCCGTGAAACAAAAAGATTTTATTTCTGAAGGCGGAAAATTTAATTTTGATAAAGCGTATACGGGAATTGTTCCTTATACGGGAAAAATTGTATCGGCATCGGGCGTTGAATCCTATTACCATAACGGTGATAAAAAAGAAGTAAAAGTTTCCTGGTCAAAAGGCGAAAATTCAAGCGTAGTTTTTAATGATAAAATTGAAACTATTCACCCTAACGGCTCAAGAACCGTTGAATGGTATAATGAAGATAAAAATGCAATATATTTTGAAGATTATGATTTAGACGGCAATTTAAGCGAAACTTATCTTAATATTTATCAATCGGGCGTAAAAGATAATTTAAACAGACAATCAAACATGCATGAAATAAGACCGTATAATATACCCGTTTCAAACCAGCCTTCCGTTTCAATCGAAAGATATTATGAAAAAGGCGGTCTTGTTATGAGAAAAGAAAAAATAGCCTATGACGCCTTAAATACAAAAAAATTCGGATATTCTTCAAGAGTAACGGAACTTGACGAATCGGGAAATCTCAAAAAAAGGACATATAAAGATATTGAAAATAAAGAAGATAACACATCTTCAGACACGCAAACCGTATTTTATGAAGATTCAAAGCCCGTAAGAATCGAACAAACAAATTGCAGATTGTATTTAGACGGAGATTTTGACGTTCCTTACGGAATGTGTAAAAAAAGAGTTGTTTCAAAGAAAGAAAATGAAGGAATTGTTATAGATGAATTCGGATATTTTGGCGCCGATAAATCAAAAGGTATAAATCCGATAAGAGAATTTGCATTTTTTGAACACATTAATACAATAAGACAAACAAAGCGTTCAAAAGAAACGGACGAAATTATAATTACTTATTATGACGGCGATACAAAAAAAGCGTACGCTTATGAAATTTACGATAAAGATAACTCCGGTTTTCCAAGCGCAATAGTAAATCTTGAAACAAGAGATACGCTGGAATTTAACCGCCCCGCCAAAAATATTCTTTTTCTTAATTATAAAAGACCGAACGGAAGAATTCGGGCAAGAGGCGCATTTAGTGTAAATAACGGAAATTATACCCCCGTTCAGCTTGATATATACGGAAGGGAACCAAAAACCGAAGATAATATTGAAGTAAATTCAAAAAAATCGGCAGTTGTAAGATTCGGGAAAAACGATGTAAGCACAATAACTTATTTTAACCCCGACGGTACAATTCAAAGAAATGAAAAATACATAGGCGATAATCTCTATGCCGAATCAACGTATTCGGATAACCGCCCCTCGGTTCAAATTATAACTCCCGTTTTTGACCCTAAAAGAAAAATCGTATACGGCCCTTCAAACAGAATTGTTGAATATACATACTACGGCAAATCAGATAACCTTCAGGCAAAAACGGTTTTTGAAAATAAAAGAGCAATAAAAAGAACGTATTATGATGAACGGGGAGAAGTTACATCGATTGAGACTTTTGGCGATGAAGACGAAATTTTCTTAAACGAAGAAGACTTTAATCCGATTTCATAAAAAGCAAAAATTCTCATTTTGACGTTTCTATGATAATATAATTTTTATTATAAAAGGGATTAGCCGTTTTGAAAAAGATAATTTCAGCAAAAGAAGCCGCAGAGTTTGTTAAAGACAATTCAACCCTTATGGTTGGCGGGTTTTTGTCATGCGGCGCTCCCGATAAACTGGTCGATGCGCTTGTTGAAACAAATGTTTCAAACCTGACTTTAATTTGCAATGACACAACTTATCCGGACGTTGATAAAGGAAAACTCATTGATGAAAAAAGAGTTAAAAAAGTTATTGCAAGCCATATAGGAACAAACCCCATAACGGGGCAGAAAATGTTAAATAAAGAAATTGAAGTTGAAATTTTGCCCATGGGAACTTTTGTCGAGAAAATAAGAGCATACGGCGCAGGTTTGGGCGGAATTTTAACTCCGACGGGGATTGGTACAATCCTTGAAGAAGGCAAAAAAATTATTGAAGTAAACGGAAAAAAATATATTTTTGAAGAACCTTTGGGGGCTGATGTTGCCTTTATATACGGAACAAAAGTCGATAAATTCGGCAACGTTTCATATTTCGGAACAACAAGAAACTTTAATACGACAATGGCAATGTCGGCAGACACCGTCATTGTTCAGGCGGATGAAATTGTTGATTGTCTTGATCCCAATGAAGTTGTAATACCGGGGATTTTTATTGATTATATAGTGAAAGCAAAAGAAGAATAAAAAATGCAAGTTTGTGATACCGTTTTATCAAAAGAAAAAATAAGAGAAATAATTGCAAAAAGAGTTGCCAAAGAATTTAAAGACGGCGATGTCGTAACTTTGGGTATCGGGCTTCCGAACCTTGCCGCAGCATACATTCCGCCCGAGATGAACGTTATAATTCATTCCGAAAACGGAGTTTTAGGGATAGGAAAAAAAGCCGAAGGCGAATATGAAGATGCAAGAATAATAAATTCGGGCGGCACCCCTTCGCATATAAAAAGAGGCGCAAGCTTTTTTGATTCGCAGATGGCATTTATGATGATGAGAGGCGGACACATTGACGCAACCGTTTTGGGTGCGCTTCAGGTTGATGAAGAAGGAAGCATTGCAAGCTGGCAAATTCCGGGTAAATTTGTTCCCGGTATCGGCGGTTCAATGGATTTGGTTGTCGGCGCAAAAAAAGTTATCGTTGCGATGGAGCATTTATCAAAAGGCGAAATTAAAATAGTTAAAAAATGCACTCTTCCTTTAACCGCATACAGAGAAGTCGATATGATAGTAACCGAAAGATGTGTTTTTAAGGTGGCTAATCATAAACTTGTTTTAATTGAAATTAACCCGATGTATTCGATTGATGACATTAAACGCTCAATCAGCGCAAGTTTTACCGTGGATTCAAATTTAAAATTAATGGAAGTTTAATTCATATATTTTGTTAAGATAAGTTTTTTAAGAGCTCTGGCGTTAACGGCGTCAGGCTCAATTTTTATTATTTTATCAAGATATTCTATCGCTTCCTCGTATTTTCCCAGTTTTTTTAACCCCGCCGCCATTGCATACATTGCGTCAATAAATTTATCGTCAAGTTCAATTGCTTTTTTTAAATCTTCTATCGCATTTTCAATTTTCGGGTTTATTATATCTTTTCTTGATAAGATTATTTTTGCTCTGTTATAATAAGCATCCGTCATTTTCGGGTTTAATTGAATTGCTTTTGTATAATCAAGCATGGCTTCATCCCAATTTTCTTTTGCCTGATGACAGGCGGCTCTGAAAAAATATGAAACATCAAAATCGTTTTTTATTTGAATTGATTTATTTAAAAATTCTATCGAATTATCGTATTTGCCTTCATAAAAAGCGTTTATGCCTTCATCCAAATAAAATTTATATTGAAAATTTTCTTCCATTTTATCTCCACTTAGGCATTATAAAAAGAAAAATGCCGATTATCATACAAAATAAAATTAAAGTCATAAGAAAAGAAAAAACGTTTTCCCCTAAATCGTTTTTTGGTTTTTGTTCTTTGGTTTCCTCTTTTTTATCCGCTTTTTCTTTCTTTTTTGATTTTTTATTTTTTAATTCTTTTAATTTTTTAACATCTTCTTTTGTTGAAGGGAATTTTATAACGTTAGCCTTTTTCTTTTCCTTCTTTTCTTTTTTTTCGGCGCCTGCGCGCTCTAAAATTTCATTTATCCCTTCATCTTTAATTTCCTGATATTTTTCGGCTAAATTTTTATCTTTTTTATCCGTCATAAGCAAATTAATGTCATAATGAAGATTTAAAATTTTTTTATCCTGTCCTCTTTTTTTAATAAAATAATTTATACTAAGTTCAAACGCCCTTTTTAAACATTCTAAAGCCTCGTTTCCGTCATTTTTTACCGTTGAAGAATGAGCGGAAAGATTCCCTTGTTTTTTAAGATAATAAAGATCGTCGATAAATTCTTTTTCAACTTCGCTTCCGCCCGCAATGTCGTTTAAGGTCGATAACATTTCATCAAATGTATTTTCGGTTGTTCTTCTTTGCCCCAAAACATTTTTACAGACATTTTCCGCAAATTTTCTTGTCTGAAGAATACATTGTTCAAAATATTCGTCCCTGTATAATTTTTCCGCCTCATTTATTATTTTATATGCGTTATTGTCGGCGCTTTTTAAAAATTCAAAATTTCCCATAAAATTTCCAAAAAATAATAACAATTATACTATATTTTTTAAAAAAGACGGGTGAAAATTGTTTAATAAAAAGCAAATACTCATTTAGTATGCTAAAATTAAAACCGGAATTAAGAAAAAATGTTAAATAAACCGAAAATTGCCGCTCTGGTTCATATTTATTACCACGGGCAGATTGATTATATAATTTCTAAATTAAAAAATATAGCCGATTTTGATTTTGATTTATACGTAACTTTTTCCAAAAATTTTGAAAAAGAAAAAGAAAAGTTTTTAAAATTTAAAAAAGATACAAAGTTTTTTCAAGTTTCAAATTCGGGCTATGATATCTGGCCTTTTATTTATCTTTTAAAACAAATAAATCTTGATAATTACGATTATATTTTAAAGCTTCATACCAAAAATATTAAAAGAAAAGCAGGCGCACACTGGAGAAATTCATTAATTAATCCTATTTTGGGTTCAAAAGAAGCATTTAAAAACTGCATTAAAATTTTTGAACAAAATAATAAAACGGGTTTAATCGGCGCTAAAAATTGTTTGAGCAATATGCATTTGAACTGTCCCGAAAACAGGATATTTTATGAAGAAGTCTGCGCAAGATTCAATCTCGTTCCAAAGAAAATAAACTTTATAGCTGGAACAATGTTTATATGCCGTGCGGAGCTTTTGAACTTTTTTAAAACGGCGGATATAAAAGAAGAAGATTTTTTAACTTCATCAAAAATGAAAAGTTTCGGCACATTTGCCCATGTGTTGGAAAGAATTTTTGCTCTGGTTGTTATAAGCGAAGGTTATGAAATATACGGTGCGGATGAGTGCATAAGTTTTTTAAGTTTCAGACGGTTTCAAAAAATTATACAAAAAATCTTTTTAATTAAAAATGAAAAAATGCATAAAATAATAAATATTTTGGGACTGAAGTTTAAAGTCAGACGTTATGCTTATGATATCAAGGGAAATTATAATCTTATATCAATAATGAATGAAAACGGCATTTCGGATAAATTGAGAAAAAGAAAAATAAAAGGGCTCAAAATTAAAATAAAAGGCGACTGCAACACAATAAGAATTTCATCAAATTCAAAATTTAAAAACTGCGAAATCGAAATTTTATCAGGGCAAAATGAAATCATAATTGAAGAAAATACAAATCTTCAAAATATGAAAATTAAAATGACGGATAAAAGCAATAAAAAATTTAAAATTTCAAAAGGAACGACCGTTCAAAATCTCAATCTTGAATTAAACAAAGAAAATATTTCCCTTTCCACAAAAGAAAAAGAAACAATAAATTCAAATGAACTTCTTTATAATACACTCTAAAAACTCCATATAAATTAAGCCTTTCGGGGAATATGGTTTTTTAATTCTTAAATTTTAATTAAATTTATGAGGTTTTTTAAAAAACGGTGTAATAATTCATAGTGTTGAAAGAAATATGATAGTTGAAAGGAGTTAATTATGAAATTCTTAATTAAAAAATCACCTGACAATTTTATCAAATCAGTTAACGACGAGATAAGTTCAATTTTAAACAGAAACTTTGACAGCTTCTTTCCCGAATTCATTTTAAATGAAGGGATGGACGATAAATATGCAATGCCTGTTGAAATTCATGAAAAAGACGATGAATATTCAATAAAGGCCGAACTCCCGGGAGTTAAAAAAGAAGACCTTGATATAGATATTGATAAAAATCATCTGACAATTAACGCTAAACGTCATGAAGAACACAAGGAAGATACAAAAGGCTTCAGAAAATCCGAATTTAAATACGGTGAATTTTCAAGAACGGTATACTTCCCGCAGGAAATTGACATTGAAAAAACCAAAGCTAAACTTGAACATGGCATCTTATCCGTCGAGGCTCCGAAAATTGCCGCCGAAAAAGGCAATTCCAAAAAATTGTCGGTTGAATAATTTTATTATTACATCTGAATTAAAAGACCCTTTTTTAAGGGTCTTTTTTAATATATTGCAAATTTCAGGTCATTATCATTTTTATTTTTAAACAATTTATAAGCTTCAACAATATCATCAAGCTTGAATTTTTTTGTAATTAAAAAATCCGTTGAGATTTTTCCTTTTGAAAGTAAATCTAAAAGTTCATCACAATAAATTGCGTCAACCCCGCCCGTTTTAAAGGTTAAATTTTTGCCGTACATATAAGGAAGCGGAAGAATTTGATTTTCTTCATACATTGCAACAACGCCGACAACGGAATTTGCCCTTGCAATTTTCCATGCAATTTCAAAGGTGTTTTTTCCGCCCGATGCTTCTATAACGCCGTCAAAACCTTTTTTGCCGGTCAATTCTTTTGCTTTTTCTTCAACGTTATCAATCAAAGGGTTTATTATATAATCACAAAAGCCCATACTATAAGCAAAATCAAGCCTTTTTTGATTAATGTCTATAACGGTTATTTTTTTAGCGCCTAAAATTTTTGATGTTATCATAGAGCATAATCCGACGGGCCCCGCCCCTATGATTGCAATGTTATCACCATTTTTTATTTCAATCATTTTAGAGCCGAAGTATCCGCTTGATAAAATATCGCCGACAAAAAGCGCATTTTCAAAACTTAAGTTATCGGGGATTTTATTTAAGGAATAATCGGCGTATGGAATTCTTGCATATTCCGCATGTCCGCCGTTTATTGTGCAGCCTAAATCCCAGCCGCCTTTTTCGCAGTTATTTATAAAACCTTTTTTGCAAAAATAGCATTCTCCGCAAAAAGTTATACAGTTAACGGCAACTCTGTCATTGTTTTTTATTTTTTTAACGCCGCTTCCCGTTTCAATAACGGTGCCCGTAAATTCATGACCCAAAACAATGTTATTTTCTGCCCTTGGCACAAACCCCTCTATTATATGAAGATCGCTTGTGCAGATTGATGAAACTTCAACCTTTATAATTGCATCTTTTGAGTCTTTGATTTCGGGGTCTTTAATTTCCCTTAATTCAATTTTTTTATCCGAATTTTTATCGTATACAAGAGCTTTCATAAAAATATTTTATTAGCTTTTTAACAATTTGCAAATTTGTAACCGTTGATGACTGCCGTTATGAATGAATTGACAAGCAAAATGAACGGACAAATCTTTGATATAAAATCCGAATTTTTAATGTAAACTTTTTTATTTTTATTATTTTCTTAAAATGTTTTTAAAATATAATAAAAAAGTCGGAATTTTAAGAATAAATAAATGATAAAAAAGAGAGTTATAACAGCGGGAGTTTTCAGTATTTTGGCAATATTTTTATTGCAGAATTACTGGCTTGTTAAAAAACCCATTGATGTCGGATTTAATATTAAAGGGGAAAATCTTCAATCTGTTGAAGTTAAATTAAATAATGAAAATTCAAACGAATTTATAAAATTTAAATCCCAAACAAAAAAGGTTAATAAAAATAAAAAATATTTATCTTACTCTTTTAAAAAACCGATTTTTCCGAAAAGAATTCAAATCGTATTAAACCTTAAAACTCTGTCGGGGGGGGGGGGTAAAATTAAGCCCCGTTTCGTTTCGGCTCGGTTCATATAAATTAAAAGATTTTGAAAATTTTACTTCGGATGACGCTAAACTTTCTTATGATAAAAATAATTTAATAATCACCCCCAAAAATAAAAAGGTTGTAATAAACTATAATAAACCTCTTAAGCTGAGAGCCGCAATGAAATTTGATATTTTAAATTTCATTGTAATTTTGGTTTTATCGATTCTTTTATCCTGTAAACTTTCAAATTATCTTGCGGATTTTAAATCCGTTAAGAATTGTTCAAGGCTGGATATTGTCTTTCTTTTAATATTTTTTATTCTTCTTTTTATTCCGATGAGCCATATAAAAAAAGATAATGTTTCAAAAGCCGAAAACAGAAAACTTGCAGTTTACAAACCTTTTATTAAAGACGGAAAAATAAATTATAATTTCGGAAAAGATTTTGATAAATGGTTCAACGACAGATTTAATTTAAGGGGCGAGGTTATAAAAGCTTATAATTTTGTAAAATATACTTCTGCAATTAATTATTATGAAACCCCGAGAGCTTTTATAAACAAAAAAACAAACTGGTGTTTCAGGCTTGATAAATATGCACAGGAAGTATTAAAAAACGGTATAAAAAAAGAACAAATTATTTTAGCGGCCGAAAATTTATCTAAATATAACGATTTCTGCAATAAAAATAATATTAAGCTTTATATATTAATTACACCTTCAAAAGAATTTTTATACAAAGGTAATACTTATCCGATTTTAATAAAAGATAAGGATAACTATAAAGGGTTTGTTGACTACATAAAAGAAAATACGGACATTAAAATTGTTTATCCTTTTGATGAAATCCAAAAACAGGCAAAAAATGAATTTATGTTCTTTAAAACGGATCACCATTGGACGGATTATGCGGCATGGTTTGGATATTTGGAATTGGCGGAGGAAATAAAAAAAGATTTTCATTCTTATAAGCCGATGTCTTTGGATGAATTCAGATTGGTCAAAAATAAATATGTATATGTAATAAATACTCTTGATAAAAAATATCTCGGACAAACACTTCTTTCAGATTTAGGGCTTAAGGATAAAAAAGTTTTGGATGAGGACTATATATATCTTGAGCATAAAGATGATAAAAATCTTGAAACAACAATTAAAAAAATACGTACAACAAGAATCTATAATTATAAAAATTCAAGTAACAATTTGTCCGTGTTTTTAATCGGAAACAGCATGACAGAAAATTTAAGCCATTTTCTTCCTTATAATTTTAAAAGAATGTACAAAAGGAGAATTAATGACGGACATGTTAAATATGAAGATGAAATGAAAATGAAAAGATATGAAAAAGAAATCCTTGATTTTAAACCCGATATCCTGATATTAAATTTTGACGCAAGATATTTTAAGCCGATTTTAAATATGTATCCAAAGGAGGAAAAATAAAATGCTTTTCAGTTCAATGACCTTTGTATACCTGTTTTTGCCGATTGTATGTCTTTTATATCTTTTTAGCAAAAAGGAACTTCATAACGGCATTTTACTTATTGCAAGCATTCTTTTTTATGCCTGGGGAGAGCCTAAATACCTTGCAATTATGTTTATTACAATCATAATTAACTATTTCGGCGCAATTTTAATTGATAAATTTCAAAAATATAAAAAACTTTATCTTATTTTAACCGTCATATTAAATCTTTCATTTCTGGTTTATTTTAAATATTTCAATTTTATAATCGACAATATAAATTCTCTTTTTAAATTATCCGTTGACCCGATTAACGTTATAATGCCTATCGGCATTTCATTTTATACGTTTCAAGCCATTTCATATACAATAGATGTTTTCAGGGGCGATGTAAAAGTTCAAAAAGATATTTACAAACTTGCTTTATATATTTGTCTTTTCCCGCAATTAATCGCAGGGCCGATTGTTAAATATCACGATGTTGAAGAACAAATAAATTCAAGAACCGTTGATTTCGAAAAAGTCCAATACGGAGTTAAAAGATTTATCATAGGGCTTTCTAAAAAAATGCTTATTGCAAATACATTAGGCGCAGTTGCCGACAAAATTTTTGCTCAATCTCCGGATGCTTTCAGCCCTCTTATTGCCTGGCTTGGCGCCATAAGTTATACTTTCCAGTTGTTTTTTGATTTTTCGGGATATTCGGATATGGCAATCGGTCTTGGCATGATATTCGGATTTAAATTTATGGAAAACTTTAATTATCCCTATATCTCAAAATCAATAACCGAGTTTTGGAGAAGATGGCATATTTCATTATCGACATGGTTTAAAGAATATCTCTATATTCCTCTGGGCGGAAGCAGATGTTCAATGAAAAGAACCTGTTTTAATTTAGGCGTTGTCTTTCTTTTAACGGGTATCTGGCATGGTGCAAACTGGACTTTTGTTATCTGGGGTGTTTGGAACGGATTTTTTATAATACTGGAAAAAATTACAAACCTGCATAAAGAAACAAATTCCAAACCGCTTAATTTTATAAAACATATTTATGCAATTTTTATTTTTGTAATCGGCTGGGTAATATTCAGGGCGGATAATATAAATTATGCTTTTGAATATATAAAAAATATGTTTAATCTTGTTGAGATTAATCCCCCTTCTGTTTCTTACGCACTTCCTTATTATATAGATACATTTGAAATTATTGCTTTTGTTGCGGCAATTTTATGTTCAATGCCGATATTTAAAAATATTTTAAACATTAAAAAAGAAAATAAAATTTTATACGGGCTGATTAATTTCTGGCTTTTGATTCTTTTTATAATATCAACGGCAACAATAGCCGCTTCAACTTATAATCCTTTTATTTATTTCAGATTTTAATTACTCCAATTTCAAATAATCATATAGATTTATTATTGATGTTATCTGTCTTATTGCATCGGCGTATACCGAGTAATCATCAATATTTGCCATAAGTTTTTTTACGTCAATGATTTGTCTGTTTGTTCCGAGTGCAATTAAAAAGCTGTCTTCATAAAAAGCGCATGAAATTATCGTTGCATTAAATTTTTCATATAAATCAAGCATTCTCTCCATAAAAACGGGCGTAACCAATTTTCTTACTTCGATTTCATCGTCGCAAAAAACTTCATATTTTTTCTCAAACACACCGTATTCCATTTTTGTTCTCCATAACGATACGGGGTGGTTCCATTTAAGGAAATCGGATTTTATTACTGCGCGGCACTTGAATTTTCTTTTAACTTCAAACCTGATTAAAATCCCGTCCGCTGTTATTTCATGATCATATTTATTTGCGGGTTCTTTAGATTTATAAATAATTCTTGCTTCTCCGATACTGATTTCATTTCCTTTGTATTTCGCCTCTAAAACATTGCCGTCGATATTATAGCCGTGGATAAATCCCGCATCATAAAATTGTTTTTCGGAATTTTTATTGAAACGCCTTTTAATTATCATATTATCGAAAGATGCGAACAAGACGGGCGCTATTATTCCATTAAGCTTGTTTTTCAATTTATTTTCATAAAAAAGTGCAACCGCAAAAATAAATGAAAATTGCAAAATAGGGATTAAATAAGGAAAAATGCCTGTTTGATGCTGATATATAAATGTTTCTTTTATAAAAATAACAACTATGCATAAAAATGGGATAACGGATAATATTTTTGCCGTTAAAACCGTAATGTTTCCCACTTTTATTTCATTTTCATGCTCTAAAAGTTTGGGAAGAATTTCTTCGGCATATCTTTCCTTGAACGTACGAACCGCATTATTAAAAATGTTTTCTTTTGCCAAATTTTAATCCCTATTTTAAATATTTTGCCGCATCAACACCTTTGTCTATATCTTCATCGGTATTAAAATATTCTTCTCTTTCAACGTTATGGATTTTTGCTATAAGGCTTAAGGGGAAAATATCCGTCATATTGTTTAATTCTCTGACCCCTGCATTATAAAATCTTCTTGACGCCGATATATTATCTTCAACATCTTTATATGCCCTTATTGCTTCCAGCATTGCATCGTTTGATTTTAATTCGGGATAATTTTCCATAGCAACAATAATCTGCCCCATTTTGGACGCAATTTCGCCGTCAAGTTTTATTTTTTCTTTGGTGTTTTTTATGTTGTCCGACAATTCAATTGCCCTTGCTCTTAATTTTGTAATTTCTTCCATTAAATTTCTTTCATGGTCCATAAAGGCTTTTGCTATTGTTAAAATATTGGGAATTAAATCATATCTTTTTTTTAATTGAATGTTTATGCCGGAGAACGCTTCCTGAACACTGTTTCTTTTTTGAATTAAATTAATATATCCTATGTAATAAAATATGACCGATACGGCTAAAACGCCTATTGCAACCGAAATGTTTTCATTCATTTTAAAACTCCTTATGTTATAAGAAATTCTACCATTTTACCCGTTTTTTTATATCATATATAAATATCAAATTTTAAAAATTGTAAAACAAACACTTGCAAAAATTTAAATTTAAATATAGAATAAAACCTATCTTTTGAATAAGGAATAAATTTTTGAAAAACACTTCTTTAACAACAGCTCAAATCCGACGTCAAGACCGCAATTTTTAAGGTCTTATACTCGCTTTTGTCTAAAGTTAAAAGAATTCTATTTTATAAAAAGTTTATCTGATAAAGCCTTATATGACCTTAAAATTCATATAAGGCTTTTTTGTAATTAAATTTAAGGAGAAAAAATGAAAACGGTTAAAAGTTTAAAAAACAAACACTTTATCAATTTAGAAGACTTTACCCCCGATGAATTAAAAGGGCTGATTGATTTAGCGCTTGAATTAAAGAAAAAAATAAAAAATAATAAACCCGCAGACATCCTGAAGGGAAAAAATCTTGTTATGTATTTTTCAAAACCCTCTTTAAGAACAAGATTAAGTTTTGAAATCGGTATGGCAAAATTGGGCGGAAATTCATACGTCATAAAACAGGATGAAATTATTCTCGGGAAAAGAGAATCGATTGAAGATACATCAAGAGTAATTTCAAAATACGCCGACGCAATTACAATCAGAACCTTTGCCCACAGCGACGTTGAAACTTTTGCAAAATATTCGTCAATTCCCGTTATAAATGCTCTGACCGATCTTTCCCACCCCTGCCAGATTATGGCGGATTTGCTTACGATTTATGAAACTTTTAAAACATATAAAAACCTGAAATTAAATTATGTGGGCGACGGAAATAACGTTACAAACAGTCTTTTAACGGGCTGTGCTTCATTCGGAATTGATATAACGGTATCCTGTCCCGCAGGATTTGAGCCGGATACAAATGAATTAAATAAGGCAAAAGAAATAGCCGAAAAAACGGGCGCAAACATTGAAATTGTAAACGACCCCCTTCAAGGTGTAAAAGGTGCCGATATAATTTATACGGACGTTTGGACATCAATGGGGCAGGAAGCCGAATACGAAAAAAGAAAAGAAATTTTTAAAAGTTATCAAATAAATGAAAATTTAATGAATAATGCAAATAAAAATTCAATTATTCTTCACTGTCTGCCTGCGCACAAAGGCGAAGAAATCGACTTTGAAACTTTTGAAAAATATTCAGCTCCAATATTCAATCAGGCGGAAAACAGAATGTGGGCACAAATGGCAATTTTAGCATCAGTTATAAAATAAAGGAGAAAAAGATGAAAGAAAAAGTTATTTTAGCTTACTCGGGCGGCTTGGATACAACGGTTATCATTCCGTGGTTAAAAGAAAATTATGATTACGATGTTGTTGCCGTCTGCGTTGATGTCGGACAGGGAACGGAAACGGACGGTCTTGAAGAAAAAGCGATAAAAACGGGTGCTGTTAAATATTATCTTTTAAATGTTGAAGATGAATTTGTAGTTGATTACGTTTATCCGACCGTGAAAGCAAATGCCGTTTATGAAGGAAAATATCTTTTGGGAACTTCAATTGCAAGACCTTTAATTGCAAAAAAACTTGTTGAAATTGCGCATAAAGAAAACGCAACCGCAATTTGCCACGGTGCAACGGGCAAAGGAAACGATCAGGTAAGGTTTGAACTCGGAATCAAAGCTCTTGATCCCGATTTAAAAATCATTGCACCGTGGAGAATTTGGGATATCCAATCAAGAGAAGACGAAATAGCATATCTTGAAAAAAGAGGCATTGAAGCCCCGATGAAAAAAGGCGATACTTATTCAAGAGATAAAAACCTCTGGCACTTATCCCATGAAGGATTGGAGCTTGAAGACCCTTCAATTGAACCGGATTACGAAAAAATTCTTCACTTGTCAACTACGCCCGAAAATGCGCCCGACAAACCCGAATACATTGAAATTGAATTTGAAAAAGGAATCCCCGTTAAAATTAACGGCAATTCTTATTCTCCGTCAGGCATGATTAAAAAATTAAATGAAATCGGCGGAAAAAACGCAATCGGAACGATAGATCTGGTTGAAAACAGAGTAGTCGGGATGAAATCAAGAGGTGTCTATGAAACCCCCGGAGGAACAATTTTATACGCCGCTCACAGGGAACTTGAATATTTATGTCTTGATAAACAAACGCAGTCTTTTAAATCAATCGTATCAAACAAATTTGCCGAACTTGCGTATTCGGGCGAATGGTTTACTCCTTTAATGGAGGCATTGATTGCTTTTGTTGACGAAACGCAAAAAACCGTAACGGGAACCGTTAAATTGAAACTCTATAAAGGAAACATAATTCCCGCAGGCGCAAAATCGCCGTATTCATTATATAATGAGTCATTGGCAAGCTTTACCACGGGCGAATTATATAACCACAAAGACGCCGAAGGCTTTATAAATCTTTTCGGTCTGCCCTTAAAGGTAAGAGCACTTGTTAATAAGAAAAACAACGTAAAGGAGCTTGTATAACAAATGGAATCAACAAAGCAGCTTTGGGGTTCAAGATTTTCAAAATCTCTTGATAAAAAAACAAACGATTTTAACTCTTCACTTTCATTTGATTGTGTCTTATATAAATATGACATTTTAGGTTCAATTGCACACACGAAAATGTTATTTGAACAAAACATAATATCCAATGAAGAAAAAGAAAAAATCATAAACGCTCTAAATCAAATTTTAAATGAAATAAACGAAGGCAAAATTCAATTTGATTTTGAATATGAAGACATTCACACCTTCATAGAAAAGCTGCTTGTTGATAAAATCGGAGACACGGGCAAAAAAGTCCATACCGCAAGGAGCAGAAATGATCAGGTGGCGCTTGATATAAGGCTTTATTTAAAAGACGAAATCAGAAATATTCAAAAACTTTTAATTAATTTAATTAAAACCTTAATTTCAATGCAAGACGACAACCTTGAAACTTTAATGCCCGGATACACCCATCTTCAAAGAGCACAGGCAACAACATTATCTCATCATCTGGGCGCATACGTTGAGATGTTTAAAAGAGATAAAAAAAGGCTTGATGATACTTATTCAAGAGTAAATATTCTGCCTCTCGGTGCCTGCGCTCTTTGCGGAACTCCTCATAATATAGACAGATATAAAACCGCCGGATATCTCGGTTTTGATGATATCTGCCTTAATTCAATGGATGCCGTTTCCGACAGAGATTTTATAATTGAAACCTTATCTTCAATATCTCTTATTATGACCCATATAAGCAGAATGGCGGAAGAAATTATTATTTGGTCAAGTTTTGAATTTAAATTTGTCGAACTTGATGATTCTTATTCAACCGGAAGCTCCATTATGCCTCAAAAGAAAAATCCCGATATTATGGAACTTTTAAGGGGAAAAACGGGAAGAATATACGGTTCCTTAATTAACATTTTAACAGTTATGAAAGGGCTTCCGCTTGCATACAATAAAGATATGCAGGAAGATAAAGAGCCTCTTTTTGACTCGATTAACACAATTAAAAATTCGCTTTTTATTCTTCCCCTTGTTATAAAAACAATGAAAATAAATAAAGACAATATGTTTAATGCCCTAAAACAAGGGTTTATAGACGCAACGGATATTGCCGATTATCTTGTTAAAAAAAATCTTCCCTTCAGAGATGCCCACAAGGTTTCGGGAAGCATTGTTTCATATTGCATAAAAGAAAATAAAACAATATCAAATCTTACAACAGATGAATTTAAAATGTTTTCACCTTTGTTTGAAGATGATATATATGAAGCAATAGATTTTAAAAATTCAATTAACGCCAAAAAAGTTATAGGCTCTCCTTCAATTGAGGCAATGAAAAAAGTAATTGAAATAAATAAAAACTGGCTTAAAGACAACGAGGTATAAAAATGGAGAAAATAAAAGCCGCAATCATAGGTTCAACGGGATACGCCGGCGAAGAATTAACAAAAATCCTATTTAACCATAAATCGGTTGAAGTTAAATATTTAACTTCAAAAACATATCTTGACCAAAAATATTCGGATATCTATCAAAACTTTAATTCAATAACGGATATTATATGCACCGATGATAATCTGGATAAAATTTCAAAAGAAACAGACGTTATATTTTTGGCGCTTCCGCATGGCATTGCAAGTAAAAAGGTAACGAAAGAAGTTTTATATAATTCAAAAGTAATTGATCTGGGCGCCGATTTCAGATTAAAAGACAAAGAAATTTATGAAAAATGGTATAACGTTGAGCATTTTTCGCCCGAATTGTTAAATGAAGCGGTATACGGACTGCCTGAAATTTATCGGGAAAAAATTAAAACCGCAAGATTAATTGCAAACCCGGGCTGTTATACAACATGTTCCATTTTATCAATTTACCCTCTTGTAAAAAACAATTTAATTGATACAAATTCAATCATAATTGACGCTAAATCGGGCGTAACGGGAGCGGGCAGGGGCGTTAATTTAGGTGTTCACTACTGTGAAACAAATGAAAATATAAAAGCCTATAAAATTTCATCCCACAGACACACCCCCGAAATTGAACAGGAATTATCATTTGCTTTAAATAAAAAAATAACCCTGCAATTTACCCCGCACTTAATTCCGATGAACAGGGGCATTTTAGCGACATCGTATGCCAAATTAAATAACGGCGTTACCAAAAAAGATATTTTTGATTGTTATATCGAACAATATAAAAATGAAAAATTTGTAAGAATTTTAAAAGAAAATATCTACCCCGAAACCAAATGGACAAAGGGCACAAATTTTATCGACATCGGAATTTTTACCGATTCAAGAACAAATAATGTTATAATATCCGCTTCAATCGATAATCTTGTTAAGGGCGCCGCAGGGCAGGCCGTACAAAATATGAATTTATTATTTAATTTGGATGAAACCGAAGGATTAATGACGGCAGGAGTTTTCCCTGCTTAAAAAAGGAGAAAAAATGAACGATACAAAAGAAAATAACGATATAAAATATCTGACGCCGAAAATTACCGCACCTAAAGGTTTTTTATCGGGCGGGCTGCATTCGGGCGTTAAAAAATATAAAAAAGATTTATCAATAATCTATTCTAAAACCCCTGCCTTATGCTCCGCAGTCTATACAAAAAATGTCGTTAAAGCTCCTCCTTTATGGTGGTGTGAAAAATTAACGAAAAACAATGAAAAAATTCAGGCAATTGTTATAAACAGCGGAAATGCAAACGCCTGCACGGGGCAAAAGGGGTATGAAGATGCTCTTGTTATGGCAAAAACGGCGGCCGATATGCTCTCGATTCCTCAAAATTCCGTTATGGTAACATCCACGGGTGTTATAGGGGTTTTTCTTCCGATAGAAAAAATAAAAGAAGGCATTAAAAATTTAGTGCCCCTGCTGAATGATGATGATGAATCGGCCGACAACTGTGCCCGGGGGATTTTAACAACGGATACTTTTAAAAAAGAAATCACTCTTGAAATTGAAATTAAAAATACAAAAGTTACAATTTCAGGCATTGCAAAAGGTTCGGGTATGATTCATCCGAATATGGCAACAATGCTAAATTTTATTACAACCGATGTAAATATTGAAAAAGAGCTTTTGGATGAAGCGTTTAAATCAAACATTGATGATTCTTTTAATATGATAACCGTTGACGGCGAAACAAGCACAAACGATATGGCGGTAATTTTGGCTAACGGAATGGCGAATAACCCGATTATAAATAAAAAAGACGAAGATTTTGAGAAATTTAAAAAAGCCCTTTTTATTGTTACGAGAGAGCTTGCAAAAGACATAGTAAAAGACGGCGAAGGCGCAAGCAAATTTATCGAATGCACCGTTAAAGGCGCAAAAACCAAAAAAGACGCAAGAGTTCTCGTTAAAGCAATTTTAAATTCAAGCCTTGTAAAAACGGCTTTTTTTGGCGAGGACGCCAACTGGGGCAGGGTAATTTCCGCTATGGGCGCAACGGAAATTGATTTTGACCCGGATAAAGTAACAATAGATTTTAAAAACGAAAAAGGAATAATAAGGCTCTATGAAAACGGAACCCCTGTTATTTTCGATGAAGATTTTGCCCTTAAAATTTTAAAAGAAAAAGAAATAAAAATTCTTATTCAAATAAACGAAGGCGATTTTGAAGCCACGGGCTGGGGCTGTGATTTAAGTTATGATTACGTAAAAATAAACGCTGAATACAGAAGCTAAACGAGGTAGATTATGCAAAAATATATAGAAAAAGCAAGCATACTGATTGAGGCAATGCCTTATATAAACCAATTCCACGGTAAAACGGTCGTAATAAAATACGGCGGCGCCGCAATGACGGACCCTAAACTAAAACATTCCGTCATAGGCGACATTGCTTTTATGAAAATGGTCGGAATTAATCCCGTTATTGTCCACGGAGGCGGGCCCGAGATTAACGAAGGCTTGAAACTTGCTGGAATTAAACCCAAATTTGTGGACGGTTTAAGGGTAACGGACATTGAAACAATGAAAATCGTTGAATCAGTATTGTCGGGTAAAATCAATAAATCAATCGTATCCGAATTTCAAAAACACGATACAAAAGCGGTCGGAATTTCCGGTAAAGACGGGCTTTTAATTGAAGCAAAGAAAAAAATAACGGAAAATGTTGATTTGGGGCTGGTTGGTGAAATTACAAAAGTAAACACGGGCGTCATAGAAAGCCTTATAAAATCGGATTTTATCCCCGTCATATCGCCGGTCGGCACCGATAAAGACGCAAATACGTATAACATAAACGCAGATTCCGCCGCCGTTGAAATTGCAATAGCGCTGAGTGCTAAAAAACTCGTATTTTTAACCGACACCGACGGCGTTTTATTTAAAGAATACGACCCGAATTCCCTGATATCGGAATTAATTCCTGAAGAAATAAATCTTTTAATTCAAAACGGAACAATTAAAGGCGGAATGATACCGAAAGTCAACTGCTGCATTAAGGCGGTAAAAGAGGGGGTTGAATCCGTGCATATAATAAACGGCAAAATTTTACATTCAATCCTTCTTGAAATTTATACAAAAGACGGTATCGGAACAATAATTGAGGAAGAATAAGATGAATGAAAACGAATTTAATAAATATGTAATGAATACTTATAAAAGATACCCTATATCTTTTGAACACGGCGAAGGGGCATATCTTTTCGATGATAAAGGAAATAAATATCTTGATTTTGTATCGGGAATTGCCGTTAATGCGCTCGGGTATAAAAACAAAAATTTTATTGATTCAATTACAAAACAATTAAATAAAATAAATCATTCATCAAATCTTTTTTATGTCGAACCTCAGGGTGTTCTTGCAAAAAAAATATCCGAAATTTCGGGGTTAGATAAACTCTTCTTTTGTAACTCCGGAGCTGAAGCAAATGAGGCTTCAATTAAACTTGCAAGAAAATATGCCCTTTTAAATAAAAAAGGAAATAAAATCGTTGCAATGAAAAATTCTTTCCACGGAAGAACTCTGGGGTCTTTAACGCTTACGGGGCAGGAAAAATACCGTAATAAATTTTTGCCCCTTGTTCCAAACGTTGAATATATTGAATTTAACGACATTAATGCTCTTGAAAACATTATGGATAACGATGTTTGCGCCGTTATAACCGAATGTATCCAGGGTGAAGGCGGAATAATTCAAATGGATAAAGAATTTTACGACGCAATAAGAAAATCGTGCAATCAATATAACGCTCTTTTTATTGTCGATGAAGTTCAAACTGGAATGGGAAGAACGGGCGAGTTTTTTGCTTATCAAAATTATGCAAAAAATTATGAAGAATTCCCCGATATCATATCCATGGCAAAAGCTTTAGGAAACGGCATTCCAATCGGTGCCGTTGCCGCCAAAGATTTTTGCTCCTGTTTTGAACCCTCGGACCACGCTTCAACATTCGGCGGAAATTTTATCGCAAGCGTTGCGGGAATAAGCGTTATTGATGAAATCATAAATAATAACCTTTTATCAAACGTAAAAGAAACGGGTAAATATTTATCCGATAAATTAAAAACAATTAAAAACGTTAAAAAAGTAAAAGGTATGGGGCTTATATTAGGGCTTGAAGTTGATTTTCCCCCAACCGATATTATTAAAAAAGCTCAAGATAAAGGTCTTTTGATTTTAAGCGCAGGTTCAAACACCATAAGGCTTCTTCCGCCGTTAATCATTACAAAAAAAGAAGCGGATATTGCATATAATATCTTAAATGAAATCCTAAAATAAAATTTTTAATTAAAAGGAGCCACTTGACTCCTTTTTTATGCTATTACCTTTACGGGTAATAGAAATTTATATTTTAAAAAATAATATAATTTTTATGCCCCGTTATAAAAAAATATTATTTTTAATTTTCTTTTTATTTCAAAACCCTTCAATTGCAGATAATATTGAAGTATATAATTTTAATTCTCTTATAAATTCAAACCCCAAATCGGGCGACACCATCATTTTAGAAAACAATTTAGATTCAAATCAAACGATAGGAAACAATTTTTTAAATTTAAACATTGATTTTTTCGGAAACGATTATTATATAGACGGGAAAAGTACGTTTGGCGGATTTATTTTAAATAAAGACAGCAGCTTTAAAACAATGGTTATGCGAAATTGTCTCGGGCAGGAATATTCAAGTTCTTATTTTGCGGGTGCGATTTTTAACAGCGGCGGAAACATAACAATTGATACATCCGTTTTTAATAACAATTTTGTTGACGCCAAAGGGTTCAATTTCGGTGTCGGCGGTGCAATTTACAATTTAAACGGAGCCGATATGAAAATTAATTCCGTGCTTTTTCAAAATAATTATACAAAAGGCGCATCATCATACGGCGGCGCCGTTGCAAACGGATACAGAGAAGGTCAAAAAGCCGATATGACAATATCGGATTCCGTTTTTTACAACAATTATTCAACGGGCTCCGTTACTCCGTACGGGGGTGCAATTTATAACGAAGGAAATTTGGATATTAATAATACTCTTATCTATGATAATTATGTCTCGGGCGAAAGCGGTTCTTTTGCATACGGGGGCGCAATTTATAATAACGATAATATAAAAATTTCTAATTCTCTTATTGAAAATAATTATATTTTAGCGCCCGATGCCTTTGCTTTCGGCGGTGCTGTTTTTAACAACGGAAATCTTGAAATTGAAAATTCAATTCTGAATTCAAATTCAACTTCTTCAAATTCTTATTCCGTCGGCGGCGCTATTTATAATAATACGGGGAAAATTCTTACAATAATAAATTCAACTCTTGAAAATAACCGCACATCAAATGCAATTGAATCATTAGGCGGAGCAGTTTATAATTCGGGGGTTTTAAATATTGAAAATTCGACTTTTAAAAACAATTTTGAAAAAGACAACATAAAAAACGATATTTTTAACGCTCAAAATGCGGTAATTAATTTTAACGGCAAGGTTTCGGCAATTTTAAGCGGAATAAAAGGCTACGGAGAAATTAACAATTTTTCAACCCTTAATCTTGGCGGAGAAAACCTTGATTTTAAGGGAGATTTTTATTTTAGGGAGGGTATTGTTAATCTTTTACCCGATTCTACGTATTTTGGCGCAACCGATAACTATTTTTCAAATAACGTAAGCCTTAATCTTCAAAATTCAACGATAGATAATGTTTCATTTAATAATTTAAATATTGAAGGACTTGTCAATATATACCCCGATGTCAACTTGAATTTGAATTTAATGGATACAATTTCTGCCGACAGCATAAACGGTTTTGGTGAAATTCTTGTTAAAAATTTAAAAATAGAAGGCGCACCGCATGAAAAATACAGAGAAATTCCTTTTTCAAATTCAATTTTAAAAGATTATATAAAATATGACGAAACAAAAATCTCCACCCCTATATTTGAATACAGCGCAAGTTACAATTCAAATAACGGAAATTTTATATTTGAGAGGAAAAATTTTAACCCTTCAATTTTATCTTCTTCAATTGCCGCACAAACGGGCGGATATTTAACACAGATTGATACTTTTAAAAATGTTTTTTCAAATCTTGATATGGTAAGGATTAACCCTCAAAATGGATTATCGGCGTTTGGTTTTGATAATAAAACAAATTCGGATAGATTTTTAAACATAAATTATTATAAAATCCCCGAGATTCATAAAGGGCTCTGGTTTAAACCTTATTCATTATTTGAAGAAGTTCCTTTTAAAAACGGGTTTGATGTTTCAAATATCGGCTACGGAACAATTCTGGGTTATGAAACGGGGTTAAAAAATATAAAAGATGATATTTATGCGCTTTTTGGCGGGTATATTTCATATAACGGCTCTAACCAATCATATTTTGGAAACGATATTTATAATAACGGCGGAATGTTCGGGCTTATCGGCGCATTTTATAAAAAAGACTTCTTTTCTCTTTTTGCAATAGATTCGGGCGCCTTTTCATCAAATGCCAAAGGGTATCAAATGAAAGAAGAATTTACGACATTTAATGCGGGCATTTCCCAAAAAACGGGCTTTAATTTTAAAACTTTTAATAACCGCCTTATAATTCAACCATCAATAATGACCTCATACGCTTTTATAAATACTTTTGATTATGATACATCTTATCTCAATTTTAAAACAAAACCCCTGAACGCAATCCACGTTGAACCGATGATAAAATTAATCGGAAATTTTGAGAATAATTTTCAGCCCTATATTTTTGCTTCTTTTGCATGGAATATACTTGATAAAACAAAATTCAGGGCAAACGATATTAATCTTCCCTATTTATCGGTTAAACCGTATGTTCAATACGGGATAGGCTTTCAAAAAAGATTCTCCGAAAAGTTAACCGCATTTTTTGAAACCGCAATAAGAAACTGCGGAAGGCAGGGCGCTTATCTTCAATTGGGGCTCAGGTTCAGCATATAGTTTTTTAAGAAATAATAAAAAATTGCAAGGCAAAAAATTGATGTTACGGTTTTTATATGATTGTTGTTGTTAAATTTTTATTTTAAAAGGAGAAAGTAAAATGCAAATTTCACCCGTTTCTATGTTTAAAGGTTACGGTTCAAACGTTAATTTCGGGAAAAAAGAAGGAAAACAAACTTCGGGAAAAACTTATGAACAGGTTCTTAATGTTCCCGAGGGCAAAAAAGTTGTAATGTGCAATTGGGGCGGGAATTATGTATATCCCGTTATTGTAGATAAAGATACCGATGCGCCTTGTCCCGATTGTGTACGTACGGTTTCTTCGGATGACAGAGCAAAAACCGTTTGCGAAGTAGAAGTCAAAGGCGACAAAGAAGAATCTTATGAAGATTATTACAAAAGAAAAATCGGTACTGCCGAATGGGGCGCATATTAATTAACAAAATTAACAAATAAAAGCCAAAGTGTTTAAGCTTTGGCTTTTTAATTATAAAATGTTTTTATGGAAGATAAAGTTAAAAAAGCGGGAGATCTTTTTTTAGAAGGGTATAATTGTGCACAGTCTTTATTTTGTGCATTTTGTGAAGACTTTGGCATTGATTTTGAAACGGGTTTAAAAATGTCATCATCACTCGGCGGCGGAATGGGGAGATTAAGAGAAGTCTGCGGTGCGGTCAGCTCAATGTTTTTAATTGCTGGTTTAAAGTTTGGCTACGTTGAAAAAAATAACGATATCATAAAAGCAAAACACTATAAATTAATCCAAAAACTTTCTGAAGCTTTTAAAAATGAACATCAAACAATAATATGCAGAGAATTGTTAAATGAAGATGCAAACGGATATATCCCCGAAAAAAGAACGGAAGAATATTATAAAAAGCGCCCCTGTTTAAAGATTATTCAAACTGCGGCAAAAATAACGGCCGATATGTTAAACGGTGCTTATAACGATTAATTTACAAAATTAACAAATAATAAAAAATATGGTATTTTTCTTTTTGTTTAAATTGATACAAAAGGAAAAACCAATGGAAGAAAAAAGAGCGGAGTGGACAAATCATATAAGTTTTATTCTTGCAACGGTGGGAAGCGCCGTCGGGCTCGGGAACGTTTGGAGATTTCCTTATATAATGGGCAAATACGGCGGAGCCGTCTTTTTGTTTACTTATTTATTTTTAATAGCATTTATATGTATTATTCCTTTGTGTGTTGAACTTACACTGGGGAAGATTTCAAGAAAAGATACCGTTACGACTTTTAATATGATAAACCCTAAATTTAAAGGGTTCGGGTGGCTTTGTGTTTTGACGGTCGTTTTAATTTCCTGTTTTTATTTTGTTGTCGGGGGCTGGATTCTTCAATATTTGTGGCTCTTTTTAACAAATAATATCCCGGAAAACTTTTCCCAATATTTCCCTTTATTTGCTTCGGGAACAACAATTCCCGTTATTTTAACGATTTTATTTTTGGTTATGTGCGCAATTTTTCCTTTCAGAGGCGTTAATAAAGGAATTGAAAAAGCAAACAATATAATGATGCCTGCTTTAGCCGTTATGCTTATTCTTCTTGCAATTTATTCTCTTTCGCTTCCGGGCGCCAAAGAAGGGCTTGAATTTATGTTTAAACCCGACTTTTCAAAATTTGATTCAACAATGGTTTTAACTGCGCTCGGTCAGGCCTTATTTACTTTAAGTATCGGTATGGGCGCAATTTTAACTTACGGAAGCTACATGAAACAAGACACAAAAATTTTAAAATCTTCTTATACTTTAATCGGTTTTGATACAACGGTATCTTTGCTGTCGGGGATTATGATTTTTCCGATTGTGTTTTCTTTTAACGTTGAGCCGACGGCAGGACCGACTTTAATTTTTATATCATTGCCGGAGATGTTTTCAAAACTTCCTTTTCCTGCGGTTTTAGGGTCATTATTTTTCATTCTAATTCTTTTTGCGGCAATAACTTCGGGGATAAGCATGCTGGAGACTGCTATTGCCTCAATGATTGAAAATTTTAAAATATCAAGGAAAAAAGCAACCGTGCTTTTGTCGCTTTTTATATCCGTTGTGAGTATCCCGTCCGTTTTTTCATTCGGCATTATGAAAGATTTTCAAATTTTCGGGAAAACATTTTTTGATTTTCTTGATTTTATAACTTCAAACATTCTTCTTCCCTTAAATACCGCATTGATTTGTTTGATTGCGGGGTGGTTTGTTAAATCAATTAAAAAAGAAGCGTTCGGGGAAAATATTTTGGGAAATATTTTTTATTTCCTTTTAAAATTTGTTATTCCTCTTATATTTATAGGGGTTTTAATTACGGGGTTGATTCAGGTATAAAAATTTATGAATAAAAAAATGAACTTTTTATTTTTTATCTCGTTATATAAATGAAGAGGTTAAAAATGAAAGAAAAATGTACAAAACTTGAAGCACTCTATACATTCTCCAACGATGAAGAATTAAAAAAACATCTTGAAGAATGCGCAGACTGCAGGGAAGAAATGGAAACAATGGATAAAGTTTCAAGCCTTATCCGTGAAGTTAAGCCCTTTTATCTTCAAAAAAGAAGAAAACTAAGAGAAATAAAAGCGGCTTGCGCCATTTTTCTTGTCGTTTTATCGGGTACGCTTTTCGGTATTTTTGGCCTTAATTCCGACGTATTGGATACAATAAAATACGGACAGACATTAAGCGCCGAGGATTACGGCTTTCCCGTTGATTCTTACGGCTTAATAATGGTGGGTGAATGAACTTTAAAGAAATAATAAACTCAAACAGGCACAATGTAAAAAATATAATAAAACTTTTTACAAAGGAAGAAAACGAGGATTTGGAACAGGAAGTCTATATAAAGGTTCTTAAAAATTCCGAAAAATATGAGGAAAAAGGGAATTTGAAGAGCTGGATAAATACTATTGCAAAAAATGTTTCAAAGGACTATCTTAAATCGACAAAATATCAAAAAGAAATTTTGCCTGACGAAGAAAACGATAACGTTTTTATAAACATTAAAGATTCCAAACCGGACCCTGAATTAAAACTTATACAAAAAGAAAGACAAAAAAGTATATTAAAAGCAATTGACGAATTAAAACCTAAGCTTAAAGATGCAATAATTTATACCGAAATATACGGCTATTCATACGAGCTTGCGGCAGCAAAGCTAAACTGCCCGACAGGTACGCTTAAATCCCGTATATTTAACGCCAAAAAAGAACTGGCACAAAAACTTAAAGACTTACTTTAATTTATGAAAGGAACAATTTTTATGAAAAAAACAATTGCGCTTGCTGCATTTATTGCGCTTGCTTCAACCTTATCATGCTATGCGGCGGATACCGCTAAAAATGAAGCTCCTTTAAAACCCGATGTTGAAAAAACGGCTCCCGCCCCCGATTTTAAAGGACCGAGACACCATCACAGAGGACCTTCACCTGAAGTTATGCAAAAGAAAAAAGCCGAATTTGAAAACCGCTTAAAATTAACCGATGAACAAAAACAGGAAGCAAAAGAATTAAGGATTAAAAGCCACGAACAAATGAAGCCGATAATTGAAGAAATTAAAGCAAAACGGGGCGAAATCAAAACAATTAAGGAGCAATCCTTAACACAATCCGAAAAAGAACAAATTCAGGCTCTTAAAAACGAAATCCGCAAACTTGATAAACAAATAAGAGATTTAAGAATTAAAAATATGAAAGATTTTGAATCAATCTTAACGGAAAAACAGCAAAAAGAGCTTAAAAAAATGAAAGAAGAAGGAAGAAAAAACTTTGAAAAAAGACATAAAGAACTAAAAAAAGATAAACCGCTTCCTTCGCAAAAACCGGCAGAAACTGCGGATAAAGAATAATTAATTACCTTAAGCACCCTTTTTTAATTCAAGCCTTCTTTTTAAGGAGGCTTTTTATTTTGTTGTATAATTTTTTAAGTTATGAAAAAAGCGGATTTACATATACATAGCTCTTATTCTGACGGAAGCGATGATATTTTTGATTTGGTTGAAAAAATCAAAAATGCAAAAATTGACGTTTTTGCCCTGACCGACCATGACACAATCGAAGGTGTTATTAAATTATCAAATTATGATTTTAAAGAAATAAGATTTATAAAAGGGGTTGAATTAACCTGTAAATTGAATGATATAAAATGTCATATTTTGGGTTACGGAGTTGACGTTAAAAACGAAAAACTGAATAAATTAATTGAAACGGGTAAAATTTTAAGAAGAAAAAAACTTGAATTAAGAATTGAATATTTAAAAAATATTCATAACATAATTTTAACCGATGAAGAATTATCCTGGCTTTATTCAAGAAAAAGCGTCGTTAAAACGCACCTTGCAAATATTCTTGTAAAAAGAGGGCTTGCGGGAAGCAATTTAGAAGCTATGGAAAAATATTTAGACGGCTGTAAAACAGGAAATACAAGGTTTGACGGATTTGAAGCGGTTGATGTTTTGCTTGATGCGGATGCAATTCCCGTTTGGGCGCATCCTTTAGGAGGCGAAGGCGAAAAACATTCAAAAAAAGAAGAATTTCTTTTAAAGCTTGATACCATGATAAAAGCGGGGATAAAGGGTTTAGAATGTTATTATTCAAGGTATAACGATTTTGAAATTGAATTTTTGGTTGACTGTGCAAAGAAAAATAATCTTTTGATTTCGGGCGGAAGCGATTATCACGGGTTAAATAAAAATATTCCCCTTTTAAAATTAAATGAATTAAATAAACCCGTCAGTGCGGATTTGCTTACGGTTTTGGACATTGCAGAATAAAAATAAGGCAGAATTTATAAGGTAAAAAAGAAGTTAACGGATACAATTTAAACTTAAAGCCGAATCATTCTTTATTTTGTTTTTATTAAAAATCTGAATCCCAAAATTTGGATAAGTTTATATTTTTTATAGTTTTTATATTTGTTTTTTACCAAAAAGATACGGTGCAGAAATTTTATAAATAAATGATAAAGTTTGATTTTGTAATATTCATTTTTATAGCCCGCCAGATATAAAGGTTTAAGATAACTGTCTGCAAAAAAGTCATATCCTTGTTTCCATGGTTTTGTTCCGCCGCAAAAATGGACAATAACGGGTTTTGCGTTAATATCGCTTATATCAAGGCATCCGTTTGACGTAAAATTAAATTTATGGTCTATAAATATAACATTTTCTCTGAATGTATAATTTAAAACGTCCTGATCAAAAAAAGACAACTTGTTTTCTTTGTATAATCTTTCGGTGTTTTTAATCAGTGTTTCAAAAATATTTTCTTTTACCCATTTTTCTGCATTTATAAGCAAAACGCCGGCATTAAAATAATTTTTTACACCGGTATCTTGTATACCTTTTGCACAACATATTTGGTTGGTTTCTTTAACGGCGGCACAGTATTTATCTTTTAAATCCGTATTGTATAATTCTTTTAAAGAGCCGTTAACCGCCAAATCGCAATCAAGATATAATGCTTTTTTAAGATTTGGTTTTAAAACGGGGATTAAATATCTGTAATAAGTTTGTTTTGTTAAATGTTTAATCTCTTTTGGAATTAAGAAGCCGTCTGTAAGCGAAGCGTCGGGGCTTATAAATTCAAGGTTAAAATTTTTGAATTTTTTAAGGCTTAGGATTTTATCCCTGTTTTCTTTTTTAATTCCCCCGTCTAATATATAAATGTTAAATTCGTCATCTTTGTCCGCATTAAGCAGGATAGAACTTATTGCAACCAAAAGATGTTTTGCATAACCTTCATCGCTTGCGAAAAATATTTCCATAGCCATGGAATAATTCCACTTAATACCAAAACAGTTTTTATAATATCATAAAAAATAGTTTATAACTTCATCGACATGTCCCTTAACTTTAACTTTTCGCCATTCATATTCAATTTCGCCTTTTTCATTGATTATAAAAGTTGAGCGCTCAATTCCCATATATTTTCTTCCGTACATTGATTTTTCAACCCATACATTAAATTTTTGCGCTAATTTATGTTCAACATCGGACAATAAAAGAAAATTCAGATTTTGTTTTTCGATAAATTTTATGTGGCTTTTAATTGAATCGGGACTGACGCCGATTACGGGCGCAAATTTTAAAATTCTGTTCATATTATCTCTAAAATCGCAGGCTTCCCGGGTGCATCCCTGAGTATTATCTTTGGGATAAAAATATAAGACAAATTTTTTGCCCGAAAAATCGGATAGCTTATATTCTTTTTCGACTTTTTTATTATCAACGCCGGATAAAATAATCTCTTGCATAATATCCTCCTTTAAACATTGTTTTTAAATTTATTGACGGTACAAAACATAATCATTCTTTTCCCCTGAACATAAAAATTGCAAGATAGCATAAAATAACCGCTCCCGCAAAAACTTCAAACGGAAGAAAAATCAACAAACTTTCATCCAAAATCATCGGAATTAAAAGAATGGCGCCTGCGGGCGGGAAATTTATTTTTACTTTATTCAGTGCAAAAAATAAGATTATGCAGGCAATAAGAGTGCAGATGTATAAATGAATCCCGAGATAAACATTAAATATAAGCCTGATTAAACATCCCGTGAGTGCTCCGAATGTCATAAGACCAATAATATAATTCGGTTTTTTCCTTGCGGGGCTTTTCGGGTTTGATAATTCGGTAAACATTACGATTAAAGGCGGAGCAAGAAAATAAATCTGGTGGATTTTAAAAGGGAAAATTGAAACCATACCGAACACAAGAAGCAATTTTGACCACTTTATGATTTCGTCTTTAATTTTAAATTCTTTCGGAGTGAAATTTATATGCGGGCGAAGATGAAACTTTTCCATTAACCATTGGGCAAAAATTATAATTAAAGCCATAATAATAACGGATACGGGATAAATCAAACTTTCCGTTTTAAGATAAACGGGCAGAATGCAGGCTGAAATTATCGGAACAAAGTTTGTTTTAAATAAAGTTAAAATAAAACCGCAAAAAGCAAAGCAAATACAAACCTGTATTATTAAAGGATAAGGCATAAACCTTACGACAAAAACGCCGAAAATTGAAGCCAAAGACATTAAAATAAAAATTCTTCTTTTGTTAACAGCCCACGGCTGCAATTCCGAAACCCAGGCGCCGATTGTAAGCGCACAAATTTCAGGAAAAATAATTTCTTTTTCATCCGTTAATTCCGCAACCAGAACCATTACAAAAGCAAGAAGAATTCCGAAAATATATCTTTCAAGCCTAAGGGTTTTCAGTAAAGCTGTTTTCATATAAATTATGCTAAACTAAGCATAAAAGTTATTCAATTTAAAATTAAAAATCCTAAATTTAAGTAAGCTGCAAAAAGAACCCATAAAAAATAAGGAATTAAAATTAACCCCGAAATTTTGCTTATGTGCGATAAAGAAGTAATAGAAGTGTAAAAAATTTTGCCGTTCCTATCCGGCACTTGGCCATTGTGTC
>CALUYY010000012.1 GCA_944325155.1 Candidatus Gastranaerophilales bacterium | reverse complement strand
AAAACTTCAACTGCTTCTTTTTGTGTAACTTTTGCTTTTTTAGCAACTTCTTGTACTAATTCTTCTTTGTTCATTGTGGAACCCCTTTCTATATGCGATTGATTATATTGAATTTTACGGCATTTGGCAAGTTTTTTATCTAAAAAATACAAAAATTATACTATTTTTGTTAAAAACTTGTTATAATTAATGTATGGCAAATCTTAGGTGGTACGACAAAGACAGATACTTAAGCGCATTTATGACACTGTTGGAAACGCTGCCGGATGAGGTTCAATCCCAAGTGGCTATTGATATTTTGGACAGTATTCCGAAAATCATCAATCAGGATTGTGCCGTTTTTATGGAACTGGTTGAAAAAAACGACCCCAGAAAATTTAACCGCTGGTATGACAAAAACCCCCATATTCATTCGGTTGTTGAAGCAATCAGACAGCTTTCCAATGATGACAGAGAAGCCCTTTATGTAACTATTTCAGACATCTTGCATTTCCATGGCGAACTCAATTTAAACGATTTAACAATTAAGAAAAATGACAACTGAAACAAAAAGGGTTTTAATCACAGGTTCATCAAACGGTATCGGAAAAGCCGCCGCAAAGGCGCTTTCCTGCTTCGGGTATCAGGTATTTAAAACAGGCACAAGAGAATTAAACGAAAAAAATTATTTCCCCGCAGATTTAACTTCTCTTGATAATGTAAAGAAACTTTATAATTACGTCAAAGAAAACTTTGGCGAAATTGACATACTTATAAATAATGCGGGGCAATATCTGTATTCTTCGATTGAAAATACGGACATTAATAATATTGAAAAATTATTTAATCTGAATTTTTTGTCCCATTATTATTTAACTTCTCTTATTGTTCCGGATATGAAAAAAAACAGATTCGGAAGAATAGTAAATATTTCATCAATATCGGCCGTTGTGGGCGAAGCAAATGCAAGTCTTTATGCGGCAAGCAAGTCTGCATTTTTCGGTTTTGAAAAATCTCTTGCGCTTGAGCTTGCCGCATATAATATAACGATTAATTCAATTTCCCCGGGATGGGTTGAAACGGATTTAACAGATAATGCTCTTGATGAAAACGAAAAAAAAGAAACTCTTGATATAATCCCGCAAAAAAGATTTGTTGAGCCCATAGAAATTGCAAATCTTGTTAAATATCTTGTATCAAATGAAGCAAAAGGACTCACGGGTCAAAATATTAACCTTTGTGCGGGATTATCATGCGGATGTTAGTTTTCTTTTGTTGAAACGCTGTCAAGCCAATTTATCAATTCTTCTTTTTTAATTCCTTTTTCGGGGTTAATTTCAAGCGTGTCCGATTTGGGAACGGAGGCTCTGTCTTTAAGTTTGTATCCGTGGCAATAATGAACGGCGGGTCCGAGTATTTTTACTTTTCCGTCAGGACCGCTTGAAACGTAATGCGCATCATAAAAAACGGCGTCTCCTTCGGGCAGGTCTTGATATCTTGCTTCAAATTCAGGGTCTCTGAATAATGAAACCAGTTGTTCGGTTGCTCCTTTTGCCAGCTGGAATTTTTTGAATTGTTTTTCCGTCATGCCGCCCGGGTATGAACGGTCTTCTTTTTCCGCTTTATCTTTTTTGCCTTTTTTTGCAAATGCAATGTTATAATTGTATGCGCTTATCGGTGAAATTCTCATTAATTCTTTCTCCTTATCGTTAACTATTTAATGCTTCTGAATAAAAAAGTTTGCATTCTTATTTGACACCAAACATTGTTTTGATACAATATACCATGCAATTACCATGCTTGAAGCGGCTTTTGGGTATGCCGCAAAAGCAAAGAATAAGGAGAAGTGAAAATGCCTAAAATGAAAACACACCGTTCAGCGGCAAAACGCTACAAAGTTACTGCCACAGGCAAAATTCAAAGACGCCAGGCAGGAAAAGGACACCTTCTTGCGCATAAATCCCCTGCAAGAAAAAACAGAATAACGGGGATGGTTGAAGTTTCAGACAGAAACTTAGACTTAATTACAAAAGAATTACCCTATATGAAGTATTCAAGATAAGGAAGGTGAACCATGAGAGTTAAACGCGGAAACGTATCAAGAAAAAGACATAAAAAAATATTAAAATTAGCCAAAGGCTTTATCGGTGCTCGTTCAAGAATATTTAAAGTAGCTAACCAGGCGGTTATGAAAGCTCTTAAATATGCATACAGAGACAGACGCGTAGTTAAAAGACAAATGAGAAGCCTCTGGATTGTAAGAATTAATGCAGCTGTAAGAGAATACGGCTTAACTTATTCCAAATTTATGAATTTGTTGAAAAAAGCCGATATTCAAATCAACAGAAAAATGCTTGCGGAATTGGCGGCAAATGACGCTGAAGCATTTAAAGTTATTGTTGATAAAGTTATGTAGTTAATTTATACAAAGTTTTAAAAAAAGCTCTTTTTGCGGGGAAAGTAAAAAGAGCTTTTTTTATGCGGTTTTTTGTAAGGGATTGGTAAACAAAATCAAAGATTTGTCCGTTTACTGTCGCTCACAACGGCGGCTATCGACAGTTTCGGCGAAAGCTCAACGCTTCCGCCTTCACTCCGGCTTACGCTTTTTTCCGCCTGTGCAATCAGTGCTGATTTGCCTTTTTAAACACGGTTTAAACGGCAATATCATCACTAAGATTGCTCCGCTCCGCTCTCGCTCCCCATTCAGGGTCGCTTACCGCTCCACAACGGCGGCTATCGACAGTTTCGGCGAAAGCTCAACGCTTCCGCCTTCACTCCGGCTTACGCTTTTTTCTTCCAGAATTTGAATTTATCGATGCGCTCTTGTCTTTTTTGTTTTTCTAACCGCTCCATAAGGACTTTTTCTTTATGTTCGTCTTCTTTTATCATTTGTTGGATTTTTATATCCTGTTCTCTTGTTAAAACGTTTCTGTATCTTAATTTATAATATTGTTTTTTTTGATAAATTTTTCTTAAAGCTTCGTTTTGTTCGTTTTCTCTTGCTTCCAAACTGTCTCTTAATTTTGCCTTGCATTCAAAATCAAAAAAATCACATACAAATCTGTCTATAAGAGTGCTTCCTTCTTCTTTTGCTTCCATATCAAGCGTTAAAGGCCTTAATACATAATTTTCTTCATTTCTTATTCTTAAAATCTGTTTTCTTTGTTTTGGCGTTAAATCAACCATTTCAAGATAATCGGAATAATCATTGCTCTCAATTCCCGCTTTCAAGCTGACATTTTCGGCAAATACCGAAAACGGAAAAATAAAAATAAACAATACAACTAAAGCCCTTTTCATTTTTTCATCCAATTAATATTGGTATTCCAAATGGTTTTGTCGTAAAAATTGCGCTCATCCGTCGGAATAATAACGGGTTTTTTGATTTTTTCATAGACATCTTTTTTCATAAAAAGCGCAAATTTTCTTGATTCCATTAAAAGATAATAATCGGAAGCCCCTCTTTCCTGATTGATTTTTAAGGCGTCATATATCGGATATTCTTTATAAATTATCATAATATCATTATGATATTTGTTTAATTCTTTTTTCCACCCTTCCTCGCACAAAAGAATTTTTTTCAAATGAACATCGTTTAAATCGGGATTATAAACTTCTTCATACCTTCCGTCTATATAAATATAATTATCGGGAAACAATTTATATGCGGCATAGCTTCCGCACTCAAAAGGAACCAAAAGATTTCCTTTAACTTTATTTTCAATTAAAAATTCAATTTCCGTCAACGGGAAAATGTTATGAAAATTTGAATAATTTATTTTTCTCACGCTTATATTTAAAACAAACGTTACAAAAATAATTGCATATATAATAAGTTCTTTTATTCTGTTATAAGAATCTTTCAGCCTGAATTTTTCAAACGTTGAATAAAAATCGTCATAACAAAAAGGAATTAAAACAAATATAAAATACGTAATAAATCTGACCGATTTAAAACATAAAACAAACATAACCAAAACAAGCAGAAATTTTGTTTTATCAATATTATTCCAGACTTCAAAAGTTCTTTTTACAAAATTTTCACCCGTTGTTTTGGTGTATGCTTTTATAAATTTATACAAAGAAAGTGCAATAATGCAGATTAAAATTAATTTAAATTTTATAAATTTAAAAAGATAATATTGCCCGAAAAGCGGCTGCCACTCGACAATAGAAGTTCTATGCATTGTTGTTGCTTTGATTAAAAACGTTACATAATCAACGCCGTAGGGGTTTATAAACATCAATAAAAACGAAGCGATAAATGTATAAATATAAGGTAAAACTGGTTTTTTTCTTAAAAACTCGCCGATAATATAAAGCCCCGTTATCCCGAATGCCATAAAACATCCGCCGTGGATATTGGACCAAACAATCATAAGCAAAGGCAAAACCCATAAAATTCCGTAATTTTTCTCTAACCTTGCTTTCTCTAAACAATAAAGCCAGAGTGCAAAAAACATAAACGTAAAATGATGGCACCTTAGAGAAAATATAAGATTAAAAACGGGCTGAAGCATTACAAAGAAAAATAAAAAGTTAAAAATAGGGAATTTTTTATCCGGTTCAAGCGCTTTTCTTCTTAATTTTATAATTTGAATAAGAATAAAAAATGTTATAAAAAGGCTTATTGCTTTAAATATAAAAAGCCCGATATCGCCGAAATTATTATGTATAAAATAAAAAAGAACGCTTGCACCCCACTCATGGTCATACCAAGGATGAGTCGGGGTGTATGATAAAAAATCATACTTTAAAATTTCGCCCGTCTGAAAATATGTTTTTCCGACAATCAGTCTTGCAAAAAAATCATAATCAACATGGCCCGTTAAAGAACCTACAACAAAAAGGTATAAAAATAACCCCAGATAAAATAAAATCTCCATAATACGCATATTATAACAAAAATATTGATATATGTACTTTTTTTGTTATTATTGGTGTGTGAAAAAGGAATTATAATAATGGAACAAAAGATACTTGAAATAAAAGAAACGGCGCTTAAAGAAATTGAAAAAACATATGACCTTAAATCTCTTGAAGAAGTAAAAAATAAATATTTATCAAGAGCATCGGAATTAAATAATTTAAAAAAAGGTCTTAAAGATGTTCCTCCAGAACAAAGACCCAAAATCGGCGCCCTTGTAAATCAGGTGTCAAAAGAAATCGAAACTCTGACCAACCAAAAACAGGAAGAATTCTATACGGCGGAATTAAATAAAAAACTTGAAAGCGAAAAAATTGATATAACGCTGCCTTCAACGTTTGAGCCTGTGGGGCATGTTCATCCTTTAACAAAAACAATTAATGAAATTGTTGAGATTTTTGAGCTTCTGGGATTTTCATTAATCGAAAACCAATATTCACCCGAGGTTGAAACGGTTAAATATAACTTTGATTTGTTAAACACTCCCAAAGAACACCCCGCAAGAGATGTTCAAGATACTTTCTATTCAAAACTCGGCGAAAATGTTGTTTTAAGAAGCCAAACATCAAATGCACAGGTCAGACAAATGCAAAATTCAAGACCTCCGATTAAAATTGTATCTCCTGGAAGAGTATACAGAAGCGAATCGGTCAGTGCAAGAAAAAATAACCTTTTTCACCAAATTGAAGGTTTATATGTTGATAAAAACGTTACGTTCTCTGACCTTAAAGGTGTTTTAAACGAATTTATAAGACTTTATTTCGGCTCTTACCGTCCGACAAGGTTCAGAAACAGCTTTTTCCCGTTTACGGAGCCTTCTGCCGAAATCGATGTTCAATGCATTATGTGTGAAGGCAAAGGCTGCCCCACATGCTCTGGCACGGGTTGGCTTGAAATTTTGGGGGCAGGCATGGTTGATCCCAACGTATTAAAGGCGGTTGATATTGACCCTGAAGTATACTCGGGCTTTGCATTCGGTATGGGTGTTGAAAGACTTACAATGCTTAAATATGCGATTGATGATATAAGACTTTTCTTTAATGATGACATCAGGTTTTTAAACCAGTTTTAAATCTTAATGTAATTGAGTTTTAGAATAATTACCTTTAAAATATTTTAAAGGTAATTATTTTTTTACGGGGGTTGTAATAATGAAACATAAAATGTTATATTTTGTCGCCTTTTTTGTTTCGCTCGGCGGAATTTTATCGGGGTTTGATACGGGTGTTATATCGGGTGCTTTATTGTATATAAATAACGACTGGCATATGGACGAATTTATGCAGGGCTTTTTGGTTTCAAGCGTTTTAATCGGTGCTGCCGCAGGCGCCGTTATAAACGGAAGGCTGGCTGATATTTTCGGCAGACAAAAAATAATTTTTGTAACCGCATTAATATTTTTCTTCGGTTCAATATTATGTGCAATTGCCCCGAATGTTTATATTTTAATGCTATCAAGATTTCTGGTCGGGTTTGCAATCGGCGTCATAACGTTTTGCGCCCCTCTTTATTTATCCGAAATTTCGCCCGAAAAAATAAGAGGCGCTCTTGTTTCTTTATTTCAGCTTGCAATTACCATGGGAATTTTATTTTCATATCTTACAAACGCATATATTGCTTCATACTTTCAAAGCTGGCGTTTAATGCTTTTGGTCGGTGTAATCCCCGCTATTATTCTTGCGGCGGGAATTTATTTTATGCCCGATACACCCAGATGGTATGTTTTAAAAGGAAGGTTTATTGAAGCAAAAGAAACTCTGAATAAATTACAACCCGAAATAAATGCGGATGATGAAATTTCAAATATTAAATCTTTAATTTTTAAAGAAGAAAAAAAGGAAAAATTTGTTTTTAAAAAGTGGATGTTACTTCCTCTTTTAATCGGGGTCGGCGGAATGTTTATACAGCAGTGGACGGGAATCAATACAATTATTTATTATGCCCCCACCATTTTAAAATCGGCGGGATTTAACGATAACTTAAGCGCCATATATGCAACGATAGGCATAGGAATCGTTAACTTTTTAATGACTTTTGTTGCAATCTTTTCAACGGATAAAATCGGAAGAAAACCCCTTTTATACATAGGTTTATCCGGCATGGGGCTTTGTCTTTTATTGTTGTCTTTAACATTCGGATTTTCTTTTAAACTGGGTGATTATTCAAAATATTATGCTCTTATATCAACCGTTTTATATATTATGTTTTTTGCTTGTTCTTTAGGGCCCGTTATGTTTATTTTAATTTCGGAAGTTTTTCCTTTAAGAATAAGAGGAGTTTTAATGAGTATATCCGTTATGGCAAACTTTATTTTTAATTTTACGGTTTCCGTATCTTTTCTTTCAATGCTGAAACACTTTGGCGAATTTAATACATTTATGCTATTTTCCGTTATTTCATTCCTTAGTATAATTTTTATAAGATTTGTAATCCCCGAAACAAAAGGGGTTAGTTTAGAAGATATAGAAAGAAACTGGCAAAAAAATGTTTAAACACTTCAGAGAATCAATAATAGTTACAATTTTAGGCTTTATTGCAGCCTGGTTCTGGGCGGCGCATATTGAAGCCGGAAGCGAATTAAAAACTTTATTTATCGTATTTTTCTTAAGTGTTTTGGAAGTTACCTTATCTTTTGATAATGCGGTTGTAAATGCCGTTGTTCTTGATAAAATGACTCCCAAATGGCAGCACAGGTTTTTAACCTGGGGCATTATCATTGCGGTTTTCGGCGTCAGGTTTTTACTTCCCGTTATCATAGTTTCGATTTTCTCCAAACTGAGTATAATAAAAACTCTTCATATGGCGCTTGAAGATGTTACACAATATACCCATTATCTTCACCTTGCACATGCGCCGCTTGTTGCGTTTGGCGGAAGTTTCCTTTTGATGGTCGGACTGTCTTATTTTGTCGGAAAAAATAATCATCATAAATGGCTTCCTTTTATTGAAAGTCTGCTTGAAAAGATTAATTTCAGATTTTCTAACGCAATAATTACCTGTTTAGTCATTTTTATTTTGCAGTTTTTCCTTCCGGAAGACATTAAATTATCCGTTGTAACTTCCGCTGTTGTGGGCGTTATTTCTTATGAACTTATCCACGGGCTTTGCGGTTTTATGGAAAAGAAACAGGAGGCTTCTCTTGTGCAGGGTGCAGCCAAAGGCGGCTTGATGATGTTTATATATTTAGAAACAATAGATGCTTCATTTTCTCTGGATGGCGTTTTAGGTTCTTTTGCAATAAGCAAAGATATTGTTGTTATTGCAATCGGGCTTGCAATAGGCGCTATGTTTGTAAGAAGCTTAACTTTGCTTTTTGTTGAAAGAAGAACATTAAACCAGTATATCTATCTTGTATCCGGCGCCCATTTTGCGATTATCTCGCTTGCAATCATTATGTTTATATCCGTTTTTCTTGAAGTAAGCGAAATTATAACGGGTTCAATCGGGCTTTTGCTTGTCGGCGGTTCGTTCATTTCATCTTTAATTGAAAATAAGAAAAATCCCGATAAATATGTTGCAAAAATTGAATAATTATAAAATTATTCCGCCGCCGATAACATAATCATCTTCATCGTATAAAACAACGCTTTGCCCTTTTGCAATTGAAGATTGATTTTCATCAAAGCTGACTTTGATTTTATCATCATTGATAACTTCAACAAAAGCGTCTTTCAAATTTTGCGCCGATCTTATTTTTGCTTTTGCCTTAAATTCTTTTTTCGGTTTTTCAAATTTTATCCAGTTAAGATTATCCGCAAATAAAAAATTTTTTTCTGCCGAGTCCCTAAACCCTACGACAACTTCGTTTGTTTCTTTTCTTAATTCTATAACATATAAGGCTTCTTTAGCCGAAACTTTTATTCCTTTTCTCTGGCCTATCGTATAATTCCAAATTCCTTTATGTCTGCCCAACATGTTTCCTTCAACATCCACAATATTTCCTTCAATATCATTAATGCCTAAAAGTTTATTAAAATCGCCGGAATAAAAATCCTGGCTGTCCGATTTTTGAAAAGCGCTGAGCCCTTTATTTTTTGCATACTCTCTTATTTCGTCTTTTGTGTAAATTCCTAAGGGCATAAGAATTTCAGACAGTTGTTTTTGGTTTAATCTGTATAAAAAATAACTCTGGTCTTTTTTTGTATCAACCCCTCTTTTTAATAAAAATCTTTTATTGTCTTCAATTACCTGTGCATAATGCCCCGTTGCGAATTTATCGAAAACAAGCCCTTTTTTTCTTGCGGATTCAATCAAAACACCGAATTTAATTAATGAATTGCACCAAACGCAAGGGTTTGGCGTTCTTCCCGACAGATATTCGTTTTTAAAATTTTTAAGAACGGTATTTTTATACTCATCAATACAATCAATAACGTTTAATTTAACGTTAATTTCATCCGCCGTTTTTTTTGCTTCAATAATGTTTTCTCCCGTCGGATTAAAACAGGAATTTTTATTTGAAGTTAAAATATTATCGGGGTCATTTTCCCAAATGCGCATAATAACCCCTTCAACCTCATACCCTTTTTCTTTTAACATTAAGGCGGCAACGGTTGAATCAACCCCGCCCGACATTCCGACCAAAACTTTCATCTTCTTAGCCGCCGCCTGCAAATCCTACGAGTTCGATATTATCGTTTTCTTTTATAATTTCCGTTTCATAGCGGTCTTTATTTATAATTTCAAGATTTTTTTCAACGGCAAAAATGCCTTCTATTTTTCTTTCTTTAACAAAATCCGCTATTGTTGAATTATCTTTAATTTCAATTTCATCCCCGTTGAATATTATTTTCATTTTTTAATTTCCTTTTCTATATCGGATTTAACTTTTTGAATTAAAGGTATCCAGTTGTTTTGTTTGTCTGCAACGTATGGTTTAACGGAATGATACCACTTAACATCATCTCCCGATAAATCAAACCACCTGAATTCGGGTACATTGTTAAATAAAGCGTATGTTTTTTTGCCCATGGCACCGGCAAGGTTTAAAATTGAATTATCCGTTGTTATAATTAAATCCATATTTTCAACCATAGCCGCCGTATCATTAAAATCTCTTATTTTATTTCCTAAATTTATAACGTTTAATCCCTTGTATGTTTCATCCTTTATTTTATATTGAAGCATATAGCATTCGGTGTTTTCAATGTTAAATAAAGGTTCAAGAAATTTTAAGGCTATATTCCTTGTAACAAGCCCGACGCTGCTTCCCTGATATGAAAAGCCGATTTTAAATTTGTTGTTGTTAAAATATTTTTCTTTGAATTTTTTCGTTAATTCATCATTCGCTTTTATGTATTTCCCTTGATAAGGGATATTATCATACGTAAGATTAACTATTCTGGGAAGCGACATTAAAGGTATATGATAATCAAATTGAATTTTACTTAAATTATCTTCATCGTTTGATATAACTTCAACAAAATCAAAACTATTTTTTAATAAACCGACAACCGTTTTTGGTACTCTTAGAATAATTTTTCTCACTTTATTTTTAAGTTCAAATAAAAATCTTGAAAATAAAAACGCATCGCCTAAGCCCTGTTCCCATTGAACAAGAAGAACATTTTTCGATATATCTTTTTTCCCGTCATACATCGGTTTTTTAATATCCGGATACGGTGTCGGTTTAATTTCTCTTTTAAATCTTGCATCATAAATTCTAAAACCGTCTTTAAAATTTTTATGTCTTATCAAAAAAGCGGCATAATCAAAAAGATCAATGTTTGTCATCGGGAATTTTATATATTTTTCCCATGTTTTTTTAAGGGCTGTATCGTCTTTTGCCTTAAGGTATAAAATTGTAAGGTTTTTTAAATAAACTTTTTCTTGCGGGTTTATTTTGTGTGCAATTTCCATATTTAAAATTGCATTTTTTAAATTTTCTTCGTTGTTATCAATTGTATAAAGGCTGTGGTAAATATCCCCTATAACGCAGTAATTATTTGGGATATCAGGCTGTTGTTCTTTTAATTCAAGCGCATATTTAAGTGCATTATTATAATTTCTTGCTTTTTTATTTGCTTCAATTAAATATCTTATCGTTTCATCATTTTCTTTATTTAACGGATAAGCTTTTTCAAGAAGTTCAATTTGAATATCATATTGTTTTAACTGTTCAAAAATAAGCGAACAATCCTGAAGAATGCGCCAATTATCGGGAAACGCCGAAATTAATTCCTGATAAGCGGATATTATATCTTTTGTTTTTTTATGATTTTCTTTATCTGAAACAAAATTAAAAAGTTTATCTATAAAAGCAAACCTGACGGAAGTTAATTCTTTTTTATATTCTTCATTATCTTCGCTTGTTAAAAGCGAGATATACTCACGATACATCCTGATTGCTTCATAAACATTTTCATCAACCAGCGCAAGAATAATGCCTCTGTTAAATTTTACAAGCGTATTCAATTGCAATTTTAAATTCCTTTTTATTAAAAATAATCATAATATTTATTTTTCCCGATGGCAATGCCTTATGTTTTGATTTCATTTATCTTTACGGTAAAATTTTTATATAAAGAAAATAACAGGAGAATATAATGGAAGCCGTAAACAGTAGCATTCAAGGTATAAGAGAAGCAAGAATACAAAAACTTACCGACCTTATAGATAAAGGAATTAATCCGTATCCTTATTCCTTTGATAAAAATATAAGCGCAAAACAATTGCAGGAAAAATATAAAGACCTTCCCGCAGGCGAAGAAACAACGGACACTTATTCCGTTGCGGGCCGGGTTATGGCTATGAGAAATACGGGCATGTTTATTGATTTGGTTGATGATTCCGGAAAAATTCAAATTTTTTCACATAAAGAAAATTTATCCGAAGATAAACTTCAAATTTTAAAACTGCTTGATGTGGGTGATATCGTAGGGTTTACGGGTGAAATAAGAAGAACCCCCAGAGGCGAATTAAGTATTAAAGCAAGAGATTTAAAACTTTTATCAAAATCGCTTCAGCCGCTGCCCGAAAAATTCCACGGGCTTACGGATGTTGAAATCAGATACAGAAAAAGATATCTTGATATGATAATAAATGAAGATGTAAGAGATACTTTCAAAAAAAGAAGCCTTATTATTCAAAAAATAAGAGAATATTTAACAAAAGAAGGTTTTCTTGAAGTTGAAACGCCTATGCTTCACCAACAGGCAGGCGGCGCCACCGCAAGACCTTTTATAACGCACCATAACGCCCTTGATATGGATATGTATTTAAGAATTGCGCCCGAACTTCACTTAAAAAGACTTCTGGTAGGCGGAGTATCGGAAAAAATCTTTGAAATGAACAGATGTTTCAGAAACGAAGGCATAGACACACGCCACAACCCCGAATTTACAATGATTGAAATGTATCAGGCATACGTTGATTATAACGATATGATGTGCTTATTGGAAAATATGATTTCATCCGTTGCAAAGGATGTTTTAGGTACGACAAAAATAACATATCAGGGAAGAGAGCTTGATCTTACTCCCCCCTGGGACAGAAAAACAATGCTCGGTGCAATTAAAGAATATACAGGCATTGACTTCAACGAATACCTGACATCATCCGAAGCAAGAGAACAAGCTGAAAAAATGGGAATTGAAACCGAAGAAAACGATTCCTGGGGCAAGGTTTTAGATAGAATTTTTGAAGAAAAAGTTGAACCTAAATTAATTCAGCCCGTTCATATTATAGATTATCCGAGAGATATTTCACCCTTGGCCAAAGTCCACAGAGATAACCCGAGATTAACCGAAAGATTTGAAACCAGAATAAACGGCTGGGAAGTTTCAAACGCATTTTCGGAATTAACCGATCCGATTGATCAGAGAAACCGTTTTGAAGCACAGGCAAAAGCAAAAGCAGAGGGTGATGAAGAAGCAATGAGCATTGATGAAGATTTTATCTGCGCTCTTGAACACGGTATGCCCCCCGCAGGCGGAATGGGAATAGGAATAGACAGAATCGTTATGCTTTTAACCGATTCTCCTTCCATAAGAGATGTTATCGCATTCCCCACAATGCGCCCGAGAGCTTAAACAAAAAATAAAAATAAAATGAGTCTTAGGTTTAAGGCTCATTTTTTATTTAAACATAAAAAACTTTAAATAATTTTGACAAATAAAAAGACCCTTAATTTAAGGGTCTTTTTAAATAAAGCTTCGACAAACTATCTTAAGCTGATTTTTGTGTGAGCACCTTTCTTTTGATAGTTAATTTTGTCTTCTCTTGATAACCAGCCGAGGCCCAAGAAAGCCATGTTTTCTTCAAGGCTTAAGTCTTTTTGTAATTTTTTTGTTGTAACTTCGCCGTTAGAATTTAAGTAATTCCAGATTTGGCCGGCTGCTTCAACGATTGATTCTTGCATTTCCATGTTGTTCTCTCCTTTTAATTCATAATGCTTGTGTGGACAACTAATAAATGATTATTAGTAACTAGTATTTCCTTGATTTATGGTATTATATTAAAACAAGTTTTTAAAATTGTAAATGGAGTAAATGTATGAGAAATTTAAAAAGCGGAAAATGTTTCTGTTACGGTGATGATGTTGATACTGACGTAATTATTCCCGCAAGATATCTTAACACATCCGATCCTGAAGAGTTAAAAAAGCACTGTATGGAGGATATTGATAAAAATTTTGCATCCGAAGTTAAAGAAGGAGACTTTATTGTTGCAAAAGATAATTTTGGCTGCGGTTCTTCAAGAGAACACGCACCCATTTCAATTAAAGCAAACAAAGTTTCTGCGGTTATTGCAAAAAGCTTTGCAAGAATATTTTACAGAAACGCAATTAATATAGGTCTTGTAATTGTTGAAAGCGAAACTCTTCCCGATGAAACAAAAACCGGTGATGAACTTGAAATGGATTTGGAAAACGGAATAATAAAAAATTTAACAACAAATAAAACATACCCCTGCACGGTTTTTCCGAAAGAAATTCAAGAATTAATCGATGCCGGCGGACTTGTAAACTATACGAAGAAAAAAATGGGAGTATAAATTATGTATAAAATTACTGTTGTATCGGGGGACGGCACCGGCCCCGAAGTTATGGCGGAAGCAAAAAAAGTTTTAAACAAAACGGCCGAAGTTTTTGGTTTTAAACTTGAATATAAAGATGAACTCATAGGCGGTATTGCTTATGAAAAAACGGGAACACCGCTGCCCGAACAAACGATTAAAACCGCAAAAGATTCTGACGCCGTTATGCTCGGCGCTGTCGGCGATTGGAAATATGATACCCTGCCCCCTGAAGTTCGCCCCGAAAGAGCGCTTCTCGGTATAAGAAAAGCACTGGATTTATTTGCAAATCTTCGCCCCGCAATTGTCTGGGAAGATTTGGTATCATCATCTCCCCTTAAACCCGAAATTGTATCAAACGTTGATATTATGATAATAAGAGAATTGACGGGAGATGTTTATTTTGGCGAGCCAAAAGGCGTTGAAGTTATAAACGGTAAAAAAACGGGCTTCAATAATATGATTTATAATGAAGATGAAGTCAGAAGAATTGCAAAAGTTGCTTTTGAAACCGCAATGGTAAGGGATAAAAAACTTTGCTCCGTAGATAAAGCAAATGTTTTGGATGTTTCAAGATTATGGAGAGAAATTATGATTGAAACATCAAAAGATTATCCCGAAGTTGAATTATCGCATATGTATGTCGATAATGCGGCAATGCAGTTAATAAGAGCGCCGAAACAGTTTTCAACAATCGTAACGGGAAATATTTTCGGCGACATTTTATCCGATGAAGCTTCAATGTTGTCGGGTTCTTTAGGCTTATTGCCTTCCGCAAGTTTATCAGATAAAGGCGTTTCGCTATATGAGCCTATCCATGGCTCTGCTCCCGATTTAACGGGAAAAGACATAGTAAACCCGATTGCAACGATATTATCGGGTGCCATGATGCTTAAATATTCATTTAAAATGGATGAAGCGTATAAAACAATTGAAAATGCAATTAAATCCGTTTTATCGGACGGTTACAGAACAAAAGATATAATGTCCGAAGGAAAAACCTTAATCGGCACAAAACAAATGGGCGATTTAATTGCGGCTAAGATTAAATAATTAACCCGGTTTAATTTTTAAAAAAAGACCTTCTTGTTTTATGAAGGTCTTTTTGTTTGAAAAAATCAAAATTCAGATTTATAATAAATAAACAAAATAATAAGGAGTTTTTAAAAATGAATGAAATGAAAACGTATAAAGATTCTCAAATTGTGGTTTTCGGACTAATTTTGGCCGTTGCAATCATATTTTCAACTTTTATTTTTACAAAAGGCGTTATTAAATTTCAAAAACTCCAAAACCAGACAATTTCAACAACGGGTTCTGCCAGCCAAAACGTTAAATCGGATCTTGCATCCTTAACCTTTACATATAAAACATCTGCTCCCGACTTAAAGACGGGATATAAAAAAATGCAGGATAATATGAAAACAATTGAAGATTTTCTTATCTCAAACGGGGTTGATAAAAAAGATATAACATTCGGGCTTATTTCAAACTATGAAGTTTATAAAAGAATGGGAAATTATACGACAAACGATGTTGATTTTTACAGATTTAATGCGGAAGTAAAAGTTACATCAAATAATGTTGATTTAATTACAAATCTTTCCAAAAAAATAACCGATCTTGTTCAAAATAATATTGAAATTGCATATTCAAACGTTCAATACTACGTTTCAAATATCGATGATATTAAAATTAAAATGGTTGGCGAAGCAACCAAAAATGCAAAACAAAGAGCCGAATCCATGGTTCAAAGTACAAATGATAAAATCGGTTCTCTTAATTCGGCAAGAATGGGCGTATTTCAAATTGTGCCCGTTAATTCAACCGAAGTATCCGATTACGGCATAAACGACACAACTTCAATTGAAAAAAAGGTTGTCGCCGTTGTTAATGCAACTTTTACGGTTAAATAATACCACCTTTATACAATATTTTTAAACCTTATCAGGCAATGAAAAACCGTTTTTAATAAACTAAACTCTTAAATAAGGGTGAAAGTATTGAAAATGAAAAAACTCCTTAAGGCTAAAAAAATTAATTTTAAAAAAGAATATGCAAAAAAATATCTTTTAAAGTATATTAAAGAATTGAAGGTTCATTTTGACCTTTCCGATGTTGAAATAAGAGATATTATCAAAGGGGCATATTATTCAAATTGCGCTTATTGCGATTTTGTTAACCGATTTATGGAGCTTTTTAAATAAATGATAATAAAAAAATTTATTCCGAGGGAATTTGCTGCAAATAACTATCTTTTGTATGATGATAATTCAAAAAATGCTGTTCTTTTTGATTGTGCAGGTTCTTTTGATGAAATTACAAAATTTATTTCGGATAACAATCTAAATTTACAAAAAATTATAATCACCCATATTCATTTTGACCATGTGACGGATTGTGCCGCATTTAAGAAAAAATATCCAGAAGTTAAAATTTTAATCCCTAAAGATGACAAAATTATGTATGATAATCTTACAATGCAATGCGACCTTTTTGGCGTAAGAAGAGTCGAGCCTTTTATTGCGGATGAATTTATTGATGAAAATTCAAAAATTTATTTTGATGATAAAGAAATAAAAATAATTTCAACTCCGGGACACTCCAAAGGCTCAACCTGCTATTTAATTGAAGACAATTTAATATCGGGCGATACTTTGTTTTTTGAAGAAATCGGAAGATGCGATCTTCCGACGGGTTCATTTTCCGATATTTCAAATTCAATAAAAAATAAACTCTTTTTGCTTGATGACAATGTTAAAGTTTTTACGGGGCATGGCGATAATACAACTATGGGTCATGAAAAAGAATTTAATGCGTATTTTGGAAAAAACGCAAGTCCTTTAGTATAAAATAAGGGTTAATGTTATGGAAAAGATGACGGAAGAACTTTTTTTAGAGGCAAAAGAAATAAGCAAAAATTCATATTCTCCTTATTCAAAATTTCCGGTAGGCGCATGTGCGCTTTTTGAAAACGGAAAAAAATATTTAGGCGTTAACGTTGAAAATGTCAGCTACGGGCTTACATTGTGTGCCGAAAGAAATGCTCTTTCAAACGCCGTAACAAAAGGCGAAACAACGGGTCTTGTTGCAATTGCCATATATTCTCCAAGGCAAAAAATGTGTGTGCCTTGCGGCGCCTGCCTTCAATGGATGGCGGAATTCAGGCGTGAAAACAAAGACGTTACAATTATTCTTGAAGATGATTCAGGCAATATTCAAACACATCTTTTAAGCGAATTTTTACCGTATAATTTTAAATTTGATAAATAACGGTTTTAAAAATAAAAAAAGGGCTGTTTTCCCATATTAAAAACAGCCTTTTAATTTATTCTTCCTGTAAAATTTGTTGGATTTCAACGTCGGGTTTACCTAACACTCTGACTAATTCCAAAACTGACGCTTTCATCTGGCATTTTTGGGATGATTTGTTGAAAAAGTCCGTATAAAAGCACCCTTCACAGTTGCATCCTCTTTTATAACATTCAATTGCGGTTGTGGTCCATCTTCTAACAGCAACCGCACGTCCGAAATCTCTACTTTTAAGCACTTGATTACTACTCCCCGATACCTACGCAAAAATTAATATTGACCGCCATCAAAAGGCTTATCAACATTGGATTTAATTCTATTATAGCTTTTAAGAGGCGCAATACAAGTGTATTTTAGCCAATTATTAACATCATGTAACAAAGTTGAATACGCTTAATTGGCGTTATTATTGGGCTTCGGGGTAATCGCAATTTGGCGTTTGGCATGGGTTTCCATGTTTTGATACATGCTAAATCCATGATTGGTGCATGTTTCCATGATTTGAAAATGCTTTGCAATTGGTAAAGAATTGTAAATATTGACAAAATTTCCATGCTCTATAAGGCATGGATATAAAAAAACATTATAATAGTTATTATGTTTATAGATTGCAACCATACACAAATTGCCCTTTATCAGACAATTGACGAGATATTGCCGAATAAGCAGTATAAATCAGGTGCAAAAGATAAAGATAAGCCCGTTTATCAAAATAATCTTTCTCCTTCATCAAATCCTGTGTTAACTTTGGAATTTGATATTTTAAATTCTCACGGATTCGGGCTAAAAAGAGGCTATTACGAAATTGCGACAAATCCCGAATTTACTTATTTAATGTTTGTCCAGCAGGGTAAAATTAAAGCAAAAATCCCCGTTATTAAACATGAATTAATTAACGAATACGGAAGCGATTTTGAATGGGGCGATGAAAAAGACAAAGAAACCCCGAACGAAGCCACAAAAGACTTAACAACGGGCGTTATGGTGTCGTCTAAAAAAATAATGACAAAAATATATTCCGAAAAAGAAAAAAAACGCAGACAAAAAAAATATAAAAAAGGTATGGATCCTTCATTATATTTTCATGCTAAAACCTATATGGAATATGACAAAGAACTTGACTTATATAAAGTCATCTGGGAAAAATATAATACAAGATTAACGGGCATTATAAAAATTACCGAAAACAGGGGCTATTAAAGACTTTTTACTTAATGTAACGAAATGTAACAAAAAAGAATAATTCTGAAATTCTATACTTTATATATACTTTATATATATACAAGGACGAAGTAAAAAGGATAGATAATATGGCAGTTGCACCTACAGACAGCATAGATAAAAAGTTAGCAAAACTTTATGCACAAAAAACTACCGTTAATCTCGATTCTAAATCAACTTTAACTCCCGAAGAATTTTGGAGCTCAATGAGTATCATTGCAATGAACAACAAAGCGGTAATTAACTTCAGAACCAGATAAAAAGGTGCAATTGATTTTATATAGAACGATGGAATATGGAGTATAAAAAAGACTTTTTTCAAATGAAAAAAGTCTTTTTTAATAATAGGCAATTTTTGTTTTCATTTTATTTTATATAAATATATTCAAATATTTAGCGAAAGGGATGTGGTTATGATTCCAAATGTTACTTTTGGTTCAATGCATGGTTTTGAAGGAATTGGCAGAAAAGCTTTAAATCCTGAACATAATCTTGAACAATTAAAAAATGATGCGGAAAGGCCAAAGGATTTTCCCGCTTATCCGAATGAAACAATAGGAAGAAGTCAGGTAAAAACCCGAGCAGGACTTCCTCATAAATTGGAATTGTCGGGTGAAGATAAAGAATTTTTATCTGAATTAAGTTCAAGTATGTACGGCTTCCACCCGATGAGTAATGATTTTTGGGTTCATTCCAAAAAACCGGCAAAAGGACGCACTCCAAACATCATTATGGGCGACGGGAGACTTACACCCGATATGACCAGGCATGATTTTGTAAAAACACTTGTTAATGATGATACTCAGGCATTTCAAATTGCAGGCAGAGATAAACTCGGCGGCCACAAACTGATAACGGTTGTTAAAAATACAGATACGGATACGACAACCATGTATACGTGCGATTCCAAACAATGTTATCCCTTGGTTATTGACGGTGATGTCGATATTCAAAAAATTGCATCTTCAATAACTTCTAATCTTGATTCAATTCAAGGCGCAACTATTTGGGAGAAATAGTTATATATTTAACATAATGCGGGTTCTCATCCCATTCTTTAAAAACAAACAATAATCGCTTTTTATATAAAAAGCGATTATTTTAATTCGGAGAGAGTGGGATTCGAACCCACGGTGGAGTCGCCCCCACACAGACTTTCGAGGTCTGCACCATAAACCGCTCGGACATCTCTCCAATAAAAGACGGTATATCTGTTATACTAACACAAACATACCGTCTTTAAAACTTATATTTATTAAAAATTAATCATCTTCTTCTTCAATTATTTCATCGTCCGCTTCATCCTCATCGGAAGCGCTTTCGGGGATTAAAACTTCTTTTTGTTTATTTAACTGCAAATCGCCCGACAATAAAATAACAATTTCTTCGCCCGCTTTTGCGTGGTATTTTAATCCCGGAGTAATTAACCCTGCAATTAAGCCGACGCCCGCACCGACCGGAATACCGATTGCAAAGCCTGCGCCCAAATTGGTCGGATTGGGAATAAACGCAAAGCCTGCGCCCGCACCGGCACCGACTGCACCCAAACCTACCGTATAAGCGGCAACTTTACCTGCCGTCATCCATGGTCCTTCTTTTAATGAGCCGTCTTTGGTATTAGGTGTTGCGCTCATTTCATAAACCGTGCCGTCAGGCGTTGTTAACGTGTCAAAACGGAAATAAACCCTTGCATTTTTATTCGGCACTCTTTGTTTTTCAATTTTGATTACTTTTGCATTAATTTTTGATTCGGCGGGGATAATTAAAGTCCCTTCTTTTGTGTATATGGATTCTTTAATTATAAAATTAACTTCTTCACCCGGTTTTGCTTTTTCCGATTTGAATTTCTTTTCAAATGCAATTCTGATTCCGTTTCCTTCCTGCATAACGTTTGAATCGGCTTTAATTAAAACCTGATTGTCCGTTGCGTTTTTTTCTTCAAACAAATATTCATAATGTCCGTCGTTTGTTTCTGTCGCAAAACAGGGCGACACTGCCATAAGCATTGCAAGCATAAGAATTTGTTTTTTCATAAGCTAATCCTTTTTTAACCTTAATTCCAAAATGAGGGGTATTATTTCTTGACAAATATATATTTCTTTATACCACTTTTTTTAATTTTTGTTAACCCCCCTTAAATAAAAATGCCCTCTTAATTTTAAGAGGGCAAACTTAAAATTAAAAAGCGTTTTGTAAAATTGCTTTAATATCATCTATGCTCATTACCTTATATGCGCTGTTTGATACAAAACATGTTTTTGCAATTTCATTTAATTCTTCTTTATTTGTTATTCCCAGTTCCCTAAGGGTTGTTGTTGCACCTATGTTTTTGAAAAATTTTTCAAGCTTGTTTATTCCTTCAAGCGCAATTTCTTTATCCGTTTTATTATCCGTGCTCACGCCAAATACGTTAATTGCAAATTTTTTAAATTTCGATAAGCCGAAATCAATTATATGTCTGTAATAACTCGGCGAAATTGCGGCAAGCCCCATGCCGTGCGCAACGTCATAATATGCGCTTAACTGATGCTCAATGTTATGAACTTCCCAATCGCCTTCTTTTGAACACCCGATTAATGTATTTAAAGCCAAAGTTGCGTCCCACATAATATTTCCTCTTGCATTATAATCATTAGGGTTTTCAATGCAAATATATGCGTTTTTAATGATATTTTTCATTAACGCTTCGGATAAATCATCGGAAACATTGTCGGTATCGGGCTTTGAAAAATATTGTTCCATAATGTGGCTCATCATATCGCAAATTCCGCTCACCATTTGAAATTTTGATAATGAATACGTATATTCGGGGTTTAAAATTGAAAAATCGGGAAGCATATTCGGATAAACCACTCCCGTTTTAATTTTAACGTCTTCATTTGTAATAACGGACCCCCCGTTCATTTCAGACCCCGTTCCGACCATTGTAACGATTGTTCCGAAGGGAATTTTATTTTTCGGCGGGTTATAATTCATATAAAAATAATCCCAAAATTCAACATCATTTGCCGCCCCCATTGAAACCGCCTTGGTGCAGTCCATTGTGGAGCCGCCTCCGACTGCAAGAATAAAATCGACATTATTTTCTCTTACAAGTTTTATCCCTTCTTTTACTTTGGCGGCTGTCGGGTTTGGCATAATTCCCGAAAATTCGACAACTTTTTTGCCCGCTTCATTAAATATTTTCATTAATTCATCATACAGCCCGATTTTTTTGATTGACCCTTTGCCGTATGCAAGCATTATCGTGTTGCCGTATTTTTTTAATTCGTCTTTTAAATTATTAATTGCACCCTTCCCGAAATAAATTTTAGTCGGGTTATGAAAACAAAAATCCAATTCCATAATTTTTTACTCCTTTTTTAATAATTTATTATATTCTCCACAAATTTCGGATCATAATGATTTACAAATAAACTTTCTTTTTTGTCCAAGCCTTTTAATAAATTCATATCTTCATCCGAAAGCTCAAAATCAAAAATGTTAAAATTCTCTTCCATTCTTTCTTTATGGGTTGATTTCGGAATTATAACGATATCTTCCTGAATTAAAAACCTTAGAGCAATTTGAGCTGTTGTTTTATTATATTTTGCCCCGATATTTTTTAAAAGTTCATTTTCAAATATATTATTCTCCCCTCTTGCCATCGGGCTCCATGACATAAGTTTTGTATCATATTTTTTCATATATTCTCTTAATTGCCTTTGCTGTTGAAATATATGGGTTTCCATTTGGTTTATCATGGGTTTTATTTCAACAAAATTGCAAAGGTCAACGTATCTGTCGGCAAAAAAGTTGCTTATGCCTATGGCTCTTGTTTTGCCTTCCCTGTATGCTTTCTCCATTGCTCTGTACGTTCCGTAATAATCACCGAAAGGCTGATGAATTAAAAGCAAATCCACATAATCCGTCTTTAGTTTTTTAAGAGATTCTTCAATGGATTTTTCAGCTTTTTCTTCTCCCGAATTTGTTATCCAGATTTTTGTAACAAGAAAAAATTCTTCCCTTTTAATTCCGGATTTTTTAATCGCTTCGCCGACGCCTTCTTCGTTATAATAAGCCTGTGCGGTATCAATCATTCTGTAACCGGTATCAATGGCATCGGTAACGCATCTTTCGCATTCTTTCGGGTCAACAAGAAAAACCCCGTACCCCAAAACAGGCATTTTAACGCCGTTATTTAAAATAATTTCTTTCATAATTTATATCTCCTTATAAAATTTCTTTTGCCGTTTCAACACCCGCTGTAAATGCTTTTTGCAGGTCTTTGGGGAATTGTTCTTCTTTTTGTTTTAATTTTTCTCCTTTTTAATTATTTTAATGTTTGATAGCAGCTATCAGTCAAGAAATAATTTCTCCTTTATATTCAATTGCTTTTACGGTGCCTAATTTATGGATGTCTTCATCAGTTCTGTTGCCGTAGATTGTAATTTTATTTAATTCTTTTTCTATATTATTAAATTCTTCATCCGTTAAGACTATATCCGATGCCTTAAGATTTTCAACCACTCTTTCTTCACGCCTCATACCCGGTATAGGAACAACGTTGGGATATTTATGAAGCATCCAGGCAAGAGAAATTTGGGCGGGGGTTATTCCTTTTTTATTTGCAACCTCGTTTAATAAGTCTAACAGCGGCTGATTTTTCTCGACATTTTCCGGGTTAAACCTTGTAATTACCCTTCTTACGTCATCGCCTTCATATTTTGTATTTTTATTGTATTTGCCCGATAAAAAGCCTGATGCCATCGGCGAAAATGCGACAAAGCCGATGTTTAATTCCATACATAAAGGAATAACGTCTTTTTCAAACATTCTCTCCATCATTGAATATTCGGATTGTACGGCGGAAAGAGGCGTTATTTTATGTGCTCTTTTTATCTGTTCGACCGTTGATTGCGACTGGCCCCAGGCTCTTATTTTGCCTTCTTTTATAAATTCGCCCATAATGCCTGCGACTTCTTCAACGTTTGAATCTTTCGGCACTCTGTGTTCATAATAGATATCTATATAATCCGTTTGCAGCCTTTTTAGGGAATCGTTAAGCGCATTTGTTATCCCTTTTTTGGATAATTTTCCTTCGGGAATTTCCTGTCCTTCCTGAAAAACCGGAACAAATTTTGTCGTTAAAACGATTTTATCTCTAAAAGGTTTAACCGCTTTTCCGACTAAAACTTCATTTGTATAAGGCCCGTAGGCTTCCGCCGTATCAAACAGGGTGCACCCGAGGTCGTATGCTCTATGAATTAATCTTATTGATTCTTTTTCTTCGGGAATTGCTCCGTATCCGTGAGAAAAACCCATACACCCCAAGCCGACGGATGAAACTTTAACATCTCTTAAATGTCTGTAATTCATTTTATTCCTTTCTATTTATTAAAATAAGGTTCAAAAATTTTATCTAATTGGGCTTCGCAAAATTTATCGGTCCAATCAAGCGGTTCAAATTTTCCGTCCGACATGCACCAGCAAACCATCATTCCGTATAATTCGCAAATTATAATGTGGGCTAAAAGCTCAATTTTTGTATCTTTTTTTAATTCTTTATTTTTGATTGCATCTTCAAGAATATTTTTCAGCATTTCAAAATCGTAGAACCATTTTTTATCGTCCAAATTTTCGGGAACTTTATTAGGATCTATTACGTTTTTTATCCATTCTCTGCAAACTTGAATTCCGCAAAATTCGACCTGTTCCATAAATCTGTGAAAATAATGCTTTAATTTTTTATATAAATTTGCGTTTTTCATTAACGCAATTTCGTCTTTAATGTCATTAAAAGGCATTCTGCTGATTTCAAGAACGATATCTTCTTTTCTTTTAAAATATGTATAAAATGTACCTTTTGCGACATTTGACGCTTTTGTTATATCTTCAACGTTAATTGAATCAAATCCTTTTTCTTTAATCAGTTTTAGCGCCGTTGTTATTAATTTCTTTTTTGTATTTTGCGCAGATATCTGTCTTTTGTTCATTTTTACCCCCGTTTATAATTTACCATTTTATTGACTAAAAGTCAATGACTAATGGTCAATAAAATTGAATTGCCCTGATGTCTTATAGCCAAAGAGCGCATAAATTCTTTTTTAAAAAAGTAAAAAATAAAAAATGAAAGGAAGAAAAAATGTTTTATAACGTATTAAACGCAAAAGATATAATTGAAATTGAAGATAAAAAATTTGATAAAAAAGTTTTGCTTGAAAACAATTCTTCAAGCTTGAATATCGTTGCAATTAAAAAAGATGAAATAATAGATACCCATACATCAATTTCGGATTCCGCCGTTTATGTTTTGGAAGGAAAAATTGAACTTCATTTTGACGCACAAAAATTTACGCTAAACGAGAATGAAATTTTAATGTTTAAAAAAGATATTGAACATAAGGTTTTAGCGCTTAAAGATTCAAAATTTTTTATAATTAAAATTTAATCGTCTTCGTTGTAATAACAGCGGTTATATAAATATTGAAGATAATCTTTTTCATCTTGAAAAAGTTTTGGCTTCTCAAAATTTTCATCTTTACTTATAATGCGGAAATCTACGGCATGGAACCCTGCTGCTTCAAAGAAATCCGGAATGGTAAAAATTCCCTGATTAAACATATCAAAATCGCCGATAACTATCTTTGAAGAAGAATCAAGCGTATCTCTCATTTTTTTAACCGTTAAAAACGGAAAGAAAATTATTTGTTAAAAATTAAAATTTTTCTTTTTAAAAATTTTAAAAATTCTCCGAAATATGTTGTTAAAATAATTCCCGTAACAAAGTAAAAATAAGTTGTTTTTATCGGGTTATAAAACCAATATATATCGGCATTATTTTTAACATCAAAAGGAATTCCTTTAAAATATAAAAACAAATAAGTAATAATATTAAAGACAAGAAGATGATTTGCCATTATATGATAAGTATTTTGCCCGATTTTTTGCAAAAAGCTCCATTTTTTTATTTTGTCATAAAAAACCTCAATTAAAAATAAGCTCATCCAAATCCCGGTTAAACTTGTTAAAATAGGAACAATAAAATTGTCAAATTCGCCCCAAACAAGAATATAACTTAAACCGATACCGTCTTTTGGCGTAAAGTCTTTGTTTGTAAGCCACAAAAGCGATTGAAGAACAATGACAAAGAAAAACATTTTATAATTAAAAATATCAAATTTCCCCTCGATTTTATTTGTATACAAAACCCCCAGATGAATAAATAAGAGCGAAAACATTGTTCTTAAAAGCAATAATATATATAAATTATCCGCAAAATTTTGCATTTGAATTGCAATAAGCGCCAAAGCAAAATAAAAAACAAGCTTTATAATTTCATTAATTTTTATTTTATTCAAAATTTTATATACGATTAAAGTTATAAATAATTGCGGCACAAACCATAAAGGCGAAGTCAGGTCAATCTGGTGCCCCGTTAAAAAAGGAATTAAAAATTCATTTTTAAAACTGACGGGCATTGCCCAGAATTTTTGAACATAAGGGGCAATTAAAACCGTAATTCCGAGATACATAAAAGAATAAATAAAATAAGGAATAATAAGGCTTTTTATTCTTCTTTTCAAAAATTCAAAAAAAGTATATTTTTCTTTAAACAGCATTCCCGCAATAAAGAAAAATAAAACAACCTGAAAAGAATACGGCGGAAATAAAGGGATTAAAGAAAATTCCAAATGCCCCGAAACCACAACCAGAATTGCAAGTGCTTTTAAAAGATTGATTTTATTGTTAAAAATTTCTGTCATAAATACACCGTTTATACTTTATAAAAGACACGTAAAATATGATATTATAAATTCGTTTAAAATAAAATCGGGGTTTTATGTTGGAAAAAGAACTTTATAATTATGAAATGAAAACGCAGTCGGATTTTCAAAACATTTATGAGTCTAAGATTATACCTTTACTTCAAATTTATGAAACAAAAAGAAAAAAAAGACTTAAAAAAGTTAAATTGTATTTTTTGGGACTGTCTGTTTTTATAATTGCGGCAATTGCATTTTACATATGGATGTGCATTTCGGATAAGTGTACAACGGAAGCTACGACCGTGCTTGTGGTTTCGCTTTTCTTTTTTATTACCGTTACGATTTTGGCTTCAATAAATGAAAATTCAAAATTTAAAACCGATTTAAATTACGCCTGCGCCAATGATATATTAAATGTGGCGGGGAATATAAAACTGACGGAAACCTCTTTAATCACCGATGATTTAATAAATAAATCAAAACTTTTTAAAAGTTATAACGTAAGAAAAGATAAAATTGCTTTCAGCGGAAATTTTGCGGAAAAACAATTTGATATTTTACGCACCGATCTTTTTTATAAAACGACCCGTTATACACGAAGCGGAAGAAGAACCAGCTGTGAAAAATCTTTTTCGGGCGTTGTCGTTAATATAAAATCAAATAAAATGATAAATAAAATTATAAAACTTGTGCCCAAAGGAACAAAGAAAAAAGAAATAAGAAAAGAAGCTTTTTCTTTCGGTATTTTATTTTCGTTTGTCTATATAGCACTTTTTTCGAAATTTACGGGAAAAACAAACCTTGTTTTTCAGGAAGCGGATTTATATTTTTTTATCCTTATTGCGGGGCTTTTGCTTATTAACGGCATAATATTTGCAATTGCATATTCCAAAACGGAAAAAACATATAAGCAGCAGCTTCAATTTGATGAAGGTTATGAAATATCGACATTTGAATTTGTTGAAACAAGTATTCAGGATATACTTAATCCCGGTAAAAATTTTGAAACAACAAACCAAATCCAAACAGAAGCAAACATTTCCAATTTATTTTATACATATCTTGATAAATTAAAAACGGCATTTAATACAAAAGCGGTTTCCTGCTCCATATTTAAAGATAATATCTTAATTCAAATTTCTTCCGGCAGGGAACATTTTAGTCTGGGCAATTTATATTCCAAACTGACAAACAAAAAAAATGCCGAAGCATTTCTTAATGAGCTTTTATCAATCTGTCTGACGGTTCTTTTTGTTAAAATGTCAAACGACAAAAACGAGGGTTTTGATATATAAAATCATCTTATTGGTGGTTATTTGATACGGTAAAAAGTGATATTTTATACTTGTTACAATGGGAGTTGAATAATGATTTTAACAAACATAGAAACCGTGCCCGGATATAAAGTTGTTGAACTTTGCGGGTTTGTTTCGGGAAGCACGGTAAGATCAAAAAATGCGATAAGAGATTTAGGCGCAGGCTTAAAGAATTTTATCGGCGGCGAGCTTAAAAATTATACCGACCTTTTAAGGGAATCAAGAGACGAAGCAACAAAGCGCATGATAAGTCAGGCGGAAGCTCTCGGCGCAAATGCCGTTATAAACGTAAGACTTGCAACCGCCTCAATTACCCAGGGCGCTGCGGAAGTTTATGCATACGGTACGGCCGTTAAAGTTCAAAAAACCGGAAACTGATATGATTGATATTATTTTATTAATTATTATATTGTCAGTAATTTATATGATTGGTTCAATAATTGAAAAGAACCACTTTAAAAAGCTGAAGAAAAAAGAAGTTGAATATATAAAGCTTCCGGCTGTCGGTTTCGGGTGCAAAAACTGGAGTTCAAACAAACAAATTAAAGATGTCGGGATTGTATGCGGCGAAGCTGCTATCGGGTGCGATTATTTTAAAATGTTTGTGTCAAACTTAAAATCTTTTTTCGGAGGCAGATTGACTTCCGTTGAATCTGTTTTGGACAGAGCAAGAAGAGAAGCAATTGTAAGAATGAAAGAAAAAGCAAAGAAAATCGGCGCAAATGTTATTATAAATGTAAAAATCGAATCAACAATGCTGAATGAATGCGAACAAAAAAATATGCTGCCACAGTGTCTTGTTATAGCTTACGGAACTGCGATTAAATATGAATAGCGAAGAATATCTGCAAAGACAAATAAATTTGATTGAAGGCGATAATATAAATGTTACCAAAACAAGCGATTTAGCGCAGTTTTTTATTCTTATTTCGGGCATTATTTTAATTATTATTTCCCTTTATTTTTTTTCCGATTTTTTTGTGCACGTTTTTATTAAAACAATGCCCAATAAAACCCAGGTTAAGCTTGAAAACATATTAACGGCTCCCGTGAACAAATCGGACAGTCCGGTTTTAAAAAAATATTCAAAAGAAATCGAATTTTTAAACGAAACAAAAGATAAAATAATCCAAAACGATATTTCTTTAAGAAACAGAAATAATATCAGAATTTTTGTTGCAAAAAACAGTGATATAAATGCGTTTATTTTGCCAAACGGCACTATTTATTTTACAAGTGCGCTATTGGATGAAAAATTGTCCGATGAGGAACTTGCTTTTGTCCTTGCGCATGAAATGGGACATTATGCAAAAAGAGATCATCTCCTTGCTTTGAGCAGAAGTATTATCGTACAAAGCATATTGGCGCTGTTGTTTTTTGACGGCGATGCAACAATTAATCTTCTTGTAAACGGAACCTCAAATTTAAGCTCTCTTCACTATTCCAAAAAAAGCGAATTTGAAGCGGACCGCTATGCGGCCGATACCCTTGTTTTATTATACGGAACAAAGGCGGGTGCGGTTGAATTTATGCAGAGATTAAAAAATATGAAAAATGAACCGCCGTATTTTTATTATTTTTCAACCCACCCGACCTGGCAGGAAAGATTGCAATTGTTGAATACGTATTAAAAAAGCGGGAATATTCCCGCTTTTTGGTTTAATTTATTGATGCAAATCCGGATTGTGAATCAAAGCTTATCAATTTTAATATTTCTTCGCCGAAACTGCCTTGTATACCCTGTGCACTTGCTCCGCTTGTGTCGGGGTGAATCAATTGGGAAATTCTGCGGTACGCTTTTTTAGGGTTATCGCTTGCATTTATTTCATCAACAAATTTTTGCGCCTGCGACCTTACTTCATCTCTTGAAAAATCGGTTTTCAGATAATCGGGAGCATTGTCGGTTGCCGTATGTGCATTGGTGTTATCGGCATTTGCACCCGTTTCTGTTTTTGCGCTGTCTGCACCGTCTGTTGCATTATCGGCTGTTGAGCTTTCATGTGTATTATCGGCGCCTGCGCTTTTTCCGGTATCATAATCGTTGTCAAAATTATTCGTGTTTGTATCTTCGTCAAAGGGACCGGCACCCGTTCTTTTTCCGGTATTATAATCGTTGTCAAAATTATTATTTGTTCTTGTTCCCGTAGTACCGTCAGGTCCTATGGAATCCGGATCAACAATTGCAAGTTCACCGGTATTTGCGCTGTCGCCGCCAAGGTGTCGTCCGGCAAAAGATACCATATCTCCCGCTCTGTTTATGCCGACATTTGTAACCGAACCTATTGCGCCGCCCGTTAACATTCTTTCACCAAGTTCATTTACATCAAATACAACATCGCCCTGTACAACTTGTCCCATATAATCTGCGCCGGAACTTATGCTGCCGTCTACAAAACCTTCAACGGTTTCGCCGGCCATTCTGGTTGCAAGGTTAATTGCCGCATTTGTACCGCCGGTGTTTGCGCTGAGCGCTTTTGTAACGGCACCTCCGGCTTTAGCCGCACCGACACCGCTTATACCGCTGAACGCACCGACAATCGCATCGCCTGCCATTTCACCCGCCGTATAATTTACATCTAAAGTTCCGTCGCCGTCGGCGTCATATACGCTGTCAACCGCATTTAATCCCATATTGGTTGCCGCACCGACGCCTGCCGCCAACAAAAGCGAAGCTCCGCCCGTGAACGGTGCCGCAGCTACCGCAGCTGCCGCAACAACACCGGTGATAACACCGTTAACCGCTTCTTTTGCCGTATTTTGAGTTGAAATATAATCTTGAATTGATTCTTGTGCTCTTGAGTTGCCCGTTTGGAGAAGTATATCGGGATTTGCGTTTCCTTCTTCATCAACGGCGCAATTTTTAGCCGAATTTACAACTTCATCAAGGCTTATTTGTTCATTATCTCCTTCAGCGGGTGTATTTGCCTCTGTTTCGGCAGTGCCTGTGGTTTCTTCGGGATTTTGCATTGAATCATAAGCTAAAAGCTGTGATAAGTTTGAAACATCAAAATCTCTGCCCGTTATTGATTTATACATTGCGGCAAAATCCGCAGGTGATGAACAATTTGCAAGGTTTTGAACCATATCTTTATAGTGTTCGACCTGTGTCTGCATTTCGGATTCGCTTGTGCCAAAGCCGAAGATATCATTGAAAAAGCTTATGCCTTTGCTTATAATACCTTGATTATTTTTTGCATTTTCCATATCGGCAAACATTAAATCCGCCTGCCCGATTAAAATGTCTGCTACATCGTCTGTCGTAATTGTTTCGCCGTTTACGGTAAATGTTCCGTTTTCAAGCGCCGAATAAGTGTTAAGCGCACTTAATGCGGTTTGGCCTTCTTTATTTATATATGCCTGCATATTATCGCCTTCAAGCTCGCTTACGGGCACAAATTGTAATTTGCCGAGCTCTTCATCGCTCAAGCCCTCAAAATCTAAAACAATATTTCCGTTTTCATCAAGTGCGACTTCCCTGTCGCCGTATATTGCCTGATATGCCGCAATTAAATCTTCTTCATTTCCCGATTCAATTGCTTTTTCAAGCAATTCTTGTTTTTGTTTAAATGCTTCTCTTGCTTCATCGTTTCCGCTTACAAAGATATCGGTTATATCGTCAACCATGCCCTCGCCGTCTTCGGCAGCGTTAATTTCGCCCAATTCTTTTGCAAGTTCCGATGTCATTTGTTCTTCAAGTGCTATTCTTGCTTCTTCTTGGGCAATTTGTGTTTGAAGCGTTGTAATTTGTTCGCCGAGTGTTTCTATTTGCTGTTCATCGCCCGCAATTACCGCAGCCGTTGCTTCAAGCACGCCGTTATAATCGTTTTCGGTTTCAAGTCTTGTTGCGCAAAGTCCCTGAACAAAAGTTTCCAGTTCTTGAACAACCTGCGAAACATCGACAAGATTTCCTTTTGCGTCTGTTAAATTTCCGTCGGCGTCAACTTTATAGTTGTTTGCTTCCATATATAATTCAAGCGCACTGTCATATTCATCCGAAGCCTCGTCTCTGACGCTGATTGAATCCGCAAGATTTAAAAGCGCGTCTGCATATTCCTGATCGGTAACTTCTCTTTCGGCTGTTTTTAATTCATAAAATTCTGTTGCAGCTTCAAGCACGCCTTTCTTTTCTTCCTGAACTTCTTCTTTTTCTTCAAGTTCTCTTTGAGCTTCATCATCAATTGCTTTTAATCTTTCTTCTTCTCTTTGTTCGTTTTCAAGCTCTCTTTGGGCGGCGTCTCTGCCTGCGATGGCGTCGCTTAATTTATCAAACAGGGAAGATACCCAGTTTTTAAATTTTGCCCACAAGCTTTTATCTTCGCTTTTTGAAGCCTGTGCATTATTGTATTCTTTTTGTGCGGCGTTAACTTCCGCCTGTTTTTGATTTCTTACGTTAAATGCTGCCGTAACCTCACCTACCTGTTCGGCGTGATTAGCGCTTGTTGTTGCCGCCGTGCTTGAAGCTGCGGCAGTTTCGCCTGCGGCATTGCTGTAATCGTTGTTTGCATCACACTGCTCCGATTTTGCCTCCGCCTCTGCTTCTTTGGCATCGCAGTTTGCAGCCTGCTTTTCATCGGCACACCCTTGGCTTTCGGTTACTTCATCATTTGCTTCATCAAGCGAATCCTGACATTCATTTTTGTTTTCACTGCATTTATCAACTTCTTCCGCTGCGGCGTCTGCTTCATTTTGCGCTTCGGATACACTATCTTCTGCTTGGCTTTTTTCCTCGTTGGCGCAGGATAATTCGCCTTCTTTTGATGAAATATCGGAATCCATTGAATCAAGCGTTGCGTTCTTTTCTTCTTCCGTTGAATCGTATTCCGTTTGATTTTGTTCTAAACTGCTTTCGGTTTGTGCTTTTTCACTTTCAAGCGCTTCAAGTTCTCCCTGCATTGCGCCAAGCTCGCCCGAAATTGCGCCCGTGTCTTCCGCTATTATGCTTCCCGTATCATTATCCTGACCGGACGTAAAGCTGTTTACGATTTCACCCGTTTTTGTATTTTCGCTCTTAAATGAAACAATTTCATTTTCGCTTGATACCTCAACGGTATTTTTTATATCCGGTTCGTTTGAATTTTCGCTTACTTTTACATAGCTTCCGTCTTCATTATGTGTATATTTTTCGACAACAACGGCTTCATTCCTTGAATGGTCTACGTATGTGCTGGTTTCAAGTTTATTGTCTTCATTGAATATATCAAAACCAGTTCTTAATTCGCTGTCATACGATGCTACATATTTTCCCGAAGGATATGCGGTAAACGAGTTATTATCTTTTGCATTAATTTTATAATTTCCGTTTTCAAAAACTTCAACGGATTCAATATTATTAAGTCCTCCCGCCTGTTCCAAAATGCCTTCTTTAACGGAAGTTTTCATGGAATCCATAATTGTTGAAATTTCGCTTTTATCGGTTACGGTTGTTTTTTCGCTTTCTTCAATTTCTGTTTCCGAAACCAGTTTGCTTAATTCTTCCAATGTTTCCCGATTAAAATCTTTGTTGTTTAAAATTGTTTGCAGATTATCAACAACATCCGCTTCTAAATTTCCGCTTGTCATCAAGCATTGAATTTCTTTAACAAGTGTTTCTTTTAATTCTTTAATTTCTTTTTGTTTAACGTATTCTTTTAATTCTTCCTCCGTTAAATTGCCCGTAATGTCATCATCTTTAAAATGATCGCCGTTGGGGGCGTCTGTTTCATCCGTCCCGAACAAATAATCATTTTCTTCAACCCTGTTTTCTTTTAGTTCGCCTGTTTCCTCAATGGATAATAACTGTTTAATTGACTGTAAAATAAAGTTTAAGGTGTTCATACTTTCCATCCGTCTTTTCGTTACCGTTTAATTAAATAAACGGCAAGACGCAACACGTACTTTAGAAATTCAGCCAATTTTGTTACAAACTGTTAAAAAGTTATTATCTTTTTTATAACTTCATAATAAACGGGGTCAATTTCACAAAAATTTGCAAACTCAATAAAATCTTTAAACTTTTGTCTTTTTCTGATGCGGTTTTCAACCTGTTTTGCTTTTACTCTTTTAATTCCCGGGATTAATTCCAAAATATACCACTCAACTTTTTTATTAACATTTATAAACGGTTTCGGGTTTTTTATTTTACCTTCTTTTATATCTTTAATTTTTTTTGTATATCCGCCGATTTTAATTTTTTTAACCGCAAGACAAATTAAAATAACAACGGGAATGCTTATTAAAACGCCTATTAAAAAATCATATTTTTTATCAACGATAAAATAAACAATTAAAAAACTGTAAATTGTAACCAACAGCCCCATTTATTTCTCCTTAGAAGGGTTTTGTCTGGGACAATCTGTTTCTTAATTCCCTGAAGCGCATAATATCTTCCTGTGCTTTTGAGGTTTCTTTAAATAATACCTGTGTTGCGGGGTGAACAATAATAATTGCGTCGATATGAACCTCCAAAAAGTCATATTTTCTCGGCGCCGAAGAAGAATTTTTACCCATTAATTCTGCATTTGTAACGGCCAAAAACCTTTTTTCCCTGTCGTTTAAAAGGTCTGTTAATTCACGGTTTGTGTTTGTATATTTTGAAACGTGCACCGTTCCTTTAATGTCGTGGTCTTTTGTTAAAATGTAAACCTCTATGGGAATGGTATCTTGGTTTTTTGCCATAAAAATATTTTCTCCTTCAATAAAATTCATTATATTACATTTTTTAAAATAAGGCTATTTTTTTTGATTTTTTTGTAATAATTATAGGATATGAAAACTCTTATAAAGAATAGTTTATTGATTCTTTTTATTGCGTTATTTACGCTTCAATTGCCTGTCTTTGCACAAAACACGGAAGATTTTATAGAAAGTTTTAAAGAAGAAATTTCAAAAAAACACAAGCTTTTGAATTTTGAAACAAGAAAAATAAGCGCAATTTATCCTTCAAACGTTATAAACAGGCTCGGTATGAATTATCCGGGGCAAAGAGGACCGGGGCAATTGGTTATATATTACCCCGAATCCGGCGAAACAACAGGCACCAATGAATACGGCACCGAAGCCGTTGTTGAAAAAGATATTGTCGTAAAATTAACAGGAGCGGATTCTATCGTTCCGAAAAACGGTCTTGTAATTTCCGGGCACGGTTCAAGCAAAAAATGGATTAAAGACAATCTTCAAATCGGAACAAAAATAAAAATCGAAGATAATGTTTTAATTGCCTATACTACGGCTGACAGCTATGTTTTCAGAGCCAAAGAAAGAATAAAAGAAGCGGAAGAATTTATAAATAACGCTAAAAAAAGCGATATTAAAACTCCCGAAGATAAAAAAGCGGTATATTATCTTAAAAAAGCAAAATCGGAAGCAAGAAAAGCCGAACGCTCAAGAGAAAGAATGAAAAAAGAACACGCAATTTCATCGATTGAGCTGTCCAATCTTGCAATAAAATATGCTCTTCCCTATATTGAAGACGAATTTAAAGGCGTTTGGCTGAGACCTGTGGAAAGAAGCGTTTATGAAATAAGAAGAACTCTTGATAATATCCAAAAAACAGGCATTAAAGAAATATTTTTAGAAACATATTTCCACGGATATACAATTTATCCGAGTGATGTTATGAGAAAATATAATCTTACGGTTCAAAACCCGAAATTTTTAATGTATGACCCCTTAAGCGCCTATATAAAAGAAGCGCATAAAAGAGGAATGAAAATTCATATATGGTTTGAATCTTTCTATTTGGGAAATACTCCGCCTTCTTATGATGATAAAAGCATACTTTCAAAATATCCTTCCTGGGGAAATAAAAATCTTGCAAACTATGATTCAAACACTTTTGTAAGGCATAAAACGGAACATAACGGTTATTTTTTGGACCCTGCAAACCCTGAAGTAACAACCTTTTTAGCGGAACTGATAAAAGAAGTTGCGGTTAAATATGATATAGACGGAATTAATCTTGATTATACAAGATACCCAAACTCCCAAACAACAGATGTTCCTTCATACGAAAATTCAAACTGGGGATACAGCGAATATGCAAGAAAAGAATTTATGGATTTATATGAAATAGATCCCGTTGAAATTTCATATAATACGATTTTATGGAATAAATGGGATGAATACAGGCAGGAAAAAATTCATTCATACGTTAAAAAAATCCATGATATTTTAAAAGAACCGGAAATCATAACCGATGAAAACGGGGTTATATATGAAGATAACAAAGAAGAAACAAGAGATATTCTTTTAACTGCCGTAATTTTCCCAAATTATAAAGTTTGTCTTGAAACAAAACAGCAAAACTGGGCAAAATGGTCAAGAGAAAATTTAATCGACGGCGTTACGCCTTTGATTTTAACGTCAGATAATGAACTTTTTCATAAAATTTTAAAAGACGTAAAAGACAGGCTTGATAATAAAACAAAAGTCTATACGGGACTTTTTGTAGGCTTTTTGGAGGCGGAGCCGGAGGATTTATTAAGACAGATAAGCGTTTCAAGAAGTTTAAAATCACAAGGCGTTATATTTTTTGACTGGGCGCACCTTCCCCTTAAATATCAAAATGCCTTAAAATACAGAGTTTTCTTGCCTAAGGGAATGAAGGCCGCAAGATTAAAATATAAATAATTTAATATCAGGCTTTAAAAACTAAAATAAATTGTGTATAATTATAAGATGATGTTTGAAAAATCGTTCAAGAAGGAAGTTATAACTTTAGTTTAGAAACGGAGAAATTCTTATGCACATTCATGTTAATGGCCGTAACGTTGAAATTACCGATGCAATCAAGGCTTATGCCAAAGAAAAGCTCGGCAAGGTTGCTGCACATTATGACCAAATTCAGGCAATCGACATCATTTTAACGGTTATCAAAAACCCCTCTGTCGCAGATTCCCATGTTGCGGAAGTAAATTGTAAAGTTATGGGCGATATGATTAGGGTTGAAGAAAAAGCCGAATCAATGTATGCAAGCATTGACCTTATTTCGGATAAGCTTGAAAGACAGGTAAGAAAATATAAAGAAAAAAATCTGAAAGCAAAAACCAGCACGGAATCCATAAGAACGGCTCAAACCGCTGAAATTACGGATAGCGAATAAATTTAATATTAAAAATGATAAAAAGAGCCTTATTTTTTAAGGCTCTTTTTTGTATAAAAAGCGGAATATTAAGATAATTAACAACGCCTAAACCGACCAAATGTAGTATTGTGCCTTTAATTGCTTGATAAAAAAATAAAAAGAATATAGATTAAAATTATATACTCAGGCTAAAGTATTTTAAATTTCAGCCGATACATAAATTGAATACGGGGCATATATGTTAAGTATAGATAAAAGTCTACAATTTGAAGGATTGGATAACTTTTTATACGCTTCAAGCGAATCGGTTACCAATACAATACTGCTGGTTGATGATGAGGTAAACAACCTGCAGCTTTTAAAGCGTGCTCTCAGAGGCAAATATAATATTTTAACCGCAAGTCAGGGCGCAGAAGGGCTTGATGTCTTAAAACAAAATATTGAAAAAGTTTCTCTTATAATTTCCGACCATAAAATGCCCGTTATGGAAGGAACGGAATTTCTTGAAAAAGCAAACGAAATTGCCCCCGATGTCATAAAAATTTTGCTTACGGGTTTTTCCGATATTGAAATTTTAACCGATGCGGTTAATAAATGTAATTTATTCCAGTATATAATGAAACCATTTGACCCTAACGAACTTATAAACGTTGTTGAAAGCGGAATTGAAAAATATAATCTTTCAAGCTCAAAATCTTTGATGATGAAAGATTTAAGAGAACTTTTCTATAAAACGATTAAATCAATCTCGGCAACGCTTGACGCTAAAGATGCATACACCCACGGCCACTCAATGAGGGTTACTCTTTATTCTTTAATGCTTGCAAAAACAATCTACCCTGATGATGAAGACTTTTTGCAAAATATTGAAATTGCAGGATTATTGCATGATGTCGGAAAAATTTCCATTCCGCAAAGAATAATTTGCAAACCGGGAAAATTAACCGATGAAGAATTTCAAATTATGAAATCACACCCCGTTTGCTCCGAAAAACTTGTCGATAATATAAAGCAATTGGGACCGATTGGCACCTGGGTAAAAGCTCACCATGAAAGGTGGGACGGAAGAGGATACCCCGACGGTCTTAAAGGCGAAGAAATTCCTTTATCTGCAAGAATTGTCGCAATTGCAGATACTTATGACGCCATGACAAGCACAAGGTCATACAGAAAGGCTCTTGAGCACGGTGAAGCGATTAATGAAATCCAAAGATGCGCAGGAAGCCAGTTTGACCCTGAATTGGCGCAAAAATTTATTGAAATGCAGGATTTAATTCTTCAGGCAAAAGAAAACCCCGATGAATTTTATTCAAAATACAGCGTTCTTCAAAAAAAGGTAGCCGAAAACGTTCATAATATGTGATTAAAGTTTTAATAAAATTTTAATCGTATCTTTTTTCCGGTTTAATTCAAATCCTTTAATTGCTTCTTCAAAGGGAAGGGTTTTTGTAATTAATGGTTTTGTATTGATTTTTCCTTTTTCCATTAACCTTATAACGGGTTCAAATCTTCCGCATCTTGAACCGATAACCGTTATTTCATCAACAACAACGCTTGCAAGATTTAAGCCTTCTTTTGAAGCGATTGTGCTTTTTAAAACGAGTATTCCCCTCGGTCTTACAAGGCTCAATGAGGTTTCAAACCCGCCGGTTGAACCCGTTGCTTCAATTACGATATCATAGGTTTTTAATTCTTCTTTTTTAATTTCATCAAGAAGTTTGATTTTTCCGCCCGCATTTTTTGTGATTTGAAGTTTTTCAATATGTTTTCCTATGTGGATAAAATCAACATTCATTGCGTTTAAAATTGTTGAAATGCAAAGCCCCAATTTTCCGTCGCCAAGTATTGCAACTTTATCCACGGGTTTTATATGCACCTGTTCAAAAATTTCATACGCAGCCGCCATCGGCTCAACAAAAACCGCCGTTTCATCATCAACGTTATCGGGAATAAAAACAAGGTTTGAAAAAGGCAGGGTGAAATATTCGCTGAAACATCCGTCTTTATTAAAAATGCCTAAAGTCTGCCTGTTTTTACAGTGCCTTTGAAGGTTGTTAAAACAATCAACACAATTGTTGCACCCCAGATTAATTTCGCCCGCCACTTTTTTTCCGATTAAAGATGAATGTTTTTTATCGTAAACATCTTCAATAATACCGACAAATTCATGTCCCAAAACGCCTTTATATCCCATATAGCCTTTTGTGATTTCTTCATCCGTATTGCAAATGCCGAGAAGCTTCGGCTTAATTAAAACCTCGTTTTCTTTTATAACGGGCTTTTTATAATCTTCAACAAATTTTAATTCATTATCAAAAATAACAGCTTTCATTTTATGCCTCTAAAACCCCTTCTTTTGCAAGCATTTCAACTTCTTCCAGATATTTAACCGCACTCATTCCCGCAACGGCGCCGTCGGAAACAGCCGTTATAACCTGTCTTAAGGGAGTTTTTCTGACATCTCCCGCCGCAAAAACACCGACTTCGCTTGTTCTCATATTTTCATCGACTCTTATAAACCCTTTTTCGTCCTGAACGATTTGTCCGTTAAAAAATTCAACGTTCGGGGAAAAACCGATATAAGGGAAAACCCCTTGAATATTTAATTCTTTTATTTCGTCCGTTTTAACGTTTTTGTAAATCAGTTTTTCGACTTTGTTTCCGCCGTTTATCTCAAGCGGAATCGAATCAAAAATAAACTCAATTTTTTTATTTTCAAACGCCCTTTTTTGAACGATTTTATCCGCCCGAAGTTCGTTTCTTCGGTGCATTATATAAACCTTTTTTGCAAATTTTGTTAAATACATCCCTTCTTCAACGGCGGCATTGCCCCCGCCTATTACAACAATTTCTTTATCCCTGTAAAATGCTCCGTCGCAGACGGCACAATAGCTTACCCCTTTTCCCCTAAATTCAATTTCGCCTTTAATGCCGAGTTTTGCCGCTTTTGCGCCTGTTGCAACAATAACGGTTTTTGCCCTAAACGTATTATTCAAGGTTTTTATTGTTTTTATGTCGGAAACCAAATCAACATTTTGAATTTCTTCGTTTGTGAATTTTTGAATATTGAATTTATTAATATGTTCTTCAAATTTTTCGGATAATTCCCATCCTTCAATTAAAGGAAAGCCGAGATAATTTTCAATTTCAAGATAATTAACGGGTTGTCCGCCGAGCGTTGTTATGTCTATAATTGCAACATCAATATTTCCTCTTTTTGCATATAATGCCGCACTCATTCCCGCAGGTCCTCCGCCTAAGACAAGGCAGTCAAAAATTTTCTCTCCCATAATGCTTTAATTAATCTCCCGCTATTTTTTGACCGATTACTTTATATTTTACTACATCTTTTGAAATTAAGTTATTGTTTTTGTCGTATTTTTCTATGCTAAAGGTGTCATAGCCTCTGAATGTGTCGCCGTCAAGCATAAATTCGGGCGTTTCTTTGTGAATATATTTAAAATTGTTTTCTCTGTATTCTTTTGTTCTTGAAAACTTTAAGTGCTTTCCGTCCAGATTATCAAAATCGTCTTCAATTCTGATTGCCGATTTTGCGCCCGTCAGAGTGTTTTCTAAAATTAAGACGTTATTTTGTCCCGATAAGTTCCAAATATCTACGCTCATCGGGTTAAATTTTGAATAATTGTTTGTCGATTCAATTTTGCTTGTAACATGCCATGTTCCGAAAAACCCTTTAAAAATTTCGTCATAGCTGGTTGAACCCCTTAAAACTTCGGCATATAGGGGGGGAATTAAGAAAAATAAAATAAAAAAGGTTAAAAAAATTTTTTTCATTTAATTTTATTTTAATTATAAAATTAATCTTTTCAAAAGCCCATATTCAGGCTAGTTACAAATAACTTATTATATTGCTTGAATTTATTTCTTTTTTGAAATATGCTTAAATTTGCAATGAAGGAATTTATTTTCCTGAAAATTGTATCCGATGGCGGGCATCGTCAAGCGGTTAAGACCATGGATTGTGGTTCCATTATGCGTGGGTTCGAATCCCACTGTCCGCCCCATTTATTAAATCAGCCTCTTTAAAAAGGAGGCTTTTTTAACGGGACAGTTGTAAAGAAACAGGACAATACAGAAAAGGGGAACTTACCTCAAAGCTCCTCAGTGTAAAGGAATTTTAGAATAATTTAGGGTTACAGAAAAGTCCGGGACGTCCGATTTTAGGAACTATTATACTCATAAATATATAAAAAGTTTGTAATAATATGCCCTAAAACCTTATTTCTGTAAGATAGCACCCGAATACAAAAATAGGAATTTTACTATCAAAAAAGTAACATGAGTTCCGTAAAAAATATTTTTCTGCCGCAAAATGGAACCATAACGGAACTTTTTTGCGGAACCAAACGGAACTTACAAATTATTAAATGATTCTAGAATTGCTATTTTAATATTTTCTTTTCGCTTTTGAATATAATTATTAAAATTTTCTATTGTTAATTCAATATTAGGAATAAAATTTTCTTTTTTGTATTCTTCTATTGTTTTATTAATCTTTAGACAATATTCTGTCAACCATTCTTCCGGCATTATATCCTGTTTTCTTATGTTCTTTTTACTTTCTAATAGTTGTAAATTTGCTACAAAGTTTCCGCCGTAATCAAGTTGTTCTTTAGATAACTTCGAAGATGGATAAATATGATCTTCGTGAAAAATTTTATCTCCATAAGCTAGTGATGGATATAGCATTGTTAATATTGTCCAAGAATTTTGCGTTCCATATTTTGCTTTGTCTATAAAATCTTCAAGGATATCTTTATCAATTGTCATACGTTTGTTCATTAATCCTGATTCTGCTTGGATTTCAGATAAAGGGAATTGCTTTTTATTTTTTATTAGGGTTCTCAACTTTGTTAAGTATTGTGTTGTTTGTCCACCAAAAACTCCATTTAATATAGATAATTGTATCCAATTTAATATTTTTTCTTTATCTGTTTCATCTATATTGATATTTTGTCTACAATACAAATAATAAGCTAGTGGAAGAATTATCAAGTTTGATCTTAAATTTTCTTTTGAATAGCCAAAATCTTTAAAAATACGACATGCAGCCTTTATGTACCTTACTATTTCGGAAAAATTATTTTGTATTTTTTCTAAATGATTGTTCTCAAAATTATCTACCTTAAAAACTAAAGGTAAATCTGTCAAAAAGAGACACCCCCTCAAAAAAATATCCTTGGGAATATTAAATTGGTATTCTGAGTTAATTGAATCTAATGTATTATTTATTTCATCTCTACCATCTTGCCATATATTAGAAATAATAGACATTAATAAGTCTGTATATTCTAATGGCGTTCCTCCAGAATTTATTCTAACAAATATTTGTAAAACTTTATCAAAATAAGATGTATCTTCTTCAAAATAATTTATAATTTCTTCTTTTTTTAATTTAAAAAATAAATCTTGAAAAATATCGGCAATTCTATCTTTTAAATTTTGCCCCGCTTTTTCATAAAAGTTACCTAATATTTCCCTATAGTCTTTATCTGTTTCAAAATCTAACACACATCCAACGGGAAACCAATAGCTTTTTCCTGATAAGTTTTCCTTAGCAACATCCTCTTTTGTTTTAAATTTGAATTCATATTTACAAGATGTATTCTCATAATTTTGGTCTTGTTCATATAAGAGATTTATGTAAAGATACTTTTTTTCAAAATTTTCAGCTTTATCCCAGTGTGTACGCGGAATATGCAAATTTAAATATCCTTTTAGTCCTAAATACAATGATGTTAAACGTTGTTGTCCATCTAAAATTGCTGTTATCTTTTGAGTTCCTGTCGTGTCAAATTCACTATTATGATTATTTTTATATTGGTCGTATTGCTTTAAAAATTCATAAAATTTATATTTACATTTATAATTATAATTATAATTCCAAAATAACATTGAACCAATAGGATAGCCCGACATTATAGAATCAAACAAATTTTCAATTTGTTCGGTTGACCAAACTAATTCTCTTTGAATAATAGGAAGAACATATTCATTCTTTGAAATGCCCATTACCATTTTATATATTGTAGTAGCTGTATAACTCATAATAACCTCATAAATAATTACTTTAATTTATATTATTGTAATAGAAAATTATTTAGATTTAGAACTAATATAGCAAATTCCACTAAATAGGTCCCTATTATTTAGACTTTTTCTTTTCCTCAACATGCTCTTTAATAACTTTATAAACATACCTAGTAGTTGTATCACATGCCAAGGCTAATCTATTTACACTCGTTGCATCAAGGTAATTATCAATAATATACTGCTTTTTGTATTGTTGATTGCAGTGAGCATGGATAGAAAACTTTTCTCCTGCCGCATTGAACATTAATTTTTTAGTCGCCTCTAAGCCAATAATAGAGCAGAGATATTTTAAATCTTCTGTCGGCAAATTATCTTCAGTTATGTATTTTGACCATACAGGTTCTGTTTCGGAATTTCTAACCATATTACACCTTTTCTTAATTATAGTACAAACGGAACCTTTAAAGGTTCCGTTTAGTTCCGTTTGAAAAATTTTCTTAATACATCAAATATTTTGTTTTTTCAATATCACTTAAACAGTGATTTTTGAATATTGAAAAGAGCAAAAAGGATATGTTTCGATATGGATACATTGACTACACTTTTGAGGAAATCAGAGTTAATGTGTGAGAGGAGATAATCATGCAAAACTCAAATATAGACTGGATTACGACAAAAGAACTGGCAGAGATTAAAGGTATTTCTGAAAGAGCCGTTCGAAAAGCAATCAGTAAAAATAAATACGTAATCCGAAAATGCTCAAAACCTTACGAAATTTTAGTAACATCCTTAGAAGAATATGTTAGAGAAAAAGTAACATCAGTCAAAGAAAAATCTGCTTTAACAGCCTCAATATCATATGTTGTCCCGGAAACACAAAAGAAATTGGCTCTTGCAAAATACGATTTAATTAAGAAATGGGATGAATTTAGAACCGGTAAGAAAAATAAAACAATTGCAGGCAAAGATTTCCTTGAAGCATATAACAATAGATGTATCTGCGAAGAATTATTTAATATAGTAGGCAAAGTTGCTATAGGTACAATTTATGAATGGCATAAAAAACTTCGTACCTACAACGATGATTGGCATTGTTTGATGAACAATTATACCTTTGGAGAAAAAACTAAAAAATCCGCAATGTCGGCTGAAGAAGAAGCTGAATTACTTAAAAATTTATTACACCCAAATCAGTTAAATATCGGCAAAGCAATTAAATTAACCAAACTGGCATTAAAAGAGCGTGGATTTGAAAATTTATGCTGTGATTTAACATACAGGAGATTTGCAAATAATTATAAAAATGAGCATTATAACACCTGGATAGAGGCAAGGGAAGGAAATAAAGCTCTGCATGACAAGGTTTTACCATATATAACAAGAGATGTTTCAAAACTTGAAGTAGGGGATGTTATTGTCGGTGATGGACACAGATTATCATTTTTCATTAAACATCCATATACCGGAAAACCTGTCAGACCAATGATGGCTGCATATCAAGATTGGAAATCCGGCGGATTTGTCGGATTTGAAATAATGCTGGAAGAAAACACTCAGTGTATTGCAAGTGCATTAAGAAATTCAATAATAAATTTAGGCAAAGTACCGAAGTTTGTTTATCAGGATAACGGAAAGGCATTTAAATCTAAATATTTTCAGAATATAGATTTCGATGAAGCAGGATTTAATGGAATTTATGCAAAACTTGGAATAAAATCAGTGTTTGCAAAACCATACAATGCAAGAGCAAAAGTTATTGAAAGATTCTTCCTTGAATTTCAAGAAGAGTTTGAAAAAATGATGACAAGTTATATAGGTACAAGTATTGAGGATAAACCTGCGTGGCTGAAACGTGGTGAGAAACTCCACAAAGATATGCACAAAAAACTTACTAAAAACTACATTCCGACAGTTCAGGAGGCTATTAAATTTATTGATTGCTGACTAGATTACCATAATTCAAAGCCTTGTCCTAATGACCGTTCAAAAACTATTCAGGAAATGTTAAACGGCGTTCAAGCGGATTGCCAGCAGAGTGCGAAGCGTAGCGGAGACACGTTTAATGCCGGCAACCAAGCGAAGCAGGATATAGATAAAAATATTTTGAACGACCTGATGATGAAAACGGAAGCTCGGACAATAAATAAGCATGGAATAACGTTTCTTGGTATGCATTACAGGAGTGATTATTTATTGGATTTAAGAGAAAAAGTGTTTATAAAATACAGCCTGTTTGATCTTTCAAAGGTGCTTGTGTATTCAATGAAAGGTGAATTTTTATGTATTGCAAGGCAGGTTGAAAAAGTTCACCCGATGGCAAATCACTTAGGAACAGTTAAAGATATGGAACAATTCAAACAACAAATACAAAAACAACAACGCAAATTTAATAGAGTGAAAAAAGAGTTTTTAAAATATTTTCCGAAAGAAAAGGCGGAAGCAATAGAAATTGAACGTAAAGAAGTTATCGAAATTGAAAAATTTGAACAGCCTAAAACACCTTTAAAACGCAAATTGAACTTTAGAGAACAACAGATGAATGTACCTGTTTTTAATGCAGATTATGAAAAATATGAATGGTTAATGAAATATGGCTGCACTAATCCCGAACAACGAAAGTGGCTTGAAAAGTATTTAAACAGTGATGAATATAACAATTTGTACGGAGCATAAAAATGAATAAAGTATTTGTAAGAACCAAAAATGTCAAAAAGTTTGTAGCCTTGATGGAAGAAGTAAAGCAGCTTCCGGCGAATATTCCTAAAATAGTTCTGGTGTTTGGGGAATACGGACTTGGTAAATCGGAAACAATTAAGTGGTGGACTTTTAAAAATGATTGTATATATGTGAGAGCAAATCAGGGAATGACAAGCAGATGGCTTCTATCTGAAATAGCGGAGGAACTTGGTGAAGAACCTTACTGGCATACACAGGAAACATTTGAACTCATAGAAAATTATTTAAGGCAGAACCCTAAAATTATTATTGTTGATGAGATTGATTATTTGATTGAAAAACATACGGTTGAGACTTTAAGGGATTTGCACGATAGGACTGGATGTCCGATAGTTTTAGTCGGAATGGGAGCAGCTGATAAAAAACTCACAAGATATCCGCATTTAGTCGATAGACTCTATAAAACGCTTAAGTTCGAACAATTCAATTCTGAAGATATAACCGAGATTCTTCAACAAATAACGAATTTGGAATTTACTCCTGATGCAATAAATTATCTTGCAACGAGGACAAATCAATTCAGGCAACTGGTTAAGTTGATTAATAAAATAGAAAAACTGTCTGAAACAAACAAAATTGATGAGATAGACGAATATACTTTGAAAGGACTGCTTAATGAGAGAACGAGTATTAAGGCTTTGCAGAAGGTTGGATAAATTTACGCTTGATGAGATTTCGACTATTGCAGAAGATATTAACGAGTCTGTATTAGAGTTACTTCTCTTGACTCTGGTTCAAGAGGGAAAACTCACGCTAAGAAACGGATTATATTTATACAATAAAAAACAAATAACTAAAAAGCCGTCTATTCTGTCTTTTTATCCTAAACAAATCATTGATACTACGATTCGTTGTTTCTGTCTTTCAATCCCTGCATACAAGACCTCCCAAATAATAGGAATTGCAAATAATTCAACTGTCAAATTATATAATATTTTTAGAGAATTGATTTACGAACGCCAGACTAAAAAACTAAAATCTTTGTATGAAAAAACTCCGCAACAAGGCAGAAACAGGATATTTTTTAACGAAGAATTATCCTTTTATGTCTACAACAATCAGGTCTTTGTAAGTGAAAATCCATTTCAAAGTCCTGATGAAAAAGCATTTACAAAGTCTGAAGAACAGGAATTCAAGAAGGTTTACTCCTATTTAACAAGATTTACTTCACACAATTCCAATAAAGTTGACCTGCCGCAAAAATTAGCCGAGGGAATCTGGCGGAGAAACAAGGAATTTGAGGAGCTTTATACGGATTTGAAAGTTAATTTGCTGAGTCTCTGATACTTTATTGCAAACATATCTATTGTGAGTTTTGAAGAAATCCTT
>CALUYY010000011.1 GCA_944325155.1 Candidatus Gastranaerophilales bacterium | reverse complement strand
TTTGGTTCGGAATAGTGTAGTGCTGGCGGTCTATCTATTGTTTTCGGTTGCTTGCTTCCTTACCGTACATGAGCATTTGCTGACGGAATAAAACTTTTTTATTGTTAAAAAAATAAAAACGCCCATAAGAAAAATTATGATAAGACCGCCCGAAATGCTTTTAAATTTGAAAAATACAAAGCTCCAGCTTAAATTTAAAACAAGCTGAACAAAAAAGAAAATGTATCCCGATTTTTTATTTTTATTCGGGTTTATAAAATACAAAATAAATGAAATTAAAATTGTTATGTATAAAACCGTCCACACGGGCAAAAAAACTCCGTCGGGAGGGGACAAAAAAGGCTTAATTAAAGAATTATACCAATCTGAATTATACATAATTTTATTTTATTTCTTTTTTCTTTTATACAAATTGCCCGAAAGTGTTAATTTTGGTATAAAATGCGGTTATGAACAAATGCAGAAGCTTTTTGCCCGTAATAGATAAAAATTCTAAAATTTTGATACTCGGATCAATGCCGGGGGTAAAATCTTTAGATGAAAAACAATATTATGCGCACCCGAATAACAGATTTTGGAAATTAATCGGGCTTATTTTGAATTGTTTTGAAATGGAAAAACTTGATTATGATAAAAAGCTTAAAATTCTTCTTGAAAATGAATTTGCGCTTTGGGATGTTATAAAAAGCTGTGAAAGAAAAGGCAGTTTGGATTCAAATATTCAAAAAGAAACAAAAAACGACATTGAAAAATTGCTTAAAACCTATAATGTTAAAAAAATTTTTTTAAACGGAAATAAGGCATATAACGCTTTTAAAAAATATTTCCCCGATATTTTAAATGAATATAAATGTTATAAATTGCCATCAACAAGCCCTGCCAATGCGAAATATAAGCTTGATGACCTGTATAAAATCTGGCATGCGGCACTTAAAGAGTGAAAGACTAAAAGATGAAGTATTAAAAACAGGTCTTTTAAAATTTGGGCCCGGAGAAGGACTCCGCCCGAGGAGATTGATAATCTCCGAGGGAAGGAGGGGAAGAACCCACTGGGTGAGAAGCCCTCCCCCAAATTTTGCAATAAAAAAAGACCTTTTATGAAGAAGGTCTTTTAAAATTTGGGCCCGGAGGGATTCGAACCCACGACCAAGGGATTATGAGTCCCCTGCGCTACCGCTGCGCCACAGGCCCAAAGCTGCTTCTTTAAACATTACCTAAAGCTTGTCAGCTTAAAAAAAGAATATCATCTAAATATATTGCGGTCAAGCAATCTTTTAAATTAATTTTTACAAATTATTAAGCCCTTTGCTTTTTAATGTTTGCATTTAATCTTGTTTATTTTATTATTTATTACAGATGTAACACATTAGAGCAAACTGGAAAGTTTTTATTTTTTTGTGTTTTGTATTTGTGTTATATCCTATGAATTTAACAGCTATTGCCCTGGAGAGATAATCACTTTTTATGCAAATTTCCAAAATTTCAAACTGCGAAACAAAACAAAATATCAGCAATAACACAAACATAAATAATAATTCTCCCGCATTTAAAAGTGCCGGTTCTGCCGTGATGAGCGGTGTCGGCAAATTTTTTCAGCTGTGCGATGATGTCCCGATGATTGGTGTTGCCGTCACGGACAGTATTGCAACCGATGTGCCGAGAACGCTTGTCGACCTTAAACAGGTAGGTGTTCCCGCTGCCGCAGAAACGGCAAGACGTGAATTTTCCGGACTGATTGTTAACTGCTTAATCCCCGGCGCCTTTGTATACGGTGCGGCAAAACTCGTAAACGACGGCTATATGAGAGATTTTACGAATTTTCAAAAACGTCCCGTAAATATCTCGTCTTCCTGGGCAAACGGTGAATCAATTTCAAATATTGTAGGCGTTTGGAAAGAATATACCGGTATCGGCAAAGATATTAAAGACATAGTTAATCCCGAACAAAAACAGCAGGCGCTTAAAATCATCGAAAAAAAACATTTTGACACGGAAAATTTTGCAAGAAGTGTTTTAAAAAATGTGGAAGGGCTTGAAGGAGTTGATAACTGGGTTAAGCTGTCCGATCATCAAGGTTTAATTGATGAAGCTTCAAAAATTTTAGGTCCCTACATTTCCAAAAGAAAACCCACAGGACCTATTGCCCGCTTTAAATTTAACAGAGAAAGAAATAACGCTCTCCAGCAGGCTTTTGATGTTATTGTAAAAGGCGAGTATAAAATAAAAGAAAACGGCAAAACAATTATTAAAAAAATAGAAGAAAACGGCGGACTCAAAGCATGCCAGGATATTAAATTTAACGGCAAACAAATGAGCTCCGATTTAAAATGTCTGCTGAGAGATACCGTTGATATCGGGCAGGTTATATTGCAATCCGATGACATAAGACAAAATCCCGATTTGTTTATTAAAAAAGCAACAAAAATGGTAAATGCAAAAAGCTTAACCGGCCTTGCACTGGTTATTCCGCTTGCAATGAGCATGCAATATATAAACAGGGCAATCACCAGACACAAATATAAAAGAACGGGTGCTCCCATATATAAGGATTTTGAAAAAGAAGACAGAGTTTTAACCGAAAAAGAAAAAAATCAATTAAAGGTCGGAAAACCGATAGCCGTTGCTTCAATGATAGGTCTTGCCGCACTTTCCATGGGTAAAACTTTCCCGAAAAGCTTATCCCAGGCGGTTAATATGTTTCAATTCAACACAAAATTCCCGACCTTAAACCAGTGCCGCGTCATTGCAACATCAACTTTTGCATCAAGAATGATGGCATCGGAAGATCCTAACGAATTAAGGGAAAGCACCGTAAGAGATGTTGCAAGCTTTGCGGGGTTATATTTCCTTGGCGATTATGCGGAAAAACTTGCCGCAACCGCCATACAAAAATTCTCAAAACCCGGTAAAGAAGGCAAACTGAACATGTTTAACAAAACAAAAGACCCCAAAGAATATAAAAATGTTTTGCAAAGATTTACGGGCTGGGTTAAAGACACAAACGTAAAATCTTTTGATGAAATCCCTAAAGAATTTACAAACTACCGCTCTCTTGCAAAGCTCGGCGGCATAGGTTTTTCCATTGCCCTTTTGGGCGTGTTTTTACCTATGTATAACAGACATGTTACAAACAAAAAAGAAGCAAAAAGAAAAGCGCTTTTAGAGCAGCAAAGAATTCAAAACAATATCTATAATCCTAAAACCGTTTTCCCGAAAGAAAGTCCCGTTTTATCAAGACCCGAAGAAAAAAAAGATGAATTTTTGCAGCTTAAAAAATATTCTAAAGATAAAACTTTTTCTAAAATTGCTTCTCAATTTATAAGCGAAGCTTAAAAAAGACAGCAATATGCTGTCTTTTATAAAATGTAACCTTATGCCCTGTCCCTAATTGTGGTATGTACTTATTTATTCCTGATTTGAAAATAAACCGGGAAGCGATGAAACAAATTCAACAAAGCCGTCCGATAAATCTCTGACAAAATCTTTGGCAACTTTTTTAAGAGGCTGTTTGTCGATGTGGTCAAATGCCAGATAAATAGGGTCTTTGGCTGTTTTAAAAGATGTTCTTATATTTAATACGTCAATGTCATCCAACGTGGATTTAAGACCTTCAATGTTTGTAAAATGAATTGCATCGGTTGCGTTTTGATATGGATTAGAACCGTTTACTCCGATTTCGGGTGACATTTTATATCCTCTCGTGTTATATCTTACATATATATAAAAAATATACTCGAGAAAAAATTGTCTTTTATTTTCAAATTTGTTAACGTTTGTTAAGAAATGGCGGAAAGGTAAGTATTAATAAAGCCTTCAATCTCTTTTTCAAAAAACATTATAAGAATAAATGAAATCATCATTGAAGGCCCGAAAGGAAGAACAAATAATTCCAAATTCCCTTCTTCGTCTTTCTTTTTCATATCATCAATAATAAAATATGCACATAAAATTGCGCCCGTTATGATAACAATCAAAAATATCATCGCTTCTTCAAATGTTTTTATCATTTTTAATTTTGAAACCAAAAACGCTGCCATAATTAAAAAAATTGATACAATCAGGGCAAAAACGGTTTTTTTCTTCCCCGTTTTATAAGAATGAATAAGAAAATAAGGTAAAACGCAAACCGCCATTAAAATAACACTTATAAAAGAAGAAACAATAACCATTTTCCATCCGAAAAATGTCCCGATACCGGCTGCAATAAGGCTGTCGCCTTCGCCGAAAGCCCTTTGCCCCGCAAAAATATAACCGCTTCTTGCCATAATCTCATATAATATAAAACCGACAGCGCCTCCTCCCAAAGATCCTAAAAAGCCAGGGCTATCATAAAAAGGAAGCGAATTGAAAATAAGCCCGGTTATTATTAATAAATAAGCATGTAAATCAAAAATGACGCTTTCTTTAATATCTGTTACCGCCATAACGGTAAAAATCGAAAAGCCGGTTATATAAAAAAATGTCTGTGCGCTTAAATTGAATTTTAAAAAAATCAAAAGAAAAAATAACCCCGTTATAAATTCAACGACAGGATACTGAATTGAAACAGGCTCTTTACAGTAACGGCATTTTCCTTTAATTAAAATATAAGATAAAACGGGTATATTCATCCACCATTTTAATTTATTTCCGCATTTGGGACATTTTGATGCGGGAAAAACAATGCTTTCGTTTGACAGCCCCCTTAAAATAACAACATTTAAAAAACTTCCTATACAAAGCCCCGTTAAAAAAAACCAGATTGCAAAAATAATTTTGTTTTCGGGGGCAATTAAAAGTTCATTCATACGAAACGACGCCTTTGCTTGTTATGTATTCAAAAAGTTTTGCAAGCGCCTTTTTCATTTTTCTTGAAACCTGCATTTGGCTTATATTAAGCTTTTCTGAAATTTCTCTTTGATTTAAACCGTCATAAAAATTCATCATAACAATTTTTCTGTCTTCTTCTTTTAGTGAATTAATGGCTTCTTCCAAAATCATTCTGTCTTCAAAAATTTCCTGCATTGCCTTTTGGCTTTCATCGGGGATTTTATCGACAATTGAGGCGTTTTGCCCGTTTTCCGTTTCGCTTGTCGTAATTTGGTCAATTGATATGGTCGATGTTCTTCTGTCTAAATCAATTACTTCTTCAATTTTATTCTGCGGCATTTGAAGTGCACGCGCCAATTGTTCGTCTGTCGGAGTTGAACCGTATTTTTGCGTTAATTCCATGGTAATTTTATGCACACGGTATGACAGCTCTTTAATTTCTCTGGGCGCTCTTATCATAGAAGCTTTGTCTCTTAAATAGTGTCTTATTTCGCCTGTTATAAGATAAGTCGCATAAGTTTTAAAACTTGTACTTTTGTTTGCCGAATATAAATCAACCGCCTTTAAAAGCCCGATTGAACCGACCTGAACAATATCTTCAACAGGGTCATTTGAACGTCTTGCAAACGACCTTGCAACTTTTGTAACCAAGGGCAGATATGCCATTGCAATAAGCCCTTTAAGCTTCTTTTTTATTTTTTCGTCGTTTGTATTTTTATATTCAAGAAGCCAGTCGTTTATTTCTATTTGTTCTGTATTTTCTTCGTTTGCCATAAATTTATATTGTGTTAAAAATTCTATCCCCGGCATCTCCCAGCCCCGGGACTATGTAACCTTTTTCGTTTAATGTTTCATCTATTTGAGAGGTAACAATTTTGATATCCGGATATGCTTTTGTTAATTTTTCTATTCCTTCGGGTGCGGATATAAGGCTCATAAAAACAATGTTTTCCTCTTTGATTCCCTGTTTTACAAAGTTATGAACGGCGTCATACCCGGAATTTCCCGTTGCAAGCATAGGGTCAAGTATAAAAACATAAGTGTTGTCGGGATTTTTGAATTTACCCTTCATTTTATTATAGTACCATATGGGTTCAAGCGTTTCTTCGTTTCTATACATTCCCAGATGATGAATGCGGGCATTCGGGAGCATAAATTGCGCAACATCCGAAAAAACAAGCCCCGCTCTTAAAATTGGAGCGATTATAATATCAATTTCATCCGATATAATTTCATTTTCCGTTTCTTTTATCGGCGTTTGGATTTTAACTGTTTTTGAGGGGAGATTTTTTGTTGCTTCAAAAAAAAGTGCGTATGAAATTCTTTTCAAAGCCATATTGAACGCTTCCGTATTTGTGTTTTTATTTCTTAAAACGGCCAGATTGTGTTTTATTAACGGATGGTTTAATACGGCAACATTTTTTTCCGTCAAAGTTTTCATAAAATCTCTCTCACTTTTATATAAAAATTTTACTACAAAACGGCTTAATCTTCAAACAATATAATAAAAACGGGTGAAAATTATTGTTTTTTGACAAACGTTTCTTCGCCTTTGAGGGTTCTGTTCATTAATTCAAGAAAAACTTCTTTTGAATTTTCTTTTGAATAAACGGCTTTATATATGGCTTTTGAGATTGGTGTTTCAATATTTATTTTGTCCGCAAGCTCGCAAATTGCTTTTGATGTTTTAACGCCTTCCGCAACGGAGCCTAATTCTGCCAATATGTCATCAATTTTTTTGCCCTTTGCAAGCATTCTTCCGACCGTGTTATTTCTGCTTAAGTGGCTGTAACAGGTGGCAATTAAATCGCCCATGCCGGATAATCCCCACAAAGTTGAAGGATTTGCACCCAAATGAACGCTTACTCTTACAATTTCCGCCATCCCTCTTGTTAAAAGGGCGCCTTTTGAATTGTCGCCGAAATTCATTTCGTCAATAAAACCTGCGGCAATTGCTATAACGTTTTTAAGGCTGCCGCCCAATTCAACCCCTATAACATCATCGTTTGTATATAATCTGAATTTATTTTTAACGCTCAATAATTTTTGAACCTTAAGCGCATCTTCAATGTTATAAGACGCAATACAAGCGGCTGTCGGCTGCCCTTCAAGAACTTCTTTTGCAAGGGTCGGACCCGATAAAATTGCAATTTTTTGATTGGGAAGCTCGTCTTTTATAACTTCGCTCATTCTTTTTAAGCTTCCCTGCTCTAAGCCTTTGGAAGCGTTAACAAGAATTTGTTCATCTTTAATTCCCGCTTCTTTTAACTGTTTGCAAACCGCTCTTATAGCTGATGTTGCAACAACAAGAAGAATAATATCCGCATCTTTAATTGCTTCACTTAAATCAGATGTTATTTTAACTTTTTTATCAAGCTCAATTTCAAAGGGTTTTGAAACTTTTTTATGTAAAATTAAATCCTCAGATAAATCGGACTGTCTTGACCACCCCGTAATTTCATCGAAATTATCGGTTAAAAGCTTAGTTAAAACCAACCCCCAGCAGCCTAAACCTAAAACAGTTAACTTCATTTCACCCCGTACTTAAAAAATTATATGAGCCCCATTGATTTTAATTCAAGTTCGATTTTTGCGTCTCTCATGCTTGCTTCTGCTAATCTCATAAACACATCGTTTTTGTCATAAGCGGAATTCGCACTCAAATTATGAGGTTTTCTGCAATTTGTTTTTTGTTGGAAAGCCTGTCCCATTGCTGTTGACGCTGTTCTTCCCGTTTGTGCAAAAATCGGCGAAATTCGCATAAAAATCGACTCCTTAAAAGTAGGTTCCAGTTAAATATACCACAACTTAATCCCTTATGCAATAAGTTACGGGAGCAATATTAATTTATTATAAAAGATATAAAATAATCCCCGCACAAAGCGCTAAATTTAAGGATTCAACGTCATTAGCCATTTTTATTGTTATTTTTTCATCGGATAAATTTAATAATTCTTCACACAAACCATCCGCTTCGGAGCCGAACATGACAATTGTATTTGAATCGATTTTTATGTCTTTTGGTGTTTTATCGGAATTTACGACCGTTGCAACGAATTTGTGCGTTTTTTTAAATTTTAAGAGTTCTCCTTTTGATATTTTGATAACGGGAATTTTAAAAATGTTCCCCGCTGCAGACCTTATAACTTTCGGGGAAAATTCATCAACCGTGTCGTTGTATAAAATAATTCCTTCGTAATTAAAGGCTGCGCTTGCTCTTATTATGGTACCCAAATTCCCCGCATCTTTTATATTATCCAACAGGGTAATTTTTTTAAATTTATAAAAATCATCAATTGAATATTTCGGCTTTTGTGCAACGGATATAATGTTTGATGGGCTTTCCGTCGTTGAAATTTTTTTCATTATTTCATCCGTTACAAAATAAGTTTCATAATTTTTATATTCTTCAAGAAGTTTTTTGTCGGCAGAGAATATATATTTTATCTTCAAATTATTTGAAACCGCCCCTTCAAGCGCTTTATTTCCTTCAAGAAGAATAAAATTTTCTCTGTATTTTTTTTGGTGCAATTTTACCGCTTCTTTTATTAAATCGTTTTTAAGACTTATAATCTCTTTCATTAATTTAAGCCCTTTTGATAATATTTTTGCCACTCATCCAGATATTTAATTTCCGTTTTATTCAGCATATCATAATCAATTAAATCTTCTTCATAAGGAAATCTTGATAAGGATATTTTTTTATTTTGTTTTAAATAAACACAGTTTTCAAGCCTGATTCCGAAAGAACCTTCTTTATAAAGCCCGGGTTCAATTGAAAAAACGTTATTGTTTTTTATTTTTAATCTGATTTTATTTGTTAATGTCGGGGGCGCCTGATGAACCGGAATTCCGATACCGTGGCCCAATCCGTGCGGAAAATAAAATCCTTCTTTTTCGTATTTTTTTAAATATTTAACCGCAAGATTATGAAGCTCATCCGTCATCAAAAGGTCAGAATGATAAACATTTAACTGTGCCTTAAGAACGGCCGTATATATTTTTTTAATTTCACAGGACGCTTTTTTGTCTTTGCACCAAAAAACTCTTGTAATATCGGTTGCATATCCGCCCCCGTAATATCCGCCGCAATCAAGAAGGATAATATCGCCTTTTTTTAAAATTTTATCTTTTGATAAATTTGTATAATGGATTATGCTTGAATTTTCGCCGATTGCAAGAATTGTTTTAAAAGAAGTTGTAATTGCGCCTTCTTTTTTTAATTCTTTTTCAAAAATTTTATTTAATTCAAATTCACTTAATCCTTCTTTTATCCGTTCTCTAAAAGAAAACAAAGTGCCATCAAGTCTTTTAAACGAATCAATATAGTGGTTTATCTCCGCTTTATTCTTAATTGACGCCATTTTTACAACGGGGTTCTTTTTTATCTCAACCGGTTTTTTAATTAAATTGAAATCATAAAAAGAAATCGTCGAAAAATCGGTATAGATTTCAGAATCTATACTTTTTATAAATTTCTCATAAGATTTTATCGGTTTAATTTTTATAAAATCGTATTTAAAAGGAATTTTATAATCGCAAAATAAAATAACCTCATCTTTATTTTTTATAAAAAGTTTTGCTCTGAAAGTTGATGTGTTTTTTGTTTTAAACGACCTTAAATTTAAGATATATGCAATATGTTCAAGATTTGTAATTAAAAAATTATCAATTTTTATTTTATCAATTTTCTCTTTTTGACAGGTTCCGGCTATATTTTTTTCAACTTCAAAAACTTCTTTTTTATCATTGTCGATTGATGAATTATCAATTTCCGTTCTATACGGTTTTAGAGTTATATTTTTTAAATTTTCTTTTAATTTTAAATAAAATAAACGGCTTGTTGATTGTTCGGGTATATAAAGAATTGAATTCGGGGGAAGAAAATTTTTAAGATAATCGATAAAAGAAAATTGCGAATTCATTTTTACAACGGAAACATCTTTTCCTTTGGTTTGAATATCGGCTTGAATATGATACCTCGGGTCGACAAAAAGGGTTATATGATTATTAAAATCAAGAATTCCTTCGCCCGCCGTTCCTATAAACCCTGTTATTTTTGATAGGGGCGAAGTTTTATAGTGTTCAAATGAATAATCGTCTTTTGATTTTAATAAAAGATATTCGTTATTTTTTAATTTATATACCATTTTTTATTTTAAAATAAATACCCCCGAACAAATAAAGATAAGCGCCGGCATAAATTTGACAAATACATTTAATAAATCGCTTTTAATTGAATTTATTTTCATAAAAGATAAACAAATACCGGAAATTATGGCACCCGTTAAAAATCCGCCCATTGTCTGCGATAAAAGAATTTTGCCGAACAGTTTATATGTGCCCCCTATAACAATAAGAACAAGTGCAATAACAAACAAAAACGGAATAACCGCTTTAAGCGCAAATAAAATTGAAGCGGTTTTTGTATCTTCTATACCATCCTTTGAATTTTCGGCATTTTCGCTTTTTTTAATATATGAACCTTTTATAAGAGTGCCTGTCAGCAAAAAAGGAATTGAAGCCCCCAAAACTATACCCATACATACAAAAGGATTTAGAATATCAAGGTCTTCGACATTAACCGTAAGCCCGAAAACTATTGTTAAAATAAAGGCGGCAAGCAAAGAGGAAATTATAGCTGTTCCTTTTGCATACAGGCAGATTTTTTCTCCTTTTAAAACGGATTTTTCAATTCTTTCTTTTGCCGTTTGGTCTGTTTCTATTGAGCTTAAAATATTTTTACTTATTTTGGAAATACAATTAAATGAGTTAAACGCAAGAATAACGGCCGAATTTGAAATTATGCCGATTGCAGTCAAACTTATGCCGAATGCGCCCGCATTATAGCTTGACATTCCGCTTATTACGATAAAACTTACAACGCTTATAACTGCGGATAAAAATAAAACCAAAAACGCATAACGGCTTTTTGTTTTATTTTCTTCAATTTTATCTTTGTCATTAATTATATTTGTTAAAAGCCCGAATATATACCCTATGACACCGCCTATTGCAACGGTTAAATAAATTCCTTTATAATCCGGCATAAATACTACGCCAAGCAAGTAATAATTTATTACAAGATATAAAATAATTCCGGCGGCATTTCCCAAATGCATTGAAACCAAAGGGTTAATTTTTTCATTTGTTTTTATAATTAAGCTTGAAATAATTGAACATAAAATTCCGGTTGATGCAATACACAAAGGAATAAAAGTTCCCATTAAATCAAGGCACAAAGACCCGAGAGCCATAGAACCCGCAATTAATAAAACAAACAACGATAAAAAATCGGCATTGAATGAAACACGGTTATCTGTTTTTGACGCCGTGTTTGCCGTCAAATTATTGTTATAAATAAGTTTTGAGATATTAATAAATAATGCGCTAAAAATACAGCCTAAGGCATATATGCTTATTATATTCGGGTCTTTATACCAAAAATATAAAAATGTTATCATCATTAAAGACAGCCCGATTATAATGAGCGAAGAAGCCAAAGCGCCGTCAAAAGCTACATTAAAGGTTTCTTTATAAGAATTTTTTGAAACATTTGAGGTGCTTTTTGCCGATTTTTTTATAATTAAAGCCGATATATATAAACTTACCATGGAAACAATTGCGCCCGTTATAAAACAAACGGCGCTGTCGGAATTTATGAATTTTAAAATGCAGATAAACGCAACAATTAAAAGCGGCGTTAATATAAGATAAGTATTTTTAAAAAATATATTTGCCGCCCCGTAAAGCAAATCTTTTGTTTTTTTATCGGTATTTATATCTTTAAGCGCAATTTCATGGATTTTTAATGCCGAAAAAAATAAAGCAAGCATTCCTGAAATTGCCCCCGCCCAAATAATATTTATTTTTGTAAAATCGGGTGCATATTTAAAGAAAATAACCCAGCCCGAATAAATAAAGGCAATCCAAAAAGCTGCATAAAATAAAATTCTTCTCAATCTAATCAAAAATGTCATAAATCTATCCTAAAAAACTGCTTCCCTTTGCGGAATTATAACATATCGGATAACGGTTAGCAAAATAAAAGGGGGCTAACCCCCTTTTATTTGAGCATATAAAAGACCAAAAAAGCGTTTTTAATAAGCGGTCTTTTGCTCCTTTTTGAATTTTATTCGGATTTAAACAACCTTATAAAATTATTCTATCTTTTTATTTTTTCTTTTTTATCCCCTTAAAGTGCACAAAAACCGGAATTAATTTTTATGTAAACATTTGTAACATAGTTTAGTATTTGTGAAATTTTTATTTTTCAAATGTTTTTATTTCATTGTAGGTATAAAAAGGTAATACCATGAGTTTAAATGCAATAGGCGCATACAACGCATACCAAAATCAGCAAATAAACCCGACGAATAACCCCTTTATCGGAGGCGGCGCTTCTCAGGGTACAAGCATTTGGGGAAGTCCGCAAACAACAGGCGTTCAAACCCCGCCTCAAACTCCTCATACGGGAGGCTCTTATCAAAAAGATATAAATGACGTTGCAATGATTGGGCAAAGTAAAAAAGCAAACTTTGAAAACGGGCTTGGCGGAACATTTAATCCGGATGATCACAGGCTGTTTACATACGCTTAAATAAAAGTTTTAAATAAAAAAAGAGCTTAACTGCGGTTAAGCTCTTTTTTTATATCTACATTACCATCTCTAAACTCATATCATAAGGTGTTGATTTAACCATAAGCTTTTTCCCGCCGGTTTTTACTATATATAAGCTATCCGTATCATTTTCCTGAGCAAGGCGGGATTGAATGTCCGTATCTTGAATTTCAACATCGCCGAAATTATAAAGAACGTATATGTCGTCTTGAATATACCCTACAAGAGAAGTTGTGCCTTCAAATTTTGCAAGATATAAACCCCTTGTTTCGGTTAATTTTGAAGAAGAAACAATTGTTGCAACATCTTCATCCGTTTCCTGCGGTTCGCTTTTGGGTTTATTTTGTTCATCCTGTGCACGAAGCGCACTTAATACTTCCGCTTCATCTGATGTATCGTATGAAATCGGGTAAGCTGCCGTATATCTTGTTTCAATCGGAGTATAAAGCTCTTTAAGTGCGATTTCTTCATCATCTTCCAATTGAATGGGAGTTTCTTGGTGTTCTTTTATTTCTTCGTAGTTATATAGTGTTTCTTCCTCTTCTTTTTCTTCGGGTTCCGTTATGCTGTCCATATAAGCGTTAAACGCTTTAACTTTTTCTTCTTCGGTAATTTCATCCCGTGTTTTTTCGGGTTCCTTATATTCGCCGTATGATTGAACTTCATTTTGAGCGGTAACGGTTTCATTGACATTATTTTCAATATATGAAACGGGCTTTTCTTCTTCTTTGTGTTTTGCTTCTTCCGTTTTTTGTTTAAGTTTTGCAAGCTGCTTATTTTTAAGATATTCCTTAATATCCGAACTTTCTCTTGCAGCCTTTTTAGCGGCAAGAAATTCTGCTGCCGATTGTTGTTTTTTGGCATTTGCCTTTTTCTTTACCATTATATAAATGCCCGCTAAAGCGCCGAACAGCACAAGAAGTGTAATGAAATTCCGCTGTTTTTGCTGTGCTTCTTTTTGGGCTTTTTTGGAAACGATAACTCTGTCTTTAACTTTTATGTTTTCAATCGGAAGAACCTGTTCTTCCTGTTCTTTGTTATTTTTAAGCTCATCTTTTACCGTTTCTTTCGGCACTTCGGTGCTGAATTCAACATCAATGGGTTTATTCAGTGCAAGCTGTTTTTCATATTTTGAATATTCATTATCTTTAATATCGGGCGTTACCGTTTTAGTTGTTTCTTTTTTTTGAAGTGTTTCTATGGGTTTAACATTTTGTGCAATCGTAACGGGTTTTGTTTCCTGCTGTTTGACTGCCGTTTGTTTTACCGGCTGTTTTACTTCGGGCTTTGCCGTCTGTTTTGCAGAGGGAGCCGGTGTTTTTTGTTTCGGCGCTTGAATAGCAGGTTTTGCTATGGGTTTTGAAACCTGTTTTGCCGCAGGTTTTACTGCAGGTTTTGAAACGGGTTTTGAAACAGGTTTTGCTGCCGTTGTTACGGTTGTTTTCTTGGGTGTTTGAATATTGGCGGGCTTTGCCGTTTGTTTTGCTGGAGCCTGTTTTACCGCAGGTTTTTCAGGCGCAGGTTTTGTTTCCTGTTTTTTTACTTCAGCCTGTTTTTGATTTACTTTATTTTGGTATTCTTCTAAAGAATTTGTTTCTTTATTGTTTGATGCTATAAGTTCATTTTTATCGTCTTCAACCACAACATTGCTTTGAAGATTCGGTCTTTGAGCAACGGTTGTTTTTCTGAAATCGTTTAAGGGGCTCGGGATATTATTTTCAGCCAGTCTTTGCGAATATCTTTCAAAAACCTGATCCAGTTTTGCAAGCCTTATGGGGTCCAACCTGGGTGAAATTGTAGTATCAAGGGTTTTTAGAGAAGTGGTAAGTTCAAGCGGTTTGGATGTAATAATTGCAACTTTTGTATAGCTGTTATCCAAATCCTGCCCCGCATAAGGATATGATTTTAACATAACGCTTTTAATCGCATCCAAAGGCGTAACGGATGTTATTGAATGGCTTGTTTCGGGTAATAAAAAGTAATAAACCGTATCCGATTTTTTAATGATTTTCACGGGCTCATTATAAATTTTTTGGGTATATAGCCCTATATCATAATGATTTTCATCAAGCTTTGTAAGTTCGATTTTTAACAAATCGTTTTTATATGCGCTCGGCTGCGCCCAAATGTTGCCGGTATTAAATATAAATGCGGCAATAAGAAATATAACCGTAAAAACTTTCTTCATCCTTAAATAATCCCCGATTTCGGATTTCATAGTACAATTATACTATGAATAAACAAAACATGACAAAACTTAATAATGTAACAGATTATAAATGCGGTTATGCGGCTATACTAGCCCGCCCGAATACGGGAAAATCAACACTTTTAAATTTTATAACGGGGCAAAAAATTGCAATAACAACGCCTGTTGCGCAGACCACAAGAAAACAAATTAAAGGAATATATACAAAAGATAACTGCCAGATAATTTTTATTGATACCCCGGGGGTTCATAAACCCTTAAATAAACTGGGCGAATTTTTGACCGAACAGGCAATTTTAGCGCTTGATGATTCGGATGTTATTGTTTTTATGGTTGATATAACGACAAAAGCAGGAAAAGGCGATATCTGGATTGTTGAAAACTGCCTTAAAAAAATAAATAAGCCGGTAATAATCGTTGCAAACAAGGCCGATTTAATAAAAGACGAAATTAAAAAAGAAGAAAACATAATTTCATATAAAACTTTATTTGAAAAAAATCTGCCCGTTATAAAAATTTCTGCCAAGACGGGAAAAAATGTCGAAAATTTAATTGAAGAAATAAAAAAATATCTGCCATCCGGTGTTCCTTTATACGATGAAGAAACAATAACCGACCAGAATATGAGAATGATAGCTTCCGAAGTTATAAGAGAAAAAATAATCTTAAATACAAAAGAAGAAATTCCCCACAGCGTTGCCGTTATGGTTGATGAATATAAAACGGAGGGGAATCTGGATAAAATAAAAGCAACGATTTTTGTATCCGCCGAAAGCCAAAAGGGGATAATAATAGGTTCAAAAGGACAGATGTTAAAAAAAATAGGAACCGATTCAAGAATTGAGCTTGAAGAAATAATTGAAGGAAAAGTTTATCTTGAATTATTTGTAAAAGTTAAAAAGAACTGGCAAAAAGATAAAAATGCGCTTAAAATGTTAGGTTATGAAGAACAAAGATAAAATTAAAGAAAATAAAAAAGAAAATATCGAACCCCTAAAAATTAATATAAAGGGTGCAAGCGACCCGATTAAAAAGAAATTTATTGAATTTAAGCTTGCAAAAAAGAAAATAAATTATAAAGATTTGCTATAATTTTTTTATGTTTTATATAAAAAATACAATTTTTCCGAATTTTACGCCGAGGCAAAAAAGCGCACTGTTGAGCTTTTTAAAATCTTTTGTTAAAAAAAATAAAAACTTAAAAAAAGAAGAAATCACTGATAAATTCATTGAAGAAGAAAACTATTACTTTGAGATAAATAATCCCCGCTTTGAATTTGTTATCGATTGTCTGTCGGATGAAGAATTTCTGAAAGACTTAAGAAAATATATCGATTTTGTATTCTATGAACTTGAACAGAAAGAAAAAATGCAATTTTTAATCGACAAAGAAAAAGAATACCGAAAAGCGCAGAGAAAAAAAGCAAATGATTATAAAATGAGCAAATTAAAGCCCACAAAAAAACAGCTTATCTATTATGAAAAAATAGCAAAAGCGCACAATATAAAAATGAATGATACAAAAGACGCATCAAGACTTGATTTAAGAAACTGGATTATGGATATAATTGAACCGAAAGAACCCGATAATGAAGAAAAATGAACTGGTTAAAATTTTAGAAGATAAAGGAATAGAAAAAAATGAAGCCAAAGCCGAGGTTGAACTTGTTCTTGAAACGGTTTTGGGCAAAACAAAAGAAGAACTTTTATTTATCGATGAATTTAATGATGAAAAAATTTCAGATATTATAAATAAAAGAATTGAAACCAAAAAGCCTATTCAATATATTCTCGGCTTTGCACCTTTTATGGGTGAAAATTTTATTGTGGATGAAAATGTTTTAATTCCGAGGGTTGATACCGAAATTTTGGTTAACGAAACAATTAATGCCGCCCTTAACATAAATAAAGATAAAATAAAAATTTTGGATATCGGAACGGGTTCCGGTATTATTGCCTGCATTGCCGCAAAAAGAATAAAAGATAAAAAAGAAGTTGAAATTATAGGAATTGATAATTCAACCCGAGCGCTTCATATCGCAATAGATAATATGAAAAAATTAAATCTGACAAGATCCGTTATGTTCAGAAAATCGGACCTTTTTTCAAATGTAAGTGAAAAATTTGATATTATTGTTTCAAACCCGCCTTATATTCCGAAAAAAGAATATGAAAAAATCCAAAACGAAGTTAAATTTGAACCCTACGATGCTCTTTTTGTTGATGATGATAAAGGAATTTATTATTACGATTTAATTATAAAAGAAGCAAAAAACCATCTTGAAGAAAACGGTCTTATTTTGTTTGAATTAATGCGGGGGCAGTTTGATTTTGTTGATGAACTTTTTATAAAAGAGGGTTTTAAAAATATTGAAGCTTATCTTGACGTTCAGGGAATTAAAAGAGTTATAAAGGCTTCAATTTGATTTTCTTTTTTTAACGAGCTCTATTGCTTCTTTTCCCGTTAAATGCTCAATATCAAATTCAATCATTTTCATTCTCGGGAAATCTTTTTTTATTTCGTCTTCAAGTCCCTTATCATCATTCGGAGCATATTTTTTGCCTAAAATTTTTATATACTTAAGCATTTCAATCTCATCTTCAATAATTCTTACTTTCCCGAAAGCAATTATGCTTCTGAAATGTGTCGTAAATTCTTTCGGTGAAACGTTATCTTTTTCAATTATGCAAAATGAAGCTTTATTGTAATTTTTAATTGCATCAAGCTTATGTCCTTCTTTGGCGCAATGAAAATAAATTTTATTATCATAATAAACAAAACTTAAAGGAACTCCGTACGGATAGCCGTTGTCGCCAAGCAAAGACAAAACTCCGGATGTTGAGGTTTCAAGAATTTTTATTGCTTCTTTATGTTCTAACAGCTGGTTTTTTCTTCTCATTTCTCTAAACATAATTTTCCCTCTTTTTTATGCTCTCGGGTGTGAAGCTTCATAGACCGTTTTTAATCTTTGCATTGAAACATGGGTATAAATTTGTGTGTTTTGAATGCTTGAATGCCCCAATAATTCCTGTACAACCCTTAAATCCGCTCCGTTTTCAATCAATCTTGTCGCAAAAGAATGTCTGAAAATGTGCGGGGTAACATGTTTATTTAATTCTATTGAATTTACAACCTGTTTCAGGGCATTTCTTATACTTTGGTTTTGAAGCCTGAAGCCGTGGTTATTAATAAATAACGGTGAATCGGGCGTTTTATCCGTTTTGCAGATTAAATCGGAAACGTTTTCCATATAATTTTTTAACAATTCTTTTGTTTTATCGGGAATTAAAACTATTCTTTCTTTTGCGCCTTTGCCAAATACCCTTATCTCATTTTCTTCAAGGTTCAAATCTTTATAATTCAGCCCCGATAATTCGGAAATTCTCATCCCCGACACCCATAGAAGTTCAAAAATAACCCTGTTTCTGTACCCTGCGGGGCTTTGAATTTTAACGTTCGTTAAAATCGTTTCGATTTCTTCTTTCGTTAAAAAATCCGGTAATGTTTTGGGCAGTTTCGGTCCTTTTGTCGTGTCTGTCGGGTTATAATCAATTATTTCCCTGTTATATAAAAATCTGTAAAAAGCTCTTATAGAGGCAATTTTCCTTGCAATTGTCGTTTTTGAATAGTTCATCTGCTGGATAAAATAAAGATATTCTCCGAATTTTTTGGCGTCGATTTCTTTAACATCTTTATCGCTTGCCCAGATTAAAAACACCAGAACATCTGCACAATAAGCTTTTACCGTATGTGAAGAAAAGTTTTTCTCAATTTTAAGATAAAGTTCAAAATTTTTAAGATAGTCTTTTGATTTTTCATTAACCGCCATAGCTTATATTATACATTTTTTTGTCAAAATTAATATAAATTAAGTATTTTTAAATTGTAAAAAAAATTATAAGATGATGTAGTAAATCTGCATTTTTAATGTACCATGGGTTTACTTATTAACTTTTGAAAAGAATGGAAGAAAATTGGCTAATAACTTTGAAAGTTTAAACAATTTGGAAGATAACGTAAGGAAATCCTCCGTTGTGCAAGAGCGCACGGGGCTTGTTGCCGTCCATATGTATAAACAGTTTTTGGACTTTCAAAAATCAACACAAAATACCGCCGAGATTTTTATAAAAATGGCAGACATTATGAATCAGGTTGTTGAGTCCCTGAAACAATCATTTAATGTCAGAAATATACCTTCAGGGAACATATACTGTGAAATTGATTCAACAAAAACCGTTGCAACGATTAATATTTTGTGGCATACAATCAGCTTTACTTCCCGCTTTAACATTGCCCCGAAAGCACTCCCGAGAGAAGGCCAGCCGCCGTTGTTTTGCGGAAGAATTTTTGCCGTTAACGGAAACTACGTTAATATTATGCAGGGCATAAGCGATTATGACGGGCAGATTAAGGCATTGTTGGATAATGAAATAGCGTCATTATACGTTCCTGCGGAAAAAAACCAGAGCGTTATTATGACAATAAGGCACAAAGATAATCAGGAATCTTTCTTATCCCATGTGGATGCGCCGAGGGATTTTCTTTTAAAAGTTATTGAAATTGTATGCGCGGGCGGTCAGTTCCATGAACAAAACCCCAAAACAAACTTTTTCTTTTAGTCTTTAATTTTTTTAACTTCATAAATAATAAAACCGGGGTCTTTATTTTCGAATAATTTTATGAATTTGACTCTTCCCGTATCATCAAAATCCAAACCCGGATAATGGCTTGTAATTGCAATTGTTCTTGAATTATCGCCCGCTATTTTATATATGTTTTCATAATTAATCTTTGTTTTATGGTAATAAAGATTATTTTTATAGCCTTTCGGGGTGTATCTTTGACTGCCGAATATATCATACATTTTTAAATTTTTAAAATAAGGGTTTATGCCGATTGATGTATCGCTGAAAGCGTCAAGGGCAATAACTTTGTCATTGTCTTTAAATAAATTGTTTGTTTTAATTATTTTTGCAATTTCTTCTCCCCTGCCCGAGAAAACATAGGGATATTTATCAATTTTGCAGACAAAAGTTTCAATAAATAAAAATGAAATTAAAATTAAAAATAAAATGTTAAACGGTTTTTCAAATTTTGAGGGTTTATTATCCTCAATTCTTTTAAGCCAGATTGCGCTTATTAAAAATATAAAAAAGAATAAATAATGCCACCAGTCGCCCGGATATTTAAAAATAAACAAATATAAAAGCATGCAGTTTGAAATTATTATAAATAAAAGTGCGTTTTTTGAATTTTTAAGATAGAAAATCGTGCAAAATAAAATCGCAAAAACAATAAAAGAAAATGCTTTTGAAAAAATTAAAGCAAATATATCAGAATTACCGGCTTCAAAAAGAAAGAAAAATCCCAGAGTTCTTAAAATAAAATTATCTTTTCCGTATTCATAAAGTTTATATTCTGCGCCAAACAGCTGAAACCCCGCTAAAAGCGCACCCGTTAAAAGTATTAACGATGAATAGATAAGAACTTTTTTATCAACTTTTTCTTTTATAATGTCATATATAAAAATAATTCCGAGAGAAAACGCCCCGATTAGCGCCATGGCGGAAGTATTAGCCAACAATATAATAAGAGTCGATATTAAATAAGGTCTTTTTAATCTTTCCGGATAGAAAGATAAAATTAAAAACAAAAAAATTAAACCTATTGAATAACACCTTGCAACGGTTGAAAAATATCTTACAAAAGGAAAAGATAAAGTAATTAAACTTTTTTCCAAAATACTAAATGGCGCCTTATTCCAGAAAATAATAAGAGCAATAAGACAAAATATCCAGTTCAAAAAATAAATTGAATAAGGATAATAAAAGTCATTTTTAGAAAAAGGCATCTGCAAAAGGTGCCAAATAAAAAGATGACCGTCATATTTTTCAATTTGAATTAATTCAAATAAATTAAAGCTTTTTGATACCATCCAGGAGTTTGCTTCATCCCAAAAGGGGGTTCTGTTCAGCATAATAAACAGTGTTAAAACGATAAAAACCCCGAAAATCGAATATTTTATTATATTTTCTTTATTTATTTTTATGCTTTTTAATTTCATAAACCAAAAACTCTAAATTTTTGTCTTTATATATTTTTTTATATTCTATATTATATTTTATGCCTTTTGAAGGCAGAATTGTTTTAATATTCGCATTTAAGACTGCAAGATTTTTTTTATTTTTATCAAGAGTATCCGCAAATTTATCTACATTTTCTTTTGTATTTATAAACGGCTTCATGTTGGTTTTATATCCCTTGGGGGTAAATCTTTTTTGGCCGTCATAATTATATATTTCAAGATTTTTAAAATAAGGATTAATTGTTGTTGCAATTTCCGCAAAGTCCCCTATTGTATAAACTTTTGAATTTTTATTTATTAAATTTTTTTCTTTTATTTTATCGGCAACAAGGTTTGCATTTGAATTATATACGTATGTATAATTTTTTGCTTCAAAAAATATTGTCTTTAAAAAATAAACAATAAGAAGCAAAAGAAAGATAAAATTAAAATATTTTACCAAGGGAAATTCTTTTTTATTTTCAATTCTAAAAAACCAAATTGAAGCAACAAGATAAACAAAAAAGAATAAATAATGCCACCAGTGCCCGAAATATATAAACCCGAACAATCCGAACAATAAAGAATATGTCCCGAAAAAGAAAAACAGCGTTTTTTTATTTTGAAAAAAGCATAAAGGTAAAAATAAAGCTAAAAGCGCACAAATTAAAAATTTTGCCTTGGTTAAAATTGAAAAAATTTCTTTTTCCGTTATATGAAGCTGCAAAAAATAGTATATGTTTATAATAAAATCCTTTATATCAAGCGTTTTATCTAAAGGTTTACCCTCCGATAACTGACAAAAAACAACAATTGCCCCGGCACTTAAAATTAATAATGAATAAAATATTTTTTTATTATCTTTTTCTTTTATTAAATCAAATAAAAATATTAAACCTAAAACAAACGCCCCGATTAATGCCATGGCGGAAGTATTAGCCAAAAGAATTAAAAGAGTCGATATTAAATAAGGTCTTTTTAATCTTTCTCTCCAAAAAGATAAAATTAAAAACAAAAATAATATCCCGATTGAATAACATCTTGCAACAATTGAAAAATACCAAAAGAAAGGATATGAAAAAGTAATTAATGTTTTTTCAACAAGATTAAAAGGTGCTTTATTCCAGAAAATAATAAGAGCAATAATACAAAATATCCAGTTTATAATATACATTGAATAAGGGTAGAAAAGATTATTTTTTGCAAAGGGCATTAAAATTGTATGCCAAATAAAAAGATGTCCGTCCAGTTTTTCTATTTTGAATAATTCAAACAAATTAAAACTTTTTGATATCATCCAAGCATTTGCTTCATCGCAAAACGGGGCTCTTTGAAACATAAAAAATAACGTTAAAACAATAAAAATTAAAAGAACCGTATATTTAACAATTTTTTCTTTATTAACAGTTATCATTTTAACCCCTTATATATTTTATAAATTATAAAATAAGGATTTTGATTTACATATAAAGGGCTTAAAATAATAAACCCGTCTTTCCCTTCGTAAAAAGGATATAATTTTCTGTCCGAAATTCCTATATTATTTTTGTTTTTATCAAGCGAATTTATAAGAGATTCAATTTTTTCTTTTTGGGTTTTTGGAGTTACATAGTTTTGATATTCTTCAAAACCGTATTTTTTATTCCCGAATATATTATAAAATTGAATATCGTTAAAATAAGGTAAAATCCCCGTTGAAGTCTGCGAAAATAAATCAAGCGCATAAATTTTATCGTCTTTTTTAAAAAGTTCTTTTTCTTTTATTATTTTTGAAATCGTTTTTGTTTTTGAATTATAAACTTCGGAATTAAAAGCAGCGGGGAAAAACAATGTTGTTATACAAAAAGATAAAGCGATAAAATAAAAAAGAAAGTTAAAAGGTTTTTTGAATTTATTTTCATCATTATTTTCAATTCTAAAAAGCCAAATTGAAGCAATAAAATAAATATAGAAAAATAAATAATGCCACCAGGTGCCCGGATACTTAAATATAAAAATAAAAAGCATTAATAAAACGGTTGAGATTAAGAAAAATATAACTCTTTTATTTTTAAAATAAAAAACTGATATAAAATATAATAATAAAATTGCAAATGCCGTGATTTTATCAAGAATATAAAAAATTGAAAAATTGTTTTTAAAATCAAAAAGGAAAAAATAAATCATAAATTTATAAAAGAATATATGTTCTTTTGTCATTATTGAAATATCGGGGTGTTTTGCACCGAACAATTGACAAAAAACGACAATTGCCCCGGCACTTAAAATTAATAATGAATAAAATATTTTTTTATTATCTTTTTCTTTTATTAAATCAAATAAAAATATTAAACCTAAAACAAACGCCCCGATTAATGCCATGGCGGAAGTATTAGCCAAAAGAATTAAAAGAGTCGATATTAAATAAGGTCTTTTTAATCTTTCTCTCCAAAAAGATAAAATTAAAAACAAAAATAATATCCCGATTGAATAACATCTTGCAACAATTGAAAAATACCAAAAGAAAGGATATGAAAAAGTAATTAATGTTTTTTCAACAAGATTAAAAGGTGCTTTATTCCAGAAAATAATAAGAGCAATAATACAAAATATCCAGTTTATAATATACATTGAATAAGGGTAGAAAAGATTATTTTTTGCAATGGGCATTAAAATTGTATGCCAAATAAAAAGATGTCCTTCATATTTTTCCGCTTTTAATAATTCAAAAAATCCGAATGATTTTGACACCATCCAGGCATGCGCTTCATCAAAGAAGGGCTCTCTTAAAAAAAGAAGTATAAACGTTGATATTATAAAAACGGCAAGAAAAATAAATTTCATATTCCTTGCCGTTAATATTTTATTTTGCATTCTCTTTTATTTCTTTTTCCAAATCGGCTAAAATTTGAATAACATTTGTTATATCTTTGGCGGAACCTTGCGCCATATTCGGCTTTCCGCCGCCGTTTCCGTTCATCAGTTTTGTTATTTTAGAAACGATTGCGCCCGCTGAAATTCCAGCTTTAACAAAGTTATCGGACACTTTTGAAATGACAACGGCGCCGCCTTCCGGTTTTTTGCAACATACAACGATAACCGCTTCTCCGCCCAGACGTTTTAATAACATCTCAACGCCTATTCTAACTGCGTTAACAGGCATATCTTCCGCAAGCGAAATAAACAATTTCCCTTTTGTTCCTTTGATTTCAATATCCTGCGCTCTTGAAATTAACGAGTCAAATTTTGCGGTTGTGATTTTATTTTCCAATTCCGCAATCTGTGCATTTTTATCTTTAATTTCATCCGTTAATTTTTCGATTTTTTCTTTAACCTCAACGGGTTTAATTTTATAATTGTGCGCTATATCAACAATTAAATCGCTCATATCGTTTAAATATTGAACGGCGGAATTTGAACAAAAGGCTTCAATTCTTCTTACTCCTTGTGAAATTGCGGATTCGGAAACTATTTTTGCAAGCCTTAAATCTTTTGTATTATCAACGTGTGTTCCGCCGCAAAGCTCTTTTGAAATACATTTTTCATCGTCAAAAAAGCTTACGACTCTTACCGTATCGCCGTATTTTTCGTTAAATAACGCCATTGCACCCGATTTTTTGGCTTGTTCGATATCCATAATTTCGGTTTTGCCTTTCAGTCCTTCCGAGATCCATAAATTAATATATTTTTCAACCTCTTTGATTTCATCTTTGCTCATTGCTCTTTGGAATGAAAAGTCAAATCTTGTTCTTTCATTGTCAACATAAGACCCCGATTGGTGAACTTCATTGCCCAAAACTTTAATTAAAGCGGCTTGAAGAAGGTGCGCAAGAGAATGGTGCCTTTTAATTTCTTCTCTGTTTTTAATATCTATCTTGGCAAAAACCTTATCGCCCTTTTTGATTGAGCCAAAGCCCCTGTGGACAAAAACTTTTCCCGCTTTAAACGTTTTTTTGACCTCAAAATAAGAAGATGAAGAGTTTATAATCCCCTTGTCTCCCGTCTGCCCGCCGGATTCTGCGTAAAAGGGCGTTTGGTTAAGGATAATATCCGCTTCTTCATTGTCGATTGAATCGACATTAACTCCGTCTTTTACAACGGCCAAAACTTCCGCCTCAACTTCATTTTGTTCATAGCCTTTAAAGTTTGTATCGGGGTTATTTGTATAGCTTAAATCATCCGTTAAAATAACTTTTTGCATTGATGATCTTGCCCGTTGTTTCTGGTTTTCCATTTCATCCCTGAACCCTTTTTCATCGGTTTCAATGCCGTTTTCCAAAGCGATTTCTTTTGTAAGTTCATAAGGAAAACCGTATGTATCATACAATTTAAAAGCGTCAATTCCGCTTAAAACATTTTGGTTATTATCTTTTAAGTTTTTTATCATATCTTCAATCTGGCTGTAACCGCGCTGAAGCGTTAATTTAAACCTTTCTTCTTCCTGAAGAACAACTCTTTGTATCGTTTCTTTATTTTCGATTAATTCGGGGTATGCGTCTTTATAATTGTCGATGACTTTATCTATAACGGGCGCCATAAAAGGCAATTCAAGCCCGAGCATATATCCGTGGCGAAGCGCCCTTCTTAAAATCATTCTTAAAACGTATCCTCTGCCTTCGTTTGTGGGAAGTATGCCGTCGGCTATCATAAAAGAAACACATCTTGCATGGTCTGTTACTATCCTTAAGGAAATATCGGTTTTTTCGTTTTCTTTATATTTTTTACCCGAAATTTCAGACACTTTATCGATTATTGATTTTAAAAGGTCTGTTTCAAAAGTGCTCTCCACTCCCTGACAAACCATTGCAATACGCTCTAAGCCCATTCCCGTATCAACATTTTTCTTATCCAGAGGGCTTTGGTTGCCTTGTTCATCCTGAAATAATTCCGTAAAGACCAAATTCCAAATTTCAACCCAGCGGTTGCATTCACATGTTGCAATCGAACAATCATTTGAACATTTCAAATGTTCGCCCAAATCATAATGAATTTCACTGCAAGGCCCGCAAGACCCTGATGCCCCGGGAGGTCCCCAGAAATTGTCTTTTTTACCTTTTCTTATTATTCTGTCCGGCTCAACACCTGTTTGTTTCCAAATTTCAAATGCTTCATCATCGTCTTGATAAATTGTTACCCAGAGCCTTTTTTTATCCAGTCCCAAATACTTTTCGCTTGTTACAAATTCCCAGGCCCAGGGGATAATTTCTTTTTTATAATAATCACCGAAGCTGAAATTTCCGAGCATTTCAAAGAATGTATGGTGTCTCGGCGTTCTTCCGACATTTTCAATATCCGAATCTTTTCCGCCCGCACGTGCGCATTTTTGGCAGCTTGTAGCTCTGGGCGGATTATAGGGCGGTTTTTCAAGCCCGAGATAATACGGCATAAATTGAACCATACCTGCCGTTGTAAGCAAAATAGTAGGGTTATCGGGTATTAATGACGAACTTTTAACACGTGCTGAATTATGTTCTTTTTCAAAGAACGATAAAAACATCTCTCTAATCTCGGCTGACGATTTCATTGTTTTAAACCTTATTTTATCTACTTTTTGATAAGTAAATATTATCATAAATATTTTTTATTTTGTTGACACACCCCTTAAAAAAAAGTATTTTAGTTATTATTAAATTTTTGGAGTATAAAAGAGATGTCAAACCTTGAGGAAGATATAATAAACTGCCCCGCTTGCAAAAAAGAGATGAAAAAAATTTATCTGCCCGATCAAAAAACCGTAATAGATGTTTGCACCGAAGGCTGCGGCGGAATATATCTGGATAACAGAGAATATAAAAAAATAGATGAAAAAGCGGAAAATATAGAACCCATACTTGAAGCCCTTAAAGATAAAACTTTTATTGATACCGACGGTGAGGAAATAAGAATATGCCCCGTCTGCGGCACAAGAATGGTAAAGAATTATACAAGCCACCTGAAAAAAATTAAAATCGATGAATGCTACAACTGCGGCGGCAAATTTTTGGATAAAAGCGAATTAATCAAAATAAGAGATGAATTCAATACCGAAGAAGAAAGGATAGGCGCATTCAACGAATACGCAAAAGAATTATTGGGCGATACCATAGCTCCTTCCGATAAGAAAACAAAAACCCCCGTTATTGCAGGCATTTTACAAAAAATTGCGGGCAGATTTTTATAAATTCAAACATAAAAAGAAGGCGCCATATAAAGCATTTGATAGCTTGATGAGCGCCTGAAATTTCGTATATAATGGAGGAAGGAGTGGAAAAGAGAAGAACTAACCACTTATATTATTCCACACCTTATTTATATATAACGTATATATAAAATATATATTAATCTTTCTTTACATTTCGGCTCTGCCGTTTTTATTCTTTGTTATAAGGCTGTTTAAATTAACGGTAATTGCTCCGGGGATTGGAATTCCGCCGCTTGAAGGCGGCGTATTTGTTATTGTTCCGTTTAAATACATAACGCTTGACGAGCCGCCGTCAAGGTTCATTGCGTTAATACATCCTAAAGAGCGCATAAATTTTGCGGCCTCATATAAATTCATTCCGACGGAATATTTTTCCCTGCCGTCAACCGTTGCTATTATTAAACTGTTCTCTTTTGTGTATCCTATTAAGGTTCTCGGGTTTTTACCGGTGATTGCCCCTAATTTTTCTTCTTTTGTATTTATGTAAATTTCGTCGTCTTTTACAAGATAAGGACCGCCCGAAATTATATGAACGCTTTTTTCAAAGTGTTTTGGGTAATCGATTTTTAATTTTAAATTTTTCTGCCCCAAAACTTTTTCAATTTCTTTTTTGGGGCCGGATAATACATAGCCGTTTTTCGGGATTTCAACGCTTGATGTGTGCATTGAAACTGCTTTATTATTTTTAATTAAAATATTAACGCCGTATTTGGGCGGATTTGGTGCAAATTTTCCCCATTTATCCGTATAAATAAGAACATATGTGGATAACATCCTGGGTTGGTTGATGTTATCCACATTCAAATTCAGTTTACGGCTGTTTAGAGAAAATTTTATATCGGTTTTACCCATTGAATAAGTATCGTCATTATTTATTCCAAGCCCGACACGGTTATATACGGGGCCGGTTAAAAGTTCGTTATCGATTTTAAGCGCCCCCAGAGGGACACCCGTTTGGGGTTTAAAATATCCGCCGTTTACGGCCGCAATTGAATGGTTTTTTTCTGCAATTGTTTTTATTTTGGCTTTTGAATTTAAGTATTTTGAAGCAATTTCGGGGCGTATTATAATATCGGAGTTTATTTTTCTGTTTATTTCCAAAACGTTGACTCTTACCTGTCTTTGACCCGTCTTTACGTTTCCTTTGGCATGAATTATTCCTTCTTTCGGATAAGTTAATTTGTATTTTGCATACTTAACGTTCATGGCCTCAAGCCAATTTGTAATTTCGTTTTGGCTTATAATATCGGGAACATTGATATTAACGGGCGCAAGCATGGTAATTTTTTCTTTTGCATTAATTTGATTTGATTCGTTAGGGATTACAAAACATCCGACAAACCCCATTGATATCAAACATATAAGGACTATGTTCAAATTAAAACAATATATCATAAATGCTATAAACCATCTTATGCAGGATAACATTTTGCCATCTTGCTTTTTAAAAATCAAAGATGATTTAGCCGTGAACATTTTGTTTTATTCCGTAATAGTCAGTAACTTCTTATTTGTATGCGTTTTTATATAAAATTAATGGGATTGGTTGCAATAATTAAAAAATATACGGCTTTATACTACTATTATAGCACAAATAAAAAATCCCCGCAAGCCCTTTATTAATAGTATTTTTGACACTTTATGGATAATATTTTTAAATTGTTAAATATATGCCAAGAAAATTCATATCTGATAATATTTCTAATATGACAAAAATTTTTTTTATTGGGAAAAACGATACTTATATTGAAAAATTCAATGAATTTTCATTTGAGGTTAATTCAACATCCGAATTTAACAATGAAACGTTTAATTTAATTGATGAATTTGAACCGGATATTGTTATTTTGGATGATGAAATTTTTGATTCAAAAATTGTTTTAAAACAGCTGATATCAAAAAATTCAAATAATGATTTTTCAATAATATTTTTAATTGATGAAAAAAATATTGAAGATTTTGATGAAAACGATATATTTCTTTTAAGCAAACCCCTAAACCCCAAAATCTTAATTAACGAATTAAAAAAAATAGAAAAAATTAAAACCTCATACAATTTATTGCACAAAGAAAATCAGGAATTAAAGAAAAATTTATACCAGATTGATGTTTTATATAACGCAAGTTCAAAATTTGCGGGCACTCTTGAAAAAGAAAAACTCTATGAAGTTGCTTTTGAGATTTTTGAAAGGGTTTTAAGTTTTGATTTGGCTTCGTTTCTTGTTAACGATAATTTTGAAGGAAATAAGCTTAAATTTTATATAAATTCTCTTAAAAAAACAACGGATGAATTTAATTCAAATTTAATTAAAAATTTATCCCGAAAGGCAAAAGAAGAAAACTTAGATACACTGAAACCGAATCATTTTGAACTTGAAATCATTCAAAAAACAAAACCTTCGTATAAAAACGAATTTTTTGACAACGAAATTGAAAATTATGACAAATTAACGGCTCCCGTTATCATTAAAGGAAAATTTGAAGGGATTTTTGAAATAATAAGAAAAAATCCTTTTACAAAAGAAGATATAACCTGTTTTCAATCAATTATACACCAGCTTTTAGCGCCTTTAAGAAGCGCCATATTATATGAAGATATAATTAATGCAAATAAAAAATTAAAAAACCTCGAGAAAATTAAATCCGAATTCGTTTCAATCGTATCCCATGAACTAAGAACTCCTCTGACCCCGATTAATAATGCATTGGGAATAATTTTATCGGAACAGGGAGGAAAAATAGGCGATATAAATAAAAATTTTGTGAATATCGCAAAAAGAAACGTTTCAAGATTATCGGGCATTATTGAAGATTTGCTTGACTTATCCAGAATGCAGACGGGGAAATTTGACTTTAAATTTAAAAAAACGGATATTTACCCTTCGCTTGAACTTGCTTATAACACGTTTAAAACGCCTGCGCAAAATAAAAATCTTGAATTTGAGCTTATTTTAGATGACGGTCTTCCCGAAGTTTATATTGACCCGCACAGGATTGACCAAATTTTATCAAATCTTATTACAAATGCGATAAAATTTACCCCCGAAGGCGGAAAAATAACAATAGAAGCAAAAACGGCGGATGAAAATTCCGTTAATCAAAAAGAATTTATTTTTCCTTCGCAAAAACAATATAAAGGAAACTATCTTAAAATTTCCGTTAAAGATACAGGCATAGGAATTGAAAAAGAAAACATACCTAAAATCTTTGATAAGTTTTCGCAAATCGAAAATTCCCTTGCAAGAACAACGGGCGGTATAGGACTGGGGCTTACGATTACAAAACATTTTATAGACGCACACCTTGGCGCCATCTGGGTCGATTCGGCAAAAAACGAAGGTTCAAGTTTTAATTTTATAATTCCCGTTTATTCGGAACAAAAAGAATTTGAAGCCGAATTAAATTTAAAAATCAAAAATGAAACCGAAACGGGCTTTATTAAAATTGAAGAACAAAACAAAGAAAACGATTTTTACAGATACTTAAAAGACACAAACATCATAAAATTAACAAAACATTCAAAAGAACACATTTATAACATGGATGATAAATCAATAAGCGAAGTTTTTATCTCCGATTTGGACAGGTGCGCTTATGATTTTATGATTTCCAAAATAGAGGAAGAAATAAATTCAAAAGATAAATCTTGTGATATAGTATTAACAAAAGCGTATTATAAAAAAGATACCGTATAATTGCCGTTATCGGTTTGGAGTTTATATGTCAAAAAAAATTCTTGTCGTGGATGATGAAAAAGATATAGTGGAAACCCTTTCTTTTATGATGAGGGCGAGAGGATACGAAGTAATTGAGGCTTATGACGGCGAAGAAGGTCTGAAGCTTGCAAAGGAACAATCGCCCGATTTAATGATACTTGATGTTATGATGCCGAAAATTAACGGTTATAAAATTGCAAGACTTCTTAAATATGACAGTAAATATAAACATATTCCAATCATTATGGTAACTGCCCGAGGTCAGGATTCGGACAAATTAATAGGCGAAGAAACAGGGGCCGATGAGTATATTACAAAGCCTTTTGAATTTGAAGAAGTATTGGATTGCGTCAATAAATATCTGGAGGCTTAAATTATGGATTTAGTTACCAATAAAACCATAGATAAGCTTAAATATGACCTTGTAAGGAATAATATAATCACGTTTGAAGATATTGAACACGCACAGGAAATTGCAAACGCCCAAAATACAAATCTGGGGCAGGTTTTAATTAATTCTTCTTTAATCACCGAAGAAAATCTTTTAAAATTTTTGGAAGAAAAACTGCACATTCCTTTTGTTAATCTTGACGATTATGAAATCGATAAAAAATGCCTCCAATATATAAGCTATAAAGAAGCAATAACCTATAAAATTCTGCCTCTTTTCCAAATTGAGGACACCTTGACCGTCATTATGGCAGATCCATTGGATTTGTTTGCGATTGATAAAATAATAGAGCGCACGGGAAAAACAATCGAGCCTGTTTTGGGGTCGCAAAATGCGATTTTAAAGAAAATAAACGAATATTACGATCTTAAAGGAAAAGTTCAGGATATTACAACAAAAGAAGATAAAAGTTTTAATTGGATTGATGAACTCCATAATGACGATATGTCAGAAGAACATCTTCAAAACCTTTTCAGGGCAATTTTAAAAAATGCCATTAAAGAAAATGTTCATGAACTTTATTTTGAACATACGACAGAGGGACTTTCCGTTAATTTCAAAAAAGGCGACAATGCCTATTCCACGGGTTCAATTCCTTCTCTTTTGATAAGCCCTTTTATTCAAATGTTAAAATCTTTATGTTCGCTTGACCCTACCATAAGCGAAATTCCGCAATTGGGAAAATTGAATTTTAATGTGGATTCAATTTCTTTAACCGCAAGCATATCGGCATTTCCGACCATAAACGGAGAAAGAATTCTTCTTAAAATTTATCATCCGCCAAAAAAAATAAATGAACTTATAAAAGATGAAAATACGATAAATGCCCTAAAAACGGCTCTTTTGGTTCCGGGGGTCATATTGGTGTGCGGAAGCTCATTATCGGGCAAAACCCATCTTATTTATTCGATTTTGGATGATTTAATTCCAGAAAATAAAACGGTTATGTCTTTGGAATCAATTGCAAAATATAAGCTTAAAAACGTAAGACAATCGGAATTGAATGAATCCGTCGGGTTTAATCTTGATAAAGCGATGAGATATATTGAATTTCAATCGCCTGATATTGTTTATTTTGAAGGGATTGCAACAAAAGAAGGTTTGGACTTTTTTACATCTCTCACCCTAAAAAATAAAACCCTTATAACCGAATTTTTAGCCGATAATATGGACGATTTAAGGAAGAAATTTGCATACAGCGAATTTAATATGTTTAAATCGGTTATAACCTGTCTTATTTTTATTCACAATAAAGACACAATTGAATTTTTCGATAAAAACGCACTTGATAAGTATTTGCTTTAAGCCTCTTTATTCATACTTGATTATTTGGTATAATGGTAGTTGTTGTATAGGAGGTGTCAGGATATGTATATTTTTGTAACCGGTTCGGATACCGATGTAGGCAAAAGCTATGTAGCAAGAGGAATTTGTCAGGAATTAACAAGCCACGATGAAACGGTCGGATACCTAAAACCTTTTCAATCGGGTGTAATTGACGGCGTTTTAAATGATGCGGATACGATTACTTTAAATAATCAGTCAATAAAAACAATAAGTTCATACATAACCCGCACTCCTTCAACTCCTTTGATTTCGGCTGAAATTGACAGTGTGGATTATGATTTAAATAAAATTACAAATGACTATGAACTTTTAAAAAAAGAATGCAGAAACGTAATAGTTGAAGGGTCGGGCGGAATTTATGTTCCCGTTAAAAAAGGGGTTTTGATGATTGATATAATAAAACGCCTTAATCTGCCGACTTTAATTGTTGCGCGCCCTGATTTAGGAACAATAAATCATACGTTAATGACGATAGATTGCCTTATAAATAACGATATAAAAGTTTTAGGCGTCGTTATTTCAAAATATCCCGACAAAACAACAGACCCCGTTATATCAAGAGCGAAAGAAATGATTGAGATGTTCTCCGGAAGCGTAAAAGTTTTGGATGTTATCAAACAAAATCAAAAAGATTTTTCGCTTTTAACATCAAAAATTATTGAAAATTTAGCCCTGAGTTGTTTTTAAGGGTGCTGAAGCAGGATTTGGCGCTGTCTGATTATCGGGAGCGCCTTTTTTGCCTATAACACCGTATGTTCTTAAAAGATTTAACACTAAGGCAACGCCTGCGCCTATTGCAATTCCGGCACCTATTATCGTTCTTTTTCTTAAATGTTTTGCGCCGTCTTGAGCATATTTATTTATGATGCTGTCTTTTAATTCGGAGGCTTTTTTAATAAAGCCCTGCCGTATATTTTCAAATTGCTCTTCTATTGTGTTTTTGCGCTCTTTCAGCCCCTCAACCGTTTTTTCATCTGTTGCTACATCTTTTAATCTTTCTAGGATGTCGGCTTTTTTATATCCGCCTTCGGGGACTGCATCTTTAGCGTCTTTGAAAAATTCTCTTATAAAAGATTGGGTTTTTTCTTCTGCAATTGCTTCTTCCGCCATTTCTTGAACTTTTTGTTTTAAGGCGATTTTTTCCATTGAATCGATAATGCCGTTATAATCGCCGGTAAATTTTTGACCCTGCTTAACAAAATCTTTTATTTCATCGCCCGATTGCTTTATAAACTCGGGTATTTCATCGCTTTTTACCGTTTTTTCAAACATATCGGCAAATTGAAAATTAAGTGCGGTTTCAGACGGTTTATAGGGCGTTAAGCTTACCAATTTTCCGGCGCCCGCACCAAGCGCACCGCCAGCTGCAGCGGTTCCCGCCACATTTAAAAAAGAATCTTTAAGAGCACCGAAAAAATTTCCCCTTTGGGGAGGTTGATTTTCATTGTTGGTAAAAGATATGTTTGAATTAATCTGCATAAAATATAAACCCGTTTTTTGTTTGTTATATATGCCTACAAAACTGCTGAAGGTTAAAAATTGCCCTGATTATAATTAATTTGTAACATTTGTTATCTTAAAAGTCTTAACTGTTTTAATTTTGCTCTTTTAATCGTAACGGCATGAAAAATTGCCATATAAGTCCAAAAAAGTATTTGGATTTGGGGTCTGAAAAACACCGTATCAAAAAGCCCGTGGCACATAACGGCAGATACGGTTAATAAAACCGACAAAACAATTAACCTGTTATAAGGATGAGCGCCTTTATACGTTATAAATCTTATGCTTCTTATAACAACGAGCAATATAAATAAAAAGAACGCCAAAAATGCAAATATTCCGCTTTCAACCGCAATTTCCAACGGCACCGAATATGAACCCAAAGCGTCAAAGCCCGTTTTCATATAAAGCCCGTAGATTTCTCTGAAGTTGTTGTTGCCGACACCTATCCCTAAAAATTTATTATCAAGAAACATTTGATAACAGGCTTCATAAACATTCATCCTGAATGAGATTGAAGAATCTTTTCTGAAAGAAAAAATAGATATTATTCTTTCCCTGAAAGAAGGAATTAAAAATGCAACAACAAGGCAAAAACCGGTTAATACGGATAAAATAACTTTATATTTTGTTTTAATTTTATAAAATCCGCCGAAATAATTTTTTATAATATAAATCATAAATAAAAATAAAACGCCCATAAAACCGAATAAACCAAGGTATGCACCTCTTGAACCGGTTACAAAAACCGCAAAAAAGACGGTTAAAAATAAAACACCAAGAACAATAAGCGTTTTTTTGCTTCTTTTTAAATATGCCAAGCCGAACAATGCAACAATTGAAGATAAACCCGTAATTAAATATCCCGCAAGTAAATTGGGGTTATAGGGTTTCAGTGTGCCGTATGCTCTTGAGATTACTTTTGTTGAATCCGAAACGTTTGACATATCCTGCCATGTGGCAATTGCTTCAATATGGGATAAATTCTGTATAATGGCAACTATTCCTTCAAAAGAAATAACACCGGCGATTGTAAGCATAACGGGTATAATTCTTTTTTTATTGGTTGATAAATAATATACGGCGGCAAAATAAAAAGCCATATAAATAATTGTTTTTAAAATGCCTTTTAAGCTTAATATAAAAAGGGATGAGCCGAATAAAGATATAACGACAAAAAGAAAATAAACGATTAAAACTTTGTTTAAAAAAGATAATTCGGCGGCTTCGCCTTTTTTAACAAACATTTTAAAAACGCATGAAATCGTAAAAAATAAAGCAAGAAGCCCGATTGTTCCGCTCGGCATAAAAGCGGTCGAAATTATTGTTAAGATAAGCAAAAGAAAGGATATGTCATCTATGTTTTCAAAAAGAAAACTGTCGGACAAAAACTTTGCAGCCTTTGAATTATGAAACCGTTCAATAAGCTTGTTAATGAACATCCTGGTTTTTATTTACCTCAACATCCAAATCTTTATCCACAATGCTGCCTTCGGCAGGTTTTGAAAGTGTTATATTTGATACAACGCCGTTAAGTTTGTAGTCAACTCCTTCTAAGGTAACGGGAAGCCCGATTTTAATTTTATTTCCGCCGACAACCGCACCGTCTTTGGTTATTTTGGCATCATCTTCCAATGTAACAAGAAAATCATAATTAAAAGGCGAGGTTAAATCGTCTACAATCTGATAACTTTTTGAAGAATTGCCCAAAGGAAGCATGATTTTTTTTCTTTCATAGCTTGTGTTTTTAATTCTTAATTTTGTATAGGGAACGTTTCTTATTGTGATAAATGCTTCCTCACCTTCTTTAAAAGGTGAATTTTTACTTGTTATGACAACGCCTCTGAAATAAACTTCAATGTCTACTTTGGTTTCCGCTTCAATTTGTTTTGAAGATGTTTTTCTGTGCCCCGTTTGGGTTATAACAAAAACAAAAAACGCAATTATGACAAGAGCAATAACTATAATATCAAAGGGTCTTAATTTTTTTATAAAATCCATAAATTAAATCTCCTTAAGATTGCTTAATTCATACTTTATTTCATCAACTGTTGTCGTGTGGCAGCCAAAATGTCTTATTACTATGCTTGCGGCTGTGTTTCCGATAATGGCGGAATCAATTGCGCCGAACCCTGTACAAAGTGCCAATGTAAAAGCCGCAACAACCGTATCGCCCGCACCGGTTACGTCAAAAACCTCTTTTTTATTGAAAGCGGGAATTTTAGTGAAATCTTTTCCTTTTTCAAAAACAGCCATGCCGTTTTCGCCTCTTGTAATAAGAAGATATTTTAAACCCAGTTTTTCAATTAATTCTTTCCCCGCTTCTTTTAAGCTTTCATCGTCTTTGATGAATTTTGAAATAAATTTTTCGGTATCGGGCTGATTGGGAGTAATTGCCGTAACACCTTTGTATTTTTCCATTGATTTTTGAATGTCCGCAACAATAATTTTATTGTGCAACTTTGCGGTATCAATTGCAGTTTTGATTACGTTATCCGTTAAACAGCCCAAATGGTAATCGGATAAAATAACGCCGTCATAGTTCGGAACCGCTTTTTTTATGTTTTCAATTATTTGTTGTTCAACATCTCCTTCAACGGGGGTTTTTGTTTGCCTGTCAATTCTTACTATCTGCTGGGTAACGCTTTGGGAGCAGGAGCCTGAAATTCTTGTTTTTGTGGTTGTTTTTCTTTTGTTGTCTTTTACCATATAATCGGTATTTATTTTTGCGCTGTTTAAGGCTTCAATTAAAATGTTTCCGTAATAATCATCCCCGTATACTCCGATTGCGCCGACTTTCCCCGAATTTAGGGAAGATATGTTGTTTGCGGCGTTTGAGGCCGTACCCAGTATGATTTTTGTTTCCGTGTGCTCCAAAATTAAAACGGGCGCTTCCCTTGAAATTCTCTCCGTTTGCCCGAACACCATTTCATCTATCGCAAAATCGCCGATTACAAGAATTTTGGCGTTTTTTAATTTATCCAGATTGTTAATAAGTTCTGTTTTGTTCATTGCAAGAAAATATTAGCATAAAAAATAATTCAAGTTAACTTGACAATAAAAATTGAGATTGTAATATAAAAAAAGAAATGAGGAGCTGCTTCCTTGTTTTAAGGGCGTTTAGCTCAGCTGCTTAAAAAGCGTAAAGCTTTTTAAAATAAAACTTCCCGCAAGGGAATGAGTTAAAACCAAATAATTCATAGAGTGTTTAGCTCGGCTGATTAAAAAGCGTAAAGCTTTTTAATAATGTAAAGTCTCCCGCAGGGAGACGCGATAAAACTGAATAATTACAAGGGCGTTTAGCTCAGCTGGTAGAGCGTCTCCCTTACAAGGAGAGGGTCGGGGGTTCGAATCCCTCAACGCCCACCATTTAAAAGAGGTCTATGACCTCTTTTTTTATATTGCTTTTGAAATTTAACCACCCTGAGCCAAAAAAAGAACTTTTTCTAAATTTCTAAATTTTCAACTATTGGAGTAAGATTATACAGCTCTTCAATCTCTTGTTGCGTCCTGCAAAAATAATCAATAACAACAGAAGTGTTATAAATCCGCTCAGCTAATTTTTCTAACTTCCTAAAATCTTTTTGTTTAATCTTGTATTTCTTACTCTTACTCATACGACCTCCTTTTTAGGTGTCGTATTCATCACTCGAAGTTAAAATAAAATCAACTGATATTTTCGATAATTGTTATTTTGTATTAAAATTTCTTTATGGATAGACACACAAAAGAACAACGACATAAAAACATGCAAGCGGTAAAAGGCAAAAATACCAAACTTGAAAACAAGGTTATGACTTATTTATGGCAACTTGGTTACAGATTCAGGAAAAATGTAAAAGATCTTGAGGGAAAGCCTGATGTGGCAATTAAGAAATACAAGTTGGCAATTTTTATTGATTCATGTTTTTGGCACAAATGTCCAATTCATTATAAATCACCTTCTACAAATTTTGAATTTTGGGATAATAAAATATCAGGAAACCAAAAAAGAGATGCTCTGGTAACAGAATATTACAAATCAAATAATTGGAACATCCTCAGAATTTGGGAACACGAACTAAAAAATGATTTTGAAAAGACAATGCAGAAAGTCATAAATTTTATTGAAATGTCAAAAGGCAGTTAGCTATGCTTTTTATTGTGTTCTATAAACATTTTTCCAAAAGTTTTGGCAAGTAATACTGGAACCGCATTACCAACTTGTCTTGCTAAAGACCCAAGACTATTGCCCTCAAATACAAAATCATCAGGAAATGTTTGTAGTTTAGCAGCTTCTCTTACACTTAGTGCTCTATCCTGTTCTGGATGACCATATCTACCGTTAGAAATATTTGTGCATTTTGTTGTCAAAGTAACGGACGGCTTGTCCCATTCAAGTCTCCCATATACATCAGAATGACCTTCATGTTTTTTATGACATTTAAGCATAAGTTCTTCTGGCCAGTCTTTTCTGCCTTGCCCCTCTTTTATGCATCGTATTCTTTCTAAATTTAATTCTGATAAAGCTGCAGATCTGTGATTTGCATATTTTTTATCCTTGCATTCTTCTCCGTGTTTTAATACAGGATATTGCCCGTTTCCGATAGCGTCTCTAACGGTTTTAAATGGTAGTAATCCTGGCTTTGTACCGTATTTTTTCTCAGGATAAGTTAATTCACCGAGTTTACTTGCAATTAATACTAATCTTTTTCTTCTTTGTGGCACACCATAATCTTCGGCATGTACTACCTGAGGAACGGGGACATGATAGCCCATGCTTTCAAGTTTACTGATAAAATTTGGTAAAGGACCGTCTTTATCAATTTTTTGCAATCCTGGTACATTTTCACATAATATAAAATCTGGTTGACAGTCTTCTACAAACCTTAAAAACTCACTTAAAAGATTTATACGTTCATCTTTTGAATCAAATCGTTTTTTATTCTGTGTTGAAAACGGTTGGCATGGTGCACATCCACAAAATAAAATACGATTTCCGCTAATTCTGTATTTATCTACTATATTTTTAATTCTGGTTGTTTCTACCAATGTTATATCATCAGGTATTGTACCACATTCCGGTTTAATATTCCTTTCAAAGGTTTTTAATGCTTCTTTATTATTATCCAGGCCTAAAACTATATCCATACCTGCTTCTCGAAGGCCTTCGCTTGTCCCTCCGCAGCCTGAGAAGAAATCAAACACTTTAATTTTGCTCTTTTCTTTATGCATAGCCGTATCTTCCTAAATCTACTTTATATCAAAAATAGAGAAATAGCCAGTTTCTTTATAATCCCCTATATTTGAAAAATATAGGCTTTATATATATAAATTTAATATATATTTACAAAATATTGACAAAATGTTTTATATATAAAATAATTAATATGAAATAAAAGGGGTATTGCATGGAAGAAACCAGACGACAACGCTTTAAAAGAATTGCAGGTGCAAGAACAAATAAAATTTTAGATATGTTAAAATTGCTGGGCAATTGCTCTAATACAGGGAATTATGAATATTCAGAAAATGATGTTAAAAAAATTTTTAATGCAATCGAAGCGGAAGTAAAAGCATCAAAGGCTAAATTTATAAAAAGCACAAAAAAGAATAAGTTTGAACTGTAAGGAGAATATATGGCGAATGCAAGATGGGATTTTCCCGAATTAGACGGCGGGCAAAAGCAAGGTTATACAAACAGTGGTATAGAAACATTTAAAGGGACTGAATTACTTGATAATTTAGCAAGAGAAATATGTCAAAATTCATTAGATGCAAAAGATCCTGATTCCTGTGAACCCGTAACTGTTGAATTTAAATTAGCCACGATCACAAAAGAAGAGCATCCGTTTTTACGTGAATATTCTGAATATTTAAAAGGTGGTAAAAGTTTTTGGCAAGATAAAAATGATAAAAGGGTAATGCAATTTCTGGATAGGGCAGAAAAGGTAATTGCAGAAAATCAAATAAAGGTGCTATCTGCAAGTGATTATAACACTACGGGATTAATTGGCTCTGATTGTGGAATGATGGAATCATCTATATGGAGTGCTCTTGTAAATTCTGATGGTATATCGGATAAATCTGAAGATGCCGGGGGGTCTTACGGTATAGGTAAAAATGCTCCGTTCGCATGCTCTGACCTCAGTCTTGTTTTTTATAATACTTATGCAAAAGATAACAAAAAGGCAATGGAAGGTGTAGCAAGAGCAGCTACGCTTATGAATGATAAAAAAGATCTTACACAAGCTATCGGGCATTATCGTTCTGATGAACACTATAAACCGATTACGGAAGATATTGCCTGTCCGATTCGTGATATGTTTGCAAGAAAAAAATATGGTACTGATATAATAATTGTCGGTTGTAATTCATTTATAGAAAAAAATAGTGATTGGCAAGATAAACTGGTTCAAGCGGTATTACATCATTTTCTTTTGGCAATAAAGGAAAAGAAGCTGATTGTAAAAGTAGAAACTGACGTTATTAACAATGAAACTCTCCCTGTACTGATTGAAAAGTATAAAAATGTCAATACAAATTCTTTTTTAACATCTAATTTTTATGAAACACTAACTTCTCCTGAAGGTGGGGTTATTTATAAAACAATTATTGATGAAAACGATTTGGAAATTTATCTTAAATCTAAGCCTGATTATAAAAGAAAAATAGCAAAATTCAGATCTTCGGGGATGCTTGTTTGGGAGCATGGTAAACGCACATATCAAAATTTTACGGCTGTCGTAATTGTTAGGGGTAAAAATTTAAATGAAATATTAAGAAAAACAGAACCTCCGAAGCATAATATATGGGACGCAAAAAGAATAGAAGATAAAGAAGAAGCAAAGCAAGCGCAAAAGTACATTGAACAAATCGATAATGAAATTTTATTTTCAATATCAAACATTTACAGTGAAGAAATTTCTGACAGTGTTGATTCGGGGGTCGGGGAATTTTTACCTGACGATTTAAGCAATTTGTCCGAAAATAAACCGGGAACGGATAAATTAAAACCGGTTATAAAAATCGTAGAAAAACCCAAATTACAAAAAATATTTATGAATGAAAACATAGACGTAGCAGGAACTGATGAAGGCAAAGAGATCCATGACGAAAGTTTAATAAATAATTCTTCAGATTCAGCTTATAGATTCCCGGAATATAAACCCAAAAATAAAGTAGAGAGATATAACGATCCAGATGAAAATAAAAGTAAAGGTATTTCACCACAAAACGGAACTAAAAAATTAACAACCTATCCTAATATAAAGTATCAGCGTATAACTGCCGTTAGCCAGGATGTAGGTCTCTATAAAATAATTTTGTGCCCGACTGAAGATTGTAACTCTTTGTATATTGCATTTTCAGCAATAGGCGAGGGTGATTCAAACGATAAAATTATTGTTGAAAAATATACTCTAGATAAGCAAACGACACCTTGTAATAATACTAAAATCGGACCTATTGTAATTGAAAAAGATGAGGCTAAAGAAATATTTGTAACATTTGAAAACAAAGAAAAAATGTTGATAAATATGGATATTATGGAGGAAGTTGAATAATGAAAAATCTAAATAATTTTCCAAATCCTGTACTAATAAACAATAATATGGATTATAACGATTCAACATTTGATGTAATATTGGAAAATTTTTCCATTGATAATGATTTACTAAAGTTAAACCTTAAATATGAAATTGAATGTAGCAGTCTTGCTGAATTTATAAAAGAAGGAAAGGCAAAAGCAATTATTAAAATTCAAAGCGTTGGGACTCCTTATCGTGAAATATTTGAATTTGATAATAAAAGAGAACTACTTATCTGTATCAATAAGAACAATTTAGCAAAAAAGATATCAATAGAGGGGTATATTATTGCATCAGATAATATTAAAAATTTCCACCCTGCTGAATTGAATGAGTTATTCTTTAAATCTCAAATTTTCAATATAAGAAAAGGAGATATATTAGCACTGCATCCGGGGTATTCATTACCTTTAGACTCGAGTGAACTGGAAGGGCCTGTTGCATCCATTTTTCAGATTATAAAAAACGAGGAATTAAAAGAATCCGTAGATGTGATCTTAGACACTGATACAGAAAAAATAAATATACATTTAAATAAAAGAGCTTACGAATCTTATATAAAAATAAGATCACAAAAAGTTTTAGATAAATATTTAGCAGCAGCAATAGTTTTACCTGCATTAACTGAAGCTCTTTTTTATATTGCATCAGATGAACAAAACTCTGATAAACCATCAGTTTATGAAGATAAACGCTGGTACCGTCAAATTAAACGTAAAATAGAAGAAAAGAAATTATCTTTTGAAGATAAATCAATTACTTCGGTTGCAAGTTCTCTGCTTGGAGAAATCGTTTCAACTGCATTAATTGATTTTGAGGAAGCACTAAGCAGTTTAGCTGACGGTTCAAATGAAATAGGGAGTATTGATTAATGGCTAATTTAAAATATTTTGATGAAACAGTATATGGTAATTTATTTGCAGATATAAAAAATAACATTGATTTCTATGCTTCATCAGATGTAGAGTTAAAGGATTTATTACCGAATATTCCATATTACGGAGAATCCACAATTAGTGCAAATTTACCAAGCGAATTGGATTTTAAAAATGATATGAACACAGATGAAAAAAACAAGTCGGATATTGTTAATACAAGATTTATATATGAAGCATTAAAAACGTTGTCACCGTTAGTTGCAACTAACGGATATTTATGGTCCTATTTATGTCATACAAAATACAAAAAATATGTTATAGCCCGCTGGATAAAAAATCCTGAAGATGAGGATAAACATGAAGGCACAGTTAAAACTATCCAAAAACGCTTTTTCTGTTCTTCAAATAAAAAAGACATTATGAGAATGAATGCAATTTCAAGACTGTGGTGGGCTGGCTTTCTTACGTACGATAAAAATCACAGCGATCCATATCACTTAACCCAAATATTATTTACAGGACAACAAATATGTGCAGATATTCTTGATACACCATTCTGCGGTAATAAAACAATAATAACCGGGATATTACTTGCAATAGAGCAATATAAGGGCGAAGTTACAGAAAATATTAATTCCGAATTAGTCAGAAAATGTATAAAATATTTCCGTCGCTATGCCGCAGTAACAAACGTTGATTTCCTTTCTGAAACAGAAATACAAAATATTATTTTTAAATATCTATCGGAGAATTAAATACAATAATTATCAAGCAGAATACAAATCTCATATCGTGCAAAAAATTAGGCATACTTTTATAAATAAAAATTCATGTAACTTTCGTCGATTGTGTCTTGTTCAATGCCAATGTAGCGAAGTGTTACTGATGGTGAAGAATGGTTAAAGATTTTTTATAAGAAGTACTATATCATTATATTTTTTATAATGATGATACCCAAATGTCTTTCTCAGTGTATGTGTTCCGATTCTTTCCTTTACCCCAACGGCTTGTGCTGCATTATTCAAAATTCTATACGCCTGTGCTCTATCAAGCCTGCAATGTTTTTGAGTATAAAAAAGCGGTTGCTCACTTGGCAAGCCTTCTATAAATAAATCAATCTCCTCCTTCAAAAACCTATTAAGCGGGAATTTCTTATACTTATTCGTCTTTTTCTCTCTAATTTCGATATAATCCTTGCCTTTTACATCCCTAACATCAAGCGATAATATATCTGATATTCTTAGTCCCGTATTTATCCCGAAACTAAAAAGCAGTGAATCTCTAGGCTTTTTTGCCAAATATTTTTTAATCTTTTGAATATCTTCTAGCTTTTTTATAGGTTGTACTACATTCATTTTAAACTCGCTTAATCACGGACAATGATTGATTCTTTCCTATAAAAAGTAAAGTCGAATGACACAAAATTTAAACGCTATTTAAACAATGTTTAAACGGCATTCAAGCGGGGTTTAGAAAATTTGGCTCCCGAATTCAAAAAATACAACACAACTTCATTTTGTTGTATTTTGGTAAATTAAAATTCTTTTAATAATTTAGTGCAATTTTTTTGTACTACCAATAAAATATCTTTTCCGATTTTGTTTTCAAAATTGTTTATAACATTATTGACAATATCTGGGAGGGTTTCGCACTGATTTTTTATAACTTTTTTTAACTGAGTAAAACTGATATCATTTTCATTTGCTAATTTTTCAAAATGCCTTAATAAAATCTCATCATGTTTATAATGTCCGCCGATTTTCATTGCCATTTTATTTGATAATTCAAGATAAACTTGGGAGCATAAAATATCGTATGCAGGTGCAAATTTTATTTCTCCATTGTCATAATGCAGTATAGAAAAATTTTTGCCATGGGCATCATTATTTCCTATCAAGTAATTAAAAATCATTAATTGAATAAACTGATTAATTGCGACGGCAGGTTGAGAGGTCGCTCTTAAAATTTTAAAACATCTTATAAAATCAACACCGCCTTCAGATTGATATTTGTATGCGCTTGGAATGTTGGAGGCCTGACAAAAATCTTCTTGATGGATTCTTTTTATTTTATTATCAATTACTTCTCTATCGTATCTTTGAATTAAAAAATATTTTGTTTTATTAGCATAACCGATTTTGATAGCAGGAACTTTTATTCCTAACTTTTCAGCTGATTTTATACATATAAATTCATTTTCAATTGTTTCATTAAATCCGTTTATTGCAGGTTTCAAAATATGGCTTGTCGGTACGTTATTTTTGGGAATTCCTATTTGCCCATCAACAACTATTACAGAGGTTTTATCCTGCGCACCGGCTAAAGATAATCGCATATTCTCAATTCCTGTTGCTAATGGTTTTTGAGGCAGTTCATTTATAAATTTTTCAAGTGCATTTTCTGACAATGGCGTATAATCAAATTCATAGGTCTCTTGCAAGTATTTTGAAGGTATTTGTTCATCATCACTATCAAAGAAAGAAACAGCACCTGCACAATCATAACCTATTGCTTGCAATATAGAAAAATCATTTTTAGGATTAATTCCGTATTTTTTCCCAATAGCAATTCTTGTATGTTCGCTTTCAGGTAATAATCCATTAAAAAAGCCTCTGCATTGTTTGTTTTCAAAAGGTTCTTTTTGAATTGGCAAACTCAAAGATAAGATTCTATTTGCATCGTTCGAATATTGGAAATTTACACCGCCACTCCCGTCTTTTTCTAATATTCCGATATGTTTATCGTTCAAAAATACATTTAAAGAATTACTCAAAATCTACCTCATAAATTTTTTCATAAGGAGATTTTACATCTATTGTAATCCCCAGTGCACGACAAACACTTATGGCTTTCCCAATTTGAGCAGTTTCTTTCCCGTTTTCCAGGTCAACAAGAAACCTTACCCCGACATTAGCAGCAATCGCCAAATCCGCTTGTGTAAGATGTTGTTCCTTACGGGCATTTTTAATATAAGTTCCTAATTTTTTAGTATCTGTTATATTCATTTTTTACCTATCGGTAAAATTTTACTATATTTTTATCAAAAAATCAACTTTTTTACCGAACTGTAAAAATCACGTACTCAGAAACAATTTTTACTATAAAATTTACCGTGCGGTAAATTTGGGCTTTTTTAAATCAATCTCATTTTCTTGTGTTTTGAATCTTATAATGATAGTTTATTTCAATAAAGCTTACCTTATCTTAACTTTGCGCACGGGAACATTTTTTTACAAAATTTAAATATTTTGTATATTTTATCATTTGTTCTGAAAACAATGGAGATGAGCTTTGCCTATGCGGTCTGGTGCGCTCTTGGGATATTATTTGTAAGTATTGTCGGCATATTTTTCTTTAATGAATCAATTAATATTCTAAAGATTGTATCAATTCTTTTTATAATCCTTGGTACGGCGGGCTTAAAGCTTGCCGGATAAAACGCATAAATTAAACGAGCCGTTTCACAAATTGTTACAGAAAAAAGGCGCTTTGTTGGAATTTTTCCATATTTTGTTTTTAATAATAGAAAAATCTTTTAATTATAAAATCTTATGAATTTAATTCAGAGTTTAAAAAATTATAAATTCGATTTTTTAATTAAGTCTCCGGAAAAAATTCTGCCGCTGACATTTTTTGCACTCTGCTTTTTAGGTGCAATTTTGTTATTTATGCCTTTTTCCCATAAGGGGGATATTAATTTTATCGATGCTCTTTTTACCTCAACAAGCGCTGTTTGCGTAACGGGGTTGAGCGTTTTTGACATTACAAAATCCCTGAACGGTTTCGGGCAATTTATCCTTCTTGTTTTGGTTCAAACGGGCGGATTGGGGATTATGAGCATATCTTCAATTGTTTTTATATTGCTTGGAAAAAGAATGTCTTTATCTCATGAAAAAACGGCAAGAAACATATTTGACGCAGAAAGCAAAGAAGAAATCAAAGAATCTATTATTTTAATTTTTAAATACACTTTTCTTCTTGAATTTATCGGCGCCGTTATTCTTTCTATATGTTTTTTAACGGAAGGAAAAAACATTTTTGAAGCTTTATCTTTAGGGTTTTTCAGCGCAATTTCCGCTTTTTGTAATGCCGGGTTTTTCTTAAATTCAAATAATTTAATTGATTATAACGATTTTGGAATTGTTTTATATACAATTTCTTTTCTTATTATTTTGGGAGGTTTATCTCCTATGTTGTCCGTTATGATTTATAACGTTTTTAAAAAGAAAAAACTTCCGCCCGTCGGGGTTATTGTTTTATGGGCAACGGTTTCGCTTTTGGTTTTGGGAAGTTTGTTTTTTATGATTTCCGAATACCACGGCATTTTAGGCAATATGAACATAATTGAAAAATTTAACAATTCGTGGTTTCAATCTGCAAGTGCAAGAACGGCCGGCTTTAACAGTGTTGATTTATCAAAAATAAACACCGGCACCTATATCTTAATGATATTTTTAATGATAGTGGGCGGTTCCCCCGGGGGCACCGCAGGCGGAATTAAAACAACAACTTTCACCGTTTTGTTATTATGCGCTTATAATTCGTTTTTGGGAAGAAAAAACATTATAAGAAACAGAAGAATAAAACCGAAAACGATTCAAAACGCAATAACCCTTATTTGTGTATATTTTTCGGTTTTAATTCTTTTAATTTTAATGCTTTTAACAACACAAACATCGGGGGATAAAGAGCTTATTTTTGAAGCGGTGTCTGCTTTAGGCACGGTCGGGCTTTCAATGGGTATAACAAGCGAGCTTGATGAAGTCGGAAAAACAATTATAATTATCGGCATGTTTTTGGGAAGAACCATGCCCGCAACTTTAATTTGTTATTTAAACGGCAAAAACTATCAAAACAAATTGGTTTATCCCGATGCCAAAATATCTTTAACTTAAAAAAGGAGATTTAAAAAAATATGTCTATACAAGTATTAATAATAGGTTTAGGGCAGTTTGGAATGTCTTTGGCAAAAACATTGTCCCAAAAAGGAGCAGAGGTCATTGCAACAGACATTAACAAAGAACTTGTGGATGAAGCTTCAAACTTTCTTGATGATGCCATTTGTCTTGATGCGACCGATGAAGTTTCAATTTCAAAATTATGCCCCAAGGAAAGAGATGTTGTAATTTGTGCAATCGGTGCAAGAGAAGCTTCAATTTTAACAACGGCATTGTTAAGACAACTGGGGTGCGAAAATATTGTTGCAAGAGCAACCGATAAAATCCATGAAAGAATTTTAAAAGCGGTCGGTGCCAAAACCGTTATTAACCCCGACCTTGAATACGGAAAAAAATTTGCATATAAAATTATGTTCCAAAACGTTATAGCAGATGAAGCTTCAAATGACATCCAGCTTCTTGAAATTAACGTTCAGCCGTTTATGATAGGAAAAACCCTGATAGAATTAATGCTCCCCAATAAATACGGCATTATCGTTGCGGCGGTCAAAAAGGGTAATTCTCTCTCAAGACCCTTTCCCAATCAAAAACTTTTAAAAGAAGATAAATTGCTTCTTGTGTGCAATGAGGATGCAATTATAAAAATGATTGAGGAGAATAAATAATGAAATTTTCAAAATCGATTTATTTATCTTTTCTTTTGCTTTTAGTTTTAACAACCTTCCTTGCGCTTGCGGGTATCAGGGGTTTTTCAAGGCTTGCGCCTTCAATTGAGCAAATTAACCGCCACAATACAAGATCTTTATTTGTGGCGGAAAAGATGCTCTCATCGATTGCAATCGAAAAAAATAAAAAAACTTTTGAAAATGCTCTTTTTCTTGCAAAAGAAAACATAACCGAAATCGGCGAAAAAGAAGCTGTCAAGCAGATTGAAAATAACTATAAAAAGGCTTTTGAAGGGGATAATTTAAAAGAAGAAAAAACGGTTGAAGGAATTATTGAATTATCAAAAATAAACAGAATTGCAATGAAAAACGCTGCGCTTGAAGCTAAAAAATTAAGCTCTGTCGGTTCGTGGGTAATTGTTTTTATGACTCTTGCAATCTGGATAACGGGAATTTTAATCATAAGAAATGTCAGAAAAAATATAATTAATCCCATGCTTGAAATCAAAGATGTTTTTGAATGTTATAAAAAAGGAAACAAATTAAGAAGGTGTTCCAAAATAACATCATCAAAAGAATTTCAAAATGTGTATGAAGAAATAAATAACCTTTTGGACAGACAAAATTAAAGGGTTATATCAAAAATTTGAAAATTTATTATTTTGGATAAATCATCAAGGCTAAGTTCAACCTGATAGCCGATTTTGCCCGCAGAAAAAATTATTGTATCAAAATTTTTGGCGGAGATATCTATTGTTGTTTTGAAAAATTTTTTCATCCCGATGGGAGAACATCCCCCGTGGATATACCCCGTCAGAGGCAAAAGCTCTTTTTGTTTTAGCATATTAACCGCTTTTTCATTAACGGATTCCGCCGCCTTTTTTAAATCCAGCTCTTTTTCAACGGGAATCATAAAAACATAATGATTCCCCGATTTTGAAGAAGTAACAAGCGTTTTAAAAACTTTGTTTTTATCCTGATTTAAGGCTTTTGCGACTTCAAGCCCGCTTATTGCATTTGTATTTGCGTAAGAATAAGAATTATATTTTATTTTTGCTCTGTCGAGCATTCTCATAACATTTGTTTTAAATTCCATTACAATTGCCTTTTTATCCACTCCGTTATTAATAAAACAAGGTATTCTTTTTGGTTTTCGTTTAGTTCAACATCTTTTTTAAATTTATGCCATTTAAAAATACAGTTTCTGCAGCAAGCGGCGGTTGCATGCTGTGCGATGAAAACGGGGTGTCCCTTCATAGGGGTTTGTTTTCCGTCGTTGGGTATAAATTTTGGCGCAATTCTTTTTTCGATAAAATCTTTTGCATGGGATTTTATTTTATCCAAACCCTTTTCTTTTATATATAAAAGGTCTTTTTCTTTCAGTTTAAATTTGCTTCTGAATTTTGATTTGCTTAATTTTTCAAAAACTTCATCAAACATTAAAGTTATTATACCCTTGCTTTATAAAAGATTTTAGCATATCGGAAAGAAATTAAACAAAGTTTTTATAAATAAAATTGCCTCTTTTGTAATTTACAAAAGAGGCAATTGGTATTATTGTTTATTTTTATTCGTTTGACCAATCTTCATCAAGATGTTGTTTGTATTCTTTTTGTCTGTCGGCGCCTATTGACCACTGGCTGTCAATATATTGCCATAATTTTGTATTTTTATAATTTGCATTATTAAATGCATCTTCAATCAACATAATATAGTCTTTTGAAATTCTTGACCTGTCGTTATCTTTGTTACCAAGTATTGCATCAAGCATATTTGTTCTTGAACCTGCTCCTTCCATTGCCTGATAAAGGTCATTTGCAAGGATTTTTGCAAGTTTATCGTTATTTTCGCCTGATGGAGCAAATTGGCTTATCAATCTGTTAGCGTATGCCATACACAAGTCTCTGTCGCTTTCAATTTGTCTCATCAGCGAAGCATTATCGTTTTGTTCGGAATATTTTTGCGCCAAATCAACCAGTGCCGCATTATATTCTTCATTATCTTTGTCGACTATTCTTTGTATGATGTCGGCTTCCGTACCGTCTTTAAATCTTTCAATCAACAAATCCTGAGCTTTTGAAGCAAGATTTGTTCCGTCAAGATTTGAAACTTCATCCGACACCATATATCTGATTGCTATATTTTCAATTTCCGCTTTTGCTTCATCCGATAAACAGCCGTTTGAAACACTGCCTGAAGCTGCCGATACAATATCAATAATTGTACTTTCATCAAGCGAACCTGTGATTATATTGTTTGCAAAGCTTGAAGTCATGCTTACATCGCTTGCGTCATTTGCCAAATCATTATTGATTTCATTCGCCACAAAGTTAACATATGCTTCATACTGACCGTTTTCTTTTAATTCATCAACATCAACGCCGGATATTACGTTTGAAAGAAGTTCCGCACATTTATCCATTTCTTCCTGGTCCATATATGTTGCGTCCCAGATTGCATTCATTATATCAAAGCTGTCTTCTTCACCCGTACCAAGAGTTGATACAATATCCATAATATTATCTGATGTAACATTATTTATTAAATAGTCGTGAAGGGTGCCGTCTTCAAGATGTTTGTTGAATTCTTCTTCAAAGTTTTCAATGTTCATCGTATTATTGTCTGTTCCCCAGAAGTTATTTAGTGCTTCATTTGAGGCTTCGTTATTATTTTCGGATAATTCCAAACTGCCTAAGGCTTCTGCCGTAAGATGATCTTCTAAAATTGATCTTGGAGAACTTTCACCCGACGTTAATTCGTTAAAAATCTCATCAATTTCGGTTTGCGTTAAGTCTAAATCTTTCAGAACATCTCCATCAATAGTAACTGATGTGCCTTTAGTATCCTTAACCGTAACTTTGGAAATTTTATCATTATCATCGTATGCAACTTGCATTGTATCTGCATATTCTTCAAGTTCGCCTTCTTCATTTTCGCCGTATGAATATTTTGAAATTTCTACGGAGCCGTCAGCATTTTTTGATTTACTTACAAGATTTTTTGAATCATAAGAATGTGTTTCTTCGGTCGGATTTCCTTCTTCATCAAGAGCACTAAACGTTGTTACTCCGGTTTCGGGATTATATTCAACCTGATAAGTTACGTTTTCATTTTCTTCTGCACTAACGGGAATTGAACCTTCATATGTCATAACATATACGCCGTCTTTTTCTTCAACATTTCCGCTTAATTCAAGAGAATCGGCAAATTGCGGCAGACATAACGCTGCAGCTTCATCTACGGCATAGGTCATATCTTCGGTACCGTTTCTTGTGCCTTTTGTTCCCAATTGAATATTATTTTCAGCGATGTAATTTAACAGCTCATCACCGCCGTTATTTTTGAATGCGGTTTTGGGGGATTCGCCGTTTTGAATATCTGTCATAATATCTTTAATTTGAGATGATGTTATCTGGTTGCCGTTTGCATCTTTCAGACCTTCAAGGTCGGCAACCGAGAATGTTTGCTGTGTTCCGTTTGCGTCTTTTACGGTAAACTCACTAATTGCATCGCCTTCATATTCAACAGCATAGTATCCGGTTATTTCGCCGTCTTGTTTTGTCGTAACGGAAGATAATTTTTCATTTCCTTGTTCGTCTATTTCTTCCACGTATACTCTTGTTGCAGCTTCTTTGCTCATGGAATCATCCGAATAAACAATTGTATGTTTCTGGTTTATTGTTTCGGGTTCTTTACCTGTTTCTTGTCTGGTAAGCGTGCTGGTAAATGTTTCCGTATTTGTATTTTCATTATATTCTTTGACACTTGAAGGTTCTTGTCCTTCTTCAATTTCATTACCTTCGGTATCCGATACATTATAATTTTTAATTGTTGTTATACCGCTTTCAGGATCATATGTTACAACACTTTTTGTTATTAAAGCTCCATGATGATCGCTTAAATTTGTCGTGTATTCTGCCGTATACGTACCATCTTCTTGCTGTTCAAATTCAATATCATCGGGTGCATTTTCATCCAAGTTTGCCACAATCGATTCTTTTGAAGCTTCGGCATTTACGGTGCCCGTTGTATCGCTATCAGTATCTTTGTCTGCAGCATCACCTTTATCTTCCGTATCCGTTGAATATTTGCCGCTTTGAACGTTTTCAAGCGCCGTTTCTTTGGATGTGCCGTTTGCAATTTGTTTTAAAACATCTTGTGCCTGATAGTTTGTTAAATCTTCATTTTCGCTTTGAAGATCTTCAACTGAATATTCTTTGTCTCCGACTTTAATTGAAGCCAGCGAACCGTTTGAAGAATATGTATATTCTGACGTTTCTTCTTCGCCATCCGAATTATAGGTTGTTGTCGAGGCGATTGTACCGTTTGTATTATATTTATCACTTTTTGTAACATTGCCTTCATCATCAAGGTAATTTACAAATTGATAGCTGTTGCCGTCTTCTTCCTGAATGAAAGTTAACGTGTTCTCGTTTTCATCAAAAGTAACATCCCCTGCAAGGTCTGTATAATTGCCGTCTTCGTCTTTTTCATCGCTTGTAATATAATTCATTACGGTTTTGCCCGTTTCGGGGTCATATGAAACTTTAATTTTGTCGCCTTCTTCGGTTTCATATACGCTCTCAACATTTCCGTTTCCGGAAGTCGAACCCGTTGAATATGTGCCGTCAACTGCCGTTGCATCCGTTATGCCCATTTTACTTAATGCGTTTTGCATTGAAGAATCAACCGTTTCTTTATCGTAAGTTGTTGCTTCGGAATCCTTATCAACTTCGTAAGCGCCGGTATCAGAATTAAATTTAACGTCATACGTGGTCAGAGCACCGGTTTCTTTATCTACAACCGTTATCTGATTATTCTTTGCGTTATAGTTAACATCGGCATTATCGCCTAATTCCGATATTTGACCGTTTAGAGTTTCATCGGCATTAATCGCTTCCGTTAAAATTTGTTCTTTAACGCCATCCATGCCTCTTATTGCGCTTGCATCCGGCATTAAAAACTGCTGTCCCGCATATATTGTTTGTCCCGAATTAATATCCGAATAAATGTCGGGGTTTAATTGCATAATCATATCGTATGCTTCGGAAGGAGTCAGGTATCCTTCCAAATTGTTTTTAGATAAATAGTTCTGGATAATTCTATCCATACAATCGTTTGCAACTGCATCGCCTTCTTTGGCTTGGGAGCCCCAGTCAACAACTTCCGTTATCTGACAATTTTCTGGCAATGTAAGACCGAGTTCGCTAAACATTGTGCCTGCCGATGAAAGGTTTGCTTTTTGCTGTTCAAAATTTGCTCTTGCTTGTTGTTTTTCTTCTTCCGTTGCGGGAACTTCGCCCGTTAAAATTTTATAATCGTTGCTTTCATATACCTGATTAACCGAATTTGCCATTGTCTGTTCCATGGTGGCGCCAACGGCTTCTTGAATCTGGGTATATTCTGCTTCCGTTAAATAGACATAATTTCCCACATTATCGGCCAAATCGCTGTTAACATTTCCTTCCGAATCTTTTATTTCCTGTTTTGAAGAATTGAAATTATCTAAAAGCTCTGCAAAAGATTCAGGGTCTTGCGCAAGACTGCTGTCTGATAATGCGGATAATTGCTGGCAGAAATTATTATACTGGTCTTTTTCCATGGCAATTGTGGCATCCGCTTCTTCAAGAACGCCTTTTGCTTCATCAGCCGTTGTATCGGGGGTAACACCCGGTAAGTTTCCAAGTTCGCTTAATGCTGAAATTTGAGATTCAATATCGTCATATTCGCCGCTTGTGGAATTTTTAACGCCGAATGCGGAAGCAGCCGCTTGAAGTTTTTGCGCTGCAGCTTCATATTGCTCTTTATTTTGTTGTGCCTCTATTTCTGCCTGACTGGGTCCGCTTGTATCGTCCTGAAGCCCTGTTGAATCTACATATTCATCGTCGCCCGTCGATTGAGTACCTGTTGATCCGCCCGTTGAAGCGGGTTTTTGAGTTTGCGTTTGGGGAGCACTCTGCACGGGAGCATTTGCTACGACACCTGCATTTTTTAAATCATCAATACCAAAACCCATTTTGGTTCCTTTCCGTTTTCCTTCCTTACTTTGTTTATTACATCGGCAAAATGCATGGGTTTATTTAGGTTTCATGAAAATAATTTTTACAAATATTTACAATTTTAATTTGCGTTTTAATTTTCTATCTGCTAGATTTTTAAAATGGAGTTTGTAAAAAGAAATAAAAACCTTTTATTATTAATCTTTTTAAGTGTTATTTGTCTTTTTATTTCCGTCGGGCATTATGCAAATATTTATATTGATGTCGGAAGAGAAATGTATTATCCCCTGGAAATTTCAAAAGGAAAGGTTTTATATAAAGACATTTTTTGTATATACGGGCCTTTATCATATTTAATTAACGGTTTATTTTATAAATTATTCGGTGCAAAATTAAATGTTTTATATTTTTTAGGCTCAGCAAGCGCGCTTCTTATCGTTATATTTACCTATTTAGTTTCAAAAAAGTTTTTATCGGATTTAACTTCTTTTACGATTACTCTTTTTGTTATTATAACGGGGTGTTTATCGGTCAGAATTTTTAATTTCACGCTTCCTTATTCATACGCAGTTACTTACGGGCTTTTATTTTTTCTTGTTTCGATTTATTTTTTGGTTAATTTTCTTGAAAAAAACGACAACAAATTTTTATATATATCGGGGTTATTTTGCGGGCTTTGTCTTGTTTGCAAATATGATTTTATTTTATATTTAATTCCCTTTTTAATTGCTCTTTTTAAAACAAAAAACATTAAGCTCATTTTAAAAACACTGGCCGCCGTTTCAATTTCCGTATTAATTCCTTTTATTTTTCTTTTCTTTCAGGGGCTTAGAGCGGACGATATCATAAATTCTTTTTATTTAATTAAATCTTTTGCAAATACAAAAGCGCTTGATGTTTTTTATTCAAAGCAAGGCGTTTATTATAACCCGAAACTTTGGGGCAACTGGTTAAAAGATATTATTTGTGATTCGGTTTTTGTGTTAATTATTTATTCGGGGCTCATTTTAAAAAATAAGAAAAATGTTTTTATAAAAATTTCGGGGTTCGCCGTAATTGTTTTCGGATGCTTGTTTATATATTTCAATACATTTGAAACGTCATACTTATTTTTAACTTTTCTTGTATTTTTAAGTCTGATTTTAAGGTTTAATAAAAACAGTTTAAAAGAAAACATTTTTATTTTAAGCGCATTTTTAATCGGGATTAAATCTTTTTGGGGATTATCCCATGTGAATTACGGGCTTTATTATGCGGGAGCCGTTTTTGTATCGTTTTTCATTTTCTTAAAAAATAACTTTAACGACAACATAAATAAAGCTTTTTCAATTGTTTTAATTATGATGAGCTTAAATTATCTTACAATCAATATAGAAGGAATTAAGCTTCAAAATACGGAAATTATAACCGATAAAGGCACAATCAAAACAAGAAAAGAGTCGGCAAATTTAACGATTGAACTTATTAATTTTATCGACAATATTGAAATTGAAAATCCTTATGTAATGATATTTCCCGAAGGTTTAAACGTTAATTATTTAAGTAAAAAGCAAACCGAAACATCGGGCTTTTATAATTCTTTAATTCCTTTATATACGGAAGGATTCGGCGATAAGACAATAAAAGAATATTATATTAAAAATTCTCCCGATTATATCGTCTTTTTAAATACCGAAATGAATGATTACGGATACGGCGAAATCTGCAACGGCTATGCCTTTGAATTATGCAATTATGTCTTTGAAAATTATATCCCCGTTAAAAAATATACGGGCGAAAAAGAAAAATTTATTATTTTCCGAAAAATCTAAGTTTTTATGCTAAACTTTAACAAAAAGATAAAGGAAATAATAATGTCCGATAAGGTTATGGAATATTTAAAATTATATGAAAAAGACACAAAAGAGCTTGTTGAAATTGCACATAAAATTACCGAAGAAAATTTTAACGGAAATGTTGAATTTTGTTCAATTATAAGCGCAAAAACCGGAGCCTGCACGGAAAATTGCAAATATTGCGCACAGAGCATTCATAACCATGCAAACATTGAAATTCACCCCATGCTCTCCGTTGAAGAAGTCAAAACGGCGGCATTATCCGCCAAAGAAAGAGGTGCAACAAGGTTTGCAATCGTAACATCGGGAAGAAAATTAAAAGACAGGGATTTTGAAATTGTATTGGATATGATAAGGGCGGTATCAAATATAGAAGGGTTAAAATGCTGCGCTTCTTTAGGGTTATTAAACGAAGAAGAGATGAGAAAAATTAAAGAAGCGGGTTGCGACAGATATAACCACAACATTAATACAAGCGAAAATTATTATTCAAAAATCTGCACAACGCATAATTTTAAAGACAGAATTAATACTGTAAAACTTGCCGAAAAATGCGGAATGTCAAATTGTACGGGCGTTATTATAGGAATGGGCGAAGATAGAATTGACAGAATAAATATGGCATTAACCTTAAAAGAATTAAGCCCGAAATCGACTCCGATAAACTTTTTAAACCCGATTAAAGGAACACCTTTGGAAAATTATGAAGATAAAATTGATGAAGAAGAAATTCTAAAAACAATCTGTATATTCAGAATTATATTGCCCGATGTTTATTTAAGATATGCAGGCGGAAGAACGACAAGATTTTCCGATGAATATCAAAAATTGGGGCTGTATGCGGGAATTAATGCGCTTATTGTGGGAAATTACCTGACAACTCTGGGTTCCACCAAAGAACATGATAAAAAATTGCTGGATGAGCTGGGGCTTCATAAAATCTAGAACAGAGGACAAGATGATATTTGATGATTTTAAAAATATAGATTTATATGATATCGATGATAAAGTTAAAGATTTTATTTTAAACATCGACCCTGAAATTAAAACGGGAAGATACGAAATAACAGAATATGCATATATTAATATAGATGAATATAAAACAAGAAAAAAAGAAACAGTTAAACTTGAAGGGCACAAAAAATATATTGATATTCAGTTTTTAATCAAAGGAAAAGAAAGAATTTATATAACGGATAAAAGCGGCTTGGAAATAACCGAAAAATATGATGATAAAAAAGATATTGAATTTTATAAAACACCGGATTTTAAACCGTTAAATAAAATTTATCTTGATAGAAACAAATTTGCGATATTCTACCCCGATGATATTCACTCGCCCTGCATTAATTTTAACAACGAAGAAGAAACGGTTAAAAAAGCCGTTGTTAAAATTTTAATCTAAACTTTTTAGATTAAATTCGGGTTTTAATTTGACAATAAATAATCTAAATTTTATTATTAAGTCAGCTTAAGGCGCCGTAACGAAAAAGAAATTATATTTTTTTAGGCTTCATTGGCAATTTTAAGTTTTGCAATTTTAGGATCTAATAATCTTTTTCCGATTTCAGGGAATTCAATTTGTAATAAACATCTGTTTGAATATTTAATAACTTTTAAAATTGTTCCCGTGCCGTATTTTTCATGGGAAACTTGTTGATCTTCAACAAACCCGTCAAGGGAAACATTTTCCGCCGCTTCTTTTTCATCGTCAAAAACGGGGAGCGTTTTTTCTTTGGGCGATTTAATTTCTTTTTTGATTTTTTCCAAATCTATCGAAACCTTGCCGTCTATCTGAATAGGGGCTTTTGAAGATGCTTCTTCTTTTGTTTCATTCATAATTGCTTCAAATTTGGCTTCAATTTCATCATTTTCTTCTTGTTCTTTTTCTTCGATTAATTTAGCCTGATTTAAGCTTTCGGAATTTAATTCATCCAGTTTATTTACCGTTTCATCGCTTTTTAATTTGTCTTCAATTTTTTCCTGAACGACTTCATCTATTATCGTTGAAACGCTGTCTTTTGTTTCTTCAATTTTTTCTTTTTCGGTATCAATTCCGTTTGCTTCATCAATTGCATCTAAAATATTATCATTGATAATATCTTCCTGTTTTTCGATTTCTTTTTCTTCCTCAATCTCAACGGGATAAATATTTTCCTGCGTTTTTGCAAATTCGATTAATTCGCCCCCGACAACATTTATTGCGTTATCTTCTTTAATTTTAGGCTCATCGCCTGTTTCAAGATTTTTAATTTCGGGCATTTTGTCTGATTGAATTTCATTATTATTTAAAGGGCTTTCTTTATCTTCAACAATTTCAGCTTCAAGAGTAACATCAGGCATGATTTCTTTTGTTTCATCGTCCGTTTCTTTAACAATTTCGGGCTCAATTGTCTCCTTTTTATCATCCAAAAATTCATCGGCTTCCTGTTCAAGGGTTTTTTCGTTTTTATCCGTTTGTTCGGTTTCCGGCGTATTATCCTTTGAATTTATTGAAACTTCAGGCTCAATTTGTTCCGCAGAATCATTTTGTTCAATTTCTTCGGTTTCTTCATTCGGCTCAAAATAATCAAGCTCATCTTCCATAATAAAATCCTGGCTGTCTTCAGGCTGATTTATTGAAGATTCGATTTGTTCGTTTTGTTCACCATTTTGCACTTCTTCAAAGGTTTCTTCTTCTTTTGGATTTTCTTCATAAGTTTCAATTTCGGGGTTTAAAACTTTATCGTATGAAATTGTTTCGTCGTTATTTTCTTCATAAAATTCTTCTTCTTTTTCTTCTCTGCCCAAAACATCGGAAAGATTAATTTCTTCTCTTAAGCGTTTTTTCCTCGGTTCAGAGTGCTTAATTTCAAAGTTATTCGGTCTTAATTCAAGCGGGGTCATATCTTCAAGCTGAAGATTCAAAGATATAAAGGTTTTATCTTTTTCGTCATCTTGATTTGTCTTTATTTTTCTCACCGGCGATTCGTTTTCAAGAGTAAAGATAAAATCTTTTGTGTCTTCGCCAAAAAGCATATAAGACTCTTTATTTAAGGACTGGATTTGGAAATTTGCATGGTTAAAATCTCTTTTTGGGTTTAATGTCGGCATTAAAATATAATTTTGCGCAAATTCCATTATATAAGAAGCTTTTTTATATCCGTACGCAAAACTCGGAATAAAGGATATATTTTTCTTCTTTAAGTAGAGAGTGTTTATAATATCGTTATTTATATTGTTATCGTTAAGTCTTACAAAAAGGAAAATGTTTTTATCGATTTTATTTACGATATATTCGACAAATTCTTTCTGCCAGTCGGTTTTGATATTTGACATATCAAGAACGGTAATTTTTTCTTTTTCAAGGGATTTAAAAAACCCTTCAAATTCTCTTTTGGTTTTTGCAAAAAGCCCGGCTTGCGCATATTTTTTAAGCCAGCTTATAAGAACGAGAAGCTCAACCGAAGGAGTTTGTCTGCATTGGGTCTGAATTACTTTTATAAAGCGGTTGAAAGGAACGTAATTTTCTTCCGATAAAAGAAGAAATTTTTTAACTTCCTCAAAAACATCGCCCAAAACAACCTGTGTTTCAAGCTTTGCACGTATGAGAGTTTTTTGCTGGATATAATCGATCGTGTCGGATGATAAAGGCAGCCTGAAATTTTCACCCGCAACAAAAGATTTTGCATTATCCAAAATGCAGCTTCCGGAAAAATCCAAAATTAAAACGTTTTTATAAGTTGAGAGCCTCGGGGCAAGGTTTTCCGTTATTTGGTTGGATTGTTCGAATTTATCCGCAAAAATAACACAATCATTGTCAAAGAAATCCGTATTTAATTCCATTTTTTCTTTGGTTTTGGCGGAAGTTCCGATTGTGATTGTTTTTTTGTTCAGATTAATACATTTTTCAATTTCCTTCTGACGGATTTTTGCGACTTCGCATTCTCTTGAAGGTGTATAGTTATCGTAAGGTACAATTTCGTTTCCGTTAACAATACGGTAAATCAACTTGATTTTTGCAACGTTTGCTTCCTGATCAAATTTATCGTCATAAACTTCCACCACCTGCGCAAGAAAATTTTCATCACAATCTCTTACAAGCAAAAAATCGCTTATGGTGAAAACCTCTGTTTTCGGGTTATATAAAAGTCTTATGGTATCATTTACTGTTTGGATAATGCGCATTTGCCACCAAATTTGTTTTTAAAATAAGTGCACTCTCAACTTATCAAATTATACAACAGACAGAACTATTGTAAAATATATAATTTGATGTATATTATTCGGCAAAAAGATAAGAAACTCTTGACAGTTTTTCTTGTCTTTCATAACATGTTAGTAATGTCAATAAAATGCCGATGTAGCTCAATGGTAGAGCAACGGTTTTGTAAACCGTAGGTTGCGGGTTCGAGTCCCATCATCGGCTTTTTAGAGATTGCAGATGAACATTGAAAGAAGAGATTAGAGCATGCCTTTTGGCGTGGCAAGAATTAGACACAACATAAGGGCAATTAAGGGTTTATGCCCATGTGGCGCAGTGGTAGCGCACTCCCTTGGTAAGGGAGAGGTCACGAGTTCAAGTCTCGTCATGGGCAAACTTAGCAAAATTAATTCAGAACTTTAATCAATACAATATAAGGGTAGGTGCCCGAGTGGCTAAAGGGGGCAGACTGTAAATCTGTTGACGTGAGTCTACGGTGGTTCGAATCCACCCCTGCCCAAACTTATTTTAAAAACAATCAAACCCTAAAATAAAAACAAAGGAGAAAATCTTATGGCAAGAGAAAAATTTGAAAGAACCAAGCCGCACGTTAACGTCGGTACCATTGGCCACGTTGACCACGGTAAAACGACTTTGACGGCTGCTATTACCGGTACAATGGCTGCAGCAGGTCAGGCCGAAGCTAAAAAATTCGATGAAATCGACGCTGCTCCCGAAGAAAAAGCACGTGGTATTACGATTTCAACAGCACACGTTGAATACGAAACAGCTACAAGACACTATGCACACGTTGACTGCCCGGGCCACGCCGACTACGTTAAAAACATGATTACGGGTGCTGCTCAGATGGACGGCGCAATCCTCGTTGTTGCCGCTACGGACGGTGCAATGCCTCAAACAAGAGAACACATCCTTCTTGCTCGTCAGGTTGGTGTTCCTAAATTAGTTGTATTTATGAACAAATGCGATATGGTTGACGATGAAGAATTGTTAGACCTCGTTGAAATGGAAGTAAGAGAAATGTTATCTTCTTATGAATTCGACGGCGACAACATTCCTTTCATCAGAGGTTCGGCTCTTAAAGCTTTGGAAGCCGTTCAAGCAAACCCTTCAATCCAAAGAGGACAAGACAAATGGGTTGATAAAATTTGGGAATTAATGGATGCTATCGATTCATACATTCCTACTCCCGTTCGTGATTTAGATAAACCTTTCCTTATGCCCGTTGAAGACGTATTTTCTATCACGGGTCGTGGTACCGTTGCAACAGGCAGAGTTGAACGCGGCGTTGTTAAAGTCGGCGATGAAGTTGAAATCGTTGGTTTCGGCGAAACAAAGAAAACAACCGTAACGGGTGTTGAAATGTTCAGAAAACTTCTTGATCAGGGTCAAGCAGGCGACAACATCGGTACATTGCTCCGCGGTATTGATAAAACCGATATCCAACGCGGTCAGGTTCTTGCAAAACCCGGTTCAATCCACCCTCATACAAAATTCACCGCTAACGTTTACGTTTTAACAAAAGATGAAGGCGGACGCCACACTCCTTTCTTCCCCGGTTACAGACCTCAATTCTACATCAGAACAACTGATGTTACCGGTTCAATTAAATTTGACGGCGAAATGGTTATGCC
>CALUYY010000010.1 GCA_944325155.1 Candidatus Gastranaerophilales bacterium | reverse complement strand
TACCTTAAAATTCCAATGTGTTAATTATATCATCTGATTGTATAATATAGGTTTATTGTAAAGGAATTTTAATCCTTTAGGCGGATAAAATTTTATTTTATCAGGTGCGTTTTTTTTCGGGGATATAATAACAGCTTCAACGAAAGCTCAACGCTTTTACCCCTTATTATTCAATATTAAAGAATTTTTTAAACATATCAAGTTTTGAATCATGCCTGATATTGTTTAAAATGTCCTGATTTGAAGTTAAAAGCGCAAGGCGTTCTTCTTCTTTTCTTTTGTTTTTATAATCAATAACTTTATACGCAGCATAAGCGCCGATTGCGATTATTCCGCCCAAAATCGCAAAATTTCTTGTACCGAGCCTATTTAGCACTCTTGCTTCACTGATTTCACGTATGGTATCTTCATCGTATACAACCGGCCTTCTTTTAGGTTCTCTCATGCTTGTTATTGTTTCTTCAAATGTGTCTTTTACGGTTCTTGCAATCTTTTTGACCGGTTTTTCTTTTTTTCTTTTGCCGAGTGCATAATCAATAACATCTTTAAGTGCATTTTTATACTGTTCTTTTGTTACTCTGCCGCCTGCCGTATCAAGCGCCGTTACAGCGGCTTCACTTGCGGCTTTTTTCAAAGTGTGCTCATCCGTAACTCCGGATTCTTTTAAACCTTTGACTGTATCCAGCGCATTTTCTTTTGCATGGTACAGAGCATAAGGAAAAGCTTTAATATCTTTTGCTTCATCTTCAAAGAATACCGAAATTATATTATATATTCCGGGCAATTTATCTTCGGGAAGCGAAAGTGCAAAACCGGTATGTTCAAAAGCTTTTGTGTACATATCAAGTTCATCGGTCAGATATCTTTGAATATCATCATCTTTTTTATAACGGTCAAGCCCGGTGCATATTATTCTTATTAAATCGGAATATGCGGAATGAATATTTTTTTCATCCACCCCGCCTTTATGCTGCTCAAACATTTCCATAAGCCCGGACAATTGAATTTTTGCAGCTTCAAATTTGGCAAAATAATTTTCGGCTTTTCTTGAGGTCATTATTCTTGATAAAAAGTCTTCATATTCAATTGCATTTTTAATCCGCTTTTGGATTTTTGCAAGCTCTTCCGGCCCTGCTTCAAGTTCGGGGGGAATTTCAAGCGATTCGAGAAATTCTTTCATTGAAGTATGGTAAACCTGTCCTTTATATCTTCTGTATTGTTTTAAGAATTTTCTTCCTTCTTCGTGGGAAAAATCCTGATCAATCATTTTTTTATACAAAGTTCCCGCTTCAAAACTGCCCAGATTGGATGGAATTGATATATAAGGGTTATCCGGCATATTGCTGAAATGAACCATATCTTTGAGGCTTATCGGGGTTTTTCTGTCATGTTTAAAAGAAGCGATAAATCTTTCTATGAAAGGAACATTCCTGTCGGTTTTGATACCCGCAAGAGTTGCATGCGGAGCGCTTATCGGGCCTTTTTTGTCGGTCAATTTTGAAAAATACAAATAAGGTGTATGGTCGCTATGCTTTATTTGTCCTTTATGGTCAAGAAAACTGTACCTGTCAAAATCGACAAGTTTTGAGTAATTTCCGTTATCGTCAAGAATTATATTCGACTGCTGGATATCTCTGTTTACAATTCCGTTCTGGTCAAGAACGGTTAATTTTTTTAAAAAATCTTCAATATTCTCCATTCCGATAAATTCTTTCGTGTCGGCATGGGGGCCTGTTATATATTCTTCAAAAAGATAAGCCCTGTTTGGATATTCTATAAGATAATACGGTTTTGGGGTAATATCCGTTCCGAGTTTTGCCTGCTCAATCAAATCAAGAATAAAGTATTCTTTAATCGGCGTAAAATGTTCAAGTCCGCCCGGAGATTTTACCATATAGGGGAAAAACTCGTAAACTCTTTGATATTTTCCGTTCGGCAGCGTATCGTCGCATTCGTCAATTTTTTGAAGTATGGTTTCAAAATGTCTTGGCGTTATTCCGTAGGGAGTTTTATATCTTTTTTTAAGACCATCCTGATAGCTTGAAGTAAAAGAAACACTGTCGCCTTTATTTAAGGAGTTAGGGTTTCTTTTTTTGGTCGGGGTATAAGATGAATTTGAATAAGCTGATATAATAAGAGGGTTTATCTGCATATTTTACCTGAAACAATAAGAATTCAGGTTATAGAAAACAAATGAAAATTTTTTTTTGACAAAATGTTAAGAGGAAAAAAATTTTTTTTACAAACGTTATACAAACATAAAAAAATTGAGGGATTAAAAATGAGAGTAGGTGCAATCGGAAATTCTTATTATTCGATGAATAATAAAACAAATAACACTTCATTTAAAGGCAAAACCACAAGAGGTATTGTCGTAAAAAAACAGGAAGAACAAGAATTTGAAGATGATGAATATTTTTTAAGGGGGCTTATGTTTCCTGCGGGATTTTTAATCAGAAAAGGGAAAATACCGATTGAAAAAACCCAAAGACCGCCGGAGACAATTCTTCAGGGGGATGTATATTATACGGAAAGATATGAACCCGTTTGGGAGTGGGCATATGACAACCACAGCGCAATTGTCGGAGACGGTGATCTTATTGTTGAACCTTTAACCAAAGAAAATGTTGACAGAATTTGCTATGATACACCGCTTGAAGAATTAAAACCAAAATTGCATGCGGCGGAAAAAGAACTTGCTTACCAAATTAAATTAACAGAAGCGGCAAAATTAAGACTTGAAGAAGCACAAAGCGAAGAAGAAAAAGCAAAAACAAAAGAAGAAATCTCAAGCCGCAAAGAGAAATGCGAAAGTTTAAAATATATAATAGAAAGAGTTAACGTATATATTGATGATTATATGCGGCTGCTTTAAAACAATTGCAAAACAATAAAAAGGCTTGTTTATAAACAAGCCTTTAATTTTTCAATTACAAATTCAAGTGCTCCCTGCTGGTTATCAAATATTGTTTTTGTGTCTTTTGAAGCTTTTTTGTAAAATTCATCATCGGTTAATAATTTATATAAATATTCAAAAAATTCTTCCTTATTTTTAACGACTTTGGCAGATGAATTAGTTGATAAAATCGCATAAATATCTCTGAAATTTTTAATTGAGGGACCTGAAATTACGGGCTTGTTAAAAATTATCGCTTCAAGAGGGTTATGACCGCCCGTATTATTAAAGCTGCCTCCGATAAAAGCAATATCCGATATTGCATATAATTTGGCAAGCTCGCCCATAACATTTAACAATAAGATATCAACGTTTTCAAAAGAAGGGTTTTTTGAATATAAATTATAGCTAAAATTGAATTTTTTAATTAATTCTTCAACACCGCCGCACCTTGTTATATGTCTCGGCGCCAAAAGAAGCTTTATGTCAATATTTTTTTCTTTCAATTTTTTAAACGTTTCAAGAACAATTTCATCTTCGCCTCTGTGGGTGCTTCCCGCAATTAAGACTTTTGATGAACCTTTATTTAAGTCAAGATTGACTTCAAATTTATCAACATCAAATTTTAAATTTTTCATTACTTCAACTTTTTTTTCATCGGCACCGCAATTAATTAAGCGCATTTTATCAATTTCACTCTGGGTGAAAATCCCCGAATACAGAGAAAGAACATTTTTAAAGAAGGGCTTGAGCGCCTCGTATGATTTATATGATTCATCAGACATTCTGCCGTTTATAATATATAAAGGAATATTTTCTTTTGCTGCCTCATAAGCAAAAACGGGCCAGATTTCCGTTTCGGTTATCAAAATTACATCGGGGTTAATTTTATCAAGAAAAGATTTTACCGAAGACGGAATATCAAGAGGAAAATAAGTTATAAAATCCGCAAGGTTTCCCGCTTTTTTCTTTGCGATTTCCTGCCCCGTTTTGGTTCCCGTTGTAATTACAAGGTTACAGTCGGGAAAAATCAGCTTTACTCTTTTAAAAAGTTTTTCCAGAGAAACAATTTCTCCGACGGAGACACCGTGAATCATAATTGTTTTTCTTCCTTCATTAAAATTTTCGGGAAGACTAAAATTTGATAATTTAATTTTCCAGCTTGCAACATCTTTTTTTTGAATAACTCTTATAAAAAAGATAACGGGAAGAACAATCAAAGATAAAATTTTAACCAGAAAACAATAGGCTTTCATCATGGTTTCGGTCTTTTTTGTAATTCTTGTTTCCATTAATATAAATTCCTCTCAATTTCGTTTAATGCGTCAAAAACTTCGTCGGCCGAAGGATAATTTGTGCAATTGTCGGTATTTAGCGGGCATTTTTTCTTGTGGCACGGCTGGCATTTCAGCTCGCCCTGCAGACTTATATGTTTCGGACCCAAAGGAGAATATCTTTCTTTCGGAGTTGATGTAAAAATTGATATTATCAAAGGATGATTAACAAGCCAGGCAAGATGAGTTGAGCCCGAATCCAAAGAAATTAAAATGTCGCATCTTTTATAAAGTTCGATTAATTCTTTTAAACTTGTTTTTCCCGCAAGATTAAGAGCTTTTTTATCTCCTTTTATATAATTTATAAGCTCAATATCTTTCTTTGCGCCCGTAAAAATAAGGTTATACTTATTTAAATCGATTTTTGAAATTAATTCTCTCCAGTTTTCTTTTTTCCAGTGTTTATTATTCCAGGTTGTTGCGGGTGAAATTATTAATATTTTTTTTGTTTTATCGATATCAAAAAGAAGCTTGTCCGAACTTTCTTTAACAACATCGGGAATGTCAGGCAGAGAGCGGATAATTTTTGTTGTATCAAGACCTAAATATTTTGCAAACTTAAAATAGTTATATACCGCATGGAGTTTAAAATCATTAAAAAGAGGCTCTATTACCTCGTTTCCCCCGTAAATTGCGCCTTCTCTCGCACTTGATGAAACAATGCGTCTTTTTGCACCGGAAAATCTTGTCCAGATAAAACTTTTTAAAATAAGCTGGGTATCAATTGCGATATCATATTTTTCTTTTCTTAAAAGTTTAATTATATTTATATATTCAATAAAATTTTTAAAAAAGTTTTTTTCTTTTTTCCATTTTTCAACGGGCGCCAAGATAACTTTATCCGCACAGGGGTTATTATTTACGATATCAAAACCTTTTTCGGATGTAAGCCAGTGAAGAACCGCCCCGTTTTCTTTTAATAAATTTGCCAGAGGAACGTTAAAAACAACATCGCCCAGTGCGCTTAATCTTATTAAAAGAATTTTTTTACCCTTGATATCCATTTAAAAACCCGTAATTTATTTAAGACTAATAATAATACAAGAAAGGTGTTTTTATCAATCTTAAGATTTAGAAAATTATACTTCCAAAGATAGATGATACAAGCTTGAAAAAAGGGTAAATTCTATAATAAGCAAGGTTTATGCTGTTTATTTCAGGAAATTTTCGGAGACAATGATGAAAAAAGCAGGAGTAATTCTTATATTAATGTTAACCGTATTTTGCCAGACGGTTGTTTTTTCAAAAGATAATACGATATATGAAATTAATTTAAAAAGTGATAAAAACCAAGATATAGTTCTTAATTTAAAAAGCGATTTTAAAAGCGAAATTAAACCCGTAAAAGAAAATGAAGGAAGCGTTTATTTCGATATTAAAAACGCGAAACTGGATAAAAATTTTAAAACGACATATTCAAAAACAAACGAGCCCTTCAGTGTCGTAAGCCAGCAGATAGGTTCAAAAGTCAGAATTTATCTTTTGGGAGAAGATATTGATAATTTCCATGCGGCATTTACTTCAAATAAAGGGGTTAATCCGTTTGAATTTAATAAAATGTGGATAATAGGGTTAATTGCGGCTTTTGTTTCATTTGTTGCACTAAAGTCTTATTCTGCTACAATGAGATTAACATCGGACAATGTAAAAGTTAACAATCCGATGAAAACGGCAATGAATTTAAACAGGCAGCTGTATTCAATAAGAAAAAAGCCGGAGCTTGTTTTAAATTCAACCAACCCTGTTAAAAGCGGAGTTTATGTCGATTTTAACAGAGCAAAAGAACAAAAAGACATTAAAATTGCAATATAAGAACAAATGAACCCTGTAAATTTAATTATAATGATAGCCCTTATAAGCGTTTTGGTGCTTGTGCATGAATGGGGGCATTATATAGCGGCAAGAGCATTCGGAGTTAAAGTTTCAAAGTTTGGTTTCGGAATGCCGATTGGTCCGGTTTTATTCAGAACAAAAAGAGGCGACCTTGAAATTTTGGTCCATGCCTGTCTTTTAGGGGGGTATGTTTCATTCCCCGAAGATGAAGAAGATGATAAAGGTGTTGAACAGCTTCCCCCTGATTCAAATGAAAGATTTAAAAACAAAAAACCATGGCAGCAGGCAATTATAGTCAGTGCGGGCGTTATTATGAACGTTGTTTTTGCTTTCTTTTTAATCGTGCTTGCAGCTGCTATTTTCCATAAACTTCCGACGGGAAAAAGCGAAGTTTATATTAACGACCTTGTTAAAGACGGATATGCGGCAAAATATATGCCCGGTACTTTTAAAAAAGGCGACAGAATTTTAAAAATCAACAACCTTGAAATAACATCGGTAAACGAGCTTGTTTTTATGATAAAAAACAGCAGAGAAAACGATAACAAAGTTGATAAAAATTTACTTGAAAAAAGATTGGACGAACTTTTAAAATTAAACCCCAAAATTAATAAAAACGAAGTTATACCGCAGGGGACAAAAATCACCCTTCCGAACAAAAAAACGGAAGATAAACTTGTTGTCGATAAAAATGTTGCCATCGGGCTTGATAAATATGACGATTCAAATGAAGTCGAATTATCGGAAGATGAAATTAAATTAAGAGATGAAATTAAAGGAAGACAAACCTACGTTCTTACAAACGATTTTTATGCGCTCGGAATTGCAAGTGCGCTTGCCGACAGCTATAAACCCGTGGATATTACAATTTTAAGGGACGGTAAAACGATAGAATTAAAAAATATAAAAGTTAATTCATCGGGGCAGCTGGGAATTTTATTATCTTCAAAAGAAATTTTTACCGATACGAAAGATTTTAAATCAATTATCGTGCATTCGGCAAAATATATGTATCGAAGCACGGAACTTATGATATACGGGCTTGTTCAGCTTATAACCGGTAAAATTCCCGCAAGCGAAATGCACGGCATTATTGCAATTACAAAAATCGGCTCGGATATTATCCAGTATCAGGGGATGTTAAACGGCTTATTGTTAACGGCAATCATAAGCATAGATCTTGCAATAATCAACCTTCTTCCAATCCCTGCGCTTGACGGCGGGCATTTGATGTTTATTATCATTGAAAAAATAAGAAGACGCCCTCTGGATGAAAAAATGGTTGAAAACATAAGCAAAACATTCTTTGCGCTTCTTATCGCATTAATGATTCTCGTTTTATTTAACGATATTTTTGCGCTTATAACAAAGAAATTCTAAAATAAAAAGCGGAATTTAATTCCGCTTTTTTAAGCTATATAAATTTATTTTTTAAGTACCGAACTTCCAGCTGTTCAGATATTCAAACTGTTCATCGGTTAAAGTATCAATTTCAATTCCCATTGATTCAAGTTTTAATTTTGCAATTTCGACATCAACCGATTCGGGAAGAGTGTATAATTTATTTTCCAGTTTACCCTTATTCTTAAGCAGAAATTCAATGCCGAGCGCCTGATTTGCAAAGCTCATATCCATAACGGAAGCGGGATGTCCTTCTGCCGCAACAAGGTTTACAAGCCTTCCTTCACATAAAACATATATGCTTTTTCCGTTGTTTAAAATCCATTCTTCAAGAGAGGGCCTTATTTTTTTAATTTCAACAACGTATTCCCTAAGACCGTTTATATTGACTTCAACATCAAAATGACCCGCATTTGAAACAAACGAGCCCGATTTCATCGACAAAATATGTTTAACATCAATTACGTTTTTATCACCCGTAACGGTTAAGAAAATGTCGCCTTCTTTTGCGGCTTTTTCTATCGGCATAACTCTGTATCCTTCCATAGCGGCTTCAAGAGCTTTAAGGGGATCAACCTCGGTAACAATAACGTTTGCACCCATTCCCCGAGCACGATTTGCGGCGCCTTTTCCGCACCAGCCGAAACCCGAGATGACAACGGTTTTACCCGCAAGGAGAATATTTGTTGCACGGATAATACCGTCCATTGCGGATTGCCCCGTGCCGTATCTGTTATCATATAAGTGTTTGGTTAAGCTTGAATTAACGCCGAGCGCCGGAAATTCAAGAGAGCCGTCTTTTTCCATGGCATTAAGACGTATAATGCCCGTTGTTGTTTCTTCGGTGGAACCGATAATATTTTCCAACAAATCTCTTCTTTTTGAATGAATTGTTGCAACCAAATCACATCCGTCATCAATAATCAAATGAGGTTTATGATTTAAAACGGCGTCAACATGGTTTTTATAGGTTTGCTTGTCTTCTCCCGCAATTGCAAAAACAGGGATATTCCAATATTTAACAAGCGCAGCCGCAACATCATCCTGTGTAGATAAAGGGTTTGATGCCGCAAGAACCGCATCGAAACCGCCTTCCTTCATTGCAATGCATAATGCTGCGGTTTCTTTCGTAACATGAACACAGGCAGTAAGTCTTAAACCCTCAAAAGGTTTTTCTTTTTTAAAGCGTTCTTTAATTTTATTTAAAACGGGCATATCTTTCATTGCCCATTCAATATTGTTTTTACCCTGCCCGGCAAGAGAAATGTCTTTTATTTCATAATTCATAACTGCTACCATAAATTATTAATCCTTTTTTATGACCGAAAGACATTCTAGCATAAAAAAATTTTTATTCCACAAAAAGGGGTTTTACATAGTAAAATCACCCATTTAATGTTTGACAAAAACACAATTTTTACTAGAATTAAATATTATGAACAGTCCGATTCATATGTATTCTGAAGTGCCTCCCACAAAGCAGAGAAACAGGGAAGAAAAATTCAGAAAGGCAAAAAATGTGCCTTTTTGGCATTTTGTTGCAAATATAGTTTTTCCGATGATGATAAAAAACCGTTTTTTATCTGCCATGTGCAAGGGCAAAGAAAATTTGGAAAAAAGAGATAAAAGGTTTGCAACGATTTTTTATGTAAACCATAATAACTGGTGGGACGGCATTTGGGGATATTATATTATTTATTTCATCTTAAAAAAACAAAAATTAAGATTAAGATTTATGATTGAAGAAATGAACAGGTTTCCTCTTTTTCAATACATAGGATGTTTTCCCATTAACAAAAAATCGCCTCAAAGCGCCATAAAATCATTGAATTATGCGGTAACAACGCTTGATAAACCGGATGTCGGCTTCTGGCTTTTCCCGCAGGGAATTATAAGACCGCCCCATTACAGGCCCGAAATTTTCCAATCGGGACTTGCGTTTATGGCCGAAAAAGCAATTGAAAAATACGGCGGAATTAATATTATTCCGGTTGCAAACAGTTTTATGTTTTTAAGACAGGACAGACCCGAGATTGTCTGTGAAATCGGAGAACCCAAAACATTTACGGTGCCCGATATAAACAGAAAAGAATTTACGCATAAAATCCAGAAAGAATTTGAAGAATTTTTGGATAACCATGATTTACAGATAAGTAAGGGCAACTTTGAAGGCTACCATTACGAATTTAAACAAAAACTCCACTGGTGGAGAGCAATTGAACAGAAATTGAAAAGTATCGGAATTAAAGAAGAACAATGAATGAATACTCAATAGGAATAGATTTGGGCGGTACAAAAATTTTAGCCGCCGTTGCGGACATAAAAACGGGCGAAATTATAGCGGAAGTTAAAAATAAAACAAAAAAAATCCGCGGCAATAACGGCATTTTAGACATTACGATACAAACTTTAAAAGAACTTTTTGAAAAAAGCGAAATTAAAAAAGATAAAATAAAATCGATAGGTTTGGGGCTTGCGGGACAAGTCGACAGAAAAAACGGAGTTTTAGTAAATGCGGTTAACCTTGAGTGCAGGAATTTGGATTTTAAAAAACCGCTTGAAAAAGAATTTAATATTCCCGTTTTTACGGGAAATGACGTTGAGGTTGCAACAATAGGCGAATTAAATTTCGGTGCGGGAAAAGGATATAAAGATATTGTATGCATATTTGTAGGAACCGGAATCGGCTCCGGCATAGTAAAAGACGGAAAAATGCATCTCGGGGCATCTGAAACTGCGGGTGAAATAGGGCATATTATCGTTGATTTAAACGGAAGAGCATGCTCTTGCGGCGCAAACGGCTGTTTGGAAGCTTACGCTTCAAGAACGGCAATTGAATCAAGAATACTTGGCGCAATTAAAAAAGGGCGAACTTCAATTATAACGGATCTTGCAAAGCAAAGCTCCATTAGTTCAAAACATATTAAAAAAGCGCTTGATGCGCATGATGATGTTGTCTGCCAGTATGTAACGGAAGCCGTCGAATATTTATCGGGCGGAATTGCAAGCGTTATGAATTTTTATAACCCCAAATTAATAATATTGGGAGGCGGGTTAATTCAATCGGTAGACGAGTTTTATCTGAATACGATTAAAAAAGCAAGAACAAAGGCTCTTCCGATTCCGGCGCATGCAACGGAGTTTAAAAAAGCCGGCCTTGGCGACTATTCGGGAGTTATAGGCGCAAGTATGCTTTATTTATCGTATAATTAAAAAATGCAAAACAAAGATTTATTTAATTTTAAACTGCCTGATTTGAACCGTTTTTTAAAATCGGATTTTAAGGGTGCATATTGTCTGTCAGGATTAAATCCGCCTTTAAAACTTCTGATTTTGAATTATATATTAAATGAAAACAAAAAAGTTTTGCTTTTAACGTCCGATGAACAATCGGGATTAAAATATCAAAAGGATTATGAAAGTTTATTTAACAAAACGGCAAAAATTTTTCCTTATCAGGAAATAAGCCCGTATTCCGTTTTGGATAAAAATTATTATATTTATAAAGAACAGTATGAAATTTTAACCGAAAAACCCGATTTTATAATAGCTCCGATAAAAGCGGGGCTTGAAAAATTCCCTTGCGAAAAATTTTATAAAGATAACACTTTGATAATTGAAAAAAATAAAGAATATGATTTTACCAAGCTTATAGAACAGCTTGTAAATCTGGGGTATAAAAGGGAAGTTATGGCGCTTGATATCGGAGAATTTTCCCCGAGAGGCGATATATTGGATATTTATTCATTTTATAATGCGCCTTTAAGAATTGAATTTTTCGGCGATAGCGTTGAAGATATAAGATTTTTTAACCCCAACACGCAAAAAAGTTTTCAAAAAGCAGAATGTGTTAAAATCCCCCCTTTGTATAAATTTATCTCAACGGATAAAACAAGAAAAGAATTCAAAAATAACTTAATTAAAACCTCAAACGATTTTTCGGCCGATGAAACGTTTAAGATTTTATTAAATGAAACAACGGAAAAAATTGATAATATAAATTATTTTGAAGGAATTGAATATTATTTAACTTATCTGAATAAAGATTTATCAAACATTTTTGATTATTTTAAAGATTATATTCTGATTTTTGATGAATCTGCGCTTATTAATTCAAAAGCAGAACTTTTGGATAAAGAATATAAAGAAGAATATAAAAATAATATTGATAACCTTTTATCGCTGCCTTTAAATTGTAAAAATCATCTTGAAGCGGATGAATTTAAAAACAGTGTTAAAAAATTTAAAAAAATCGGGTTTGACAATTTTATAGAAGATGATTTTTTTGAAGATGAAGAAAATTTTTCGGATAAATTATCCGATTTTGACTCTTCGATGCTCCCTTCGTTTTCGTCCGACGGATATAAAATATCCGAATTTATAAAAAATAATTTAAAAGAAAACATAAAAATTTTTATATCAACCGCATACCCCAACAGAATTGATGAAATTTTAAAAGAGTTTGAAATTTATGATGAGTCGATTAATATATTGCCTTCAATTTCCGTATCCGGCGGAGAATTTAAAATCGGCGGAATAAAATATATTTTTCTTACCGATAAAGAACTTTTCAACAAACACTCAAAAGACATTACAACAAGAAAATATATGTACAATAAGCAATCACCCGATTATATCGATTCGGTTAACGATATAAAAGAAGGTGAATACGTTGTGCATTATATTCACGGTATAGGAATTTTCAGAGGGCTTATTAAACAGGATTTTGACGGAAGCAAAAAAGATTATCTCGAAATTGAATTTGAAGGAAAAGACAAACTTTTTATGCCGGCAGAGCAGATTAACCTTCTTAAAAGATACAGAGGTTCAAACGTTGTTCCGAAATTATCAAAAATGGGCGGGGCTGCCTGGGAAAATATAAAAAACAAAGCCAAAAAAGAAGTAAAAGAAATTGCATACGACCTTTTAAGACTATATGCAAGAAGAAAAATGTCAAAAGGCATTGCCTTTGACCCCGATACAACCTGGCAGTATGAAATGGAAGAAGGGTTTGAATTTATTGAAACGCCCGATCAAATGAAAGCAATAATCGATACAAAAGCCGATATGGAAGAACAAAAACCTATGGACAGGCTTATTTGTGCTGATGTCGGCTTCGGCAAAACGGAAGTTGCAATAAGGGCAATTTTTAAAGCGGTTATGAGCGGATATCAGGCGGCAATGATTGCGCCGACAACAATTCTGGCGCTTCAGCATTACAGAACCGTAACCGAGAGGTTTAAACCTTTTTCAATTAACGTTCAGTTAATTTCAAGGTTCAAAACTCCGAAAGAAAGAAAAGAAACGATAAAAATGCTCAAAGAAGGTTCATGCGATGTTGTTATAGGAACCCACGGGCTTTTATCCGATATTGAATATAAAAATTTGGGTCTGCTTGTAATAGATGAAGAACATAAATTCGGTGTCAACCACAAAGAAAAATTGAAAAATTATAAAGAAAACATAGATATTTTATCAATGTCGGCAACCCCGATACCAAGAACGCTTAATATGGCATTATCCGGACTAAAGGATTTATCCGTTATAAATACGCCTCCCAAAAACAGGCTTCCCGTTAAAACTTATGTCGGAGAATTTAATGAAGGATACTTAAAAAACGCAATTAACCATGAACTTCAAAGGGACGGGCAGGTTTATTTTATTCATAACAGGGTAGAAAATATCGCAAGAATGGGAAAATATATTCAAGAGCTTATTCCGAATGCAAAAGTTGCAATAGCTCACGGACAAATGCATGAAAAAGAACTTGAAAAAATAATGTTTGATTTCTTAAACAAAGAATACGATATTCTTGTTTCAACCACAATTGTTGAATCGGGGCTTGATATACCAAACACAAATACAATAATAGTAAACGATTCCGACAGATTCGGGCTTGCGCAGCTTTATCAATTGAGAGGAAGGGTCGGAAGGTCTGACAGACAAGCATATTGCTATTGTTTTTATAAACAATCGAAAGAACTAAACGAAGAAGCGATTAAAAGATTAAAAGCGATTAGGGAGTTTACTTCATTAGGCTCGGGGTATCAAATTGCAATGAGAGATATCGAAATAAGAGGGGTCGGTAATATCTTGGGTGCAAAACAGCACGGGCATATGGTAAATGTCGGTTTTGACACGTATTGTATGCTTTTGGAAGAATGTATCGAAGAAATTAAACAGGAAAAAGAACCCGTTAAAGAAAAAACGGAAAAATTTGACCCCTGCCTTGTTGATATAAGAACAAACGCATTTATTCCGGATGACTGGGTGGGTTCATACGAACAAAAAATGCTTGAATATAAAAAACTTGCCGAAATCAAAACGCTTGATGAGCTTGAAACAATTCAGGCCGGTTTCAGGGACAGGTTCTCAAAGCTGCCAGAATCGGTTGAAAATTTGTTTAAATTAATAAAAATAAGACTTTTGGGCACAAACATTCATATAACCCAAATCCAAGACACGGGGAATAATATAAGAATTTATACGCCCTATACCATGCAGGAGTGGAATATAATAAGAAATAAAACTTCAATTAATATTACAAAATATTTTAACTGGACAAAGCCTCAAAAATCCATGGATAAGGTAAAAGGGATATTGTTAATGAAAACGGACTACCTCAATTTTAATGAAATATTTAACATATTGTCCGATTTGTTTTATCATATATCCAAGATAGTATTAGAATTTAAGAAAACAAATTAAAGGGGAGATTATATGAAATTATCAAAAGTTTTATTATCCGGCGTTTTTGTTCTTGCGGCTCTTACCGGCTGCAATATTGATAAAAGCGCAATTATCAAAGTAAACGGCGAACCTATTACAAAAAGCAGCTATGAAGAAATTTACGACAGAGAAATTTCAAGCCCGCAGTATAAGCAGTTTTCAGGCTTCCTAAAAGATGAAGACAGCATTATGAGCTTAATGTTAAAAGACAGAATAGTAAACGAACTTATTTTAAAAGAAATAATTAATCAGGAAGTTGAAAAAAGAAAAATCGAAGTAACCGAAGATGAAATTCAGGCAAGAAAAAATGAAATTGCGGAAAAAATCGGTTCAGAAGAAAAAGTTGAAGAACTTTTAAAAAGAAATAACATTTCGGAAAAACAATTTGATAAAGATATCGAAAATGAAATTAAAATCGATAAATTAATTGAAGCTACCCAAAGTACGAAAGTAAGCGAAAAAGAAGTTAAAGATTTTTATAATAAAAACATAGCTTCGTTTAACTATCCCGAACGTGTCAGAGCTTCACACATTTTAATTCAGGTTAACCCCGCTCAAATAAAACAGGAAATTATCGCCCAGGATAAAAAAGGCGAACTCACATCAGATGAAATTGACAAAAAGACAAAAGAAGCCGTTGATAACAAAATGAATTTTACAAAAGAAGTTTTAAACAAAGTAAAAGCAAACCCCGAAAATTTTGCCGCACTTGCAAAACAATATTCAGACGACAAAGTTTCGGCTCTTAAGGGCGGAGATTTAGGCTTCTTTACAAGAAAAGATATGGTAAAACCCTTTGCGGACGCTGCATTTAATCTTAAACCGGGAACGGTATCGGATATTGTGGTAACGGATTACGGAAATCATATTATTATCGTAACCGATAAAGCTGCGGCCGGAATTCAGCCGTTTGAAAAAATGAAAAACGAAATTCAGGCTTATCTTGAACAAAAGAAAAAAATTGATGTCTTAACAAGTCTTCTGGACGGTCTTAAAGCAAGCGCAAAAGTCGAATTTGTGGATGAAAATTATGACCTTAAAAATATCCAAAACAAAATAAAAGAAAAAGCAATCGAACAGCAAAAAATTCTTGAAGATAAACCCTCCGATACAAAAAAGACGGATAAAAAGTAAGACATTTTAAAATTAAAATTTAAAAGCCGTCTTGACAATAAAAGACGGCTTTTATAATCTAAAATAAAAGAGGTGTTTTAGGTTTGGAAAAATTAGTAAAAGAAGATGAAATCAATGCGCTTATTAAAAAATTAAGAAGCGAAAACAAAACAATTGTTTTTACAAACGGATGTTTTGATATTTTGCATGCGGGACATGTGAGATACTTAAAAGAAAGCAAAAGCAAAGGCGATGTCTTAATTGTCGGCTTAAATTCAGACAGTTCAATCAAAAAAATTAAAGGCGAAAGCCGTCCGATAAATAATGAACAAGACAGAACCGAAGTATTATCGGCATTAGAAAATGTTAATTATATTATAGTATTCAATGAAACAACGCCCGTAAAACTTTTGGATAAAATAAAGCCCGATATATATACAAAAGGCGCCGATTATACGATTGAAACGCTTCCCGAAGCAGATACCGTGATAAAAAACGGCGGCAGAGTAGAATTTATTAAGCTTGTGGAAGGCAAATCCACAACAAAAATAATCGACAAAATAAAATAAATGTAATACAATAAATATAGATTTTTGAGGGAGGAAGCAACGTGAGCGGTAAACAATTCAAATTGGAAGAATTATCACAACTGGTTAAAGGCATTTTAACCAAGGTATCGGATGCCGAAATAAATAAAGTGGCACCGCCCGTTTTAGCGGATGAAAATACGCTTGCGCTTGCACTCGGCGAAAAAGAAATTGAGGATTTAGCTTCAACAAAAGCAAAATGCGCCCTTGTTCCTTTGGGTGTTAATATACCGAATATTTCAACAATTGAAGTTGAACGCCCGAGACTTGCAATGATGACATTGTTAAATGTTTTTTACGAAGGCCCCGATTTTTATAACGGAATTCACCCTACGGCAGTTATTCACCCCGAAGCAAAACTGGGGAAAAATGTTTCAATCGGTCCTAACGTTGTTATTTCAAGAGGGGCTGAAATCGGCGATAATACAAAACTTTTGGCAAATATTTATATCGGAAAATTTGCAAAACTCGGGGATGATTGTTTAATTCACCCCGGCGTTAACATCGGTGATTTTGTAATAATTAAAAACAGATGTATATTACACCACGGCGCAAGCATAGGCGCAGACGGTTTCAGCTTTGTAACGGAAACTCCCGATAACATTGAAACCGCAAGAAAAGAAGGCTCCATAACGGGCGGAAAAGAAAACCAGAAAGTATACAAAATTCCGTCATTAGGTTCCGTTTTAATTGAAGATGATGTTGAAATCGGCGCAAATACGGCAATTGACAGAGGTACCATTGAAAACACCACAATAGGTGCACAGACAAAAATTGATGACCTTGTTATGATAGGGCACAACTGTAAAATCGGGCGTGCCTGCATGATAGTATCGCAGGTAGGTATAGCCGGAAGCTGTACAATCGGCGACAGAGTAGTAATTGCGGGTCAGGCGGGCTTAAAAGACCATACATCAATCGGCGATGATTCAATTGTTCTTGCAAAAGCGGGCGTTACAAAATCTTTCGGCGCAAAAAGCGTTATTATGGGCGCACCTGCGGTGCCGAGAAAAGATTTCATAAAACGCATGAAATACCTTGCGGAAGCAGAAGTTATGGTTCAAAAATACAAAAAATACCAGCATTTATTGGAAGATTACGAGAAATTTTTAAATGAGGACGCTAAAATCTAGTTTTACTTTAGAAGGCAGAGGGCTTATGTATAATAAGCCCGCAATATTTGAAGTTAACCCTTCGGATAAAAAAGGGATAAGATTTCACATTCAAGACAGTATCATAGAAGCAGACATTAATAATGTTGTGTCAACGGAGCATTTTGTCGTTCTTGCGGACATTAAAAACGGTGCAAAGGCAAAAATCGCCCTTGTGGAACATTTTATGGCTTCATGTGCGGCATTTGGAATTGATGCCCTTGATGTCAGGGTTAAGTCGGAAGGGTTTGAAACCCCGATAACGGACGGAAGCGCAAAAGTCTGGGCAGAAGAATTTAAAAAAGCGGGATTTGAGGGTGAAAGCGACGAAGTTAAAAAACTTGTATCCCCCGTTATATTTAATGCGGGAAAAAGTTCAATCGTTTTAATTCCGTCGGATAAAACAACAATTACCTATGCGGTTAATTTTAATCATCCGGATTTGGCGCAAAGATGGGTAACATTGGATCCTGATGTCAATTTGGATGAAATAATCGAAGCAAGAACATTCGGATATTTAAAGGACCTTGAAACTTATCAAAAAATGGGAATTTCACTGGGTGTTACCTATGATAACACCGTAGGATTAACCGGGGATGGATATACAACGGATTTAAGGAGCAAATTTGAACCCGTTAAGCATAAAATTCTTGATATAATCGGAGATTTATATTTAACGGGGTTTAACCCTCTAAAATTAAATGCAAAAATTATTGCAATTGAAGCGGGACACGGCTATCACATTCAAACTGCACAGGCTGTCAGAGCACAATTACTAAAGGAGATATAAAATGACAGAAGTTCAAACAAAACCGATTTCACTCGATATTGTGGAAATTATGAATTTAATTCCGCACAGATACCCGTTTTTATTGGTAGACAGAATAACCGAATGTGTCCCTAACGAATATTCAAAAGGATATAAGAATTTAACCGCAAACGAAATGTTTTTTAACGGACATTTCCCGAATAACCCGATAATGCCCGGGGTTCTTCAAATTGAAGCGCTTGCGCAGACAGCAGCCCCTATTTTACTTACAATGGAACAGTACAAAGGAAAACTTGCATTATTTGCAGGTGTTGACAACGTAAGATTTAAAAATATCGTGCGCCCGGGAGACAGATTTGATATGGAAGTTTATATGACAAAAGTTAAAGGACCGATTGCAAAATGCACGGGCAAAGGCTATGTTGACGGCAAACTTTGTATAGAAGCGGAAATTACGATAGCATTAAAATAGAAAGTTGTGAATATTATGACGATACATCCGACGGCAATAATTGACAAAAGCGCAAAAATCGCACCCGGTGTCGAAATCGGACCCAATGCGGTTATCGGGCAAGATGTCGAAATTTTATCCGGCGTCAAAATAGGTGCAGGTGCAACGATAGAATTTGCAAAAATCGGAGAAAATACAAAAATAGCGCCCTATGCTTCAATTGGCGGCGAACCGCAGGATTTAGGGTATAAAGGCGAAAAAACGGGTGTTATAATCGGCAAAAACTGCTGGATTAGAGAATTTGCAACGGTAAACAGAGCTTCAGGCGAAGGAAATAATACTATTTTGGGCGATAAATGTATGATTATGGCTTACGCCCACGTTGCGCATAACTGTGTTTTAGGCAATGAAGTTATTATGGCAAATGCCGCAACAATCGGCGGACATACCCATGTGGGATACGGCGCATGGCTTGGCGGAATGAGCGTTTATCATCAAAACGTAAGAATAGGCGATTTAGCCATAATTTCGGGCGCTTCCGCAACAAGGCTCGATATTCTTCCTTATTCAAAATCGGAAGGTGCGCCCGCACTTGCAATGGGGGTTAATGCCATAGGGCTCAGAAGAAGAGGAATAGACAAAGATTCAATTAATGCAATTCATCAGGCAATAAGGATTTTAAAAAGCCCCAAATATAATACAACACAGGCAATTGAAGTTATTCAAAACGAAATTGAAAAAAATGAATATGTTGATAAAATGATTGAATTTATCAAAACTTCAAAAAGAGGTGTCTGCATTAAATCAAACAAAGAATTTTACAGACAAGAGGAAGATTGTGAATAATTTTTATCAAAAATACGCCGATGTTCTTGTTAACTATTCAACAAAAGTTAAAAAGAACGATTTGGTTATAATAAAAACGCAAAGCTATCTTGCAGAGCCTTTAATAAAAGAAATTTATAGAGCCGTTTTAAAAAACGGGGCACACCCCGTTGTAAGGTGTTCTTTTGAATCGTTATCAGAAATTTTTATTAAAAACGCAGATGATAACCAGTTAAACTATATTGATGAAATGTCAAAAATTGAATTTGAAAAAGCGGATAAAATAATTTCAATCGGAGCGCCCTTAAACGTTAAGTCAATGGCAAACGCAAATTCAGATAAAATGGCAAAAAGGTCAAAAGCAACAAGGGAACTATCCCAGACCATGTTAAAAAGGTCCGAAAAAGGAGAATTAAACTGGGTTATAGCGGATTTTCCGACACAAGCCTTAAGCCAGGAAGCAAAAATGTCTTTGGATGAATACGAAGAATTTTTAATCAATTCCTGTTATCTGGATTTGGAAAATCCCGTTCAAAAATGGATTGAAATCGGACAGGAACAAAAAAGAATCGTCTCAAAATTAAACGGAACAAAGAAACTGCACATAACGGGCGAAAAAACCGATATAACGTTTGGCGTTGAAAACAGGCTATGGATTTCATGCGACGGGATTAATAATTTCCCCGACGGCGAAATTTTTACATCACCCGTTGAAGATTCAGCGGAAGGCGAAATTTATTTTGATTTTCCCGCAATATACAGAGGAAATCAGGCGGATAAAATTCATCTTAAATTAAAAGAAGGCAGAGTTATTGAAGCAAGCGCCCAAACAGGCGAAGACTTTTTAAATTCAATGCTTAATATGGATGAAGGCTCAAGACTGGTAGGCGAAATTGCAATCGGCACAAACGAAAGAATTAAAAACGTTACGGGCAATATTCTTTTTGACGAGAAAATCGGCGGCTCCGTTCATATGGCGCTTGGTGCTTCATACCCCGAAACCGGCGGCAAAAACGTGTCCGGACTTCATTGGGATATTATAAAAAATATGAAAAACAATTCCTGTATTTATGCCGACGATAAATTGATTTATAAAGACGGCAGATTTGTTATATAAAAATGAATGAAATTTATACTACCGTTAAAAAAAGAAAAGAAAAAGAACTTAATGTTGTCGATAATAAAATTTTATCGCTTTTAAATTCCTGCCATAACGAATTAAATTCTTATTATAAAAAATTTTTATTCTCAAATGCAAAAAGATTAAGACCCTTATTTATTCTTCTTGTTGCGGAATTAGAAAATATTGAATTAAATGAAGATATTTTCAATCTTATCTGTTCAATTGAATTAATACATAATGCAAGCTTAATTCATGATGACATTTTGGATGATGCGGTTTTAAGAAGAAATATGGAATGCATTCATATAAATAAAGGGGATAAAATTGCGGTTTTGGCGGGAGATTACTTATTAACCTGCGCAATGGAATGTTTATCCGATATCAAAAATGATTGCGTATATAAAATAATTTCAAATGCCACAAAAGACATGACAAAAAGCGAGATTAATTCGCTTTTAACAAGGTTTAATAAAATTTCAATCGAAGATTACATCAAAATATCAAAAGAAAAAACTTCATCGCTTTTTACATCCGCAATCAGCTCTTTATATAAGATAAAAGAAATGAAAGAAAACAAAAATATAATTAATTTCAGCGAAAGCTTTTCTCTTTGTTTTCAAATTAAAGACGATATGAATAATTTTTTAAACAAAGATGAGTGCAAATGTTCAAAAGATATACAGGAAGGAATTTTTACGCTTCCCGTCATATTGGGCGCCAAAACAAAAAACGATTATGATATAATTCAAAAATCAAATAAGTTTTTGGATGATTTAATTATTAAAACAAAAGAATTTTTAATTGATTATCCGAACTCAGGCGCAAAAAAAGATTTATTTTCTTTAATCGACTTATTCAAAGGATAAAATTATGACGGATGACAAAGAAGAATTAATTGATAAAAACGCAAAATCGGCAATAAGAGAAATAATTGAAACAATCGTCTTTGTACTTGTTGCGGTTATTTTAATCAGATTTTTTATAGGTGAACTAAGATGGATTCCGTCATCTTCAATGTATCCGACACTGATTGAAGGCGACAGAATTTTTGTAGAGAAAATAACAAAGCCTTTTGTTGAACCGAAAAGAGGCGATGTTGTCGTTTTTTATCCGCCCGATGAAGAGTTAAAAAATGATATATGGTCTATTTTTACAAGATTAACGGGAATTTTTTGCAAAGATATAGCATATATTAAAAGAATTATAGGAACTCCGGGGGATAAATTTGAAATTAAAAAAGAAGGTGATGAATTTTTTGTTTATATAAATGATAAAAAAGAAAACGAACCTTACATATTGGATACTTTTGACTGGATAGAATGCAGGGATGATATGTATTGCGGACCGTTTACCATACCTGAAAATAATTATTTTATGATGGGAGATAACAGAGGAAACAGTCAAGACAGCAGATTTTGGGGCTTTTTACCCAAAGAAAACATTATAGGTCATGCCGCTTTTATCTTCTGGCCGATAAACAGAATGGGCAAAATAAGGTATAAATAAAAGGTTTTAGGGTGTTATAAAAGTATTACTACTCTTGTATTTCTTATAGAATGGTTTATAATAATTATAGAAAGCTTTTTTGATGTTTGCAGCTTGTTGAAAGGCGATTAAAAATTTATGAGTGAAGTGCAGTTTCAAAACGACCTCACCAAATTAATTGAAATTTTACCTCCAAGAATTAAAAGAAACATTTATGACGGGCTTTTGGACGATGCGATTGAAATTGTCCTTGATATAGGAAGGCTGCCCGAGGTTAGAATAGGAAACGGAAAGATTGAATACTTAGGAACGGATACCGTTACAAGCGATGATATCGATTATATAACATCAAAAATCCCCGATTTTACAAACGATAACCGCTCGGGAATAGCGGGAACACTGCACAGAATAAGCGCAATCAGAAACAGACAGGGTAAAATAATCGGGCTTACATGCCGCATAGGACGTGTAATTACGGGAACAATCGCATGTATTAAAGATTTTGTAATGCAAAATAAAAGCATTTTATTTTTAGGGCGCCCGGGCGTCGGCAAAACAACAAAATTAAGAGAAATTTCAAGACTTGTGGCGGATGAACTCGGAAAAAGAGTTGTTGTCGTTGACACGTCAAACGAAATTGCGGGCGACGGCGACGTTGCACACCCTGCAATCGGGAAAGCAAGAAGAATGCAGGTGCCGCAGCCCGAAATGCAAAAAGATATAATGATTGAGGCGGTTGAAAACCATACGCCCGAAGTTATAGTTGTTGATGAAATAGGAACGGAGCTTGAAGTTGCCGCCGCAAGGACAATAGCGGAACGAGGCGTTATGCTTATTGCAACGGCACACGGCAACACTTTGGACAACCTTATTAAAAACCCCGCAATGAGCGATTTGGTCGGCGGCGTCAGCTCCGTTACGCTTGGCGATGATGAAGCAAAACACAGGGGATGTCAAAAAACGGTATTGGAAAGAGAAAAACAGCCGACATTTGATATTGTTATTGAAATCATCGACAGAAACACTCTTGCTGTTTACAAAAATACCGCAGAAGCGGTTGACTGCATTTTAAGAGGATGGCCCGTAACGCCGGAGATAAGAAAAGTTGATCAGGTTTATGAATATAAGGTTCCGGATAAATCGGAGCTTGAAAAAACCATAGACAGAGTAAACGAGCTTGACCAGAGAACCCAAAACCCGATGAATTTTTCTTTTAACAGGCAAAAATACGTTAATTCCGTTAAAAACAGAAAGAAAATTTATATCTATGCCGTTTCAAGGTCAATTGTAAATAAAATAATAGAAAGACTTGATATTGATGTTGAAATAGCAAAAAATGTCGAAGATGCGGATTTGGTCATTGCGCACAAAAACTTTGCAAAAGGCGGAACAAAAATTTTATCGGTTGCAAACGAATACAGGCTGCCCGTTTATTTTGTAAGAACAAATTCAATGTCGCAAATTCAAAAAGTTTTGAAAGACGCCCTTCATTTAGCCGACAACCCCGACTTTAAAGAAGTTACAACCGATTATAAAGACGATTGCGAGCTTGCGCTTGATGAGGCAAAAGCTGCCATTGCAAAAGTTATGGAAGGAGCCGAAAGCGTTGAACTTGAACCGCAGCCCCAAAATATAAGAAAATTACAGCATGAGCTTGCGGATTCTTATAATCTTCATTCGCAGAGTTTCGGCGAAGGAAATTTAAGAAGAATAAGAATTTCAAGAAACGAAGATTAAATTATCCTCTTGAAAATGCTTCCAATATAAGAGAATCATCCGTTTTTATCGGGCAAAAATACGCACATGACGCAACCATTGCCGCATTATCGGTGCAAAATTTCATCTTTGGCGCAAATGTATTATAACCTTCACTTTGAAGTTCAAAAAGCTTTTCTCTTAATCTTGAATTTGCGGCAACTCCGCCCGACAGCGCAATAGTTTTTATATTATATTTATCCGCCAGAAATTTTGTTTTATTTATTAATGTTGTTGTTATGGTTTCCTGAAAACTTGCCGATATATCGTTAACCGGTAATTCTTTTCCCCTGTACGATTGAACAAGTCTTAAAACCGCTGTTTTTAGCCCCGAAAAGCTGAATTCGTTTTCTTTTACTTTGGCTTCGGGAAGTTTAAATGCATATTTATTTCCCGTCTGCGCTATTTTATCAAGTTTAATTCCGCCGGGGTATGTTAAACCCATAAGCCTTGCCGCTTTATCATAAACTTCTCCCGTTGCATCGTCTATGGTGGAAGCTATGATTTCCTGTTTATCGTAATCGTCAATTTTTATAACCTGCGTATGTCCGCCCGAAACAAGAAGGCATATAAAAGGGGGTTTTAAATCCGATTCTAAAAAATTTGCGCAAACATGGGCCTTTAGATGGTTAACACCGATAAAAGGCTTATTATAGGATAAAGATAATGCTTTTGCGGCATTTAAGCCGACCAAAAGACACCCTACAAGCCCGGGACCTGCGGTTGATGAAAAAGCGTCAATGTCATCAGGGTTTATGTTGAATTCTTTTTTTGCAATATCAAATGTTTCATTTATAACGACATTTATTGTATCTAAATGTTCTCTTGCGGCAACTTCGGGAACTACCCCGCCGAAGATTTCATGGGTTTTAATTTGTGAAGCCACAACATTTGATATAACTTCTCTTCCGTCTTTGATTATTGCACATGCCGTTTCATCACAGCTTGTTTCAATTCCGAATATCAGCATTATTTTTCCTTAGTGAAATAAAAATTTTCTATATTTGTATTTACATTTGATTTTTGCTACAATACTACCATGAAAAAAAGTTTTTTGTTGAGCGGTTTACTTTTCTTTGCGGTTATAATGCCTTCATTTGCTTCAATTGAAGATGATGCAACCGTTTTATACAATAAAGGCATCGATTTATACGAACAGGATAAAATCGAACAATCAATCGCAACTTTTAAAAAAGCAATTTCAATCAGCCCCGATTTCTATGAAGCTTATTATAACCTTGCAAGAATACAGGAAGCTTCAGGGAAATATCAAGACGCAATTAATTCTTATGAAGCACTGTTAAAAATTCAGCCCGATGATTATGAAAGTGCATATCAGTTGTCTGAATTACTGTTTAAAAAGGGATATTTATCAAAAGCCGCAACTTATTTAAATAAAATTCCTTCAAATTCCGAATACGGAACAAAAGCAACGGTTCTGCAAAATAAAATTTCAAAAAGACAAAACGAACTTGCACAGGAATCAAAAATAAAAGCGCAGCAAAGCCTGAAAACTTCAATAGTCGGAAGCGTACCGGCACCATCGGGGCTTGTAATTGATTCTGAAAGCAATATGTATGTTGCAAGTTTTTCCGAAAATAAAATTTTTAAAATTTCAAAAGACGGGCTTACAAAAACCGTTTTTGCGGACGGCACAAAAGAAGTAAGCGGCCCCATCGGGCTTGCAATTGACCCTTATGATAATTTATACGCCGCAAATTACAATAAAGGGTCGGTTGTTATGTATGACAAAAACGGAAATCATACCGTTTTAATGTATGCAAAGAAACCTTATTGTATTAGCCTTGATGAAAAGAAAGCAAAAATTTATATAACCGAACAGCAAAATAACAGCGTTGTTTCTTATGATGTTTCGGACATTTTTAAAATGTCCGCCGCAAAAAAACAGGCATCCGTTGAACAAAATCAGGGAATACCCGCCGAAGTTAAAGAACAAAAAGTAATTGAAATGCCCGCTAAAGATAAAACTCCTCTCGGCGTTCCTTCAATAATCGAATCGAATTTCACGAGAACAAATCCGCAAAATTCGGTAACATCGCCCATTATGATACCTTCCAACAGTTTGTTTGACTATTAATTTATGCTTTTATATACTTAGGTTATGAATAATAAAATTAAAAATGTCTGCGTATACTGTTCATCAAGCAATTCTCTGGAAGATATTTATTATAAAGACGCCGAAAATTTAGGTGTTCTTCTTGCAAAAAATAATTATAACGTAGTCTACGGCGGCTCAAAACTCGGGCTTATGTATAAAGTTGCAAAAAGCGCCAAAGATAACGGCTCAAAAGTTATAGGGGTTATGCCCGCAAAATTATATGACCTTGGGGTTAGCGAAGCTTTTTGTGATGAATTTTATTTAACAAAAGAAATGCGCGAAAGAAAAGCAACGCTGGATGAAAAATCGGATGCGGTCATCGCGCTTGCGGGCGGATTCGGGACTTTGGAAGAATTATCGGAGATGATTGTTCAAAAACAATTATGCTATAACAACAAAGCAATCGTAATTTTAAACACAAACGGTTTTTATAATGATTTATTAAACTTTTTTGAAAAAATTATAAGTGAAAAATTTGCGGCAAAAGATTCAAAGAATCTTTATTATGTTGCAAACAGCCCTGATGAAGTTATTAAATATTTAAACAGTTATAAATTTGATGATACAAAATCCCAAAAAGAAGAATTGATTCACAATGTCTTATCAAAATAAAAAATATTTAATTTTCAATTCTGATGATTTCGGCCATTCCAATCCTTTTAATATGGGAGTATATAAGGGAATAAAATCCGGTATCATAAAAACAAGCTGCGTTTTGTCCAATACGGAAGGATACGGTGAAGCCGTTTCTTTAAGCAAAGATTTAAAAGAAACGTTTTTTGGAATTCATATTAATCTGGTTGAAGGAAAAAGTTTAACAAAAAATAAATTTCTTGTTGATTCAAAAAATAATTTTAATAACGGATACATTAATTTATTAAAAAAATCGTTTGATAAAAATTTTATTAATGCCGCAGAATTTGAAATGAGAGCACAAATTGAGCGCATTTTAAGCGATTTTAAAATAAACCACATTAATTCCCATGTTCATACCCACTCAATTCCGAACCTTTTTAAATTAATAATAAAATTAGCGGAAGAATATAAGATACCTTATATAAGAACGCAGTTTGAAAAACCTTATTTTGTAAAATCAATCAAAAAACATCTGACATGCAAATATCCCGTCAATTTAATCAAATTAGCACTTTTGGATTTCTTAAGCATTGGAAATAAAAAATTAATCAAAGATAATTTTATAACAAATGATTATCTAATCGGCGTAACTTATACGGGTTTTATGGACAAAAACACGATTCTTGAAGGATTAAAAGTTATAGATAAAGGAATAGTCGAAGTTTTAATTCATCCCGCATACTATGAAAAAGAAATTTTAAAACCGAATAATTACGGAGAATTTTTAATAATTGAAGATAAAACTTTAATTGAAGATATTAAAAATTTGGGCTTTATTTTAACCGATTGTTCACTCGGGGAAGAATAAAAATTTTTATGGTATCATTTTTTTATGTTTGATAATTTATCTGAAAAATTACAGGAAGTTATAAGAAAAGCTTCGGGAAACGCCGCTTTAACCGAAGATAATATGCAGGATGCCATAAGAGAAATAAGACGTGCGCTTCTTGATGCGGATGTTTCATTAAACGTGGTTAAACCTTTTATAGCGAACATAAAAGAAAAAGCACTCGGCGAAGCCGTTTTAAAAAGCGTAAAGCCGTCGGAACAGCTGGTAAAAATAGTATATGATGAATTAAAAGAGCTTTTGGGCGGAGAATATAAACCCTTAAATTTAAATTCAAACCCTTCTTTTATTTTAATGCTCGGACTTCAAGGGTCAGGTAAAACAACAACATCAGCTAAACTTGCAAAAAAATTAAAAGAAGAAGGAATAAATCCTCTCCTTGTTGCATGCGATATTTACAGACCCGCCGCCATTAAACAGCTAAATGTTTTAGCCGATGAAAACAACATTGATTTTTATACTCTTGAAGGCTCAAAAAACGTACTTGAAATTATAGATAATGCAATTAATTATGCAAAAGAAAAAAATAACGGTGTTTTAATTTTGGATACCGCAGGAAGACTCCAGATTGATACGGAGATGATGGCGGAATTAATGCTCATTGAAAAAAAATATCCCGTTAACGAAAAACTTCTTGTAATTGATTCGATGACGGGGCAGGAAGCCGTTGATATCGCAAGAAACTTTGATGAACAAATAGGAATAACGGGTATTATTTTAACTAAATTAGACGGCGACACAAGAGGCGGTGCGGCATTATCCGTTACATATTCAACAAAAAAACCGATTAAACTTGTTTCAACGGGTGAAAAAATAGAACCTCTGGAAAACTTTTATCCCGACAGGATGGCAAACAGAATTCTCGGCATGGGAGATGTCGTTACCCTTGTTGAAAAAGCGCAAAAAGCATTTGATGAAGAAAATGCAAAAGAATTAGAAGAAGCGATGCTTAAAAATACATTTTCATTTGAAGATTTTCTGAAAATGCAAAAACAAATGAAAATGCTCGGTTCATTAGAAGGCATTTTGGGAATGCTTCCCATTAAAGGGCTGAATAAAGACGACAGACAAAAAATTTCCCATGAAGGCGAAAAACAGCTTAAAAAAATTGAAGTTATGATTTCATCAATGACAAAGGAAGAAAGAAAAAACCCCGACATTTTAAATTCTTCAAGAAAAAAAAGAATAGCAAAAGGCGCAGGTGTCAGCTTGGATGAATTTAACAAATTTATCCAGCAGTTTGATATGATGAGAAAAATGATGAAGGGCTTAGGCGGTTTTAAAGATATGATGAAAGGCAAAAACCAAAAAGCCGCCCAATTAAATATGATAAATCAGGCAAACAAAATGAAACATAAATACCGCTTCAGATAAAATTATCTTTTTACGGGCGGAATTTCATTTTTAACGTAAGCTACGGCTTTTATGTGTTCGATATAAACATGTTTTACTTTTGTTATTTGTATAAAAACATCAATTGAAGGATAAGGTCCGTTTTCTTTTCTCAGTGCAACCGCAGTTTTTGCCATTTGGCTTGTAATACCCGGAAGCTCCATTAAAACATACCAGGGGGAAGAATTGATTTCAATAAAAGGCTTAACTTCTTTTCCTTCCTGTTTAAGCTTTTGGGCTTCAACAATTTTTTTTCTGACATTTTTTATAACATGTTTTTTATATACGGGAAGAGAAAAAATAAAAAGAACCGCAAAAATAAACATCGGGACATATATTGCAGGCTGCGACACGAATACAAAATAAAATGCAATCGCAACATAAACTATAACCATAAATAAGCGCATATATTATCCCTTTTATTTATATTTTTATTTTAAATGTTATTTTAAACAAAAGTCAATTTTAAATGCAAAAAATCGCCCCGATGAAGTAAAGGGGCGATTTTTAAAAAAGAAATTTTATTTTACAAAAAAGTCTGCATTAACATACGCTCTTAATTGGGTTTTGCCCGATTCAACGGGAACACTTGCGCTTGAGCCGGAATCCATGGCAGCTTCTGCTTTTGAATTTAAGTATCTCAAATTTGCCATACCAAAATTGGAAGATGAAGAACATCCGGCCGATATACTTTTAATTCCCGTTACCGTTGTTCCCATGGATTGAGCAATTTTATCCGCTCTTTCTTTTGCGCCTTTTGAAGCTTTTTGAATTAAAGCGTTACAGTTATCGTTTGTTTCTTCCAAAATAAATTGAAGGTTGTTAACGGAATTTGCACCGTTTGATAACGCCACGGCAATTATTTTTCCCGCTTTTGAAACATCTTTAAGGGAAACCTGCAGAGTGTTTGAAGCAAGATATCCCGTTAAATTTCTTTTTCCGTCTTTATAAGCATATTCGGGCGTTAAATAATATGAAGTCGTTTTTATTGTTTCGCCTTTTTGCGCATCAACAAGAGCTTTAACGGCATTTATTGCTTTAGTTGATGTTTCTTTGTTTATATTTGCGGCACTGTCCGGATTTTTATCTCTCGTTTGAATAGCAAAAGAAATTTTAACCAAAGTGGGGTCCAATTCTTCGGTTGCTTCAACGTTAACCGAGATATAACCTTTGTCCGAATTTTCCGCCGCATAAACGGAAGATAAACCTAAAACCGCTAAAAATGCCAAAACGGCTAAAATTTTTTTCATAAAACTTTCTCCTTAATTTTCAACCAGATTAATAAATTCTTCTTCCGATAAAATCGGAACGTTCAGTTCTTTTGCTTTGTCAAATTTTGACCCCGGATTTGAACCCGCTATAACATAAGTTGTATTTTTGCTCACCGAATTCGGCGTTTTTGCACCGAGAGATTTCAGTATGTTTTGAGCTTCATCCCTTGAATATTTTTCCAAAGTTCCCGTTATCACAAAAGATTGTCCTTTTAATTTTAAATTTTCACTTATTGTATACGGATTTTCAAGTATAATTCCCGCTTTGAGCGCACGGTCCAAAATTAAAAGATTTTCTTCGTTATGAAAATAATCATAAATATTTTTTGCCATTTTTTCACCGATACCTTCAAGCGAATTTATTTCTTCAATTGAAGCTTCTTTTAATTCATCAATCGTTTTAAATCTTTTTGCAAGAATATCGGCGCTCTCTTTTCCCACCAATCTTATTCCGATTGCGTTTAAAAATTTTGAAAGTTTTGTATTTTTACTCTGTGAAATCGCATTATAGAGGTTTGTTGCCGACTTTTCCTTAACCAAATCAAGTTCCATAAAATCATCAAAAGTTAAATAGTATAAATCGGAATAATTTTTAACTTTTCCCAATGTTACAAGCTGATCTATTATGCTTTCGCCAAATCCTTCAATATCCATTGCATACTTTGAAACAAAATATTCAATTTTTCCTTTAATTTGGGCGGGGCAGCTTTTGTTATTCGGGCAGTAAATTGCAACTTCACCTTCGACTTCAATAAGTTTTTCTCCGCAAAAGGGGCAATTTTTCGGCATTACAAAAGGGGTTGATTCGTTTGTTTTTTCCGTTCTTATTACTTTCGGAATAATTTCTGCCGCTTTTTTTACAAGCGCCCTGTCGTTTATTTCAATATCCAGTCTTTTAATTTCATCAAAATTATAAAGGCTTGCCCTTGAAACAACGCTTCCCGCAAGGTTTACAGGCTCTAATTCCGCAACGGGAACGGCCATTCCCGTTCTTCCGATTTGAACGGATATATTTTTTAATCTGCTCCAGACGGCTTCGGGGGGAAATTTATACGCCGTTGCCCATTTGGGGTGATGAGAAGTGAACCCGAGTTCATTTTGCAGTTCCAGACTGTCAACTTTTACAACAACACCGTCTGTTGCATAGTTAAGATGTTTTCTTTTTTCATCAAGCTCGTTTATGTATTTAATTGCTTCTTCAATGCCCGATGCTTTGTATACTTTATTTGTTCTGAATCCGAGTTTTTTTAAATATTCCATCGTTTGGGAGTGGGTTTTAATTTCGGGGTTATTTAAAAGTCCGAAGTATACAAAAATGGATAAGTCCCTTTGGGCGGTAATTTTAGGGTCCAGCTGCCTGACTGTCCCTGAAGCCGCATTTCTCGGATTTGCAAATGTTTTTTGACCGAGTTCGATTTGTTTTTGGTTTAATTTTTCAAAAGAACTAATCGGCATATAAATTTCGCCCCTCACTTCAAGGTCAACCGGTTCAAAAAGTTTCAGGGGAATTGATTTAATTGTTTTCAGGTTGTTTGTAATATCTTCTCCTATAACGCCGTCGCCCCTTGTTAAGCCCTGAACAAAAACGCCTTTTTTATAAGTAAGAGCAATGGCAAGCCCGTCTATTTTCAATTCAACCGCAAGTGGAATATCTTTTTTTGAAGTTTCAAATAAAGACATCTGTCCGGAATTATCGGGTGTGGCTTCTTTTAAAACTCTTTCATACCATTTTTTAAGCTCATCGGGGTTATTTGAATTATCAAGGCTGTATAATCTGTTTTTATGCTGAACCTGAACAAATTTTTCACTGATACCGCCCACCCTTTGCGTCGGAGAATCGGGGGTAATAAGTTCGGGATGTTCATTTTCAAGGCGCTCCAATCTGCGGAATAATTCATCATACTCGTAATCTTCAAGTTTAGGCTCGTCAAGCACATAATAAAGATATGAATTTAATTCGATTTCTTTGCGTAATTTTTGTATTTCTTCTTGTACATCCATAGGAATTATTTTATTATAAAAATATGAATTTATGGAAATTACTTAACAACGGTTCTAAAAAAACACTTTTTACAACGCCCTCACACAGCCAAAAAAGTCCGGTTTTGAAAGAATTAAACGAATTTTACAAAAGAGATTTATCAGAAATTGAAGGGCTTGATAACCTCCAAAACCCCAAAGGTGTCATTAAAAATGCGCAGTTCAGAGCATGTGAAATTTATAATACGGAGCGCACATTCTTTTTAACGCAAGGCGCCACAACGGGAATTTTAGCCGCAATGAAAGCGGTTATCCGCCCCGGCGACAGAATTTTAATTGCAAGAAACTGCCATAAATCCGTATTATCGGGCGTTGTCGTTTCAGGGTGTGATGTTGACTGGATAATGCCCGATACCGATAATGAAATTTCATCAAACTGGGGAATATACGGAAAAATTGACCCCGGGAAACTTGAATTTCAGCTTAAATTAAATGATTACAGAGCATTTATTTTAACAAGCCCGACTTATGACGGAATAGTATCCGACATTGAAGAAATTTCAAAAATTTGCAGACAATATAATACTTATTTAATAGTTGATGAGGCGCATGGCGCATTGTTCAATTTTTCGGACAGTTTCCCCAAAACCGCAATTCAATCGGGTGCGGATTTCAGCGTTCATTCGCTTCATAAAAACGCAGGTGCAGTTAACCAGTGTGCACTTTTGCATATGTCAAAAGAATGCAGGGATATTGACCCCGATACGGTGCAAAGAGCGGTTAACCTTTTTCAGACAACTTCGCCTTCGTATCCTATGATAAGTATTATTGAAGAAACAATTAATTATCTTAATTCAAAAGAAGGCTTGAAGACGATTGATGAATTAATTTTAAACATTATAAATTTAAAAGACTATTTTAAGGGTAAAAACATAGAATTTTTGGACTGTGAATATCACGATATAACAAAAATTTTCCTTAAAATAAAAGGCATGAGCGGAAATTTATTATCTGATATCTTATATAAGGAACATAATATTGAAGATGAATACAATAACGATTTCGGAAGTTTATTTTTAACGGGTATCGGAAGCGATAAATCCAAATTTGATAAATTAAAAATAGCTTTAATTAAAATTCTGGAAGGGAAGTATGAATTTAATTATGTTCCCGTTGCGGATTTTCAACCGCAGCCGTTAGTTAAAATTCAGCCCTTTGTTGCATTTTATGCAAAAAAAGAATTAATAAACAAAGAAGATTCGGAATTAAAACTGAGCGCCGCTTCAATTATCCCGTATCCGCCGGGTATAGGCATTTTATACCCCGGAGAAGCCATACAGGAATGGCATATGAAATATTTGGATGAAAATACCGAGGTCATTAAACTATGAACAATAAACGTGCAATTATAATTGTTATAGATTCCATGGGAATAGGCGCCATGGATGATGCCGTTGAATTTAATGACGATAATACGGTGAACACTTTATGCAACCTTGCAAAAAAAGCGGGGGGGTTAAATGTTACCAATTTTGAGAAAATGGGGCTCGGAAACATTAAAGATATTTTCGGAATAAAAAAAGAACAAAACCCGATTGCGCAATACGGCATAATGAAACCGAAATCAAAAGGAAAAGACACGACAACGGGGCACTGGGAAATTGCGGGGCTTGTTTTAGATCATCCCTTCAGAACGTATGAAAAATTTGACGATAAAATTATTGATGAATTTATAGAAAAAACAAAATGCGGGGGAATTTTGGGTAATTATCCCGCATCGGGCACACAAATCATACAGGATTTAAACGAACAACATCAAAAAACAAAATTTCCGATTATATATACATCCGCAGACAGCGTTTTTCAAATTGCCGTTGATATTGATTTAATTGATGTTGAAACGCTATATGAATGGTGTAAAATTGCAAGAAAAATTCTTGATGAAGGAAATTGCGGCGTATCAAGAGTAATCGCAAGACCGTATAGAATAATTAATAACAAGCCGACAAGAATATCTGCCCTAAGACACGATTTTTCCGTTAAACCGCCAAAAGATACAATTTTAAATTTAATTGAAAAAGAAGGCGGAAAAACTTATGCAATAGGAAAAATAAAAGATATTTTTACCGGCTCCGGCATAACGGAGAGTATCTCCAGTGCGGGAAACACTGAAGGGTTAAACATAACACTTGAAGCAATAAAAAATAAAAAAGATTTTAATCTGATTTTTACAAACCTTGTCGATACCGATATGTTATACGGACACAGGCGTGATTATATCGGATATAAAAAAGCGATTGAAGAAATTGATTCTTATTTGGATAAATTTATTTTAAATATGAATGAAGATGATTTGCTTATAATAACGGCAGACCACGGGTGCGACCCGACGTATAAAGGGTCCGATCATACAAGAGAGATGGTTCCTTTAATTATTTATAACAAAAATATTGAACCGAAGAATTTGGGAATTAAAGATTCGTTTTGTTATGTTTCGGACAGAATCAAGGATTGGCTTTGTCTGTAAACAATTCATCCATTTTATCAAGCATTTTATCAACCGCAGAGCTCCAGTTTCCTTCGTCTGTTTGGCGGAATATGCTGACGGAATCATACCAGATGGATTTTTCATCATCGACAAACCAGCGCCACTCGTTTGTATAGGGTAAAATCATATAAGTTTTAACGCCTAATGCCCCTGCCATATGAACGGGGGAAGAATCAATGGAGATTAATAAATCCATATTTTTTAAGATTGCCGCCGTATCTTCAAAATTTTTAATTTCATCATACAAATCGACAATTTCAGGGTATTTTTCACAGTCCGTGTGCGAGTCATCTTTTTGAACGGAATAAAAATCAATTTTTTCTTTATATTTTTCAAAAACGGGTTCAAGATAACTTAGGGGCATGCTTCTGTTAAAAAACGTTCTTGTTCCTTCTCGGTTGCCATGCCAGTTTATTGCAACTTTTAATTTGTCTGATTTTTTTAATTTTCTTTCAAATTTTTTAACCAAAGATTCTTTCACTTCAAAAAACCCTTCGGGTTTCGGCACAAAAACGGTGAAATCAAGATTAAAAATGTTTGGAATGTGCATAGGTGTAACCGCATAATCAAAATCGGTAAAAATTACTTTTGAATCAATAATTTCAAGATATGGAAAATTATATTTAAAAATTGAATGCAAAGTCTCGGGAAGCAGGATATAAATCTTTTTAAAATATCCTTTTATATAATCAAAATATCTTGAAAACATAATCATATCCCCAAGCCCGCCGGTTGTAAAAATACAGAGGGTTTTGTCGGTGTGAAAATCGGTATCTCTCCATTCGTTTCTGTAAAAAGCCGGCATAATAATTGTCATATGATTAGCATACAGAGGATAGCCGTTTTTAAAATCCTTTAACATCATATAACTCATTGCAAGAGAATATTTGGGCTGGGGAGAGTTCGGGTTTTGTATTATCGCTTTTTTTAAATATTTTATTGAATCTTCAAAGCGGTGCATTTTTCTTGACATTATGCCGAGATTAAAATTGGGAGAAAAAAAGTCTTTAAATGATAAAGATTTTTTATAACATTCATAAGATTTTTTCCAGTTATTTAATTCTTCATAAATAAGCCCGAGATTATTCCATGCAACATAATCATCGGGGCAGAGTTTTAACAAAACGTCAAAATATTGTATGGCAAGATCATATTTTTTTAATTTCTGCGCATAACTTGTTAAATCCCTTAAAATAAAAATGTCTTTCGGGTGGTTATCATGCATTAAAAGCTTCAGTCCGAGCATTGCTTCATCGTTATGTTTTGATAAAAGCGCTTTTTCCAAAACTTTTGCATATTTATCTTCATATTTATCCATAACGGATGTTATAAGGTGAATTTGAGCTCTTTCATAATCTTTTAAATGCCAGTAGCAAACGCCCAAATCTCCTTCCGATTCATGGTTTTTACTTAATTCAAGAGCATGTTTTAAAAATATAAGAGCATTATCATAATTTTTTAATTCAATATGGCAAAGCCCCAGATATCTGTTTGCAAGGTAATCATCATTATTTACGTCAAAACAGATTTCAAGAACTCTTCTTGCTTCATCAATTTTATTTTCTTTAAAAAGCTCTATCGCATTATCAATAAGTGCCATATTTTAATTTTAAAGTTTTTTTGACTTATATGCAAAATATTAATAATTTTATAAAAGCTCTTTTGCTTTTTTAACAACGTTTTCAACGGTGAAGCCGAAATGTTTAAATAAAACATCTCCGGGAGCAGACGCACCGAATTCATCCATAGTGATTGATTTTCCTTCAAAGCCCATATATCTTCCCCAGCCGAATTTGGACAAGGCTTCAATTATCAATCTTTTTTTATTTGTTGAAGGAAGAATTTTTTCTTTATATTCATCCGTTTGCATTTCAAACAGTTCCATTGAAGGCATTGAAACAACTCTTGCATCTATATTTTCTTTTAAAAGCTCTTTTCTTGCATTTATTGCAAGACTTAATTCAGACCCCGTTGCAATCATAATCAAGTCGGGAGTTTGTTTTGTTTCTTTTTCGACAATGTATGCACCCAAAAGAGCATTATTTACGTTTGTATTTTTTAACTGCACAAGATTTTGTCTTGACAAGATAAGCGCTGTCGGTTTTTCTTTTGATGAAATCGCATATTTCCAGCCGGCTATTGTTTCCTTTGAGTCTGCGGGGCGAAAAGTTACAAAATTCGGCATTGATCTGAACATTGCAATATGCTCAACAGGCTCATGGGTCGGCCCGTCTTCGCCTACGCCTATGCTGTCATGAGTAAAGATATAAGTTACGGGAAGTTTCATTAAAGCGGACAATCTTGCCATCGGCTTTAAATAGTCGCTGAACACAAAAAACGTTGAAACAAAAGTTCTAAGACCGCCGTATAGCGCAATTCCGTTTGCAATTCCCGCCATTGAAATTTCTCTTACGCCGAAATGAACGTTTTGACCTTTCGGGTTTTCTTTTGAAAAATCGCCGAGACCCTTTAATTCCGTTTTATTTGAAGGCGCAAGGTCTGCGCTTCCGCCGAAAAGATTTTTCATTTTGTCTTTTAATTTATTTAAAATTTCGCCCGATGAACTTCTTGTTGCTTTGTCTTTATCATCATAAGCCCAAATTGTTTCATCGTTTAAAATTTTATCGGTGTCGAAATTAAAATATTCATCAAACAAAGCCTTCATTTCGGGAAATTTTTTAAAGTATTCTTCAAGAAACGCTTCTTTTTTATTCATTAAATTAATTTTTTCATCCAAAAAGCCCGCACAGTTTTCATAAACATCATCGGGAATAAAAAACGGTTCATTGTATTGCCAGTTTAGGGTTTTTCTTAAATCGCAAACGTTCTCATCGCCCAAAGGCTCGCCGTGGCTTGAAGCCGAGCCTTCTTTTTTGGGGCAGCCGTAGCCGATTTTTGTATTTATTTTAATAAAAGACGGTTTTTCTTTTTGGTTTTTGGCGTTTTTAATTGCTTCGTTTATTTTATCTATGTCGTTTCCGTCTTCAACAACCTGTGTAAAGAAGCCGTATGCCTGCATTTTTTTAACGGAGTCTTCGGTAAAAGCAAGGTCGCATTTCCCTTCGATTGTAATATTGTTTGAATCATAAAGAATTATAAGTTTATTCAAACCCAAAGTTCCCGCAAGCGAAAAAGCTTCGTTTGAAACACCTTCCATCATACATCCGTCGCCTAAAAGCGCATATGTGTAATTATCGATTATGTTATAGTTTTCTTTATTGAAAACAGAGGCAAGATGTCTTTCCGCCATTGCCATGCCGACCGCCATAGCGGCACCCGCACCCAAAGGTCCAGTTGTTGCTTCGACACCCGGAGTATGACCGTATTCGGGGTGCCCCGGAGTAATCGAACCCAATTGTCTGAAATTTTTAATATCAGACATTTTAATATCGTATCCGAACAGATGATTCAGGGAATATAAAAGCATAGACCCATGGCCCGCCGATAAAATAAAACGGTCCCTAAAAAAAAGTTTCGGTTTTTCGGGGTTAAAGTTAAGATGATATGCATATAAGCTGTAACCTATTGCGGCAGCGCCCAAAGGCATTCCCGGATGTCCGGATTTTGCTTTTTGAATTGCGTCAGCCGATAAAACGCGGATTGCATTAACCGTTTTTTCATCAATTTTTCTCATCTTAAACTTTAAAATCCTCAAACAAAACTAGTTTATAAATAATATATAATAACTAAGAAAAAAAAGCTTCCTTCAATTAAGAAACATAACAAAAACTTTATTGTTCGTTTTTATGCTATATTCTTTTTTATGGAAAATAACATTAAAGTTTCTGTAATAATTCCTGTTTATAATGTTGAAAAATATATTGAAAGATGTATTTTAAGCGTTATAAATCAAACTTTAAAAGATATTGAAATTATCATAGTTAATGACGGTTCAACGGACGATACGAAAAAAATTATCGAAAAATATCTTAATGATAAGCGGATAGTATACGTTGAACAAAAAAATTCGGGGTTATCAGGTGCAAGAAACAAGGGGTTAAGCATTGCAAAAGGCGATTATATCAGCTTTATTGATTCCGATGATTACGTTGATAATAATTTTATCGAAAAACTGTATAACGCCTTAATTAAAAATAACGCCGATGTTGCCGCTTCAAGCGTTATCAGAAAATACCAAAGATATCAAAAATGGAGAGTTCATTACACAAAAGACTATGTCACAGATAATAAAGACGAACAATTCAATATATTAAAATATCCCGATCAGTCTTATGTTTGGAACAAACTTTACAGTAAAAAATTTCTTAATCGCATAAATTATAAATTTGTTGAAGGCAAATATTATGAAGATATTCTTGCAACACTAAACGTGCTTTTGAATTGCAAAAGAATATGCACCGTTAAAGACACAAATTATTACTATATGGTAAATGATAAAAGCTCTATTACAAAAAGCAAAAAAACCGTAAAAAAGGAAACGGACAGATACAATAATCAAAAAGAAGCAATTGAATTATGCATTAAAAATAATATTAAGTTAAACAAAAAAGAATACTTTATTAAAAAAAGCGAAATTGAGTTTTTAAATATACCGATTTTAAAAATCAAAGAAAATGTTTTATATAAAAAAGAACAATTTATTCTTTTTAACATAATTCCTTTTTTATATATAAAAAAAGACACTTTGTTTAATATAACCGTTTTTCTTAAAAAACTTTTTTCAATAAATAATATTGACCAGCATATTATAATAATGTTTTTGTTTATTAAGCTGAAATTAAAATACAGAGCGGATTTTAAGGTTGAAGAAATTAAGGCTTCGGGCATTAACGATAAAAAAAGAGACAGAAAAATTATTGCTTCTCTTACGACTTTCCCCGAGAGAATAAACACAGTTAAAACAACGGTTAAAACCCTGATGAATCAAACGGTGAAGCCCGATGAGATTGTTTTATATTTAGCGGAAGAACAATTTAAAGATAAAGAAAAGTGCCTTCCTTGCGATCTTTTGGAATTAAAAAATTACGGACTTCAAATTAAGTGGTGTAACGACATAAAATCTTATAAAAAATTAATTCCCGCTTTAAAAGAATATAAAGACGACATTATAATAACGTTTGATGATGATATTTATTACGAAAAAGACACGATTGAAGCGCTGTATAATTCGTATCTTAAATATCCGAATGAAATTCAGGCAAACAGGTGCTGGAGAATTAAATTAAACAAAAATAACGAAATTGAAACTCTTGATTCTCTTTATTATTATCTGACATGGGAAAATTATAAACAGGCAAGCTTTTTTAATACAATAATCGGAGCGGGGGCTGTTTTATATCCGCCAAATTCCTTATATAAAGATGTTTCGGATGAAAATAAATTCAAAGAAATTATTCCCACACAAGATGACATCTGGTTTTGGGCAATGGCGGTTTTAAACGGAACAAAAATAAGGCTTAATAAAGGTTATTCATATAATCATCTTACCGTTGAAAACACGCAGCAATACGGATTGTGCAAGATTAACAATAAAAAATCAAAAGGCATGAGCGGCAAAATCGGGTTTAATATAATTGTTAAACAATATCCTGAAATTATTGAAATTTTAAAAAAGGATTAAACATAAAAATTTGCGCTTGGCGCGATTCGAACGCGCGACCTATCCCTTAAAAGGGGAGTGCTCTACCAACTGAGCTACAAGCGCAAATTATTCAATTTTCAACTTTTTTTGCCGTTCGCTCAGTTGTCCGAGCACTCCTATCGTGCTTTATATTTTTGTCTCGGCTGAATTGCCTCGACAAGACTGAGCTAAAAAGCGCAAATAAATAAAATTTCAAAATTTTAATACCGGATTTATTCCAAACACGGTGCCAACTCGGATAGCTGACCAGAACAGAATACCAAGAACAAACTTTCCCGTCAACAATATTTTTAAATTAAACATATGAATGATTAATTTTTGTTATAACAAAGTATAATCAAAATATGAAAAAGATAATTTTAAGCTTATTTATTTTTGTCTGTCTGACCGTTAACCATGCATATTCAGGCAGTGTCGAACAATTTTTCAAAAGCTTTTATCTTGATTATTTGGCACAAAGACAGGTTCCAAATTCAAACAGAGAAATTTTAGACTTTATATACGGTTTATCAAAAAATAAAACTCTTGCGCTTGAAGATGTCTTAAACGAAACAAAATCAAAGGAAGAACTTGAAGCAGTTTTAATTTTAATTAATGAAGAATATCTTGATTTAATTGAAAACATTGATTTTGAACTTCAATATACAGAAAATATCCCCTTGGATAAAAAACAGGAAAAAACATTTAAAAAGGCGCATAAAAAATTTATGCGCCAATTAAAAAAGACTTATAAAAAACGTTTAAGATAAATTATCTATTAAATTTTTAATAATCTGTCCTTCGGCTTCAAGCTCCTGTATTCTGTCTTTTGTTTTTTGAACAACTTCAGCAGGGGCGGAATTAACAAATTTTTCATTATTAATTCTGTTTTGAAGAGAATTTTTTTCCTGGTTTAATTTATCAAGTTTTTTATTTTGTCTTGAAATTTCCTGTTCAATATCAATCAAACCTTTAAGAGGAACAATGATTTTTGAATTTTGAACAACAGCGCTTGCCGATTGTTTATCTGATGTATGGTTATCGTCTATAAATTCGATTTCTTCGACCCTTGCAAGGCGTTTAAGATAATTTGTTACTTTTTTATAGAGTTCAATTTCCCCTTGGATTTTGACGTTAACTTTAACGGAGGGCGATATATTAAAGCTTTGTCTTATGTTTCTTATGCTTCTTATTGCATCAAACACCATCTCCATGGCTTTTGAATCTTCTTCAAAATCAAATTTCTCGTTGTATTCGGGGAATTTTGATTTCATTATTGCTTTTTCTTCTTTTTTAACGGGCATTAACTGCCAGATTTTTTCCGTTAAATGAGGCATAACGGGGTGCAAAAGCCTTAAGAAATTATCCAAAACATAAGTCAGCACGTTTTCATTTTTTTCAATTTTCGATAATTCAACGTACCAATCGCAGTAACAATTCCAGAAAAAGTCGTATAAAACGGTTGTAACTTCGCCTATGCGGTAATTTTCAAGGTTGTCGTTAACTTCTTTTATTGTTTGGTTCAGTTTGGTTAAAATCCATTTATCGGCAATTGAAAGATTTGATAAATCAAAATTTTGTTCTTTTGATTCAAGATTCATCAAAACAAACCTTGAAGCATTCCAAACTTTGTTTGCAAAGTTTCTTCCGAATTCAAATTTTTCATCCGACAGTTTAATATCCTGTCCGCCGTAGGTGCAAAGGTTTGCAAGGGTGAACCTTACGGCGTCGCACCCGTATTTTTCGATAGATAAAACGGGGTCGATTGTATTTCCTTTTGATTTTGACATTTTCTGTCCGAATTCATCCCTTATAAGCCCGTGGATATAAACGGTTGAAAACGGCGGAACGCCCGTAAATTCAAGCCCCATAGTAATCATTCTTGCAACCCAGAAAAATATAATATCAAATCCGGTTACAAGAGTTGATGTCGGATAGAATTTTTTATAATCATCCGATTCAACATCGGGCCATCCCATAGTCTCAAAAGGCCACAATCCGCTTGAAAACCAGGTATCTAAAACATCTTTATCCTGAGTATAGTTTTTGGGATCAGGATTTTCCATTGCAACTACCATTTCTTTTGTTTCGTTATGATAGTATGCGGGTATCTGGTGTCCCCACCATAATTGCCTTGAAATGCACCAATCCCGGATATTTTCCATCCACATTAAATAGTTTTTCTCCCAGCGTTTCGGGATAAATTGAATTGAGCCGTCTTTAACTTTTTCAATCGCCGCTTTTGCCAAAGGCTCCATTTTTACAAACCATTGTTCCGATAACAAAGGCTCAATCGTTGTATTACATCTTTGGCATTTTCCGACGTTGTGTTCGTGGTTATCAATTTTAACAAGAACTTCATGCGCCTTTAACATCTCAACGGTGCGTTTTCTTGCTTCATATCTGTCCAAGCCCCAAACATCCGGGTGGACTTCGCTTCTTGCAATCATTTTCCCTTGTTCATCTATTACTTTGATAAAGGGAAGATTATGCCTTTTTCCGACTTCAAAGTCGTTAGGGTCATGTGCGGGGGTAATTTTTAAGGCGCCCGTTCCGAAAGATTTATCGACGTATTCATCCGCAATAATGGGGATTTCTCTTCCGACAAGAGGAATGACGCATTTTTTTCCTATTAAATCTTTATATTTATAGTCATTAGGATTAACAGCAACCGCAACATCTCCGAACATTGTTTCGGGTCTTGTCGTTGCAATAACGATTGCGCCCATCTCGTCTTTGATGGGATATGAAATTTCCCACAAATGCCCCTGTTCGGTTTCATATTCGGTTTCAATATCCGATATGGCGGACTGACATCTCGGGCACCAGTTAACAATGTATGAACCTTTATAAATCAAGCCTTTGTTATACAAATCAACAAAAACTTTTTTAACCGCTTTTGAGCACCCTTCATCAAGAGTAAATCTTGTTCTTGATAAATCAAAAGAAGCGCCCAATGTCTTAAATTGCCCCAAAATTCTTGATTTGTGGCTGTTTGCCCAATCCCAGGTAACATTTAAAAATTCTTCCCTGCCGAGGTCAAAACGGGTTTTACCCTGTTTTGAAAGCTCTTTTTCAATAACGTTTTGGGTTGCAATCCCAGCATGGTCGCACCCCGGAAGCCAGAGAGCTTCAAAACCTTTCATTCTTTTATATCTTGTTAAAATATCCTGCAAGGTGCCGTCCAGTGCGTGCCCCATATGCAAAATACCCGTAACGTTCGGCGGGGGAATAACAATTGAATAAGGCGGTTTTTTGCTTTTATTGTCCGCTTTAAAAAATTCATTATCTTCCCAAAATTTATAAATTTCTTTCTCAACTTCTCTTGCATTATAAGTTGTTGAAAGATTTTCAAGAGTCTCTGTCATAATTTCCTTCTTTTTTAAATAATCTTATTTTCAAATGAAATAATATCATAAAAGCATTAGCCCATAAAGTGTATTATTTTTTGGGCAAAATTTGATTATTTTTATTCAATTATGAAAAATAGGATAGTTATATCTTTAATTTTGTATTTTATTTGGATTAATCCGTCATATTGCGATATTTATAAATTTAACGACGAAAAATTTGAAAACAATTTTAGGGATTATTGCAAAAACTGTTCAAAAGAATTAAATCTTGAAAATGAAATAAAAGATTTTTTAAGCCAGGAAATTATCCCCGTCAGTCTGGATGAGTGTTTGTGTATTGCGATAGAAAATAATTTTAATATTAAAACACAATTTGAAACTTATAAAAGCTATGAATATCTCCATAAAAATGCGCTTACAAAATTCCTGCCCGAAGTTGCATACAGCTGGTATTCAATTTATTACAGAGGTCAGGTTCTGGTCGGCACCGCACTTGTTAACAGGTTTAACGAGCTTGCATTATCATCTTCCCTAATTGTAAGGCATTCTTTAACGGAGGGCGGAAAACAGATTTTTAATTCTAAAGAAGCAAAATTTAAAAAGCTTGCGCAAAATGAAAATCTTAAATTTACAAAAGAAGAAATTTTAATGTATACAAGCGTTTATTACTGGCAATTACTGCAGGCAAAAATTAATATTGAAATTCATCTTAAAAATTTATATGAAAGAACGGCACAGTTAAATTTAACAAAAAATCTTGAGATTTCCGGTATGGGAACAAAATTTGACGTCATAAGGCAGAAAAACGAAGTTGCAAGCGCAAAAAGAAGCTTAATTGAAGCTATGAACAATTTCAGGCTTATGCAGGCAAAATTATCAAACACTATGGGAATTGAAATTAAAACCCCCTTGTATCCGATTGAAAAAGAGGTTAAACCGAATAATCTCGTTGATAACAATTTGGAACTTGAAGATTTATATGAAGTCGCATACAAAAACAGAAAAGATATAAAAGCAATCAAAAATGAAATAAAAGCGGCAAAATATAATAAAAAATCAATTTATACAGACTTTTCCCCAAAACCCAGAATTTTTTATCAAAACCAATATCAGGGTACCGCAAAAATAGGGCTCGGCGGAAGTAACGTTGTCGGGGTATATGTTGATTGGGCATTGGGAGAAAATACGGGACTCGGAACAATAACAAAAGCAAAAGCAAAACAATATGAAATAAATTCAATGGAATATATGCTTCAAAATAAAATAAGGGAGATTGAAGAAGAACTTTTAAATTCTTATTACAATTCAAAATTATTACTGCAGAGAATCGATATAACGAAAAAACAAGTTGATTATGCAACCGAATCCGTAACTTTGGCGGAAATGAGGCTTGATACCGGAGAAGGGATTTTAATTGACGTTATTCAGGCGCAGAGCCAAAAAACAAACGCAAGAATAGAATACCTTCAGGCGGTTATTGAATATAACATTAATCAAGTTGAATTATTGTTTAATGAAGGAATAATAAATATCGACAGAATAGTTGAAAACTATAAACCTTAACAATGGTAAAATCAAATAAGATTATTGATTTGAAAGCAAATTTATTATGAAAAAAATACTGGTTATTATATTATCGTTTATTTTATTTCAAGTTCCGTCTTTTGGCGCGGATTTGGACGAGATGATAGGACAGATGATAATTGTCGGATTTAACGGCGACAATGTTAAATCAAAAGAATTTAAGGAAGTATTAAAACAGGTTAACGACAACAAGATTTCGGGCGTCATATTTTTTGAAGACAACATTAAAAACAAAGAAGAATTTTTAAAAATGACATCCGCCCTTAAAAATTCCAAAGCAAAACATCCGCCTTTTATTGCAATAGATATAGAGGGGGGATACGTTCAGAGAATGAATAAAAATAACGGATTTCAAAATTTTAAATCCGCAAAAAAAGTTGCGCAAATGAGCGAAATTGAAGCGTATGATGAATATTATAAAATGGCAGAAATGTTAAAAGAAGCGGATATTAACCTTAACTTTGCGCCTTGTGTCGATATTGCAATAAATAAAGATTCAATAATAGATAAAAAAGAAAGAAGTTATTCAAACGACCCTAAAGTTGTCGTAAAATATGCAAAAGAATTTATAAATGCGCATAAAAAAAACAAAATAATAACATCCGTCAAACATTTCCCCGGCCATGGAAGCCCTTCGGGCGACACTCATTTGGGACTTGTCGACGCCACAAAAACATATAAAGAATTTGAATTATACCCTTATTTATATCTTGCAAACCTGAATGATATGCAAACCGTTATGATATCGCACGTTTATAATAAAAACATTGACGAAAGATATCCCGCAAGCTTGTCTTACAAAACAATTGAAAAATTTTTAAGAATTCAGACAAATTTTGACGGAGTTATTATAACCGATGACCTTGATATGGGGGCAATAAGAAAAAATTACGGACTGTCGGAAATTGTTTCTTTGGGAATTAATGCGGGAGAAAATATTTTATTATTTTCAAACAGATTTGAACACGATAAAAAACTTGTTGATAAAATCAGCCTGATTATAAAACAGGGTTTAATTGACGGATATATATCACCCGAGAGAATAAACGATTCGTATGATAAAATAATAAAACTTAAAAAAACAATCAAATAAAAAGGAGAGTTTAAACTCTCCTTTTTATTTTATATATTATTTTTTTGATTTTTTGGGTGCGGGTTCAACATAGCCGCCCGTTTTTGCGTTAACTATAACACCGTCCAAAATACCTTTTGTTTTGTTATCAACGGCAGGAGCCGACATTCTTATAAGAGCAAGGGTGTCTTCGTTTGATACCTGCGGATTATCATAGTTTGTATCAAGAACTTCTTTTATTGCTTCCGAAATCGGTGTTCTTGTTGCTTTATTAAGCCTGTCCATAGAGGGTTCTGCCGCAATTAACTGTTTTATGAATTTTGCGTTTGAAGTTTGGCTTTTAGATGCCCCGCATTTAATAATCGTATCCGTTATATCATCGATTCCGGCGGGGTTGCCTTTATCATCGGGAAGTTTTTCGTTAAAGTATTTTACAAAAGGATACTGTCTGAATAATTTTTTTCCTTCAAAAAATTTTGAATAGTCAATATTGGCATCTAAGTTGTTCGGCCTTGAAATCGGGGCATAAACATCTTTATATTGGTCCGCAAATCTTCTTCCCGCTTCGCTGAATTCTGCCATACCAAAACTGACGTTATTACAGGGTTTTGAACAATTAACCGGAGAGATTGTTAAATTCATTATATTTCCTTTCTCTTTCATAATTTTAAAAAGGGGTAACAAAAATTTTAACGTATGAAAATATTTTTTTTGAACCTGAAAAATAAATTTGCGCACTTTTTTAAAAAAGTGCGCAAAAAGCTTTTTATTTTACCTAAACTTTAGGAACATTTCTTAATTTAATATGCAATTCTCTGAGCTGTGTTTCGCTTGCAGACCCCGGAGCATTAGACATTAAGTCTTTTGCCTGTGAGTTTTTGGGAAATGCTATTACATCTCTTATTGAATTTGAACGGGTCAAAAGCGCAACGAGCCTGTCTAAACCGATTGCAAGACCGCCATGGGGCGGAGTTCCGTATTGGAAGGCTTGAACAAGAAATTCAAACTTTTCTTTAATGTCTTCATCGGTAAGTCCGATTGCCTTAAAGACTCTTTCCTGTATTTCGCTTGAATGTATTCTGATTGAACCGCCGCCGAGTTCAACGCCGTTATATACAATGTCGTATGCAATTGATTTAACATGGGCCTTATCCGATTCCAATTTATCAATGTCTTCGTAAGCGGGCATTGTAAACGGGTGGTGAACGGAAACGTATCTGTCCTCTTCGGCGGAGTATTCAAACAAAGGAAAATCAACAACCCAAAGCAGGTCGTGTTTATCTTTGTCGATTAAATTTAATCTTTCGCCAAAGTATAATCTGAATCTGCCTAAAACATCAAATACGACTTTGGGGTTATCCGCAACAAAGAAAACAATATCGCCTTTATTTGCGTCCGCTCTTTTTTGGATTTCTTCAATTTGTTCTTCGTTTAAGAATTTAAACACGGGCGATTTAACGCTTCCGTCTTCCATATAAGTAACCCAGGCAAGACCTTTTGCGCCGAATTTTATTGCAAGATTTCTTATATCATCCATTTCTTTTCTTGAATAGCTTGCAATACCGGGGATTTTAATCGCTCTTACGGTTCCTCCGTTATTTATAACGGCCTTAAACGCTTCAAACGTGGAGGCTGCCATAATATCGGTTACATCAAATAATTCTAAACCGAATCTTGTATCGGGTTTATCGGAACCGTATTTATCCATGGCTTCATGCCAGGTTATTCTTTTAAACGGCGGATTAACTTCGACCCCCGCCGCTTTAAATGCTTCTTTTACAAGACCTTCGGTTACTTTAATAACGTCATCCTGTTCGACAAAGCTCATCTCTAAGTCTACCTGCGTAAATTCGGGCTGTCTGTCGGACCTTAAATCTTCATCACGGAAGCATTTTGCAATTTGATAATATTTTTCAATTCCGCCGACCATTAAAAGCTGTTTAAAAATTTGGGGTGATTGCGGAAGCGCAAAAAATTTACCGTCATAAACCCTGCTCGGTACAAGATAATCTCTTGCGCCTTCGGGAGTTGTTTTACATAAAATCGGAGTTTCAACTTCCAGAAAATCATTTGAATTTAAATAGTTTCTGATTGCCGTTACGATTTTATGTCTTAGAACAATATTATTTAAAGTTTTTTCACATCTTAAATCAAGATATCTGTATTTTAATCTGACATCTTCAGACACCGTTTCATCTTCCAATTGAAAGGGGAGAGTTTTTGCAGCGGATAAAATTTGGATTTCATCGGGATACATTTCAATTCTGCCCGTTTTTAATTTTTCGTTTATTGTATCGTCGGGGCGTTTTGAGATTTTGCCTTTAACCTGAATAACATATTCGGTTTTTAATTTTTGGAAAGTTTCATAAACCTGAGGGTTTATTTGAGGGTCCGCAACAACCTGAAACAGACCCGATCTGTCCCTTACTTCAACAAAAATAATACCGCCCAAATCTCTTATGGTTGAAGCCCAGCCTGCAAGAACAGCGTCTGCGCCTATATTATCTTCCGTTAATTCCGTGCAATTTTGTTTTTTATAAGCTAATTCCATTTTTAATCCCTTTAAACAATTGTTTTCAGCTAAATTATAAAATAAAAATATAATTTTACCAAATAATATCTTTGTAATAGAATGTCTAATTGTACCGGGTTGGAATTAAAAACCTTACCGGCGGTTATATAAATTAAGGAGAAAAATTATGCCACTTAAAAATTTTTTGTTTACATCGGAATCGGTAACGGAAGGCCATCCCGATAAAGTTTGCGACCAGATTTCAGATGCCATTCTTGACGTTTTTTTAACAAAAGACCCTCAAAGCAGAGTTGCGGCGGAAACAACCGCAACAACGGGAATGGTTCTTGTTTCGGGGGAAATTTCATCAAATTGTTACGTTGATATTCCTTCGGTTGTCAGAGATACGATTAAAAGAATAGGATATAAAGGCGAAGAAGGCGGCGGCTTTGATTATAAAACATGTGCCGTCTTAACAAGCATAGATGAACAATCAACGGATATCGCAGGCGGTGTTAATAAAGCGCTTGAAACAAGAAATGACACAAGCGCAACTTCGGCAACGGAAACGGAAAACTTAGGCGCCGGAGATCAGGGAATAATGTTCGGATATGCCTGCAACGAAACGGAAGAATTAATGCCTCTTCCAATTTCTCTTGCGCATAAACTTGCATATAAATTATCCGAAGTAAGAAAAAATAAAACCGTTAACTATTTAAGACCCGACGGCAAAACACAGGTTACGGTCGAATATGTCGACAATAAACCGAAAAGAATTGATACAATCGTTATTTCCACCCAGCACGACCCCGAAATCAATAACGAAACCGATAATAAAAAAATACAGGAAATAATAAGAAAAGATATGATTGAATACGTTATAAACGAAGTATTCAAAAACGAAAAAATCAAACCCGATGAAACAACAAAATATTATATTAATCCGTCGGGAAGATTTGTTATAGGCGGACCGCAAGGAGATGCTGGGCTTACGGGAAGAAAAATCATTGTTGACACCTACGGCGGATACGCACGCCACGGCGGCGGCGCATTTTCAGGCAAAGACCCCACGAAAGTTGACCGCTCCGCAGCATATGCGGCAAGATGGGTTGCAAAAAATATCGTTGCCGCAGGACTTGCACAAAGGTGCGAAATTGAGCTTGCTTATGCAATCGGTATGGCAGAACCCGTTTCGGTTTTGGTTGATACATTCGGAACAGGTAAAATCAAAGATGAAGAATTACAAGAAATAGTAAAGAAAACATTTGACCTAAGACCTGCCGCCATAATTAAGCAATTCCAATTAAGAGAGCTTCCTTCAAAATTCGGCGGAAAATTCTATCAAAAACTGGCCGCATACGGACACATGGGAAGAGTAGATTTTTATGTTCCATGGGAAGAAGTTCAAATGGCGGACAAATTAAAAGAAATGGCCAAAGAAAAAGCAATGGTATAAAAATATCACAATAAAAAAAGACCTTATCAAATTGATAAGGTCTTTTTTTATATATAAATTAAAATTTAGTTAGCGTTTTTAACCGCATCAACGATTGATGAAACACCGACTGCTAATGCAGCAACCGCACCAATCGGGCCTGTAAAGCCTGCAAGAATTGCGCAGCCTATTGAACCGCCTAAATATGCAAAACCTTTTTTAGGTTCACCGTTTATAAATTGTCCTAAACCGGGAAGTAAAAATGAAGCAATGCCTACGCCAACTTTTTTAGCTGTTGAAGCACCTTCTTTTTTTGCTGCTTTACCGCTTAATTCAACGGTATCAACCGGATCGGATAAATCAACTTTTGGTTCTTCCGCTTTTTTAATTGGTTTTGCTTGGTCAACACCTTGAATATCAGCCAAGTTGTTTGCTGCATTAATACCTTCAATGGACATTTATTTTTCTCCTTTTTATTTAAGTAGATATTTACTTATAATAAAACCAAGAATCAAAATAAATTAATTAATTTTATATAGAATATTACATTTTATTTACATTTTTATCTTTAATAATTTCGGGGCGGTTTGAATTTGATAAAACAATTTCTTTATATTCGTTCTTATCGATATTTACGCCCATATTTTTTATATCTATTTTAAATTTCTTTTTTTTCTTTTTTGTAAACATTTTTAATCCAGAATTAAAGAATAAACATCAAATAATAAAGAGAGCTTTTTGTTTTTAATTGCTTCATCGATTTTTGATTTAACAAGATTTAAATTGTCCTTATCTAACGGTTTAATGCTTGAAGGAAGAATAAGTTCATCGGTTGTTTTAATTTCGACAAAACCTTTATTTAATTTAATAAATTCAATATAGGTTTTTAAGATATTTATAAATCTTTCGTCTTTTTCATATTTTTTATTTATATAATATCTTGAATCTTTATCAAGTCTTGTTTCAATAAAATCAATTAAATATAAAGGCTCTTCGATTGAATTTTCTTCCGTATATTCGGTATTAAGGCAGGGATTATTTATAATTTCGGCATTTTTAAAATTTTTAATATATGACGCCCATAAAAGACACCCCAGATAAAAAGAAACGTTATTTAACACCATATCTTTTATTTTGGGCAAAATCATGGAAAATTGAAATTTTTTTTGCTTCAGAGGCATCGGCGTTGTTTGAAAAGCGCCGTACATCAGTTCAATACTGTCTGAAATTCCCGCCAGACAAGCGCTGTATCCGGGGTCAAACAAAACTGTCCGCATTTTAATTAATCCCATTTATTTGCTGATAATTGAATTTAATCAAAAAATAGCGATTTTATCAATATCCAAACATTGAATCGATTTTATTTTGTATCGAATCAGACCTTAATTCGTTTATATCGCAATTTAAATATAATAAATCGTTTAAAACCCTGTCCAGTTCTTCTGCCGTATGATTAGGGAAAAACGATGCCATGGTTGTACACATTTGTCTGTTTGTTGCGGTTTTATTTGCTAAAATTGCGGAATATTTGGACTTTAAAAGCTGTCTTTCCCGTTCGTCAAGCTCTTTTTGCGTAGGTTCTTTTTTTGTTTGTTCTTCAGCTTTTTTATCGTTGTTATTGTTTGCGTTTGTATCCGAATCGCTTTGGTTTACATAAATATTATTTGTTGTATTGTTTACGGTTGTGCCGTTATCGGAACGGCCGTATCTGTCCCAGGTATTATACCAGTAACCGCCTGAATAATAAACGGGAGGGCGGGGCGGAATATTTGGTTTATCAGGCTTACCAACGTCCTGGGAAGGTTTATTTCCCTGATTAGGTTTATTGTTTATCGAAGATCCGAAGTATCTGTTCATTGAAGACTGCTGATTGTATTTAATACCCTGTTCAACTCCCAAAATAGAATTTTGCCGAACCATTGTTCTTGTGGTCAGGGGGGTTTGAACAGGTGTTTGCCCTGCGGGAGTCGGACCGGTTGTAGCCGTAGAGCCCGCAAAGGCGGGAGAAATTAAAAATAAAGACAAAATTATGCCCGATAAAATAAAACTTCTTTTCATAATAATAATTATATGGGTTTTTATTATAGAATTAAAGAATGGAGAGGAAAAATCATACAAAAGTTGAACTATTGGCCCCCGCACAAAATCTTGCCTGCGCAAAGGCTGCAATCATATACGGTGCCGATGCGGTTTATATAGGTGCAAACTCATTCGGCGCAAGAAAAAACGCCTCTAACAATCTTGAAGATATTAAAGAACTTGTTAATTTTGCACATAAATATAACGTCAAAATTTATGTTACGGTAAATACCATTCTCAATGATAACGAATTAAAAGAAGCCGAAAAATTAATTAACGAATTATATAAAATTAAGGTTGATGCACTTATTATTCAGGATATGGGATTATTGGAGCTTAATCTTCCCCCGATTGAGCTTCATGCAAGCACGCAGTGTAATATAAGGACTTTAGAGAAAGTTAAATTCTTTGAAGACATAGGAATTAAAAGAGCCGTTCTTGCAAGAGAATTAAGCTTGGAGAAAATAAAAGAAATTAAACAAAATACAAATATAGAGCTTGAATGTTTTATCCACGGCGCACTTTGCGTTTCATATTCGGGCAACTGTTATATGAGCGCATATATAGGGGGAAGATCCGCAAACAGGGGCGAGTGTGCGCAGGCTTGCAGAAAAAAATATTCAATTACGGATGAAAAAGGAAATTTTATTATAAAAGACAAATATCTTTTAAGCCTGAAAGATTTATGCCTTAAAGATTATATTAAAGAACTGGTCGATACAGGCGTTAAGTCTTTTAAAATCGAAGGAAGATTAAAAGATGAGACTTATGTAAAAAATGTTGTTTTATATTACAGAAAACTTTTGGATGAATTTGATAAGACATCAGACGGCGTAATTTTATCTGATTTTGAACCTGATATAAATAAAACATTTAACAGAGGGTATACTACATATTTTATAGAGAAAAACAAATATGACATTTTTAATTTTGACACGCCGAAATCAACGGGCGAATTTTTGGGGGTCGCATATAAAATTTCAAAAAACGGTTTTGGCATAAATACGGATAAAAAAATATCAAACGGCGACGGGCTTTGTTTTTTCGTTGACGGCGAATTAAAGGGATGTTATGTCAATAAAATTGAAAATAATATAATTTATCCGAATATTACCCTTAAAAATTTAAAAACGGGAGATAAAATATACAGAAATTTTGACATTGAATTTGAAAAAACGGTTAAAAATTCAAAAACAAAAAGGCTTATAAAAACAGACCTTGTCATTAACGATAAAGAAATTATTTTAAATGACGGAATTTATTCAGTTAAAATTCCTTATCGGTTTGATGAAATTGCGCAGAATAAAGAAAAAATGATTGAAAACATTAAAGCTTCATTTAAAAAAACGGGGGATTCGATTTTTTATATTGATGAAATTCAAATAAAAACGGATAAAATTCCTTTTTTAAAAATTTCATATATGAACGAATTAAGAAGAAAATTGTTTGAATTTTTGGAAGAAAAAAGAGTTGAAAATTATAAGACAAACTTTTTTGAAAAAACAAAATATACAAAATATCGGGATGAATTTAAAGATTACAGATTAAACATTCATAACAAAAAAGCAAAAGAATTTTATGAAAAATGCGAAGTTAAAAACATTGAATATTCGCCTGAATCAACAAAAGATTTTAAAAACAAAGAAATAATGAGAACCAAACACTGTCTGAGGCGGGCATTAAATTTATGTCTTAAAAAGGGTAATGCCGATAAGTTATGGTTTTTGATTGATGAAAAGAATAAAAAATACCCGCTTTTATTTGATTGCAAAAATTGTGAAATGGCAATTATTGCAAAATAATATATACTCTTTTTATTTTGTTAACAATTAGATTTTTAATCTATGTCTTAATTACAGGCGTATTAATAAATTAATTATGAACTTTTGTAACAAAAAAACTTCATGTTGAAATTATAAAAAGTATATCGTTTTTATATATTTGTAGAGAAAAAAGCAGACACAAGAATAAGGAGCAGTAGTTATGTCAATAGAAGCAATTGGAGCAACGAGCGGTTATTCAGGTTCTTCTGTAGGCAGTGTATCGCAAGTAAGAGAAAGAGAATACAAAGACGAAGAAAATCTCTTTGCGGGCGGTGCAACAAGCCCCGTTAATCAAAACGACAATCTTTTTGCAAGCAAAGGCGTTGAGGAATCAGCCGGCACTTTAGCAAGCAGCGGAATTGAAGAATCAGCGGGAACTTTAGCTATGGATGATCGTATGCTCGAAGAATCGGCAGGCCAGTTAGCAAACGGCGGCTTTTCATTGGTTGCTTAAAAAAAGTAAGCACAAAAACGAAAGAAAACTTTAAAGAATGACGGAGAAAAGAAAAGAACTGCACAGTCGCCCTGTGCAAAGAGGTAGTAAAATGAGCGAAATCAAAGTGGTAAATATTCTTCTTTCAAGTTTGCTATTGATGACAATAGTGATGTTTTCCTGGACTTTCGTATATATCAACAAAATTCAAACCTCAAGCAATGTAAGTATTCCTGTCGTGTCTGCATTTAATGCTTGATAAATACGGAATAAAAGAATTGAAAAAAGAATCATTAAAAAGCCGCCTTAAATCGGGCGGCTTTTAATTTTATTTATCCCGCAAGAGCATATGAGGGCTCAAGTGTAAAATTATTCATGTTTGAAATATCCTGAGAGTAGAATATATCATTTACAATATCCTGATTTAATTTTGAATCAGACTGCATAATTTCTCTTACTTTTTCTTCGGGAAGTTTTGCTTTATAGGGTCTTTCTTCTTTAAGAGCACTGTAAACATCCGCTACGGATAAAATTTGAGAAATTATATTGTTTTGTTTTTGAGGATCGTTGTATGGAAGATGATGGGTTCTTACCGCCTCTGATACTTTTTGGCTGATTGGCGTTGTTTTCAAAATTTCATACCCCAATTGCGCATGAAGGTCAACTATTTCTCTTTCTTCGGGAGTTAAGGCGCCCGGTTTGTTTAAAATTTCGGGCGGGATGAAAACTTTTCCTATATCATGCAATAAGCTTGATTGAAGAAGAGTTGAATAATCGCTGACGGATAAATTTCCTCCCAATTCTTTTGCTTTATTGTAGGTTGTCAAATAGTGATTTTGGTTATTGTTTTGAACGTTTTCAAGATGAATTTCGGGGGTTAAACCTTTTGATGCAAGAATTTGCGCAATATTCGGATTATTTTTAAGCGCATTTTCAATAACACCTTGTGAAATGTATTTATGCAAATACATCTTTGGCGAAACTTTCGCCATTAAATCGTCAAAGACGGTTATCATCGTGCTTTGAATATTAGAAGAAGCGTTATGTGTTTGGCTTTGAAAATAGTCATTTGACGGGGTTTGAAGATTATGGGGAGAAGATACGGAATTAACGGCATAAAAACCTCTCGGCCTTGTTGCCGTCATAAATGGCATTATGGGTGCATTTTGGTTTGCACCGTATGATGTAAGTCCCTGAATATTATTCAACTTAAACTAACCTTAGTAAAACTTCTTCCCGTAAATATTCTATAAATTAATAAAGTAATTATTCTCTCGTTTTTTGATTAATTCTAAAGGTTTTTTACATTTTTTTACAATTGTTAATTAATAATTAATCTGATGATTTTGAAGAAAATGATATGATATAATTACTAAATTAATTAAGGAGAAATATAAAAATGTCAAATCCGATTTTAAATTCAAAATTTTCAAATGATTTCAATACATTTGATACTCAGGAAGGAGTTATGAGTATACAGGGAGCTGCAATAAAAACGTTTATTCTGCTTGCAATAACCGTTTTAAGCGCATCTTATACATTTATGCAGTTCATTCAGGGTTTTACGGATAAAGTTAATATACTGACGACCGCAGGCGTCATAGGCGGGCTTATTGCCGCTTTTGTCGCAATTTTTAACGTCAGAAATAAAGCAGTTTTAATTCCTGCCGTTATTATTTATGCAATTTTTGAAGGATTACTTTTGGGCGGTATAAGCGGATCTTATGCCGTTATCACAAAAGGAAGCACGATTATTGTTAATGCCGTATGCGCAACATTTGCCACAATGTTTGCAATGCTTATTTTATATTCGACAAGAATTATAAAATGCGGTGAAAAATTAAGATCAACGGTTTTTATCGCAACATTTGCCGTTTTTGTTATTTATGCGGTAAATTTTATAGTAAGCCTTTTTAACCCCAATGCAACATCGCTTTTAATGGGCTCGGGACCTGTCGGCATCGGCTTTAGTTTTATTGTATGTTTAATTGCCGCATTCAATTTTATTGTTGATTTTCATATAATTGAAGAAGGGCAAAATAAAGAAATGCCCAAATATTTTGAATGGTACGGCGCATTCGGGTTAATGGTAACGTTAATATGGCTGTATCTTGAAGTTTTAAGACTGTTTGCAAAAATTTCGGATAACAATTAATAAAATAAGCCTCTTAAATAAGAGGCTTATTTTATAGCATTTCTCTTATTTGTTTTATTTTATCTCTTATCTGTGCGGCTCTTTCAAAATCAAGAATTTTTGCCGCTTTTTGCATATCTTTTTCAAGTTTGTTTAAAAGTTTAGGCAGGTCATCTCTGTCTATTTTTAATTCGCTCATGCCTTCCGCTATAATGTCTTCAACGCTTCTGTAACTTTGGACAAGGGCAAGAAGGTTATTTTCAACGGGCTTAATTATGGTTTTGGGGGTGATATTATGCTCTTTATTATATTTTAGCTGTAATTCTCTTCTTCTTTTTGTTTCATCAATTGCAAGCTTCATTGAATCGGTTATTTTATCCGCATACATAATAACTTTACCGTTTGCATTTCTTGCAGAACGCCCGATTGTCTGAATCAAAGAAGTTTCACATCTTAAAAACCCTTCTTTATCGGCATCCATTATCGCAACAAGAGAAACTTCAGGTATATCAAGCCCCTCTCTTAAAAGGTTAACACCGATTAAAACATCAAAAACGCCCAGTCTTAAATCTCTTAAGATTTCAACTCTTTCCAGTGATTGAATTTCACTGTGAAGATATCTTACTTTTATATTTTTTTGAGATAAATATTCGGTTAAATCTTCCGCCATTCTTTTTGTCAGGGTTGTTACAAAAACTCTTTCTTTTTTCTCCGTTACCTTATTTATTTCATTGATTAAATCGTTTACCTGGCCTTCGGTCGGATGAAGCTCAATTACCGGGTCAACAAGCCCTGTCGGGCGGATAATTTGTTCTACAATTTGATTTGAAACTTCTTTTTCAAAGTCCCCAGGAGTTGCTGAGATAAAAATTTTCTTATCGATTTTATTCCAGAATTCATCAAAAGTAAGAGGCCTGTTATCTTTTGCACAAGGTAATCTGAACCCGAAATCAACAAGAACTTCTTTTCTTGATTTATCACCGAAATACATCCCCTTAAGCTGCGGCAGGGTAACATGGGATTCATCAATTACTACAAGAAAATCTTTCGGGAAATAATCAAGCAATGTAGCGGGCGGTGTTCCCGGGGGTCTTCTTTCAAGAATTCTTGAATAATTTTCAATTCCCGAGCAATATCCCATCTCTTTTATCATTTCAATATCATAATTAACCCTTTGTTCAAGTCTTTGGGCTTCAACAAGCTTATTTTGCAAATTAAGTTCAAAGAGCCTTTGTTTTAATTCAAACCTTATCATATCAAGCGTTGTATCAAGGTCATCGTCATCCGCCAAATAATGAACCGCAGGATATATAACCGTTTCTTGAACGTTTTCTATAATTTCACCCGTTGTTGAATCCACTCTTGAAATTTTTTCTATTTCATCGCCGAACAAAGAGAATCTTGTAATTATTTTTTCAAAAGCGGGCATAATTTCTATTAAATCGCCTCTTACTCTAAAGGTTGCTCTTTTTAATTCGACATCGTTTCTTTCATATCTTGTTAAAATTAAGTGATTTAAAAATGCTTTTCTGTCTATCTCATCGCCGACCTGAAGCGTTATTGCGCCTTTAAAATAATTTTCGGGCAAGCCTAAGCCGTATATACAGCTCACGGACGCCACAACTATTACATCGTTTCTTTCGTATAAACTTCTTGTCGTATTATGGCGGAGCCTGTCTATTTCATCATTGATTGAAGCCGATTTTTCAATATAGGTATCGGTTCTGGGGATATAGGCTTCAGGCTGGTAATAATCATAATATGATATAAAATATTCAACGGCATTATTCGGAAATAATTCCTTAAATTCGCCGTACAGTTGGGCCGCAAGGGTTTTGTTGTGGGCAATTACAAGAGTCGGCTTTTGGATTTTTTCTATGACGTTTGCAATGGTAAAAGTTTTTCCCGAACCCGTTACACCTAAAAGCGTCTGGTTTTTATAATCGTTTTTTAACCCTTCGACAAGGGCATTAATTGCTTTTGGCTGATCACCCGCAGGTTTATTATTTGAAACAATCTGAAACAGGTTTTCTTTCATAATTTAATTTTTACACTAAATTACTATATTTCAACATTTTCCTGAATTTCAGAAGGTTTTAAAGATTGTCCGATTGCCTTTTCAAGCGTTGCTTTTGCGCTGTTATATTCATAAACGTTTGAAATATATGCAAGTTTGGCGTTTTCGTATGAAATCTGCGCTTCTTTTAATTCAATCGCATCGCAAACGCCCGCTTTGTATCTGCCTTGTGATAATTCATAGCTTTCTCTCGCTTCCTGAACGGCAAGTTTTGAAGCAACTATTCTTTGGCTTGTATCGGTTACTCTTACAAATGCGCTTTGAATTTCATAGTAGATGTTATTGACGGAATTTTTGGTATCAAACTTTTGCTGCTCAAGTTCCGCTTTTGCCTGTTTAATTTGAGAGGTAATTAAAACAGGGTTGATAACAGGGAATGAAAAATATCCGCCGAAATCATACCATGTGTTATCGACAAAATTATGCCTGCCGCCCATAGAAAGGTTGGCGCCTACCGATAATGAAGGCATATAAGATTTTTTATATAATTTTACGTTTTGTTCCGCTCTTTGGATTTGATAAAGTGCGGTTTTTAAATCAGGGCGCGCTTTATTTGCAATTTCAATTGCCTGTTTCATTGTAATATCCGTTGCCTGATAAGGCATTGAGGTATCAACGACATAAGGTTCTATAAAAGGCGTTCCCATAACGTTATTTAATTTTGAAACCGCAAGGTCAACCGCATTTGAAGCTTCTATGTAATTTGCCCTGGCATCGGCAAGATTGGATGATGCGATTGTTACATCGACTCTCGGTCTTGTTCCGATTTCATAGAAGGCTTTTGCCTGATCATACATTTGCTGATATTGTTCAACCGTTTCCTGTCTGACCTGTTTTGCGCTCAGGGCGTATAAAAGGTTATAATATGCATCTTTTACTTCGCATACAACTTCATTAACAACGGCTTCAACATTTTGTTTTGACATTTCCCAATCAAGTTTATTTATCGTGTATTGGTTTTGCGTAACACCAAAATCGTATACCAGCTGGGACAGTGAAATTGTGCCGAGAAGATATCTTGTATACGGTTTTACGTTAAATCCCGCAGGAAAACCCGATGTATCCATTTTGTTTCTGGTTAGAGAAGTATTGGTTGATAAGGTTGGAGAATAGTTTGACAGTGTTTGAACTTTAGATTCTTTAACCTTTGCAACGTTAGCATAAGCCGATTTTATTTTCGGGTTATTTGAAAGCGCAAGTTCAAGACAATCGGCAAGCGTTAACTCATCCGATTTTGAAACGGCGCCATGGATTTGAACCTGTTTGTCTTCCAAGTTTCCGACCGGCTGATACCCGTCTTCGGGGATTAAGTATTCGGAGTAATCATTTTTCTTTTTATCTTTTTTTAATTTTCTTTTTTCAAGTTTTTCGCCTTTGTTTTCAAGGGTGATTTCTTTTTCCTGATGTTGTTTTATATCGGCGGGAGCGCTTTTTTGCCCTTCTTTTAATTCTTTATTTTCTTTTAATTCTTCTTTTTTTACTTCTGCAGAATTATTATTTTTTGCTTCGGGTTCTTTCTTTTCTTCTTTTATTGTATCTGAACCGCTTTTAACATTAATATCAGATTGAACATTAACATCGGCGTCCGATTCTGCAATTATAATAGGCTCGTTTGCAAAAGCGGGCTGAATTATACCTAATAAAAGAGGCAATAAAATGTATGAAAAATTTTTAAAATTATTCATTTTCTCTTATATCCTTAATGTGTTTTAATTTTCTTTCATTGTGTGCTTTTTTGGCTTTTTCTCTTGATTCCTGAATATGTGCATAAAATGCGGGAACCAAAATCGCACCGACGGTAACAGCCACTATCATGCCGCCAAATACCGCAGTACCCAATGAACGTCTGCTCATAGCACCTGCACCCGATGCAAATACCAAAGGCACCATACCCAGAATAAATGCAATACCGGTCATCATAACGGCTCTGAATCTTATATCGGCAGCCTCCATCGCAGCTTCGTATATAGATTTATTTTCATCTTCCCTTGCAACTTTTGCAAATTCAACAATCAAAATTGCCTGTTTAGCGGAAAGGCCTATTAACATGATAAGCCCTATTTGAGCATAAATGTCAAGCTGGTTACCCGTAACGTATTGAAGAAACAGAGCACCGAGCATGGCAAGAGGCGCAATTAACATAACGCCGATAGGGAGCATCCAGCTTTCATATAACGCTACAAGGAATAAATATACAAATATTAACGACATACTTAAGACAACGGCGGTTTGCCCCGAGGATTCAATTTCCTGTAATGAAGTACCGCTCCATGCGTATCCCAGATCGGATGTCATCATTTCATCAGATATTTTATTCATCTCGGCAATCGCATTACCGGATGACTGGCCTTTTGCAGGGTTACCCATAATCTGGATTGAATTATACATGTTAAACCTTGTAACGCTGTAAGGACCGGTTACGGGGGTAACTTTTAAAACGGAGCTTAAAGGCGCCGATTTGCCGTCATTTGTTTTAATATAGACTTTATCCATATCATCGGGAACGCTTCTATACGGTTCATCGGCCTGCATCATAACCCTGAACACCCTGCCTTGAAGGTTGAAGTCGTTAACGTAATATGAACCGAATTGCGAAGATAATGCGGCCGTAACTTCATTTTCCGATATATTTTGAGCTTTTAATTTCTGATAATCAATTTCAATTAAAAACTGCGGAATATTTGCGTTAAATTGGGTAAATACACCCGTTAATTTCGGGCTTTGGTTTGCCCTTGCAATTAATTTTGTGGCTTCATTATATAATTCCTGAGCGGTTCTGTTACCTTTATCAAGGAATTGGTATTCAAATCCGCCGAACATACTCATACCTGAAATTGCGGGCGGAACGAACGTTACAACCTGAGCCTGCTTATATTTTGAAGTTATGTTTCCGATTTTTCTTTTAAAGTCTGCAAGATCTACTGCGCACTGTTCTTTTTCTTCATCAGACATAAATAGTTTTTTGAAGAAATTGGGCTGCATTGCTTTTCTTTCCGCAAAAGATTTAAACACGGTAAAGATAAGAGCGGTGTTATCGCCGTTCATGCCGACAATGCCGCCTACCTGTCTTACACCGGGAAGTGCAAGCATTTGTTCTTCAATTTCAAGTGAAACATCTGATGTTGCAGACAGCGAAGTTCCGTCATTCATAATAATATTGGTCAAAAGAACGCCCAAGTCTTCTTCCGGCAAGAATCCAGTCGGAGTCAATTTAAAGAATCCCAAAAGCGCCAAAAGTAGAAGAATATAGGTAATAACCGTCATTGAGCCTCTTTTAATATAAAAATCAGACCCTTCAAGATATACCTTTTTAACTCTGTCAAAAAATCTGTTATATTTTTTAATGCATATCTCCCATGCTGCGGCAAAAAATTCGCCCCAGGCTCTTAATTTACCTTTAAGATTTGTCGGGTGTTTTTTAGACCAGTAGTCTTTATATAATTCTCTGAATTTTTCATAGAAATGACGGTTTGGAATTTCATCTTTGCTTCTTAATATCGTAGCGCATAATGCGGGTGCCAGAGTAAGCGCAACAACAACCGAAAAACCGATTGAAGCGGCAATTGTAACCGCAAACTGCTGATACATTTTACCTGAAATGCCGGATAAAAACGAACAAGGGACAAATACCGCCATTAAAACAAGACTTGTTGCAATAACCGCACCGGTTATTTCTTCCATTGAAATAATTGTTGCTTCTTTGGGGCTTTTCCCTGCTTCAATGTGTCTTTGAACGTTTTCAACAACAACGATACTGTCGTCTACTACGGTACCTACGGCAAGCACAAACCCGAAAAGCGTCAATGTATTAATTGAAAAATCCGCTATGGCAAATATTGCAAGAGTACCGATAATTGAAACCGGAATTGAAACGAACGGAATTAACGATGTTCGCCAGTCGCCAAGAAACATATATACGACAATCGTTACCAAAATTACACAAAGAACAATCGCATGGACAACTTCCGCAAGAGATTCCTTAATGGTTTCGGTTGTATCGTGCATAATAAGATATTCAATGCCGTCGGGGAAGTTTTTGGATAATTCCTGCATTTTTGCGTTACAATCATCCGCAACCTGAATAGCGTTAGCGTCTGATAACTGCATAACGGACATAACGGCAATTTCTCTTCCGTTTAAACGGCCCATATTGGCATAACTTTCACCGCCGAGTTCCACTCTTGCAACATCTTTAATCCTGATTGCGGAGCCGTCGGGGTTTGACCTTACCACGATATTTCCGAATTGTTCGGGGGTGGTCAGCCTTCCCGTTGTTTTTAGCGTTATTTTCATCTGGTGTTTATTTACAAGAGGCTCTGCACCGATATCGCCCGCAGGAATTTGGACGTTTTGCCCCTGTATCGCATTTTGAATTTCAAGGGGCGAAACATTTAATGCCGCCATTTTGTTTGCATCAAGCCAAACTCTTATTGAATAGTCTCTTGCACCGTATACATCAACCTGACCGACGCCCGTTATCCTTGCAAGTTCGTCTTTTAAATAAATTGAAGCATAGTTGCTTGTTTCAACCAAACTTTTTGAACCGTCGGGGGAATATACAGCATACATAACAAGACCGGCACCCTGCGTTGATTGTTTAACCGTAATACCGTATCTTTGAACATCCGAAGGAAGTCTTGACGTTGCAAGAGAAACCCTGTTTTGAACGTTTACAAGGTTCATATCAGGATCCGTTCCCGTTTTAAAAAATACGTTAAGCCTGTATGTGCCGTTTGATGATGTTGAATACATATAAATCATATCTTCAACACCGTTAACCTGCGCTTCTATCGGCTGGGCCACGGTTGATTCAACAACCTCTGCGCTTGCACCCGAGTATGTTGCCTGCACCATTACCTGCGGAGGCGTAACTTCGGGGTATTCTTCCAGAGGTAGTACGGTCAAACAAATAAGACCTATAAGAACGATAACCAGTGATAATACAATGGCAAATCTCGGTCTTTCTATAAAAAATTTGGCAAACATTTATTAATTATTCCTCGTTGTTTTAGTCTTTTATTTTTATGTCGGTTGCTTCGTCTGTGCCGCCGATAGCCTTATTATCTTCGGCATTTGTAATTTTAACTTTTGAGCCGTCTCTAACTCCGATTACGCCGAATGAAACAAATTTTTCGTCTTTTGTAATTCCGCTTGAGATAAGCCAGTTATTGTCTTTTTGCCCTGCGGTTTCAATATATCTTTTTGAAGCGGTATTATCTTCTTTTACAACATAAAGATATCTTCCGTTTGAATCCTGCAATACGGCAGACTGCGGAACCGCAAGGTTTGTTATAACTTTATTTGAATAAACTTTAACATTAACAAAATCGCCCGGAATGAGTGTTGCATTCGGGTTTTTAAATGTAGCCCTTAAAGTAATTGCACCGGTTGATTGATCGATTATATTATCAAAGAAGTCGGCGTTTCCGATTTCATCATAAACCGTACCGTCAGGGAGTTTGATTTTAACTTTTATCGGAGTTTTGGTTTTATGATCGGGAATAATTTCATCCGATTTTAATTGATTAAACAACCCCGAATCAAGAGAATATGTAACATAAATAGGATCTATGCTTACGATTTTTGTAAGCATGGTATTGGGAGATGATAGATAATTGCCGACGGTAACGGTCGGAAGACTTATTTTACCGGAAATGGGCGCCGTTACTTTTGAATATGAAAGGCGTCTTTTTGCATCGTTTAATTGTGCAATACTTGCGCTTACCTGAGCATTAGCAGCGTCTTTTTTGGCAAGCGCATTATCATATTCCGATTTTGAAACAAAATCTTTTTCAACAAGTTCTTTTGTACGTTCAAAATCTTTTTGCGCCTGATATTGATTAGCTTTCGCATTTGCAAGATTTGCTTTCGCAAGTTCATATGCAATTTGGAATTCTTCAGGATCAATCGTAAATAACAATTGTCCCTGTTTAACGTAATCACCGTCTTTATAATGCTGTTTTAAAATCATACCCTGAACCCTTGCGATAACATCTGCCGATTTTACCGCAACGACACGCCCGGGAGCTTCTATAACATTGGATGTTTCAACTTCAAACGGTTTCATAACTTCGACATTTGCTGTCATTGAAGCCTGAATTGCCTCGGATTGAGCTTTTTCCGCATTTTTTGTATCAATGTATCTGTACAAAACGGCAAGAATGAGCACTATAATTGTTGCTAATACGATAGTAATTTTTTTATTCATAATTTTCACCATTTTATAATATTGACGACAATATGAAAAAATATTAACACTTCTCTCATGAAGCTGGCAAGAAAATTGCCTAGTCTAAGTGTATGATTTTTCAAATTGCAGACAAAAAACATGCTAGCACCTATATGTTTCATTTGCAACATGTTTCTTATAATACATATTTTTCTTAATTTTGCTTAACATAAATTAATATAAAAGCAAATTATTTTTTTGAGAGGATTTAACCTCTATGGACTTTCTAAGAAAGATTTTTTATATGGGTGTCAATGTTATAAACGGCAGTTTCGGCAAATACGACGGAAAATTTCAAAATCCTTCCGTCAGATACGGAAGAAATGCCGCCTCTAATATGGAAGAATATATAAACCGTTTATCGGTTGATACAATATCGGGCGCAAACATTGTGCCCTATACGGTAGATTATACCGATGATGACGCTTTTGTAAGAGCAATTGAAGGATTCGGCAGTAAACTTGATTCATCGGGCGGCGACAGTTTTGAATACAGATATACAAAAGCAAATGACGGGCGTATAGATAAAATTTCGCTTCTTGCGGCTTCTTATGAAGAAATGGGGCAAAGAGCAAAAGCAAGCGTCGGCGAAATGAACGACAGATTAAACCGTGCCCACAAAACAAACGTTTTTAATTTCGGCGTTGTGGATACCAACGAAAACGGACTTATTGAAGTTGATGAATACGGAACGTTTTTGGCTTTAGCCGACATTAAAAGCAAAGATAAAAATTCGCTTGATCCTAAAATAATGACGGGCGTTATAACCCCGAAAGGAACGGACGAAGCCGTCCGTTATCTTGCCGTTAATCATCAAAATAAAGGCAAAAGAGCCGAATTAATTAATTATATAAGAAACAATATATTCAAAAAATTACAGGATAATTTAGGTCTTGCAAAAACACTCGGCACCCACAACGAAACATCGGGCGCACTTGATATTTTGGCATAAAAAAATAATTATCCGATAAGGTATAAAGTTAAGATATACCTTTCGGGGTAAAATTTTAAGAAAAGAAAATTTAAAATAGTATAAAACAGTTTGTTTGAAAGAGATTGCAATATGGATATTAAGAAATATATAAAGAAAATGAATTTTAAGATAAGAAAAATAAATAAAAAAGCAAAAAACCCTTTTTTGGAATACAACTTTTCATATAACCCCTTTATGGGAGCAATCGAACAAACATATATCTGGGTTGAGCGCAGCAAAAGAATTTAGTTATTCTATAAGTGTTTTTTTATCAAAATCAAAAAACATTAAATCATTTTTATCAAAATAAAAAGTTTCAAATTTTTCATTTGCGATTTTGCCGTTAATAACCGCTTTTAGCGTGTTATTTCCGATTTTAAAATGAACAATTTGAATAACGCCCGTATTTTCAATAAATTCAACTTCAAAAACACCTTTAATATCCGAATCTTTTTCCTTAAACGGCCTTATTTTTTCGGGGCGGATACCTAAGATGATTTTGTTTTTATCTTTTAATTTTTCTTTTTTTAAATCGGGAATTTCAAAAGAAAAATCATCGATTAAAATTTTATTTTCAACAATGTCAGCTTCAATCAAATTCATCGGATAAACACCTGAAAACGAAGCGACGAATGTATTTTTAGGATTTGAGAAAATTTCATCGGGGCTTCCTTTTTGAAAAATTTTTCCTTCGTTTAAAATAACGATTTCATCGCCCATGGTAAGTGCTTCAGTTTGATCATGGGTAACATAGATAAAAGTTGTGTTTAATTTTTTGTGGAGTTTTTTTAATTCAACTCTCATATTTGCTCTTAATTTGGCGTCTAAATTACTCAAAGGTTCATCCATAAGAAAAACTTTTGCATCTCTTACGATTGCCCTTCCAAGCGCCACTCTCTGTCTTTGACCGCCGGATAATTCTTTCGGCTTTCTTTTTAAAAGGTCATCCAAACCTAAAGTTTTTGAAGCTTCAAAAACTTTTTTTTCGATTATTTTTTTATCCAGCCCTTTAACTTTAAGAGGAAATGCCATATTATCAAAAACATTCATATGAGGATAGAGCGCATAACTTTGAAAAACAAAGGCAATGTTTCTGTCTTTGGCTTGAACGTTATTTACAAGTTTATTATCAATATAAATTTCTCCGGAATCTATACCCTCTAAGCCCGCTATAATTCTTAAAAGCGTTGATTTGCCGCAGCCCGAAGGACCCAGCAAAACACAAAAAGATTTATCTTTTATATCAAGATTAATATCCGATAAAACTTTTTTTAAATTCTTTTTGTCTCCGAATGATTTATATACGTTTTTTAAGCAGACATCCGCCATAAATTATATTTTATCCATAGGAAGCAAAATGCATGCAAGAGTGCCCTGGCTCGGCTTTGAATAAACCCACATATCGCCTTTTAAGTTTTTAATATGTTTATAGCAAAGAGAATATGTAAGTTTGGCACCCGTTAATTTTTTACTTGCCGATTCATCGAGATAATAAGGATTAAAAACGTTTTGTAAAATATTAGGCGTTAAAACAAGCCCGGAATCTTTAATTTCAAATAATGCGTATTGTTTTTTCGCTTTTTCATCTTCGGTTTCATATCCGTTATTTTGCAAAAATTCCAAAGGCGCATTCCCGACATTCATTGAAATTGTGCCTATGTCGGTATATTTAAACGAAATATCTAAAATTGCCCTGATTAAAGTTTCAATTATATTGGGGTCGTTATAACAGCTTCTTGTTTGAAAAGACGAAAAATCGTAAGTGAAATTAAGCTTTTTCTTTGCAAACAAAACTTCATAGCTTTTTGCAATTGAAGTTACCAAATCGGCAAGGTCAAATTTTTTATATTCGTATTGATACAGGTTTGATTCGGCTTCAAAATATTTAAAAAGCTTTTCCAAGTCATAAGATAATTCATTTGAATTTTTATTAATTATGCTTACATATTTATTTTGTTTATCGGTTAATTCCCCGCCGACACCGTCATTTAAAGCTTTTGAAAAACTTGTAACGGTATTTAGCAAAGAGAAAATTTCGCCCGAAATTCCTTTTAAATATTTATTTTTTTCATCAATTATTTTTTTTGCGATTTCATATTCGCCCGAAATCATATTTTGGACTTTATAGCTCTGGGTTATATCCCTTATTGAAACATAAACTTTTTCATTATCTTCGCTTTTTGCGGCGGAAACCTCAACATATATATCTTCTTTATTTGAGTTTGCGGCTTTTGTAACGGAGAGCATGCCCGATTGAACAAGCTTATTTAAAAGAACGCTTCCGCCTTGAATGTATTGGGAAAAATAAGAACCGATTAATTCCATTTTTGAAAAACCCAAAATTTGGAGCGCTTTTGAATTAACATCCAATATTTTTCCGTCCATTGAAACAACTAAAATCCCGTCAGGGAAAATTTCAAATATATCTTCTTTTTTGGGTTTGTTAAATATGGAAAAAAGATTCATTTTGAGTCCGCTAACTACTACCTGCTTTTTAGCCCATGTTAGCATAATGTAAAAAAAATTCAAATTTATTTACATATTTTATTTAAAGATATTAATTTTTTTTAACCGCCGGTTATTTTCAAAATGCTTTTTTGTTAATATTTTAAATAAAAATTATGTTATCCGTAAATCTTACATTAAGCAATATTTTTATGATATCGGGGTTTTTATTATCCCTGTATACATGTGTTTCAAATGACGTTATCCAGACATTGGGAACTTATTTAAGCGCAAACAGGGAAAAACCTTTTTGGATTTTATGGATATTTTCGGGAAGCGTTTTAATTTTAACTTTTGTTTTAGGATGGTATTTTAATAACGGCGATATGTCGTTTGGAAGGTTGGACAGGATTCCTTTTGCGGGCGAATTTTACTGGTGGCATGTTCTTCCGCCCGTTGTCTTAATTTTTCTGACCAAAAAAGGAATGCCCGTTTCAACAACGTTTTTAATTTTAAGCGTTTTTTCATCAAACCAAGTCATAGGCTTAATGCTTGCAAAGTCTTTTATAGGGTATATTTTAGCGTTTATAATCTCGATTATAATTTATTTTATAATTTCAAGACCCGTTGAAAAAGCTTTTTTATATTCAAAAAATAAAAAAATATCCAAAAGGTGGCACATCGCAAAATGGATTGCAACCGCTTATTTATGGTCGCAGTGGCTTATGCAGGATGCGGCAAATTTGTTTGTTTATCTTCCGAGACAATTGAATTCGGTTCAGATGATTTTATCGGTTCTGGCGTTTACTTTGCTTTTGGGGATTGTATGCTACAAAAAGGGCGGAGAAATTCAAGACATTGTACGCCTTAAAACAAATACACAGGATGTAAGATCCGCTACCATTATAGATATTATTTATGCAACAATTCTTCTTTATTTTCAAAATGCAAACAACATCCCTATGTCAACCACATGGGTATTTATCGGGCTTCTTGCGGGAAGAGAAATCGCAATGTATAACCGCTTAAGATTTGAAACGCAGAAAAAAGTTTATAAACACGTATTAAAAGATTTATTTAAAACAATAACGGGGCTTGTTGTTTCAATTATAACGGTTGTTTTGATTAATCATTTTGATGAAATAAAATCAATTATTCATCATTATATTAATCTTTAATCAAAATAAAATAATGCAAAAATTCCATAAGGTCGTATGCTTTTATATTCATCTTTTTAGCCTTAATTCCGAATTTTAAGCTCCAAAGACAGGTTGGGCACGTTGTTAAAATTATATCGGGGTTAAGCTTTTTAATATTGTCCGCTTTATTTAAAGAAAGATTTGAAGCGGTTTTCGGGTGCCTTATAAAAAAATCTCCCCCGAAGCCGCAGCATTCGTCAAACCCTTTCATTCTTTCATATTGAACATTTTCGATGTTATTTAAAATTTGTTCGATTTCATTAAAAGTTTCATTATCAAGATGACATGGTTTATGAAAAGCAATCTTTATTTTTTTATTTGATTTTAAATTTTTATTTTTATAAAAATCGGTAAAATAAATAAGCTTATTTTTTAATTCATCCGTTAATTCTTCATAGCTTTTAACCGTGTCAAAACAGGTGGCGCAGTCGAATATTACTTTATCATATTTTTTTATTAAATCGATGTTTCTTTTTTTATATTTTTCATATAAATCAATTCTTCCTTTAACATAAAAAGGAAGCCCGCAGCAAGAAAATTTTTCTTTTTTAAATTCATAAGGAATAAAAAATTTTGTTCCGATTGCTTTTGTTGCACAGCCTCTAAAGTGTGCGATTTTTTCTTTGGGTTTAATTTTATTTTCTTTTTTATTTTTGTATTTTCCCAAAGGATATTTGATTTTATATAAAATTTTAAGCGATAATATTTTTAATTTAAAAGCAAATGAACCGTAGAAAAGCTTATCAAATAAATTCATATATTCGGATTTTACATAAGAAAAAATTTTAACCGCATCAAGATCAGAGGGGCATGCCGTTTTGCATTTTTTGCAGCCCAGACATAAATCAAGATTATATTTAATATTTTTATCAAATTTTAAATCGCCCCTTATAAGCCCCAAAATTTGCAAAAATTTACCCCTCAAAACGGAAGTTTCCGTTTTTTTAACTTTATATACGGGGCATACTTCCATACAAAGGGCACATCTTGAACAATTGATTATTTCTTTTTTAAGTTCATTATCCATAAATTTGTAGTATAATTTTATCATGAAAAGAGGACAGGCGACATTAGAATATGTGCTTTTATGCGTGTTTTTTGCAATCGTTTGTATGCTTGTGGCACAGCTTTGGAACAGATATGCAATTATACAGGGAAGCTCCTTCGGCGTTGTCGATCAGAATGATAACGTTCATGTACGCCCGATGACAGAATAATTTACCCATTTTATATAAAAAGTTTTTAAGTTATGAAGTGTGCAAAATTAATTAATAAAGAAGTTAAAATAGTTGATGTTGAAAAACCCGTTTTCGGTAATAAAAAAGGCGCAATTATAAAGGTTTCGGGGTGCGGGCTTTGCGGGTCGGATATCGTAAAAATTAATCATTCGACAAAAGAAAATGAAGATAAAGTTGTTTTGGGCCATGAAATCACGGGAATTATTGAAGATATAAATGTTGAAATTAAAGGATTCAAAGAAGAAACTCCTTTTAAAAAAGGGGATATTATCGCAATGGGACACCATTACCCTTGTTTTGAATGCAAATATTGCAATCATAAAAATTATTCAATGTGTCATACTTTTAAAAATTCAAACATTTTTCCTTCGGGTTTCAGCGAATTTGTTTATGCGGATGAAAACCATTTGAAATATACCGTTTATAAAAAAAACGAAGCTTTAACAAATGAAGAGTTTTCGTTTCTGGAGCCGTTATCCTGCTGCATAAGGGCAATAAAAAGAGCGGGGCTTGAGTTAAACAAAGATAATTCAAATTATAACTGCCTTGTTATCGGTTTAGGCTCAATCGGAATTTTGATGGCGCAGGGTCTGAAGGTATTTAAAACAAACACTTTCGGGCTTGATACGGATAAAAACAGACAGGAATTTATAAAAAAATTCGGAATATATTTTAGAGATGATATTAAATATGACATAATTTTTATGACCTCGGGAAGTAATAAGGCGCTTGAAACTGCGCTTAATTTAATTGATTTTGGCGGGAAGATTGTTGTTTTTTCTTCAATTGAAGGTGATTTGGGGTATAAAAACAATGATATTTATTATAAAGAGCTTGATATTCTCGGAAGTTATTCACCCTCACCCGATGATTTATATTTATCAAGCAGGTTTTTAAAAGAAAAAAAAGTTAATGTTCAAAATTTAAGTACAAATTATAAACTTGACAATTTAGCCCGAGCAATTGATGATACCAAAAGCAGAAAAATTTTAAAGGCGTATATAACGATATGAAAATGAAAGCTGTAAGATATTATGGCCCGAAAGACATAAGGTTTGAAGAAGTAAACGTTGAAGAACCCAAAGAGGGTGAAGTTCTTGTAAAAATTAAAGCGGCGTTAACCTGCGGAACAGATGTTAAAACATATAAAAGAGGACACCCCGTTTTAATTAAAAAAATCCCTTCGGGATTCGGACATGAATTTGCGGGAGATATTGTTAAAATAGGAGAAAATGTTGAAGGATTTGAAGCCGGCGACAGAGTGGTTGCGGCAAATTCGGCGCCATGCGGAGAGTGTTTCTTTTGCAGGAAAGGCGAAGAAAATTTATGTGAAAATTTAAACCTTTTAAACGGAGCTTATGCGCAATATATAACGATTCCAAAAGAAATTGTGCAAAAAAATCTTATAAAAATTCCAAATAATGTGCCCTATAAATTGGCGGCGTTTTCGGAACCTTTGGCAAATGTTGTTCACGGAATTTCAAGAACACCGATAAATAAAGGCGATACGGTAGGCGTTATCGGGATAGGACCGATAGGATTAATGTTTTGCGCACTTGCAAAATTAAAAGGCGCAAAGGTTATCGCAATGGGAAGAAACCCTTTGAAAATGAAGCTTGCAAAAGAATTTGCGCATGTTGACGAAGTTATAGATTTAAAAAAATATGACGACCCGACGGATATAATTTTATCCATGACCGAAGAAAAAAGAGGGCTTGACGTTGCGATTGAATGCGTCGGATTGCCAGAAATTTGGGAAAGGATGTTCAAACTGGTAAGAAGAGGCGGTTGTGTGCATTTATTCGGCGGATGCGCAACGGGAACAAGCGTTAATATTGATACAAGAAGGCTTCATTATGATGAAGTAAACATTGTAAGCGTTTTTCACCATACGCCGAAATATTTCAGAGAAGCTTTAAATTTAATTTCAACGGGAAAGATTGAAGTTGAAAAATTAATTACAAAAACAATGCCTCTAAAGTATGCAAAAAAAGCAATAGAAATGCACGGAAACGGGGAAGTTATAAAAGTTCTTCTGGAGCCGTAGAAAATTCTTGACTAATGAGCTTTAGTTGTTATGATAATTAAAGCTTGGAAATACGAAACGCCAAAAGACAGTATGGACAAGATTTGAAAACTAAATAATATTATATGCCGCAATAGCCTCGGTTGAGTTTAGGAAACCGACAAACAAATAAGACCAACTGAGCTGTTGAAAGAAAATTTAAAACTGAATAATTATATATGCCGCAATAGCCTCGGTTGAGTTTAGGAAACCGACAAACAAATAAGACCAACTGAGCTGTTGAAAGAAAATTTAAAACTGAATAATTATATATGCCGCAATAGCTCAGTTGGTAGAGCAAGGGACTGAAAATCCCTGTGTCCTTGGTTCGATTCCGAGTTGCGGCATATTCTTTTATTAACGGGTCTTTTTACTTTAATGATTTTGCCTACGCTCGGAGCAAGGTTGCACCTTGCCCTCTCCTTCAAAAGCGACATTTAGTCGCTTTTTCAGTCGGCAGAGTGAGTTGCGGCATATTCTTTTATTAACGGGTCTTTTTACTTTAATGATTTTGCCTACGCTCGGAGCAAGGTTGCACCTTGCCCTCTCCTTCAAAAGCGACATTTAGTCGCTTTCTCGGTCGGCAAAAATGAGTTAAATACATTTGATTCTTTGTTATAATAAAACAATGCGAAGAATAATAAAAAATATAATCGGATATTCAGTCGGAATATTAACATTTTTATTTTTTATTCCGTTTTTATTATATAAAATTTCAAAATTTTTTATTTTACCGATTGCAGATACGATTGTTTTAACATTAACATCGGGCATTATTTTTGTCTGTTTCGGTATTTTTTATATGTTTTGGTCCAACATATATATGCAAAAGCAAGGAAAAGGAAATCCGCTTGATGTTTTTGGCGTTTGTGCAGCCAAAACGGCTGAACTTATAACAAAAGGACCTTATAAATATACAAGAAATCCTATGCTTTTTGGCACGTTTATTTTTTATCTCGGACTTTCTTTTATTCTAAATTCAATAACTGCCGTTATTTTTTCTTTTGTATTTGCAATATTAATGGTTTTATACGTAAAACATTTTGAAGAGCCGAGACTTTATAATGATTTTAAAGAAAAATATATTGAATATAAACAAAATACGCCCTTAATAATTCCCAAAAAGCCGCGGTAACATTCTTTATTTCTTCAAACATCCGGCAACAACGTTTGACAGCGCAAAAAGCGCAAGGACGTTCGGGATTACCATAAGGTTATTGAACATATCCGTTAATTCCCAGACAAAATCGCTTGAAGTTAAGCTTCCCGCCATAATAAAAGCAAGAGCAATCATCATATATATTGTTTCGGCAATTTTTGGGTGTTTTTTTCCGAAAAGATAAATAACGTTAATTTTTCCAAACAAATTCCAGCTTAAAATTGTTGAAAACGCAAAGAAAAACAAACAAACCGCAACAAAAACGGCGCCGATTGAATTTCCAAAAACGGTATCAAATGCGGTTTGAACCAAATTCGTTTTATTTAATATATTCATAACAGCTTCGGTATAACCGCTTGATAGCGCCCCGTCTTTTGTATATAGAGTGGATATCACAATTAATGCGTTAAGGGTTAAAATTATAAATGTATCTATAAAAACGCTAATCATTGCAACGGTCCCTTGAATATGAGGGTCTTTAACGTTTGCAAGGGCGTGCGCATGCGGGGTTGAACCCATGCCTGCTTCGTTTGAAAACAAACCTCTTTTTGCCCCCTGCGTTATTGCCTGTTTAATCGCATAACCGAAGCTTCCGCCTAAAATCGCCTGCGGCATAAAAGCATATTTAAAAATCATATAAACGGTTTCGGGGATATATTTTATTCTTGCAATTAAAATGATTAATCCGCCGATTACAAAAAATAAAGCCATAAAAGGAACAATTTTTTCAACAACGGAGGCCAGGCGTTTTATTCCGCCGACAAAAATAAAAGAAGAAATTATAACAAGCAAAATCCCCATTATATAAGGTTTAATTCCAAATGCGGTTTCCATGCAGCAGGCTATTGAATTAGACTGCACCATACAGCCCATAAACCCCAATGCAAGAATAATCGCAACGGCAAAAAATCCCGCAAGAAATTTCCCGAAACGCCCCTTAAATGCCGTTATAATATAATAAACCGGACCGCCTTTAATTTTGCCGTCGGCCTCAATTACCCTTGTTTTAATTGCAAGTGTGGCTTCGGCATAAATTGTTGCCATTCCGAAAAACGCAATGACCCACATCCAAAAAATTGCTCCTGGACCTCCGATTAAAATTGCACCCGATGCACCCACGATGTTGCCCGTTCCGACCTGTGCGGCAATTGCGGTTGTAAGAGCCTGAAAAGAAGTCATTGAGTTTGAATTTGTTTTATCAAAAATATTAACTTTTCCAAAAACGTTTTTTAAACCTTCCTTAAAGCATCTTATCTGAACAAATCTTGTTTTTATCGTATAAAAAAGCCCGACTCCGACCAATAAAAAAACAAGTATATAATTTGACAAATATTCGTTAAATTTTACTACGTAAGGGTATAAAATCTCTTCCATTAATCATTCCGATCTTAAAAAATTTCTTTTTTTATTAAAAAGCAAAATTAATACAATTTCAAATTTAATGTATTTTAAGAAGCAAGTTTATCAATAAATTTATAATAACCGGACATTATGCCTTCTTTGTGGTTCTTTTGATATTCTTCAAGCTCTTCTTTTGTCATTTTCTTGGCGGGCATACCGGTTAAGACCCTTGAAGCGGCGTCTGTCAGAACGGTGCTTGCGGCAACTATGCCTGCGGCTTTAAGAAGCGAATTATTGTATTGTTTATGGAATATATCGTTAAGGGTGCCCGAAATAATAACCTGAACGGTCATTCTGAAGAATTTATTTATACCTCTTAACCTTGCGTCTTTTTCCGCTTCTTTTTTGGTGCTTCCGTTTCTGACGGATGAATTAAATTCATCATTCATATTAAACCACATTCCGGTAATCGTTCCCAAAGTCTGCGCCGCAACGGCAATCTGCGAATTGTTGCAGGATGATGAAGTTGTATTATTGTTTGATAAAAGACGCATTTGTCTGACATATTCGCCAAACTCTTTATAAAGTTTCTTATCATCCCCGCCCGATTTTGCCTCAAATTCGGTAAATTTTTTATAGATATTTCTTATATTGTACGGGTCTAAAAGCTTTGTATCAATCGGCGCATCCACTTTCTTCGGTTCTGTTTTTGTGAAATTAAGTATTTTTGATGCAATTTTATAAGGATAAGAAACAAGTTCTTTCAAAAACCTTAAAGGTGCGGTTTTTAATCTTCTTATATCTTTTTGTCTGACCTCGGCTCCGAGTATATTAATTTTTTTATAATCCGTGCCTATAAAGTATGCACCCTTATCGGGGTTATTGGATATTATATCAAACACGTTTTGCGAAATTTTATATTCGGAGTTTACTTCAAGAATATCTTTTAATTTTTTCAATTTTTCTTTCGGCGCAATTACATCTTCAATTGTTTCTTTATCAAATTTATCCTGTCTTTTTTGAATAAGTTCCGCAATTTGCTGTCCTATTTTTGTCTTGTCTTTTATATATTTTAAAGAAAATCCGCCCGCAGCCGAAAGAGCGCACAAAAGCACAATATTTTTAAAGCTTAAAATTGCTCCTTTTTCTTTCTTATTTTTGGCGTTTTCTTTATTTTCTTTATCTTTGTTATCTTTTGGTGAAACTTCTTTTTTATCGAGAATGTCTTTTGTCTTGCCTTGTTTTGCGGCTTCTATAAAATCTTTCATTGAAACCGGTTTTTGATTTTTTCTTTCGGGAACTTTTATCCTGAATATTGGCATGCCGCTTGCCAATCTTGATACAATACGGGAAACAAACCCTATCGCTGCAGCAATTACGGCGGATGCCATAACGTTTTTATTAACCAATTTTGTAAAACAAGCAAAAACCGCAAACTGTAAAATTCCTTCGCATATATTTTCTCTTATTTCCTGCCCCTGTTTTAAATGCTGTTCTTTTTTTGCTTCCTCTTCCGTTTTTCCTTTTTGAATCGATTTGTTATAAAAGTCATTTCCCAAAAATATTGCCGCCGTGAACCCCGAAACTATTCTTGTCCAAAATCGTTCTTTTTTCGTGTCATAGGC
>CALUYY010000009.1 GCA_944325155.1 Candidatus Gastranaerophilales bacterium | reverse complement strand
ATGTTTGTGGTAACATAGTTTTGGAATTAAGAAATTCACTGCTCAACACAAATAATATTGTGTTGAGCTTTTTAAATCGCCGAAACAGCAGTCATTACTAAACAAAATCAAAAAAATGTTGAAATAAAACAAAAAATTATTCGTATTTTAAAATAACATTATATTCTTCGCATATTTTATTTAAAAAGCTGTCTAAAATTTGTATCTCAAGGTCAGAATCGTCTTTAACATCCGCATCGGGCGACAAAAATTTATCAACATAAGGTTCATTCATTGTAATTCCGTTTATGCAGCATTGAAACCTTAAAGTTCCAAGAGCGGTGTCTGAATCTTCGGGTCTTGAAGAAGAACCGTAAAGAAAACCGAATAATTCTTTTTTGTCCGAAATTCCAAAATGTTCTTTTAATTTATTTTCATAAGAATTTATATAATCTTCATCAATTTCATAAGAAATGCCAAGAACATCGAGCCAGTTTTTCATAAAAATTTCATTTACTCGGGTATCTAAAGACGAATTATTGAATAACCGGAATCCTTCGGGTTTTTCCAGAGAACAGGAGTTTTCGTTTTTGTCGACGGCGGTCATTTTTTTAATTTCGGGCGTCTTTAAAAAAGTTATAACATCTTGAGGCGAAAGGGGTTTTAATTTTTCTCCGGGGTGCCCGTGGACAACCGTCATATTCGGTTTTAATTTATCATGGCACAAGTTGCAATGTTTTTCTTCGCCTTTTGTTTCATATAAAACATTTCCGTCTTCATCAATTGCAACCGAATATTCATAAGCGCTGCCGCCCTGAAGGGTTTGTGCGCATTTTTGTTTTGCATATTCAAAACCTTTATCATAGCTTGATTTATCGGGTGTTGATTTAATAAATTCGTCGGGTTTTGCCTCGGGTAATTTTTTATTTTCAATACCTTTAAAATTAGGATATGAAACGTTTTGAACATTGAAGGGGAAATTAATCTGCATAAAATATAACCTTTTTTTAAATTTAATAAAACCGCTGAATTTAAAAAATTGATAAATTTTAGACAAAAACCAAAACGGGGTTAAATTAACCAAAATTTTCAGCTTTATAAAAGCTCTTGCCGCAAATATTTAAAAACAAAAATCGCTTTTTATATAAAAAGCGATTATTTTAATTCGGAGAGAGTGGGATGTCTTGAATTTTGCTGGCGGTTCGCTTTTCTTGGCTTCGCTTTTGAAACCTTATTCAGGCTTCAGTCGCTTCGCCGTTCGCTCACTTTGGCGGGTTTTGCTCACATTTGTTCGCATTCACCCTACGCAAAATCCGCTTCGAACCCATACAAAGCTAATGCTTTGTGCGGGTTCTCATCCCATTTTTTAAAAAACAAACAAAAATCGCTTTTTATATAAAAAGCGATTATTTTAATTCGGAGAGAGTGGGATTCGAACCCACGGTGGAGTTAACGCCCCACACAGACGTTCCAGGTCTGCACCTTAAACCGCTCGGACATCTCTCCATTCGGTTTTAAAATTATATTATCCGAACCAAATATTTTTATCAAGCGTTTAGTTGGACAAAAACTTGCTTTATATGCTTTTTATTCAACAAGCCCTCTAATATAATCATAATATTCATTATTTTTATAAGCTTTTATCTGTTCAATTATTTCTTCTTTTGTTAAAAAGCCCATATTATATGCAACTTCTTCCAGGCAAGCAATTTTTATGCCCTGATTTTCTTCGATTGTTTGAATATACATGCCCGCCCGAAGTAAAGATTGGTGCGTTCCGGTGTCAAGCCAGGAAAACCCTCTTCCCAAAACCTCAACTCTTAAATTTTTATTTTTAAGATATAAATTATTAATGTCGGTTATCTCAAGCTCTCCTCTTTTGGATGGCGTCAGGGATTTTGCATATTTAATAACTTTGTTATCATACATATAAAGCCCCGTTACCGCATAATTTGATTTCGGATTAAGGGGTTTTTCTTCAATTGAAATTGCGTTTAAATTTTCGTCAAATTCAACAATACCGTATCTGTTCGGGTCTTTTACCATATAAGCATATATATTTGCCCCGCCCTGTGTTTCGACATCTTTTTTGGCACGGCTCAAAAGCGTTGAAAATTTAGGCCCGAAGAAAATGTTATCTCCTAAAATTAAAGTAACGTTATCATCCCCGATAAAATCTTCTCCGACAATAAAAGCTTCCGCCAATCCGTTCGGCTTTTCCTGAATTTTATATGTTAAATTAATTCCGAATCTTTTGCCGTTGCCCAAAAGTTTTTTAAAGTTATCAATGTCATTTGGTGTTGTGATAATTAAAATGTCTTTAATTCCCGCAAGCATTAAAACCGACAAAGGATAATAAATCATCGGTTTATCAAAAACGGGCAAAAGCTGTTTTGATGTAACAATTGTTGTCGGATACAGTCTTGTTCCCGCACCGCCCGCAAGAATTATTCCTTTCATAACACCGCCTTTTGTTTATCTAAAATGTTGTTAATCCAAGCTTGATTTTTTAAATACCAGTCGATTGTAAGCTTTATGCCGTCTTCAAATTTAATCTTCGGCTCCCATCCCAATTCATTTTGTATTTTATCGTTTGCAATCGCATATCTTCTGTCATGCCCCAAACGGTCTTTAACATATTCAATCGAGCCTTCGTCTTTTCCCATGGTATCAAGTATCAATTTTGTAATTTCAAGGTTTGTTTTTTCGTTGTGCCCGCCTATATTATAAACTTCGCCTTCTCTTCCTTTGTTTAAAACGGTATCTATCGCTTCGCAATGGTCATAAACATAAAGCCAGTCTCTGACATTAAGCCCGTCTCCGTATACGGGAACTTTTTCACCCTTTAAAAGTTTTGTTATAAAAAAGGGAATTAATTTCTCCGGATACTGGTAAGGCCCGTAATTATTCGAACATCTTGTAATTAAATTGGGCATTTTGTACGTTTCAAAATATGCCCGAACAAGCATATCCGCCCCCGCCTTGCTTGCGGAATACGGACTGTTTGGCGACAGGGGCGTTGTTTCATAAAAATATCCTTCACTGCCCAATGACCCGTAAACTTCATCCGTTGAAACCTGAAGATATCTTTGGATTTTATTTTTTAAGGCAGATTGCAGAAGATTTAGCGTTCCTTTGACATTTGTTTCAATAAAAATTTCAGGGCCTTCAATAGACCTGTCTACGTGGGATTCTGCGGCAAAATTTACAACGCAGTCAACATTTTCCATAATTTCGTTGACCAAATTTTTATCGCATATATCACCCTTTATAAAGGTATATCTTTTATCATCTTTTACATCATTAAGGTTTTCAATATTGCCCGCATAAGTTAATTTATCAAGGTTTATAATTTCATATTCAACATGTTTATCTAAAACGTGTCTTATAAAACAGCTTCCGATAAACCCCGCTCCGCCCGTTACAAGTAATTTCATCCTTTAAAACACCTTTAATTTAACAATATAATAAAATAATGCTACTATGAAATCTTAAGCCTTTCAACTTTTTTGTTAAGTCATGGCTAAATATGTTAATATAATTTTATGGTAATTAAACCGAAAAGAAGAATTGCAATATACGTTTATCATAACGTTTTGAATAAAGTGTCAAATTATGCGCTTTATTATTTGTCATCTTTAAAAGAAATAACGGATGAAATTATTGTTGTTTTAAACGGAAAATTTGACGAAAAAGAAAAGGAAAAGTTATATAACCTGAATTTGGCCGTCCTTGAAAGAGAAAATAAAGGATATGATTTTTTCGGATACAGAAAAGGAATTTTAAGTATAAGCAACGATAAACTTTCAAAGTGCGATGAATTAATACTCTGTAATTCAAGCACCTTCGGGCCTTTATTTCCCTTTAAAAATCTTTTTGATGAAATGCAAAAAAAAGAGTGCGATTTTTGGGGAATTACAAAACACCCTTCAATAAAACAAAACGTCATTAGATTTAACTTTGAAACCAAAATAAAAGAACATATCCAGTCTTATTTTCTCGTGTTTAGAAAATCAATGTTTTTAGACCCGAGGTTTAAAAATTATTTTGAAAATTTAAGAAAAATTAAAAACAAAAAGGAAGCAATAGGTTTTCTGGAAGTCAATTTTACGGAATATTTCAAAAATATGGGGTTTAAATATTCGGTTTTTGCACCCGATGAGGTTCTTGAATTCGGTATAGATAATTATCATCAATATTTAAGCAATATTATGGCCGAAAAATATAAAGTTCCCCTGATTAAAAAAACGGCTTTCGGCGAAAGATACGACCTTAATTTAAAAGAATCATATCCGAATAAAACGGAAGAACTTTTTAACTATATTAAAAATGAAACAAAATATGACATTAATTTAATCACAAATGAAATCGCCTCAATTTATTCAACCGATGAAATTAAAAAATTTCTTCATTTAAATTTTGTTTTATCCGACAAAACAAGAGAAAAATTTCAAACCCAAAAATCCGCTTTCATTTTTAATTATATAAATGATGAATATTTTGAAATTATTAAAACATATCTTGAAGGTGCGTTCGGCTTAATTGATATTTATGCAATCGAAAAAAACAATTTATACAAAAAAGACAAATTAAAAATAAATCTGCTTAATAATAACACAAGCTATTTTAAACAAATAAAAGAACTATCAAGAAAATATAATGCAATATGCATGTTTTTACCGGAAGAAAAAGACTTTTTCGGGTTGAATAAAATTCAAAAAATCGATTATCTTAAATATCTTTTAAATTCTTTAATCAAAAACAGAATTTATATAAACAATATAATTACAACCTTTGAAAAAAATCCTTATATCGGGGTTTTATTCCCTCTTATATATCTAAACAAGCCTTCAATTCAAATTAAGAAAAATGATATTTTGGATTTTATGAAAAAAATGGACATCAATTTAAAAATTAATCCCAAATATCTTAACCTTCTTCATAACGCTTTTTGGATTAAAACGGAATCAATCGGCAAAATAAATGATGTTATTGATTTTGAGCAGGATAACAATTTAAATAAAGGTATAATTTTTTCCCTTCTTAACCAGAAATACGGCTTTTTGGAAGGGAATGTTTCTTCAATTGATGAAATTAAAATTTATTCGGATAATTTGGAATATCTTTTAATGAACCAAAACAAATTCTTTTCCAAAATAGCGTCAAAAATAAATAAAATAATAAAATAGGATTTAACCAATGGAAACTCCGCTTTTATCCGTAATTATCCCCGTTTATAACGCAAAAGATTATATAAAAAGATGTCTTGAAAGCCTGATAAATCAAAAGCTTAATGATATCGAAATTATTTTAATTAACGATAATTCAGACGATGAAACTTTATCAATTTTAAAAGATTATGAAAAAAAAGATAAAAGAATAATATTAATAAATAATGAAAAAAATGAAGGTGCGGGAGCCTCAAGAAATAAGGGCATATTATCTGCAAAAGGGAAATATATAGGTTTTACAGATAATGATGATTATATATCAAATGATTATTTTTTAAATTTATATAACGCAATAATTGAAAACGATTATGATATTGCGGTTAATTTAAAAATTGAAAACCATAAAAAAAATAAATCAAAAATTCACCTTTTAGCCCCGGATGATTTAAAAGAAATTATCTTTGTTCAAAGAACGGCTCCCTGGGCAAAAATTTTCAAAAAAGAATTTTTAATTAAAAACGGCATAAAATTCGATTTAACAAGGGGCGAAGATATCTATCCCGCTTTTTTATCGGCCTTTTTAACAAATAAAATCGCATATTCAAACAAAGGAATTTATCATTGCACAATAAGAGATGATTCAATTTCCCATAAAAAAATAACAATCTCAGACACCTTGGAACTTGATATTTATAAAAAATGCCTCAATTTAATTTTAAGCAATAAAAATTATAATTATTATTTTAAATTAATTAAAAAAAGAAGTTTAATTTCGCTTGATTTTTTATACTCCGGAGCGGATAAACCCCTAAAAAAAGAAATCTTAAAAAAATATTCGGATATATTTAATTCTAAATTCCCTTATATCGAATATCTTAAAGGAAAATTTTTAATAAGATTAAAAAGGCTTAAAACCTTTTTATACGCAAAATAAAAAGGGGCTTAAGCCCCTTTTTATTATAAACTGCATAATTGATTTAATTCGGGATACAAGGGAAAATCGGAACATAATTTTAGAGTTTTTTGTCTTAAATGTTCTTTTGTATCTCTTTTTAAAATACAATCGGCAATAATTTTTCCGATTTCAACCATTTCTTTTTCCTTAAAGCCTCTTGTTGTTGCGGCGGGAACCCCTATTCTGACGCCCGATGTTACAAAAGGCGATTTAGGGTCGTTTGGAACGGTGTTTTTATTTGCCGTAATTCCGATTTCTTCAAGTTCATTCGCAACCTCTTTTCCCGTTTTATCAAGTTTAATTAAATTAACCGTCATAAGGTGATTTTGAGTGCCGTTGCCTACTATATCTATTCCTTCACTCATAAGGGTTTCAGCCAATACTTTTGCATTTTTTATTATCTGATTTGCATATTCTCTAAATTCAGGCTGCAGAGCTTCTTTTAGCGCCACCGCTTTTGCCGCTATAACATGTTCCAAAGGCCCGCCTTGAACCCCCGGAAACACAGCCTTATCTATGCCTTGTGCGTGGCATTCTTTGCACATAATTATACCGCCTCTCGGGCCTCTTAGGGTTTTATGAGTTGTCGTCGTAACAAAATCCGCATAAGGAACGGGGCTCGGGTGAACTCCCGCAGCAACAAGTGCGGCAATATGTGCAATATCTGCCATCAAATATGCACCGGCTTTATCTGCGATTTCTTTAAATCTTTTAAAATCAATAATTTTAGAATAGTTGCTTGCGCCCGCTATTATTAATTTAGGTTTTGCTTCAAGAGCGGTTTTTTCAAGCTCGTCATAATCAATCTCGCCGTTTTCATTGACTCCGTAGCTTACAATGTTAAAATATAACCCCGAAAAATTAACGGGTGAGCCGTGGGTTAAGTGCCCTCCGTTTGATAAATCCATACCTAAAACCGTATCTCCCGGCTTCAGCGCATATAAAAACACGGCCATATTAGCCTGCGCCCCCGAATGCGGCTGAACATTACAATGATCGCAATTAAAAAGTTTTTTGCATCTTTCAATTGCCAACTCTTCAATTTTATCAACGTTTTCGCACCCGTTATAAAATCTTTTATAGGGCTTTCCTTCGGCATATTTATTTGTTAAAACGCTTCCCTGTGCTGCCATAACCGCAGGCGAAGTAAAATTTTCGCTTGCAATTAATTCAATCGTATTTTGCTGTCTTTTTAATTCCGCTTCAATATAATTTGCAACTTCAATATCTTCTTTTCTTATAACATCAAGTTCCATTATTCCCCCTCCGGTTTAAGTCTTTTTTTAATTTTACTTTTAAAAGACTTAATAGTAAAGTAAACAAAAGATAATATTTACGTGTTTTATGCAGGGCAGAGAGAGAAATTTTATGGAAATATCATTTAAAAGAGCAATAAAAATAGATTCTGAAACCAATCCTTTTTGGAATTTTAAAGACACTAAATTCGACAGCGCTTCAATGGCTGTCGTCGATACAATAAAAGGCAATGTAAATTCAATCTATGACAGAGAAACTTCAAGAAAAGCCGGTGATTTTCTTCGTGCGCAATTAGGCGATTACGACAAAAAAACCGGGGTTTATACAAGAAGAATAGAAGGGAATCTTTATTTATTCACGGGCCCCGATGTCAAAAAAGCAAAAGATATTGAAGCGCACGCAAGAAAAGAACGGGCAATTTTAGAAAAAAGATATGAAAAAGGTCCCGATTCTTCCATGAGCGCAAGCGAGCAGGTTGAATTATCAAGCCAAACTTTATACAAAATAAACAAACAAAATATTTACATAAGAAGAGATAAAGCGCTTGTTTCAATGACGGAAAACGGCGAAAACGGAAAACCTCATTCATACTTAAGATTTCTGAAAGGTCCAAACGGTAAAATAAATAAAATCGAATACCGTTATTTTCATTCGGATGAAAACGGCTGTACAAGCAAAAAAGAAACGTTAGAAATATAAAAATATTTTTGTTATAAAATATTTTAGTAAAACTATCGGGAAAATTAACAACAATGAGAAAGAAAAATATAAGAAATATAGCAATCATAGCGCACGTTGACCATGGCAAAACAACACTTGTTGACTGCTTTTTAAGACAAACGGGCGTTTTTAAGGAACACCAGCAGCAGGTAGAATGCGTTCTTGATAATAACGACATTGAAAGAGAAAGAGGGATAACAATCTTATCCAAAAATGTCTCCGTTCAATATAAAGGGGTTAAAATCAATATAGTTGATACCCCCGGCCACGCAGACTTCGGCGGCGAAGTCGAGAGGGTTTTGGGAATGGTGGACGGCGCTCTTTTAATTGTTGACGCACAGGAAGGACCCATGCCCCAGACAAGATTTGTTTTATCAAAAGCGCTTGAACTCGGGCTTAAAATAATTCTTGTCGTAAATAAAATAGATAAACCGGGCGCCGACCCCAACGGTACAATTGATAAAGTTTTTGACCTTTTTACGGAACTCACGGACAGAGAAGATTTAATCGATTTTCCGATTATTTATGCAAGTTCTCTCCACGGGTTTGCAAAAAAAGAATTAAACGATAACTCGGATAATATAATCCCTCTGTTGGATTGTATCTTGGAAAACATTCAGCCGCCCGAAGGCGATGATGAAGCCACACTTCAATTTCAGGCAACAACGCTTGACTATAACGAATACGTAGGAAGAATCGTAATCGGAAGAATAATCAACGGCAAAATGAAATCTCAGGAAACCGTTACTCTGATTAAATCCGACGGAAGTTATCAAAAAGGTAAAATCACAAAACTATACGGTTTTAAAGATTTGGGGCGCGTTGAAATCAATGAAGCGGAATCAGGCGACATCGTGGGTGTTGCGGGTTTTTCCGACATTCAAATCGGAGAAACTCTGTCTTCCGTTGTAAACCCCGTTGCGCTTCCTTTGATTCATATTGACGAACCCACACTGCAGATGAATTTTTCCGTTAACGACTCACCTTTTGCGGGCACCGAAGGAAAATTTGTTACAAGCCGGCAGTTAAGAAAAAGATTATACTTAGAACTTGAAAAAAATGTTTCTCTCCGTGTTGAAGACACCGATTCAACGGATGTTTTCAAAGTATCGGGCAGAGGCGAACTGCATTTATCGATTTTAATCGAACAAATGAGAAGAGAAGGTTACGAGTTTCAGGTTTCAAAACCGGAAGTTATCTATAAAAAAGATTCCGAAGGCGAATTGTTGGAACCTTATGAAAACTTAATCGTTGATGTTCCGGATGAATATACAGGCTCCGTTATTGAAAGAATTTCAAACAGAAAAGGGCAGATGCAAAATATGGAAACGGGATTAAAAAGAACAAACATTGACTTTTCAATCCCCGCAAGAGGTTTAATCGGCTTCAGGTCTGAATTCATCAGAATGACAAAAGGCGAAGGGATTATGTATCATACTTTTGAAAAGTATGCGCCGTACGCAGGCGATATGCAGCGCCAAAGAAGCGGTTCTTTAATTGCTTTTGAAGACGGCGAAGCAATCCCTTATGCGCTTCATCAGTTTGAAGACAGGGGCGTATTTTTTGTAACGCCTAAAACAAAAGTATATAAGGGCATGATTATAGGCGAATGCAACCGCCCGCAGGATATTGCGGTTAATATCTGTAAAACAAAAAAATTAACCAATATGAGATCGGCAACCGCCGATGTTATGGTAACTCTGCAATCGCCGAGAATTATGAGCCTTGAAGATTGCCTTGAATATATAGGAGATGATGAACTTGTTGAAGTAACGCCTAAAAACGTAAGAATAAGAAAGGCCGATTTAACAAGAATAAGATAAATAAAAAAGGGAGAAGTTATTCTCCCTTAAATTTTATTTTTGAATAAATTTTATCAACATCATCCAAATCAAAATGTATTGTTTTAAAAACATCATATATAACTTTTTTTATTATGTCTTTATCCGGATTTTTATTATTTATTCCGTGGTAATATAAATCCATTAATAATCCGCCCTCATTGTTAGGATAATAATATTCAATATTATCAATCGGATAAACATCGTTTTTTATATAAAAATTTTTTCTTTTTATCGTATTTATTTTATTTTCATCAACTTTTTCAACTTCAAAAAATATGCCGTTATAATTTTTAAATTCTTTTTTTATTAAATCCAAAATTTTAGAGCCAAAGCCCATTGAACGGTATTTTTCAAAAACCGCAAGATAATCAACCCAAATATAATTATCAATGTTTGCAAATAAAATATATCCGATATCATCCGCCATATAAAAACAATAATTGTCATTATCAAAATATTTTAAAAAGTGTTCATAAGTTTTTAGTTCTTCAACGGGAAATTGCCCCGTCATATCACTATAAACGGGGGCAAATTCCTCTTTTAAAATTTTTGATAATTTATTTAATTGCGTCTTCACAGTCCATGCAGATGTTATCTTCGTTTAATTCTCTGTATTTCCAGCATCTTTGGCATTTTTGCCCTTCGGCTTTTTGAATTTTAACTTTGTATCCTTCTAAATCAAATTCAAAAATTGAATTAAACCCTTCTTTTTCTTTTACATAACAATGAGAAACAATAAATAAATCGGAAAGTTCGTCTTTATATTTATCCAAAATTTCTTCATTATTGCCTGAAATTAAAATATCAGCTTCAAGAGAGCTTCCGATTATTTTATCGTTTGAGCTTCTTAACGGCTCAATTGCTTTTTGGACAACATCTCTTGCCTTTAATAAAACACCGTATTCTTCTTCAAGTTTTTCATTATCCCAGGAAGGATTTACCTTTGGCCATGAAGATAAAATAATGCTTTCCAAATTATCTTTTTGGCACTCGGGCGTATTCAGCCATATATCTTCCGCCTGATGAGGCATAACGGGAACCAGAAGTCTTACAAGCGTTTGCAATATCTCAAACATAACGGTCTGGGCCGCCCTTCTTGAAAGAGATTTTTTGCCCTGGGTATATAATCTGTCTTTTATAATATCAAGGTAAAAACTGCTTAAATCAACCGTTGCAAAGTTTTGAAGATATTGAAAATATTTATAAAATTCATAGGCTTCAAATGCGCCGTCAACGTTTCTTATAAGTTTGTTTAATTTTGAAAGCGCAAATTTATCGATTGATTTTAAATCTTCATATTTAACGTAATCCGTTTTCGGGTCAAAATCAAACAGGTTGCCCAGAAGAAATCTTGCGGTGTTTCTTGTTTTCTTAAAGACTTCGGACAATTGTTTTATGATATTATCGCCTATTTTGGTATCATTTCTGTAATCAACGCTTGCCGCCCATAATCTTAAAATGTCGGCGCCGTAGTTTTTAATGATATCATCGGGTCTTATATAGTTGCCTAAAGATTTTGACATTTTTCTTCCGTCTTCACCGAATACAAACCCGTGGGTTAAAACCTGTTTATATGGCGCCGTTCCCTTTGTTGCAACGGCGGTTAACAGCGATGACTGGAACCAGCCCCTGTGCTGATCGGACCCTTCAAGATACATATCAACGGGAACTTTTCCCAATTCTTCACATCTTTTTTCAACAACGCTTCTCCAGCTTACACCCGAATCAAACCAGACATCCATAATGTCATTTTCTTTTGTGAAATGAGTACATCCGCATTTGGGGCACTTAAACCCTTCGGGCAAAAGTTCTTTTGCTTCGTATTTTACCCAGGCGTCAGAAGATTCTTTTTCAAAAATTTTTGCAACGTTTTCGATTGTTTCATCACAAACAATGACTTCATTGCATTCTTCGCAATAAAATACCGGAATGGGAACCCCCCATGCTCTTTGTCTTGAGATACACCAGTCGGTTCTGTTTTGAACCATATTGGAAATTCTTGCTTCGCCGCCCGATGGTATCCATTTAACGTTTTTAATTGCATTTAATGCTTCATTTCTGAATTTATCAACCTTTACAAACCATTGGGGCGTTGCACGGTAGATAACGGGGTTTTTACATCTCCAGCAGTGCGGATAACTGTGGGTAATCGGTGTTTTTTTAATCAGTGCGCCCGAATTTTCCAATTTTTCAATTACGATTTTATTTCCTTCTTCGTAAAATACGCCTTGAAGTTCGGGTACATCTTTTGTCCATCTTCCTCTGCCGTCAAGCGGTGAAAATGTTTCAATATTATATTTCTGACAAACTTCCCAGTCCTCAAGCCCGTGCCCGGGTGCCGTATGAACCGCACCGGTACCTGCATCCAGCGTAACGTGTTCACCTAAAATTATTCTTGAAAACTTATCCAAAACAGGATGTTTTGCTTCAAGGTTTTCTAAATTTTTACCTTTTGTTTTTGAAATTAATTCAAAATCACTTTCTTCTTTTTCAATGTCCGAGACAAAGTTTTTAAATAAATCAATCGCAATAACATATAATTCGTTATTTATTTTATATAACCCGTATTCAAAATCGGGATGCAGACTTATTGCAAGGTTAGAAGGAATTGTCCACGGGGTTGTGGTCCAAATAACCATATAGGGTGTTTCTTTTCTTTTTTCAACGTTAAATGCTTTATAAAAATCGTCTTTATCGCTGATTTCAAATTTAACATATATTGAATCGGATGTAATATCTTGATATTCAACCTCTGCTTCGGCAAGCGCCGTTTCACAGGAAGCGCACCAATATACGGGTTTTAACCCTTTTTCAATATATCCTTTTTTATACATCTCCCCGAAAACTCTCACCTGTTCCGCTTCATAATCGGGTGCAATCGTTAAATAAGGATGTTCCCAATCCCCGAAAACACCGAGGCGTTTAAATTCGGCTTCTTGCCCCTTTAAACTTTTTGCGGCAAATTCTCTGCATAATTTTCTTAATTCAAAAGGGGTAACGGCGTTTCTTCCGCCTTTTATATTTTTTACAACCTTATTTTCAATCGGAAGCCCATGCCCGTCATACCCCGGAACGTACGGAGCATAAAAACCTTTTTGGGATTTATATTTAATGATGATATCTTTTAAAATTTTATTTAATGCCGTTCCCACATGGATTTTTTCGCTGCTTAAATAAGGCGGTCCGTCATGCAAAACAAAAGAGTTTGATTTATTTTTATTTTCAATATTTTTTTCATAAATTTTATTTTCTTCCCAGAATTTTTGAATTTCAATTTCTCTGACCGTTGCGTTTGCTCTCATTGCAAGTGTTGTCTGCGGTAAATTAAGCGTATCTTTAAACTCTTTTTTCTTTGTTTCTTCCATAATTTAAAATTCCTCGGTAGTACAATAAGAACATTATAAAATAAAAAAATTAAAACCGTTAAAAAATATTGCCTTTAATGTTTGATGTGGTATCTTTAAAGCTATGGAAGAACTTAAAATCGCAATCCCCAATAAAGGGAGATTATCCGAAAAAATTTATGAACTTTTAAATGCGGCAGGCTTAAATTTTGAAGCCAAATCCGAAAGATGTCTGCATATTTCAACGCAGGATAAAAAATGTTCTTTAATTTTTGTAAGAACACAGGATATCCCTAAATTTTTGGAAGCAAAAGTCGCACACATCGGTTTTACGGGTCTTGATATAGTTGAAGAAGAAGGAATTGACCTTGATGTAATTAAAAGGTTTGATTTCGGATACTGCGATATGGTTGTTGCGGTCAGAGAAGAAGATAAATATCAAAAAACCGAAGATCTCCCCGATACAATAAACGTTGCGACGAGTTTTCCCAATATTGCAAAAAAATTCTTCAACAAAAAAGGCAAAACAGCAAAAATAATTGAAGTAAACGGCGCCGTTGAAATAACGCCTTCTTTGGGATTGTCGGATGTTATAGTCGATATTACAAGCTCCGGCTCCACCCTGAAACAAAACAGATTAAAAATTATAGATAAAATAATGGATTCAAGCTGTGTTATCGTTCAAAGAAAAGATTTAAACAATGATATTAAAAAACAGATTGAGGAATTGCTCCTTGCGCTTGATGCCGTTATTGACGCAAAAGAAAAAAAATATTTAATGGTAAACCTGCCCAAAAACAAGCTTGAAGAATTAAAAAGCTTTCTTCCGGGGCTCTCATCCCCGACCGTTATGACCTTATGGGGCGATGAAGACACGGTAGCGGTCCATGTGGTTGTTGATAAAGATAAAATATATGACAGCATAAATCATCTTAAAAGAATAGGCGGAAGAGGAATTTTAATTTTAACCGTCGATCAAATGGTAAGGTAAGGATTTTATTTATGGAAAAAACAAATATTGAAAAACTCCTTGAAACAATGAAAACCTTAAGGAGTGAAAAAGGCTGCTCCTGGGACAGAGCCCAAACCCATAAAACAATAAGACAAAATATGCTCGAAGAAGCTTATGAAGCGGTTGACGCAATTGACGACAACGATATGAAACATTTAAAAGAAGAATTGGGCGATGTTTTATTGCAGGTCGTACTGCATTCTCAAATTGCATCCGACAATAACGAATTTACCTTTGACGATGTTGCAAAAGGAATTAACGAAAAATTAATCCACAGGCACCCGCATGTGTTCGGCGATGTAAAAGTTGAAAATGTCGGTCAAATTTTAGACAACTGGGAAAAATTAAAAAAAGAAGAAAAACCCCACAGAAAAAGTTATCTGGACGGTATCTCAAAAGCGCAATCGGCTCTTATGACCGCTCAAAAATTATCCAAAAAAGCGGTTAAAGCAGGGTTTGAATGGGCAAAAGAAGAAGATGTCATAGATTGCGTTAATTCAGAAATCAAAGAATTTATTGAAGCAAAAACAAAAGAAGAAATGGAACTTGAATTCGGCGACATTTTATTTGCGCTTGTAAATCTTGCAAGATGGAGGGGGTTGGATGCGGAACAGTGCTTAATCAGCGCCAATAAAAAATTTGAATTAAGATTCAGAAAAATGGAAGAAATAGCGCACAAGAACAATATCAAACTTGAAAAGCTTACGATTGAAGAATGGGACAAACTCTGGAAAATGGCAAAAAATGAAACGTGCACTTGTTAAAAATTGAATTTAATCTTATTTTATGGGATAATAATTGAACAAATATTTTCAAGGAGGCAATTTTGATTAAAGTAGGAGTAACGGGCGCACTGGGAAGAATGGGAAAAGAGGTTGTAAAAACCGTTATTGCTAACCCCGAAATGGAATTGGTCTGCGCCATAGATAAATTTGAAACAGGCTCAAACGTATGCGGAAATGTTGCAATCGAAAGCGATATAGTAAAATCAATCGAATTAAACAAACCGGATGTAATTGTCGATTTTACGGACCCTGCAAGCGTTTTTCAAAATACAAAAACATATCTTGAAAATAAAGTAAAACCCGTTATAGGAACAACGGGTCTGTCAAAAGAACAAATCGAAGAATTAAAAAAACTTTCAAAAGAAAATAATACGGGCTGTCTTATTGCTCCGAATTTTGCAATAGGCGCCGTTTTAATGATGATGTTTGCAAAAACCGCCGCAAAATATTTTAATAACGCCGAAATTATTGAACTTCACCATAACCGAAAAAAAGACGCTCCCTCGGGCACCGCAATTAAAACCGCCCAAATGATGGCGGAAGTAAACCCGAATATGCAAACCGGAAATATCAAAGACACGGAAATCATACAAGGCGCAAGGGGCGGTTTATTTAATGAGGACGGAAAAGGAAACATTAACATCCACTCCGTAAGAATGCCGGGGTTTGTTGCTTCGCAGGAAGTAATTTTCGGTGCAAACGGACAAATTTTAACAATCAAACACGACACTTCAAACCGCGAATGCTTTATGTCGGGCGTTGAACTTGCAATTAAATACGTATCAAAAAATAATGACTTTATATTTGGATTGGAGAATATATTATGAAAAAACCGAATTTAGCCGTTCTTGGGGCAACGGGCGTTGTCGGCAGAGAAATTTTAAGCATTCTGGAAGAACAAAAAGTTGAATTTAACGACATCAAACTTTTATCTTCAAAGCGTTCCGCAGGTTCAAAAATGACTTTTGCGGGAAAAGAATATACCGTTTTGGAAGCAACACCTGATGTTTTTGACGGTGTTAACATTGTGCTTGCATCGGCAGGTGCTTCGACAAGCAAGGTTTTAGCGCCCGAAGCGGCTAAAAGAGGCGCCGTTTTTATTGACAATTCAAGCGCATTTCGTATGGAAGAAGATGTGCCTTTGGTTATTGCGGGCGTAAACGATGATGACCTTAAAAACCACAAAGGAATAATCGCAAACCCCAATTGCTCAACTTCACAGTTAATGCTTGTTTTAAAACCATTAAACGATTATGCGGAAATTAAACGTTTAATCGTATCTACTTATCAGGCGGTTTCAGGCGCAGGACTTGCCGCAATGAACGAATTAACCGATAACACAAAAGTTAACCTTATCGGTATGCCTTATGAATGCAAAGCATTTAAACATGAAATCGGTTTTAATTTAATTCCGCAAATTGACGTTTTTACGGAAAACGGCTATACAAAAGAAGAAATGAAAGTTACAAACGAAACAAGAAAAATTCTTCACCTTGATAAGTCGGTTCCCATTTCCTGTACCGCAGTTAGAGTTCCCGTATACAGAGGACACTCCGAAGCCGTTACGATAGAATTTAAAAAAGAAATAACGGCGCAAAAAACAAGGGAACTTTTAGAAAACGCATACGGCGTTAAAGTTTACGACGATATTGATAATTATGTTTATCCGACACCTAAAGAATGTGCGGGAAAAGACCCCGTTTATGTCGGAAGAATAAGAAAATCAATAGCTTTTGATAATGCAATCGATTTGTTCTGCGTTGCCGATAACTTAAGAATAGGCGCGGCGCTGAACACGGTAAGACTTGCCATGAAAGTTATTGAAATGGGATTATATTAATAAAAGGAATTATTTATGACATTAAGATATGATGCGGGCGAAGTTATAACCGCAATGGTTACGCCTTTTAACGAAAAAAGAGAAGTTGATTTTGACGCTCTTTCAAAACTTGTCGAACACCTTGTAAATTCAAGCTCGGACGCCATTTTGGTTGCGGGAACCACGGGTGAGAGTCCCACTTTAACCCATGAAGAAGAATATGAAATTTTATTTGAAGTCAAAGGTAAAGTCTCCGGTGCAAGAAAAATCATTATGGGCGCAGGTTCAAATTGCACAAGGACGGCAATCGAATCTTCCAGAAAAGCGGTAGAACTTGGGGCGGATGCAATTTTATCGGTTGTGCCTTATTATAATAAACCGAACCAGCAGGGAATAATCGAACATTTCGGCGCAATTGCAAAAGCGGTTGATATTCCGATTATTATGTATAATATCCCCGGAAGAACCGGCGTTAATATGACCCCTCAAACGGCGGCATTTCTTGCAAAAGAATATTCAAACATTGTTGCATTAAAACAAAGTTTTCCCGATATGGATACAATAACGGAATTAAGGTCGTTATGCCCCGAAGATTTTGCGATTTATTGCGGGGATGACAGCCTGACTCTTCCTATGCTCTCACTGGGTGCTCACGGCGTTATTTCGGTTGCATCCCATGTGGTCGGCGATGAAATTAAATCCTTAATTCATAATTTTAAATCGGGACAAATAAAAGCCGCAAGAAATATGCACCAAAATTTATATCCCTTGTTCAGAAAACTTTTTATGGCGCCAAACCCCGTGCCCGTTAAGGCGGTTTTATCAAGATTAAAAATTATTGAAAATTATGTAAGACGCCCGCTTGTTGAATTAAATGAAATTGAACGTCAGGAACTATATGATGTTTTAAATAATGTTTTAAAATCAATAAATAAAACGGTCTAAAAAAAGAGCCAAAATTGGCTCTTTTTTTTTAAAGATAATCAAACCCTAAATCCAAAGTTCCCGCACGGGTTATAATTGAACTTGAGCTTATAACGTCAATGCCCGTTTTTGCAAGCTCGGGAAGTTTATCCAGTGTAACGTTGCCCGAAATTTCAACAATTGCTTTTTTATCAATTAATTGAACGCATTTTTTAATTTCATCCAAATCCATATTATCAAGCATTATAATATCCGCTTTTGCACTTATGGCGTCTTTTACTTGTTCAATCGTATCGCATTCGACTTCAATTTTATGCGTATAAGAATTTTGTTCTCTTACCATTTGAACGGCCTTTTTGATATCGCCGCCAAGAAGAGCTATATGATTATCTTTCAGCATAACGCAATCGCACAAATTAAACCGATGAAGCCTTGCACCGCCGATTTTTGCCGCATATTTTTCAAACATTCTGAAATTAGGGGTATTCTTTCTTGTATCTGCCATTGAAACATTGTAGGGCTTTAAAATGTCCGTGAATTTTTTGGTATATGTTGCAATGCCCGACATTCTTTGGACAAAATTCAGCGCAAGTCTTTCTCCGGTTAAAATAAATCTCGGGTTTCCTTTAATTTTGGCTAAAATTTCATCTTTTTTGATTTCATCGCCGTCAGATACAAAAAATTCAACACTGACACTTCCTTCGGATAAAATATCAAAAACAATTTTAAAAACGTCAACTCCGCAAAAAATTCCGTCCGCTCTTGTTCTTAAATTAACTTCAAAGGTTTCATCCCCCTTAAGATAAGAGCATACATAATCGGTTGTAATATCGCCGTATCCGATATCTTCAATTAATGCTTTTTTAACGAAATCTCTTACGATAAAATTATTTAACAAATATTTTGTCATTTTGAGTTTCCATCTCCATATTTATATCTTCAAAATTTTGACAAGAATCTGTTCTAAAATGAGCACCTATTGAATTTTTTCTTTTAAGTGCCGAATTTATTATGATTTCTGAAGCACATAACATATTTCTTATTTCGTAAGAATCAAAGTCTGCAAAAACTTTGTTATCTCCGATTGAATTTTTAATTTCGTTTATTTCAAACAAACCCTTTTTTAATGCCGCTTCATCTCTTACAATTCCTGCCGCATTCCACATAATATCTTTAATTTTTGATTTTATAAGGTCGGAATCTTCAATATAATAAGGTTCGACCGTCTGATATTCTTCCAAAAGATTTTTGATTTTTTCATCGTAATTTTTCGGTGCGGATAAATTTTGATAGCTTAAATTATCACACAACCCCATAGCGCTTACGACACATTCAAGCAAAGAGTTTGAAGCCAGTCTGTTTGCGCCGTGCAGCCCTGTTCTTGCGGCTTCGCCGATTGCATAAAGGTTTTTAACGTTTGTTTCAAAATCGAGATTAACTTTTATTCCGCCCATTGAATAATGTGCCGCAGGCGATACGGGAATTAATTTTTTATTTATATCAATTCCGTATTGGTCCAAATATTCGGTAATTGCGGGAAATCTTTGCTTAAATTTTTCAACCCCTATATCTTCTATATCAAGATAAACACAGGAGTCGTTATTTTTTTTCATCTCATCATAAATTGCTCTTGCAACAACATCCCTTGGCGCAAGCTCGCCTCTTTCGTCATAATTTAAAATAAATCTTTCTCCTTTTGAATTAACGAGTTTGGCGCCCTCGCCCCTGACCGCTTCGGATACCAAAGGCATTGATTTAACGTTTTTAATGCTAAGAGCCGTCGGGTGAAACTGTATAAATTCCATATCCGAAATTTCCGCACCCGCACTGTTTGCAAGATACAAACCGTCGCCCGTTGTAACGGGTCTTGCGGTTGTATATTTATAAACCTGACCCGCACCGCCCGTTGCAATTATAACTGCATTTGACAATATAACTTCGGATTCGCCTCTGTCATTTAAGGTTAAAACACCTCTTATTACGTTTTGTTTATCCGATAATAATTCAATTGCCATCGTGTTTTCATAAACTTCAATCTCTTTTGATTTTATGATTTTATCAACTAAAGCATTCTCGATTATAAGACCTGTTTTATCTTTTGAATGAAGAATTCTCGGCAGGCTGTGCGCCGCTTCCAGCGTAAAATCAAAAGAGCCGTCATCTTTTTTATCAAATTTAACCCCTGCATTAATTAAACCTTTAATTGCAAGAGATGAATACTCGGAAACATATTTAACCGCATTAAAATCATTTAACCCGGCACCGGCTTTTACGGTGTCGGAAATATGAGAGCTTACGGAATCGGATTTATTTATATCGGGCATAACTGCAACTATCCCGCCTTGAGCAAGCCTTGAGTTGCATTCATCAAGTTTTGATTTAGTAATTACGAGTATGCCGTCTTTAATGTTTTTGTTTTTGGAAAGCATATATGCAAGATATAGTCCTGAAATCCCCGAACCGATTATGACGGCTGAATATTTTGAATATTTCATAAATTAAGTTATGCCCTTATCAGTTATAATTTAATTTTATTACAAATAAAGTATGGTTTGTATTTTATTAATAAATTATTTATATTTGGCAAACTTGTATGGTCTTATCCCCGTTAACTCCTGCCCCGAAAAGCGAAAAATCGTACCCGGATGGATCGTTCGGGTTAAATTCTTTTAATTTGTTTGTTAATTCAACGGCAGCTTTTATATCGTTTTGATTTCTTTTTAATAAGCCCAGTTTTCTTGAAACGTTTCCCGAGTGAACATCCAGCGGAATTATTAAATCTTTTTTATCTATAAAATCAAAAACATCAAAATCAACAACCCCGCCCCTTGTCATCCATCTTAAAAACATGTTCATTCTTTTGTTGGCGCCGCCTTTTATGGGGTTTGAAATCATGAAAGAAAAACCGCTTGAATTTATTTTATATTTTGAACCGGAAATATAATCATAAACCCCCTGTATTATTTTTGTAACATCGGAGTTTCTATTTTCATAAAATAAATCTTCCAGTTTCATTCCTTTTTTAAACATCTCGGATAAAATATAAAAAAGCGATTTAATGTCGGAATCTTTATAAAATCTGTATATAAATCCGTCGATAAGTTTTTCGTTTTTTTCAAAATTTAAAATAAATTCATACGGATTATGACGCATAATTAAAAGAAGCTTATTTAATTTTAAATTAAAAACTTCTCTTTTGCCGAATGCAAAAATTGAAGCAATAAAACCTGTTACAACAATGTTTGTTTTATCCCGTTCAAACAAATGAGGAAATTGAATAGGGTCATCTTTAATAAATTCTTTTGTTTCGTATTTTTCTTTTAATTTATCAAGATATTCTTTCATAGAAATATTATATAAATTAAAATCGGGATGACAAGATTCGAACTTGCGACCCCCGCGACCCGAACACGGTGCGCTACCAAACTGCGCCACATCCCGACACTTAATTTTATCGGGCGCAGTTTGGTCAAATTGCTAAACGGCTCAGTCAAACCTTCGGTTTTCCGTTCGCCTGCCCCGTTCAAAAAGGTTATCAACCTTTTTTCACGGGCGACCCTGCCACATCCCGATATTATATTAAATTTTCAAAATTCGGGCAAAATCCCCATAACAAGAATAATATCACAACACAATTAACAATCAAGAAATTTTTATTATTTATCTCGGCAAATTATATGAAGATATTAATATTAAAAATATTGTATATTTTAAATATAAAAATACAGGAACTAAAACTTTGGAAATTCCAAAATCATCTTGCTTATATTACAACAATACTGTTTGTTTATAAAACGTGTGTGGAAATAAGCAAAAGTAAAAAAACGGTTTATACCGTAACAAAAGACAGTATTTATTTCGGCACGGATTCAAAACCGGATACAAACCCCTTATTTATCAAAGACATAAAAGAACTTTGGCTGAAACAAAGCTTTTTCAAAGAAAGTTCAACCTGGGCACAATTATAATTTCACTTGACCGATTGGATGAATACGGCCACATGCGTGTGGCAATACAAGACATAAAAAACCCTTATAACGTTATGTCAACTCTATGTAACCTAATCTCAAAAGATTCTTATGAAGAAGAAAAAATAACTCTTCAGCCGGATAAAAATTCAATTTATCCGTATTTTCAAGATACCGTTTTCGGTTTTATTTTAGGGCTTGCGGCAAGTATTATTGCCGTTTTAATCTGGATATCTTCAGGTGCCGAATTATTTGATAAAAAATATAATCCCTACGGTGATATTCCTTATATAATAACAGTCTGCATTTTAGTATTTACGGTTTTTTATCCCCCGTACGGCCGTTTTATGAGAAAGCAAAAAATATACAAAATAGGGAAAAATACAATACAATCAAAAGAAGGAATAATTAATCATAATTTAAAAATAATCCACACTAAAAATACAAAAGGAATAATTTTAAAAAGGGGGCCGTTTGAAAAAAAATATAATTTAGGAAACATAAAAATCTTCTCAACCGTTAGAAACAGAGAAATAGGGCGAGAAGAAATAATTATGGAAAATCTTAAAAATGCGGATAAAATATATGAAAAATTAAAAAACTTTCTTGATAATGATAATACAAACGATAACATTATAACGCCCAAATATTGTATACGACCTCATTTTTCCCCGTCTGCGCAAATGTTTCCCGTTGTTATCGTAACTTCTTTAATTTTAATTATTACAAGCGCCGTTGAATTTTGCATTGATTATTCATTTTCAAATTTTATTTATTATTTTATACCTGCACTTTTTATATCAGCCCTTACGGGTTATATAATAATGTGTGCAAATTATATAAGCTGTAAAAATACAAAATATAATTTTTATCCCGATAAAGCGGAAAATGTTAAAAGAATATTTGAAGAAAAAAAGCCTGTGTTTATTACGGAAATATCTACCGGGTAACAACACGGGAAAATTATTTTCAAAAGTTAAATAATATGGGTTCAATCTATCTTGTAACGGCAGCTACAAAAAGCAAAAAATTTGAATTTTTATCGTCAATAAAATTTGTTGATATAAAATATGCAAAAGATTTGTGTAAAAAAATAAATGAAGATATTGAAAAAACAAAAAATAAACTTTTTACTTAAAAAGTAAAGCCCTTGAAATTCAAGGGCTTTTTATCATTAGGATTATCTCATTTTTTTAAGTGAACCTTCGACATCGGCTATAATATCATCAACGTTTTCCAAGCCGACCGAAAATCTTATTAATCCGGGGTTAATCCCGCATGCAACAAGCTGTTCATCCGTCAACTGCCTGTGTGTTGCCGTTGCGGGGTGCAACACGCAGGTTCTTATATCCGCAACGTGAACCTCATTGGATGCCATATCCAATCCGTCCATAAATTTAACGGCAGCTTGTTTTCCGCCTTTAATCGTTAAGGATATAACGCCTGATTGTCCGTCAGGTAAATATTTTTGAGCCAAATCATAATATTTATCACCTTTAAGTCCCGGATATCTGACTTCTTCAAACATGCCCGTATCTTTAAAATATTCTGCCATTATTTGGGCATTCTTACAATATCTCTCCATTCTGACAGCCAGTGTTTCAAGCCCCAAATTCAATAAAAAGCCTGAATGTCCGGCCGGATATGCACCGAAATCTCTCATTAACTGCATTCTTGCTTTTATGATATACGGTGCAAAGGGATAATCTCTTGTATAGATTGTGCCGTGATACGATTCATCGGGTTCAACAAATTCCGGATATTTGCCGTTTGTAAAATCAAATTTGCCCGAATCAACTATAACACCGCCGACTTGAAGCGCATGCCCGTCCATATATTTTGAAGTTGAATGAATAACAACATCCGCTCCCCATTCAAAAGGACGGCATAAAATCGGCGTCGGGAAGGTGTTGTCCAAAATTAAAGGCATTTTATTTTTGTGTGCGATTTTAACAAACTTTTCAATATCCAAAACAACAACCGCAGGATTAGATAAAGTTTCTGCAAAAATTGCTTTTGTATTGGGTTTTATTTTAGCTTGGATTTCTTCTTCACTCGCATCGGGGTCGACAAAAATACATTCAACACCGAGTTTTTTTAGGCTTACCGCAAATAAATTAACCGTTCCGCCGTATATTGTCGATGTTGAAATAAAGCTGTCTCCCGAGTGGCATAAATTTAAAATAGACATCATTGAAGCCATCTGCCCTGATGATGTACACATTGCAGCAACTCCGCCTTCAAGATCCGCTATTTTCTTTTCGACAACATCAACGGTGGGGTTTGTAAATCTTGTGTAGATGTGCGCTTTTGTAGGGTCATTAAACACCGCGCCCACTTCATCCGTTGAATTAAAACGGTATGTGGTGCTTTGATAAATAGGCATTACTCTTGGTCCCGCATTTTCGGGTTTGTAGCCTGAATGCAGGCATTTGGTTTCAATTTTCATCTGTTTTTTCCTTTACGCTCCGATTCTGTGAACTCTGATAAAGTTTGTTCTGCTTGTAATTAAATTGGGCTGAGAGCCTATTATAATTACATAATCATCGGTTTTTAAGCCGATTTCGTTAATTAAAAATTCGTCAAAACTTAACAAAATTTCCCCTGTTATGGTTTCGTCCCAATTTTTATAATACGAAAAAACGCCCCAGCTTAAAGCCATTCTTCTTGCGGTTTGTTTTGTATCGCAAATAAGAATAATGGGCACTTTGGGTTTCATTTTTGACATTATTTTTGTGGATTTGCCCGAATGCGAAAATGATAAAACGGCTTTTGCGTTAACCGTTTTTATCATCCTGTCTGCGCCCGTTACGATTGCCTGTCTTGTAAGGGTTGAAATCTCGGGAAGCATCTCCGGTTCATAATCATATTTATAAAACCCGCTGGCTTCCGTTGCAATAATGATTTCACTCATCATTTTTACGGCTTCCGTTGCATATTTTCCGACGGATGTTTCGGCCGACAGCATAACGGCATCCGCTCCGTCCAAAATAGCGTTTGCAACATCTGATGATTCCGCACGGGTCGGTATCGGATTATCTATCATAGATTCAAGCATTTGTGTTGCAACAATAACGGGTTTTTTATACTTGCTGCATTCCTGAATGATTTTTTTCTGGCAAATGGGGACTTCAACCGGTGATAATTCAATCCCCAAATCTCCCCTTGCAACCATAACGGCATCGGCGCTTGAAACGATTTCGCTTAAATTTGCCATACTTTGCGGTTTTTCCATTTTTGCAACAACCGGAATATCGCCGTTAAATTCTTGAATATATTTTTTTGCCAATAATACGTCATTTTTTTCTCTTACAAAAGATAAGGCAATAAAATCAACGTCTTCATTTACCGCAAGCTTAATAAATTCAATGTCTCTTTCGGTAACAGCCGAAAGGCTTGCGGTAGAACCCGGGATATTTATTCCTTTTCTCGGTTTTAAAATGTTCGGCACGATAACTTCGGTATAAACTTTGTTATCATTAATGTCTTTAACTTTTAATTGGATTTTGCCGTCATCAACGAGAATAACCGCATCTTTTTTGACATCATCGGCAATTCCTTTATAATCAACGGGGATGATTCCTTCTTTAATTTCACCTTCATAATGTTCCAAAACTATTTCATCGCCTTTATTTAAGGGAATTTCTTTATTAAGTTTTCCTATTCTTATTTTGGGACCCTGAAGATCAACTAAAGTTGCAACAAATACTTTCATTTCTTCGGCAACTTTTTTTACCATTCTGATTTTTGCTTTATGATAATCGTATTCACCATGGGATGTATTAAATCTGAATACGTTAGCACCCGCTTTAATCAGCTCTTTGACCGATTCTTCACTATCCGTGGCAGGACCCAGTGTTACCACTATTTTTGCTTTTTTTGTAAATGTCATTGTTGTCAATTGCTCCTTTTTTTTAAATACCGGGAAGCGGCGCCGAATTTGATTTTTCCGGCTTGGTTGAATCAAACGGAGTTAAAGGTTTCACCTTTAATTTTTCTCTTTTTACTTCGTTTGTTTTATCGATAATAATCGGCATCGGTGCTTTCTTGGGCGCCGAAACCTGCATTTTGCCGCTTTCTTTATCTTTTTTTACATCAAAATCATTATCAAACGATGTATCATCATCGGAAAAACCGTCTGCAACATCTTCATCTATAATAATTGAATCGTTGTAAGTCGAATTTACGTTTTCTTCATCAACATAGATTACTTCACTGTTAATTGATTGGGGTTTGTTTGTAAAATCGGGATAATCAAACACGGATTCGGGATAATCGCTTAAAGCCGTTTTCATAAAATTACCCCAGATTCTTGCGGGCAATCCTCCGCCGGTTATTCCGGGGAGCCTTGAGTTGTCGTCATTGCCGAGCCAAACACCCGCCACTATATCGGGACTGAAACCCATAAACCATGCATCGCGGTAATCATCCGTCGTACCGGTTTTGCCCGCAATTTCTCTTCCGACGTTTGCACCGCGCCCGGTTCCCACTTCAACAACTTTTTTCAACATAAAAGTCATGCCTGCCGCAGTATCATAGCTTATAACCTTTATAACTTTTGTGGGCATTGCTTCATAAATTACAACACCTCTTGAATTTTCGACTCTTTCAACCGCATAAGGGCGGACTCTGAATCCTCCGTTTGCAAAAGCGCCGTATGCAATAACCATATCATAAAGTTTTACGCCGTTTGAACCCAAAGAAATCGTAAGGTCGTTTTGAAGAGGGGTGGTAATTCCTAAATCCCTTGCGGTGGAAATAACGGCGCCGACACCCACCCTGTCAATCAAAGAAGCCGCTATCACATTTGATGAAACAGCCAAAGCTTTCCATAAAGGAATTTTACCTCTGAATTTTCCGCCGTAGTTTCTCGGCGCCCAGTTATTAAAATTAACGGGTTTATCATCAACTATATCGTTAACGCTGAATCCCTGCTGAAGAGCTGCCGTATATACAAACGGTTTAAACGATGACCCCGGCGGTCTTATTGCATTTACAATTCTGTCATATTGGCTTTTTTCATAGTTTTTGCCGCCGACATAAGCTATAATTTTTCCCGTTGTGGGGCTGAATGCAAATAGTGCCATCTGGGTTTTATCCGCTCTTAAGCCTGCGTTTTTAAGTCCGTTTGTAATAGCTTCATCCGCCGCCAGCTGGTCTTTATAATTAAGAGTGGTATATATTTTTAATCCGCCCTGCGAGATTTCTGTTTCGTCAAACCCGATATCATTCAGCTCCCTCAATACGAAATCAATGAAGTAAGGAGCTTTATTAAAAGAATAAATTCTCGGTTTATCGTTCAATTTTAAAGGTTCATCAAGCGCCTGTTTATATTGTTTTTTATCAATATATCCCGTTTTTAACATCCTTTTTAAAACCTGATTACGTCTGTTTATTGCGGCATCAGGGTTTGTAAAAGGCGAATAAACGCTCGGTGCCTGAGGAAGTCCTGCAATTAAAGCGGCTTCGGCAAGCGTTAATTCATCAAGCTCTTTATCAAAATAGGTCTTTGAAGCGGACAATACACCGTAAGTTCCGGCACCTAAATATACGGAATTCATATACATTTCAAGAATTTCATCTTTTGAAATTGTTTTTTCAATTCTGTGCGCAATGATTAATTCTTTAATTTTTCTGTCAAACGTTCTTTCGTTTGATAAAAATAAAATTCTTGCCAATTGCTGGGTAATTGTGCTTGCGCCCTGTTTTAAAGATCCCGCTCTTATGTTTGTAATGGCGGAGCGGATAAGCCCCATGGTATCAAAGCCTCTGTGTCTGTAAAAGTTTTTATCCTCCGTTGCGATAACGGCATTTTTAAGATTATCGGGGATATCATCAATCGAAACTTTTTCAAATTTATATGCGGTAAAAGTTTTAATGTTTTCGCCGTCTGAAGAATATATGGCAGTAACGGGATTCGGCTTAATATCTTTAAAGTTACTTATCGGCTGCAAACTTGCAAGATATAAATTAAACGCCAAAATTACGGCAAGATAAGCCGAAATCAAAGATACCAGAATATAAGAAAGGCACCCCGGCTGCTTTTTTCTTTTCCTCTTCACTGTTACTCTTTTTATTCTTGTTCTTGCCATATCAAAAGTTATTTTAATATAGAAAAATAAACATGGCTATTAATTTTTATTTTCGTTATTTAAAACATCCAATACATCTGTTCCTTTGTGCGGAACAAAACAGTTGCACGTATTCCAGATTAACGTTTCAAACGTTTCATCCGGGTTATCCGGCGTCATATTTACGAAACATTTTCCTTTCAATAAATCAACAGTGCCGTCCGGGGTAATTTTAAAATGCGAACAATTCTGGCATATTTTAAGAGTATAACCGTGGGTCTTTACTTTTTTTGAAATATTCTGAACGGCATCATACATTCTTATAGATTCTTCGGATATAACATGTTTTTTTCTGAACCTTAAAATAACTCTTCTCATTCCGTTATCCGAAATCAAATCCATTTTGCACATAACTTCTTTGCTTCCGTCCGTAACAATTGCATCCATCGTTGCCGATTTAATATTTTTTTCTTCCGATATTGATTTTTGAATGGCACGTCTTGATATATCTTTTGTTATTTTTTTAAAATTAAAAGCAAAAGAATAAAAAGGATAAATCATAAAAAGAATCGTTCTTTTAAACCCCAAAGAAGAAGCGATTATGCCCAATGTCCAGACAAGCAGATAAAATGCAATCAGATGAAGAATGTAGGTATGTTCTATTGAGCTTATAAAGTTAAAAGATGCATAAAAAATCGTTATAAACAATAAAACAATAACGGCAACATTGGGATATAAAAGGGATAAAACAAATTCGACAAAATTCCACGGTTTTTTAAATAAAAGTTTTAAATAATATTTAAATAAAGAATATCTTATGCCGAGACTTGCGCTTGTGGGGTTAAAATCCGCCGCTTCAACAATTGTTTCCATAAAAGGGGAATATATGGGCGCAATATTATTGGAAGCCAAAAACAAAGAATATTTAAGTTCATCTTCCCTTGTTTCAAAACAAACACGCCCCGTTTTTTCAAGAATGTCGGAAGCTATTGCGCAATTATCGGAATCAATAACGGAAAACAGGGAAAACATTCTTCTTGCAACATTTGTTGTATTATTCTTAAATTCCTGTCTTGTTTCTAAAATTTTTGCTCTTATTAAATGATTTTTAAATTCCGGAACAACGGTGGTTTTACCCGTTATAACCTTTGCATTTGATGTATTAAAAGAATAATTAACGTTTTCCAGATAATATTGATTAACATATCTGTCTGCGCCCAAAAAAAGGTATATATCAAATTTTGAGCCGACAACAAGCTTTGACAAAAAAGTATTTAAAGCTTTATTTTTATTAAAAAATTCGGGATTTTCTATACAATGGATTTGTGCACCCGCCATACAATCGGGCGTATACAAAAGAGAGTTTGAATCTTTTGCATAAACTACATGCACCGAATAATTTTCTTTTAAATAAGTTTGTTCGTTTAAACTTCTTAAAAGCCCTTCAAGTTTTTTTGACTTTGAATTTGCCCAGATAACGACACAAATTTTATTTTTCTTAAATTCTTCTTCATTAACGGAAAAATATTCTCCGTTTAAAAATTTTTTTCTTGATAAAAGCGCTTTCAGATTAATCGTCAAAAGATAAATACCGTATAAAAAAAGGTATATAAAAGCCAAAAACAAAATAAAATTTAAAATAGATGAAAGCATAAAAGAATATTAAATAAAAATTCCATAAAAATCCAGCATTTTTTAACTTATTTTGCTTTAAAATTTTATATTGTTTAAGTTTTTATTCCGAATAAAATTTGAAATAAAGGATTTTTAATTGTAGAATTAAAGCCATGATTTCTTTCTTGGGTAAATGTGTTCAAAATTTTATAAGTGCGATGAAATACACGTTTAAGGGCAATGTAACGTTTAAAAGCGTGATTTCACAGGCGGCGATTATAGGTTTTGATTCATTGGGCATTTGTATGCTTATTGTTATGATTGCTTCAAGCGTAATTGCGCTTCAGGTTTCAAAACAATTTTTATTATCGGGCGCCGATGATTATATAGGCGGCTTTTTGGGAATTGCACTGATAAGAGAAATAGCCCCCGGCTTTGCGGCGCTTGCAATGGGTGCAAGAGCGGGAACCGCAATAACGGCTCAAATTGCAAATATGAAAGTAACTTCCCAGGTAAGCGCAATGAAAGTATTAGGGGTTAATCCCGTCGGATATTATTTTGCCCCGAGAATTATAGCGGGCGCTTTCAGCTGTCTTTTTATAGTTATTCTTGCGGAATTTTTGGGTGTAATGGGCGGAATGTTTGTTTCTTACCATTCAATCGATCTTCACCCGAACAGATACTTAAACTCCGTCTGGCTCATGTTTAACACAAAAGATATTTATATAAGTTTATTAAAAGGTTTTATATTCGGTGCAATTATAGCGACGGTTTGCGCAACCGTCGGATATGAAACGGAAGGCGGCGCAAGAAACGTGGGCGATTCAACAACAAAATCCGCAATTTTATGCACGGTATATCTTCTTTTGGCCGATCTTCTTATAGGCTTTTTATTTTATGCTTCAAACTATTAAATTCTGCTTATAATTAAATCAAGAAGCTTTTTAACCTTATCGGAGGCATTCCTGCCCGATTCAATAACTTCATTATGGCTTAATTTATTGTTAAAAACACCTGCCGCATAATTTGAAATAAGACTTATACCAAGAACTCTCATATTAAGCCAATTTGCAACAATTGCCTCCGGCACGGTCGACATACCGACGACGTCTGCGCCCGATAATTTAAGCATATTAACTTCTGCGGGAGTTTCATAAGAAGGACCCGTTGTTGCCGCATATACGCCCTCTTTTATATCAATATTCAATTCCCTTGCGCAATCAAAAGCGAGTTTTCTTAATTCCAAAGAATAAACCTCGCTCATATCGGGAAATCTTTCGCCTTCATTATCATCATTTTTTCCTATAAGGGGATTTGTTCCCGTAAAATTGATATGATCGCTTATAATCATTAATTCACCCGGATGATGATATAAATCCAATGATCCTGCGGCATTTGTAATTATTATGTCTTTAACGCCGAGTTTCTTAAAAACCCTGACGGGAAACGTAACGGATTTCATTGAATACCCTTCGTAAAAATGAAATCTGCCCTGCATAATAACAACTTTTTTATTTTGAATCTCGCCAAAAAATAAAGAACCTTTATGCCCCTGAACACCGGACGGCATAAAACCTTCAATTTCGCCGTATGGAATTTCAATTCCTTCAATCTCTTTTGTATAGCCGCCTAAACCCGAACCTAAAATGACAGCAATCTGAGGGGTAAAACCCGCGGTTTTCTCCTTGATAAAATTAAGGGTATTTTCCAAAACAAAAATCCTTATAAACTAGCCGACTAACCCGCTGTCGTCAGATTCCGAAGCTTTAACCATAATCGCATGCTGAACGGGCTTTTCTTTTTTAATGTTAACGTCGTATGATGTTTCAAAATCATAACCGAAATCATCTTTATTTTTCTTGATTTGCGACTCGTCAACAAGTCTTTTTGCAATTTCAATTAATTCATACACCAATTGATATCTGTTTTCTGTTTTTTCGTTTAAATCCCAAGCGATTTTTGTAATCTGGTTCATTTCAAATTTCTCCTTTTCATAATATACAATGATAAAACTTATCTTGCAAGCGGTTTTATATCCGAATTTAATCCATTTTGATTAACTTTATGTAAAGAAATGTTACAAAAAGGCAATTATTTTAAATACATATACTTTATATATACAAAAGAGAGATGAAAAGAGGATACCATGACAGATTTGTCAGGAAAATTCGACTACAACGGATTAAAAAGCACGCTGAGAGAAAACGGAATTAAAACCAAAGACTTAAATAAAGCCATAAGGCAGGTTGAATCCGATAACCATATCGACAGTATTAAAGACGCCGATGAAAAACAAAGTCTTACAATTTCATCAAGCATTTTTAACGGTGTAAGTTCTCCTGATATTATGGTGCAAAGGGTTTCTTTAAACGAAAATCCTTTTGAAAATTCAAAATTTGAAGAAATAGCTTCAATATATTCCGTCGGCGAATTGTCAAACGGACCTATTTCACCCTTAATGCAATCGTATAATAACGATTTCACTTTTAACCTTGCGGGAAATAAAATTATGGGCGACGGCTCCAACATTATGGATTTACCCGAACCTATGTATGATATAGATGAATATGAAGCCGTAGATTACGACGAATTTTATAATTTCGGCAATGACGAAGAACCGGAAAAAGCGGAAGATAAGAGCGATGAAAAAGAAGATAAAGACGAAAAAGAAGACAAAGGACTCGATTTAAACGGTTTTGAATCAAAATACGGCTCACAATTTGCAACGGACGGCATAACAAATGCCCAAAGAAATACGGCAATTGAAAATATGTTTAATAATCTTGATGCAAATTCAAGCGGCTATCTTGAACAAAGCGAACTGATAGGCTCTTTTTATTCCTCAACTCTAAACAGGGATAAAAGAGAAACAACATCTGACATAACATCGAATGACGATGTTTTTATGGGTGGGGAAATGGAAATGGATATGTCAAACGATTCATTTAATGCACAATAAGCATTATGAACAAGGACCAAAAAAGCGTTAAGTAAAAACTTAACGCTTTTCTTTTTATTATTAAATTCAAATTTTATTTTTCGGGAATCGAAAATTTAGTGCCGCATTTAATGCAATAAATCTGCTGGCCGGCTAAACTTTCATCAATATCGTTAAACCCCGGAATTTGAACTTTTCCTTCAGCGTCTTTTGCTTTATATTTGGCGCCGCAATGAGGACATAAAACATTTTGTGTATTATCTTCATTATGAACCAACTTTCCGTCGGGAATATTTTCAACGGAAGCATTTGAAGGATTTTGGCAGTCATCAACTTTACCTAAAATTCTGGGGAGTTCTATTCCTGCCTGACCAGCTAAATCATGCATGGCAGGAAGTGCCTTAATTAATTCTTTCATAAAATTGGCCGTCGTTGACCCTTGTGCGCTGCCTGCACCGCCGTCCCAAACGGTAATTTTATCGAATTTAATATTTTTAATGGCTTCAACCTGTTTTGAAACAATGTCTTCGATTTTTTCAATCATTAAAAAGCTTGTTGCAACTTCGGGTTTGTTGTTTGAAATGGCAACGAGTTTATCATAACCTGCGGCTTTTGCTTCCAATACCGCTTTCACACCTTCGGCTTCCGCAAAATATTTTGCTCTTATGGCATCGGCTTCACCGTTTGCTATTCTTCTTAATCTTTCGGCTTCGGCATCGGCTTCAACCTGAACTTTTAATTTTTCAACTTCCTGTTCTGCAAGTTCTTCTTTTTTAAGTCTTGCTTCTTCCTGTTCCTTTTGAGCGATTAAAATATCACGTTCCGCATTAGCTTTTGCAACTTCACCCGTTTTCATGGCTTCAGCCTGTTTAACGGCTAATACCGCATTGTATTCCGCAATATTTGCTTTTGAAATGTTTTCGCCTTCAACGGCCTGGGCTTCCAATTGTGCGGTTTGAACCCTTTGTTCTTTTTCCGCATTTGCCTGACCGATTGTCGTTTGGGCAATTTGGTTTGCAACCTGAACTTCTTTTTCCCTGTTTTGGTCAGCCTCGCCGATTGCACCGAGTTTTTCCTGTTGCGCAACTTCGACTTTTGCCTTGTTGATTGCTTCTGCTGCGGCTCTTTTACCTATTGCGTCAATATATCCCGATTCATCGGTTATATCTCGTATGTTTACGTTTATCACGCTTAAACCGAGTTTGTTTAATTCGGCGTCGACATTAATGTTAATTTGTTCAAGAAATTTTTCTCTGTCCTGGTTGATTTCTTCAATGGATAATGTAGCAATAACAAGCCTTAATTGACCCAGAATAATATCGCTTGCCATTGAAATTATTGTCTGTTTGTTTGAATTTAAAAGCCTTTCTGCGGCATTTTGCATAATTTTGGGGTTTGTTGAAATTGCAAAAGTAAATGTTGAAGGAACGGCAACCCTGATATTTCCTTTTGATAAAGCACCCTTAAGGTCAATATCGGTTGTCATGGGTTCCAATGAAAGCATTGAATAATCCTGAATTAAAGGCCAGACAAAAACGCCGCCGCCGTGGACACATTTTGCGGTTCCGCTGCCTGCAACCTTACCGTATACGACTATTACCTTGTTTGAAGGGCATCTTTTATATCTGCTTGCGGCAAACGTAATTGCGCCCAAAACAAGGATAATAAAAAGCATACTTGCACCTGTAAGTAGTTCCATAATTTTCTCCTTTTTACTCCTTTAGTGTTTCTATTTCATATTTTTTTATTTTCAAATCAACAAATTGATACATATAGCGTTCAAATGCCGGCTTTGAACAGACATTTAATTTGTCTTCAAATTCAGCTTTGCTGAACGCCGGATTTAAATTCAAAACATACAAAATAACAAGCTTCATATAATTATCAAGAAGCTCGTTTTCATTTGCTTTGGAATTATAAATATTTAAAAATCTTGCTTTATCGATACAGGATAATATTTTTTTGTCCTCTGAAATTTTATAGTTAAATTCAATGTCTATATTTATATTTTTTTTACAGAGATTTTCAAAAAACATTTTTCTTTGTTCAAAAAGAATATTTTCGCTTTCAAATTTAGATTTTTTGATAATGTTTTCAAAACTGTCATCCAAAGTAACGGATAATTTTTTTATATCTTTTTTAATGTTTATTGTCTTGGTTGTAAGTCTGTTATAAAAAACACCTTTATCCATACCTTCCAAAACGGTAATAATGCCATTCCAGGTTGACAGATTATACAAAATAACAATTTCATCGGCTCTTGCTTTTTTATATCCGAACAACAGAATAAGCACAAAAACAATAGCTGCCGAAAAAACAATATAAGACATAAAAGGATTGGACAAAAAAGACATTTTATTCTTTCACGATATAAACATTATCATTTTCAACTTTAACCACTTTGATTAAATCAAACACTTCGATTTCTTTGTCTGAATTATTATATGCATCAATAACGGAGAGTTTTGAATTTAATTCAATTTCAATTTTGCCCGATGAAAAAGGTTTAAATTTTAAATAAGCTTTGCCCGTTTTTCCGACCAATTCCGCCAAATTGGGTTTCGGGTTATGTTCAAGCTTTTTAAATATTGAAATAAGCCAGGTAAAAAACACCATACCCAAAATACCTGAAATAACGGCAATTGCGGCACTTAATTCAAGTCCGTATTTTAAATGGTCATAAGAAAGCCAGCCCATCCACCCCGAACACATAAAAAATGCACTGATACCTTCAATCGTAAATAATCCGAAAGATGAATCGGTATCCGTTATTGAAGTAAAATCCGCACTGATTTCGGTTCCCGAATTAATGGGAAGAGCAGTTTTAATAACAAAAATTATCGTTCCGATAATTGCACAATACCAGTAAAAACCCGCTAAAATTTCTGAGTCGATTGCCATAATAAAAACACCTTATAAATTGCTGACCACACAATTTTAATGCATTTTTAAAATTCTTAAATCCTACAATCAATTGAAAAGATTAAACGGGATATAATCTCCATTTCAGGGGAGAATCATCAAATTCAATACACAGTTCCCTGTTCTTATCTTCCTCCAAACCTATATTCCATAAAATACAAAGAGGCTTCGGGATAATAATTGCGGGGGTTCGTCCCAATTTTTGAAATTTTTTCTCATCAAGAGAAATAACATCTTTTTTTAAAATCAAAATAAAAACCTGCCCCGAGATTTCCTGGATTAGTTTATATTTTATATCTTTGGAATTAAAGCCCAAAAATTCAAACACCTCATTGGGCACGGGCAATGCCAGACTGTTACCTATTTGACGTACTTTTCGCTTGAGAGCCATTTAAAAAAACCTATTTGGCGCAGTATGAAATATTGTAACAATTATTAGTTTTTTTTTAACTAACATGTTGACTATATTTCAACTAACGTATACTATAAGAAAGTACTTACGCACTGTTTTCATATTAGCAGGGTTAAGACGGTATATCAAGCATTAGTTAAGAAAGGAATTCTTACTTTATTTTAAACGGGCCCTGCGCCCGTGAATTTCACGGATATTGTTTTAACTCTGCCTTTTTTTAAAAACTATGGATAATAATTGCAAACCGACAAAAAAAGAAAAAGAAAATAAATACCACTCCGCCGATTTTAACTGTAACGGCTGCAATCAGACAGACTGCATATACTGGCTTATATATAACGGTTACATTGAAGAAAAAACTCTAAAAGAAGATATAAATAATTTTGATGTATAATTTTTCTTATGCAGAGTGATTTTTTATCAATAGGAAAAATTATAAACTTTCACGGCATTAAAGGCGAGGCAAAAGTGGGCTATTCAAACAAAAGCGTCATATCTTCGCTTAAATTTTGCTATATAAATAAACAAAACGAAAAAATAAAGCTTGAAGTTTCATCAATAAGGTTTCATAAAAATTTTGCAATAATAAAATTTAAAGAAATAAATTCCATAAACGAACTTCTTGAATTTAAAGGCAAAAACATATACCTTTTAAAAGAAGAAATCGAAAAACGGCTTGATAAAAACGAATTTTTAATTGAAGATTTAATCGGTATGAAAGTTTTTGACAATAATGAAGATTATATCGGCGAAGTTGTCGAAATTAAAGAAACTTTGGCAAACGATATTCTGTGTATAAAGCCCGAAGACGATAAAAAAGAAATTATAATGGTTCCTTTTGTTAAAGAAATTGTACCCGTTGTTGATATAAAAACCGGAAAAATAATAATCAAACCGATTGAAGGTCTTTTATGAGATTTGATGTTTTAACATTATTTGAAGACATTATAAAAAATTATTGTTCTTATTCCATTATGAAACGTGCAATAGAAAAAGGAATAATTGAAGTTAATACGATTAATTTCAGAAACTATACCCACGATAAGCACAATAAAGTAGACGACACGCCCTACGGCGGAACATCGGGAATGGTTTTAATGGCTCCGCCCGTTTTTGAAGCTTATGAAGCAATTGAAAAAACGGACGATTTTGAATTTATAATGCTGACCCCGCAGGGCGAAAAATTTAACCAGAAAATAAGCGTTGAATTATCCCAAAAAAAGCAGTTAATTTTACTTTGCGGGCGATATGAAGGGTTTGACGAAAGAATAAGGCTGGGGTTAAAACCAAGAGAAATTTCTCTGGGCGATTTTATCTTAACGGGGGGAGAGCTTGGCGCATTATGCATAATAGACAGCGTTTCAAGACAAATAGAAGGAGTATTAAACAAAAAAGAATCATCACTGAACGACAGCTTCTCCGACGCTCTTATGGGAATGCTTGAACATCCTCAATATACAAAACCCAGAGAATACAGAGGGATGAAAGTGCCTGAAGTTTTATTAAGCGGGGACCATGAAAAAATAGAACGGTTTAAAAAAGAACAAAGGCTTATAAGAACAAAACTGAGACGCCCCGATTTGTTAAATTAGTTTTTTTGTTACATTTTTGCCTTTCGGCTCATAATTTATAAAATGAAATTAATATGGCATTAAATATGTACAATTTTATAAAAATATTATCACTGTTTTTTATTATCCTTCTTTTACATACGCCCGCTTATGCGCTTGGCGGATATAAATATTCAGACGGCGGAATTTTTTATACAAGAGTTTCCTTTCCCCTTGATGCAACAAAAACGGAAAATAAAAAAATTGAAAATATATCGGATAAAATAAAGACGGAAAATTCGGATAAATTAATAAATCCTGACTATAAGACCGGTTTCTTTGACACGGACAACCCCGATAATCAAATAAAACAAACTTATCATAAAAAAACAAAAAAACTGAAAAAAGGAGTTTCATACACGGATAATTTTCTGGGACTCATAGAAACGGGGGACGGCAGCATATACAAAGCGGCAAAAAACGGCAATATAACAAAAATACATTACATAGACAAAAGAACAACAAAAGTATATGTTCCGTTTTTTATCCCGGTGAGAGTTACAAGACATTTAACAATAGTTTACGGAGAATAAAATGAAAAAAACATTCACTTTACTGTCAATACTTATAATATTTTCTTTAATACAGATTCCCGCCCGTGCAATAGGTCTTTTTTATACAAATGCGACATACCCCGTAACGGCAACCGGAAACGAAATAACCGATTTTTCAACACTTAAAAAAGGAACATCAAAAACAACGAACATTCTTTTTCTGTTTGAAACGGGCGATGCAAGTATAAATAAAGCGGCAAAAGAAGCGGGTATTACAAAAATAACCCACATAGACGTAAATGAAAAATCCGTATTTATTTTTTGGAGAAGACTAACGGTAACCGTCTGGGGAGAATAATTTTTTAACTGAAAAAATGTCCTCTTTTGGAATCAAGCGTAATAGAATCAAAAGAATAAAGCGCGGCGGGGCGTTTTGAACCCGCTTTTGAAAATTCGTTCAGCTCAATTAATATGTTTGAAGCAAGCATCTTCTTTCTGAAATTTCTTTTATCCAAATCTTTTTTCAAAATCAATTCATAAGATTTTTGAAGCTCGGTTAAAGTAAATTTTTTGGGCAGCAATTGAAATGCTATCGGGCACAATTCAAGTCTTTCTCTTGTTCTTTTAAGGGAATATTCAATAATTTCTTTATGGTCAAACGCAAGAGGCGGCAATTTTTCAACGCTGTACCATCCGATTTCGGACGCCTGCGATTCATCGGTTATTTTAACATCCAAATCTTCAGCCCTTAACAAAGCAAAATAAGCACAGGTTATAACCCTTGTATTAGGGTATCTTAAAGGATCGCCGAATGTATACAATTGTTCAAGATAAATATTTTGAACGTTTGTTTTTTCCTTTAAAACACGGAGTGCGGCGTCATCAAGGTTTTCAGACAATCTGATAAACCCGCCCGGGATTGACCAGCGGCCTCTGAAGGGTTCATTAATTCTTTTTAACAAAAGCACTTTAAGTTTATTTTTAATAATGGTTAAAATCACGACGTCGACCGTGATTTCATGTGTTTTTGTTTCCGTAAAAGTTCTGTTTGCGCCCATATTATTTATCGTAAAACAAACAAACAGATTGTCAAAATTCCTGCTACAAACGTTGTATTTTATATTTTTAAATTACATTTACCTTAACAAAAATGCTAAAATATTTGTTGCCATGCATAGATTTTTAACAACAATTGCTTTAATTGCCGCAACAATACTTCCTTCATTTGCAATTCAGGAAATAAACGAAGGAGATGTTTTAAATTTGGATAAGTGCATTGAAATTGCGCTCAGAAATTCTCCTTACATAAGCAAAGCAAAAGCAAACATAAGATATTCAAAAGCAAATCTCGGGCAATCCAAATCCGCCTGGGTGCCTTCAATTTCGGCGGGCACGGGTTTTAGCGGCTCGCATTCAAGAATAGGGCACAGAAATTCGGACAACAACTACTTTATGGCGGATGCAATGATAAGCCAGCTTATATACGATTTCGGAAAAACAAACGCAAATATAGGCATTCAAAAATTTAACACTCTTGCAAGCGAATACGAATTGGAACAGGTAACTTTAGAAACAATTCTTGCCGTTAAAGAAGCTTATTTTAACGTTCTTGCCGCAAAAGCAAACAAAGATATTCAGGTTCAAAACGTTGAAATAAACGAAAGACAATACGATATGATAAAGTCTTATTATGACGAAGGAATAAGATCAAGAATAGATTTTGTAAATGCGGATGTTAATCTCTCAAATGCAAAAATAGATATGTTAAGTGCACAAGACAGATACTGTGATGCCATGGTTCAATTAAACCAATCGTTATATATAACAAATAACCCCGATTATTCGATTGTTCCGATTGAACAATTTAATACCGATGAAATGACCCCCGTTACGCATATCCACAGCCATACAACGGCACATAACCATGAAAAACTTCAGGAAAACGAAGAAAAAGAAATTACTCTTGAAGGAATAATAAGAGAAAATGAAATCGTAAAAGACCATAAATTAAATATATTTGATAAAACTTTCGATGAAGTTTTAGACATTGCAAAAGAAAACCGCCCCGACTTAAAAACATACATCGCAACAAAAGGTGCAATGCAGGAAATGCTTAAATATACAAAAAGACAATGGTACCCCGAAATAAGCGCAAACGGCGGCTATACATACAGAAGAAATGACGGCACAAACACAAATTCTTTCTCATACGGCGCCGATTTGTCATTTCCGATGATAAACCCCTTAAGCATTAAATATCAAATAGATGCCGCAAATGCGCAATTAGACAGTGCAAACGAAGATATAAGATTAATTTATCAAAATATATATTATGATATTCAGCAGGCATTATGTGAAACAAAAATTTTGGAAAACCAGATTCCTCTTGTTTTTAACAGAATTAATCAGGCAAAAGAAAATTTTGAACTTGCAAACGGGAGATATCTTGAAGGTATCGGAAATTATATAGAACTACAAGACGCAAGAAGCGCATATCTTAATGCACAGCAGGAATATATAAATACGGTTTATCAATATAACCTTGCACGCGCAAACCTTGAATTTGTAATGGGGGTCAAATGAAGAAAAAAATAATATTAATAATTATATCTCTTATAATAGCCGCATTATTGTTTTTAACGGCAAAAAAATTAATCGGCTCAAAAGATGAATATGTTACCGCTCCCTTAAAAAAAGCGACAATAATAAAAATAATCGAAGCCTCGGGAACGATAAACCCCGTTCAAACGGCAACGGTCGGTGCACAGGTATCCGGAAAAATAACGGGCGTTTATGTTGATTTTAATTCACCCGTTACAAAAGGACAGCTTCTGGCAGAAATCGATACTTCATTATTTCAGGCAAGCGTAGACCAGCAAAGAGCAAGCATTGAAAATTCAAAAGCACAGTTAAGAAGGCTTGAAGCAACAACAAATTACGATAAATTAATGTATGAAAGATATAAAAACCTCTTGAAAAAAGGCTATGTCTCAAAAGCGGAAGTTGACCAGCTGGAAGCAACTTATCTTGCGGATGTTGCAAACATTCAAGCCCAAAAAGCACAGATAAAACAAAGTGAAGCATCCCTTAGAACCGCAGAATCAAACCTTGGCTACACAAAAATAATTTCTCCCGTTGACGGGGTTATAATTTCAAAAAACGTTGAAGTCGGTGAAACCGTTGCATCAAGCTTCCAAACGCCTGAATTATTCTCGGTTGCGGAAGACTTAACCGAAATGCAAATAGAAGCAAACGTATCTGAAGCAGACATAGGAAATGTTTCCGTGGGACAGGAAGCCGACTACACTCTTGACGGGTACCCGAATGAAACCTTCAAAGGACACGTCGATCAGGTAAGATTGTCTTCAACAAACACATCAAACGTTGTAACGTATACCGTTGTAATATCGGTTAAAAACGAAGACTTAAAATTAAAACCCGGAATGACGGCAAACGTTTCCATTGTTGTCGGTAAAAAAGAAAATATCTTAACCGCAATTAACCCTGCGCTTAAATTTACACCGTTGGGGAAAGATGTTAAATATGATACACAGGGAATTTGGGTATTAAAAAACAATAAACCGACAAGAGTAGACATTCAAACAGGTGTATATGACGATTCCAAAACCGAGATTATATCAAACGAATTAAAAGAAGGAGATATGGTAATAATCGGAAGAAAAGGAATGGAAACATCCACAGCTAAAGGAATGAGGCCGCCGAGGTTTTTATAAAAATGTCAGTAATAAAGGTTGAAAATTTAATAAAAACATATAAAACGGGCGATACGGAATTTAATGCGCTGAATGACGTATCCTTAACGGTAAATTACGGCGAGATGGTCGCAATTATGGGACCGTCGGGGTCGGGTAAATCAACTTTTATGAATATGATAGGATGTCTGGACAGACCGACAAAAGGCGAATATTATTTGGACGGTGTTAACGTTAAGAGTTTAAGTTCGGATGAACTTGCCGAAATAAGAAATTTAAAACTGGGGTTTGTTTTTCAGGGATTTAACTTGATTGCAAAAACATCTGCGGTTGAAAACGTTGAACTTCCGATGATTTATAAAGGAATAGACGAAATAACAAGAAGAAAAAAAGCTCTTCAGGCGCTTAAAATTGTCGGGCTTGAAAAAAGAATACATCATTTCCCGAGTCAAATGTCGGGCGGACAACAGCAAAGAGTTGCAATTGCAAGAGCAATAGTAAACGATGCGCCGGTTATTTTGGCAGACGAGCCAACCGGTAACCTTGACACCAAAACAAGCGTTGATGTTATGAATTTTTTTGTCGAATTAAACGAAAAATATAAAAAGACAATCGTTATCGTTACTCACGAAGATGACATTGCCGAATTTTGCAAACGAACTGTAAGATTCAGGGACGGTAAAATTGTATCGGATGAGGCAAATAAAAAATGATAGATTTTAAATCAACTTTTAAAATGGCAATTTTATCGCTTAAGACAAATAAAATGCGCTCATCCTTAACGAGCCTCGGTATTATTATAGGTGTCGGCGCCGTTATTGTTATGCTTGCAATAGGAACGGGAGCAAGCACAAAAGTAACGAAGGATATGGAAGCTATGGGCTCTAACCTTTTAACCATCCGCTCCGCTGCGGCAAATCAGGCGGGCGTAAGAGTGGGAATGGGAACAAGACCGAGTTTAACCCTGAAAGACGCAAGAGCAATAAGAAGATACGTAAGAGGCGTAGAATCCGTAGCTCCCGTTTCAAACGGAAGCAAACAGGTGGTATACGGAAACCAGAACTGGCAGACAACGGTATACGGAACAACCGCTTCTTATCTTTCAATTAAAAGCTATGAAATTTTAACGGGCAGAAACTTTACCAAAGAAGACATTCAAAATTCGGCAAAAGTTGCAATTATAGGTTCAACCGTTGCAACTGAACTTTTCGGCGATATGAACCCCGTCGGAAAAACAATAAGAGTGGACGGCGTTCCTTTCAGAATAGCGGGATTATTAAAAACAAAGGGCTCAACCGGCCCCTTTGATAATGATGATTTAATTTTTATCCCGATTACAACCGCTCAAAAAAAGGTTTTCGGCGTATATTTCCCGGGCACGGTCAATATGATAGTGGTAAAAGCCCAAAACCCCGAAGTTATGACATATACGGAAGAAGATATTGATGAAATTTTAACCATAAGACATAATATAGGCGTCAATCAGGAAAAAGATTTTGAAATAAGAAATTCTGCCGAATTTCAGGAAAGATTAAAATCAACCGTAAAAACCTTTTCAATTCTTTTAGGGTCAATCGCTTCCGTTTCTCTTCTTGTCGGCGGCATAGGAATTATGAATATTATGCTTGTATCGGTAACGGAGCGCACAAGAGAGATAGGAATAAGAATGGCAATCGGAGCAAGAGCGTCAGATATAAGAAAACAATTTTTAATTGAAGCGCTTATGCTTGCAATAATAGGCGGAATGATTGGCGTTGTTGCGGGCGTTATCACGGCAAAAATCGTTACGGCATTTTCCGATTTAACAACCGAAATTTCCGCATTTTCAATAATTCTTTCTTTGGGTTTCTCGGCGCTTGTGGGCGTTATATTCGGATTTTATCCCGCATATAAAGCTTCTCTTTTAAACCCGATTGAAGCCCTGAGGTATGAATAATGTATTTAACGGATTATTTTTTCTCCGATTTTGACGGAACGATTTCAAAATTTGACGTAATCCACAAGTTTATCGAAACTTTTGCAAAAGGAGATACGAAAAAAGCAGAAAAGCTCTGGATGGAAGGAAAAATTACAACAAAAGAATGCATTGAAATTCAATTCAAATTAATTGATAAAATAAAAAAATCGGAATTTGACGATTTTTTATCTTCAATTGAAATCGATGAAGGGTTTATTGAATTTTATAACATTTTAAAAAAATATAATAAAAAACTTATAATCTTAAGCGACGGGTTTGATGTTTTTATTAAAAGCGCGCTTGAAAAATATAATCTTGAAGAAATTAAATTTTATTCAAATAAACTGATAATAAAAGAAAACGAAGGCTTTTTAACTTTTGAAACCGAATATCCGAATTTAAAAAAAGAATGCCTTATAGGTTCGGGAAATTGCAAGTGCCATGCGGCAAGCAATTATTCGGCCGACTACACCTATATAGGCGACGGATTGTCCGACAGATGTATTGCAAAAAAATCAAGCTTATTGTTTGCTAAAAAAAGTCTTGAAACTTTTTGCAAAAAAGAAAATATCCCCCACATCCCCTATAAAACTTTTCAAGACATCATAGAAACGCTTTTTAAGGAGAATTCAAATGCAAAAAATGATGTCGGAAAAAAAGAAAGAAATTCTTAATTTGGAATTAACCCACCCCGATTTTATAAAAAGTGCGGTTTTAATTTTAAAAGAAAAGAACGGTTTGAATTTTGAATTGAATCGATATGCAAAATTTCTTTATTCAAAAGGCTTTGATGTTTTTTGCCCCGAATGTGATAAAAGTTTTTATTCTTATAAAGATTGGATAAATTTTGCAATGGAAAAATACAGATGTTTAAGAGGATATTATACAAATTTTTATATCCTCGGATTTTATTCGGGTATATATCCTTGTTTATATTTAAGTGCAATGCTAAAAGCGGTATCGGGAATTATTTGTTTTTTTCCTTATATAAATTTTAATTATTCAAAAAATAAGCTGCTTGATATGATCGCCAAAAATTCAATTTTGAAACATTATTCATATTTAAAAATAAGCGAAAATAAATATTATCCGATTAATTATCTGAATGAAATTTCAAAATTAAAAAATCTTTTATATAAAAATATCGTTAATATAACTTCACCCTGTCTGTTCTTTGCCGGCAGGCAGACAAACGATATTGATTTTATATATAAAAAAATATCCTCCAAAACAAAAGAAAAAATAATTTTAAACGAGAATAATCTTTTTTTATCAAGCACAAATGAAAAAAATTATATAGAAAATAAAACTCTTGAATTTTTATTCAATCTTGAAAACAAAAAATCTTACGGCGCTATATTCGGCTTTAATAAAGAGGTTGTATTAAAATGAAAATTTCTCTTTGCATATTTTTTATAATAAGTTTTATATTTTTAATGTCATTTTTAATCGGATGTATTTTTATATTTAACAAAAATACAAAATTAAAATTAAAAAATCTGTATTCCGTTTTTCTTGCTTTTTTAATGACTCTGTATTTGTTTTCGTCAATTGTTCTCGGGCTTAATGCGATTTATTTAAAAGAATTAAATTATATACCCTATATCTCTTTTATTCTCTTTCCTTTTATACTCGGGTATTTTTCAAATTATAAAAAATTAAAATTTTATACGTATTTGCAGATTTTAATTATTCTGACCGGGTGCATTTCATCGTTTATATCTCTTATCGGTTATTGAATCCGTTTTTATCGTTAACCGTTAAAATAAAATCCTTTGCATAATTTGAAGGAACAGCAAAACCTATGCCTATATTTGAGCGGTTGTTGTCGGGATTATAAATTGATTGGTTTATTCCAATAACTTCGCCGTCCAAATTAATTAAAGGACCTCCGGAGCACCCGGGGTTAATAGCGGCGTCCGTTTGAATTTTTTTCCGCTCATAATCAATTCTTGAGATTATACCTGTTGTAAGAGTGCCCCTAAAACCAAAAGGGTTTCCGATTGCAAGAACTCTCTGCCCCACTCTGATATTTTCCGAATTTCCGAATTTAACCGTTTGAAGCGGTTCTTTATTGTCAATTTTTACAAGCGCCAAATCGTTCTTATCCCTTAAAATTGCAATAACTCTTCCTTTATAAATTTTTCCCGATTGCGTCGTAACTTCGATATTTCTTGCTTTATTTACAACATGCAAACTTGTCAATATAACGCCGTCAGGCGTTATAACACAACCCGTACCCGATGAAATTCCCTGTTGAAGATTAGCTTCAATTGATACAATACAGGGAGAAATTTTTTCATAAACAATTGAATAAGTGTTATCATCTTCAAAAGCAAAAGCCTCAATAGAAAGATTATGTGAAAAAAATGTTACAAAAAGCATGAAAACAGGCAATATTTGTAAAAATTTTGTTTTTATCATGTTGTGTGAAGCTCCATAAAGCGTGAACGAATGGAATTAAATCATCAAAGATTACGGATTTCATTGCTCCCATAGGTTATATGTGATATAATTCACATAGCTTTTATGAAAGGAAGAAAAATGAGAAGTTTAGAAGTTTTTAAAAGACATTTAAGAGAAAAAAGAGCGGTTAAAATTATTTCAGGTATAAATAATTTTGATTTAACTTCTGTCGCAAATGTTTGCAGAGCTGCCCAAATCGGCTTGGCAAGCGCAGTTGACGTTGCCTGCAGCGAAGAAGTAATTAAAACCGCAAAAGAAAATACTAAATTACCCGTGTTTGTTTCTTCAACTCAGCCCTTCAGTCTTAAAAAAGCCGTTAAATGGGGTGCTGACGCTCTTGAAGTCGGCAACTTTGACGCATTGTACGCTGAAGGCATAAATTTCGGCGCCGATGAAATTTATGACATCGCGCTTGAAACAATGAGCCTGACCGAAAAAGATAATATTTTCACCTGTGTTACAATCCCGGGGTGCATTTCAATAGAAGAACAGATTAAACTTGCCAAAAAGCTTGAATTATTGGGTGTTGACCTTATCCAAACGGAAGGCATTAAACCCATGAGAGCATCAAAAGAATCATCCGCAAGAGATTTAATCTCGGTTGCACAAGCAACAATTGCAAACACAATGGAAATTGCAAAACATGTTTCAACTCCGATTATGACAGCTTCCGGTATCACTCCGCAAACGGCTCCTTTGGCATTTGCCGCAGGCGCTTCAGCAGTGGGTGTCGGTTCGGCCGTCAATAAATTAAGAACACAAATTGCAATGGCTCAAACGGTAAGAGAACTTGTAGGAACAATTGCTTACAAAGATGTTATCAAAAAAGAAGCCAAAAGCGAATTTTATACATATTCAATGTAATTAAAAATTTCAAAATCAAAAGACCGCTTAAATTAAGCGGTCTTTTTAATATTTAAAAGGGGCTTTTTAAAACCCCTTTTATTTATACTTCAATATATTCTTTTAATCGTTTTGATCTGTTGGGGTGTCTTAATTTTCTTAAAGCTTTTGCTTCAATTTGTCTGATACGTTCTCTCGTAACGCCGAACAATTGCCCGACTTCTTCGAGTGTTCTTTGTCTGCCGTCATCCATACCGAATCTTAAACGGAGAACATCTCTTTCTCTCGGGGATAAGCTTGATAAAACTTCGGCCAAATCTTCCCTTAAAAGCTCATGGGCAACAGTTTTAACTGGAGCATCGGCATCTTTATCTTCAATAAAATCGCCCAGCCTTGAATCTTCTTCTTTACCGATAGGAGTTTCAAGCGACAGGGGTTCTTGAGCCACTTTTATAATTTCTCTTAATTTATTTATTGAAATTCCCATTTCTGCCGACAATTCTTCTTCGGTCGGTTTTCTTGCAAGTTCCTGGGCAAGTTTCCTTGTAACTTTTTTCAGTTTATTTATTGTTTCAACCATATGAACGGGGATTCTTATTGTTCTTGCCTGATCCGCAATCGCTCTTGTAATCGCCTGTCTTATCCACCAGGTAGCGTAAGTTGAAAATTTATAGCCTCTTTCATGGTCAAATTTTTCGGCCGCTCTTATTAAGCCTAAATTTCCTTCCTGAATTAAATCCAAAAAGAGCATGCCTCTTCCTACATATTTTTTTGCAATTGAAACAACAAGGCGAAGGTTTGCCTGAACAAGTTTTCTTTTTGCAATTGCGCCTTGATTTCCGCCCGCAACAATTTTTCTTGCAAGGTCGATTTCTTCATCGGCGGTTAAAAGTTTAATTCTGCCGATTTCTCTTAAATACATCCTGACAGGATCATCAATCGATATACCTTTGGGTGCCTGAAGATCGTCTTCCTGTTCGTCATCTTCTTCCGTTTTATCGTACAAGGAAGCACTAATTGGCGAATCCATTCCCATGACGCCGTGATTTCTTATAATATTTGAAATATTATCCGTTTCAAGGGCGTTTGATTCAAAGAAGGTATCATCCAATGCATCAGTTGCTTTATCAATTACTCCAATCGGAGAGTCCTGGTTTCTTTTTCTTGTCATTTACAAAAATTTCTCCATTCTTAATATTGTTTTACCTGCTCAATAATTTCTCTCGAAACTTTAATTTTTTCCTCTTCGGATATGTCAGGCTGATTATATCTGTTTTTGAGTTCTTCGATTTTTATTTTTCTGTTTAATTCTTTCAGTCGTCTAAAAACCTCAACTAATGAGCAGGCGAAATCTTCGGAAGTTATGTTCTCAAATTCCTGTGAAGCAAAAACCATATCTGAAATTCGCTTCTGTATTTCGTTGTCATTATAAAACTTCAAAAAAAGTTTTTTTGCCACATCGGAAAAATTATGCTCTGCCGATAAAATTTCTCTCAATTCTTTAATTATTAAAGCGTTGGTTTCATTCTCGGGTTCATAATCTTTCGTTAATTCCAAAAAAGAGGAAACTTTTTCATGCCCTTCGGCTTGAAGCCCAAGCTCTATAAGGCGCGATTCAATCGATTCATATCTTTTTTTAATGTCTTCTTTATGTTTGTTTCTTTTTACAAAAGGAATAACATTTGACTGATTAAAAGAAGTATCGTAATTTTGCAGATATGCAACCTGTTTTTTCAATATCATCTCATCCACATCAATCTTATATGCGGTTGTTCTAATATAATCGGCTAAAATAACGGGATTTTTAATTTCTTTTAAAATATCGGTTATTTGTTGTACAAGAACGCTTTTTTCCTGCGGGGTCGTGTCTTTTGAATATTTTTTGGTTAATTGATTAAGTTCATAATCCAACAACAGGGGCGCTTTTTTAATTTGTTCTTTATATGACTGTGCGCCAAACTCTCTTATATATTCATCCGGGTCTTTTCCGCCAAGCTGTTCCACAACTCTTATCTCGCATACATTTTGTTCATCAATATTTGCATACGACATATCGCACTGTTTAATGTCGCCAAGCCCTTTAAAAATTTCTTTTATAACATCTGCGCCGGATTTTGTTGCTTTTCTTCCGGCACCGTCCGCATCAAACGCAAGATAAATTTTTCTTGACATCGTATATCTGGATAAAAGTTTAATATGCTGCGGAGTTAAAGCCGTTCCGCATGAAGCAACAACGTTTTTTACGCCCGCAATCTGCGCCGATATTACATCAAAATATCCTTCCATAATAATAACGGAATCTTCTTCTCTTATTGCTTCTTTTGCGTTGCTTAAGCCGAATAATACCGAGCTTTTGTTATATATAACGCTTTCGGGCGAGTTTAAATATTTGGGGTTCTGCCCTTCCGTTATTGCTCTTGCGCCGAATGCAACCGGATTTGAATTAACATCAAATATCGGAATCATTATTCTGTTTTTAAATCTGTCGATATATTCGCCGTTTTTCTCGTATAAAAGCCCCGCTTTATAAAGTTCGTCGTTTGTAAAGCCTTTATTTCTCAAATGGTTTTTAAGTTCAAAATTTGAATTTAGGGAAAGCCCGAGGAAAAATTTTCCCGCCGCAACTTCTCCGACGCCTCTTTTATTTAAATATTCAAGCGCTTTTTCATTGTCCAAAAGATTATTATGGTAAAATTTCATAGCCTCATAAACGGCTTCTTTTAATTTTGAAGTTTCTTCTTTTGAATTTTTGGAATTTTGCCCGTATGTGTCAGGCAATTCAATACCCAAATTCTGCGCCTGTTCTTTTATAACTTCAATAAAAGACTGGTTATTTATTTTCATTAAAAATGAAATAACATCTCCGCCTTCATTGCATCCGAAACATTTAAAAATCTGTCTTGAGGGGGTAACGGTAAAAGAAGGGGTTTTTTCGTTATGAAAAGGGCACAAACCCATAAAATTTCTTCCGCTTTTTTTAAGGACAACATATTTTGATATCACATCAACTATATCAAGACGGTTTTTTATTTCTTCAACTACTCCGGTATAATTGCTTTCGGTTGTATTCAAAATTTCCCTGCCTCAAAATTTAACCAAGGGTACTAATTCAAAAAACATGCCCTTATAAGTTTTAACACCAATAAAGTGGTTTTTGTACATTTTTAATCAAAAAAACTTCTAATTTTTACAAAATTTAACCATAGTTTCAAATAAGACTTATTATTTTTTAAGAATTTTAAAGAAAATACTTTTATAAGATGGATTTTATACCGTTTTTATTGTAAGTTGATTATATAATTTATTTTCAGGCTTCAGGATGGAAAAGAAAACATTGTCGGTAGAAGAAATCGTTAAATTTGAAAATGAATTAAAAAAGGCGGAAGAAGACCCCTTTAAATTCTTCACCGGAATTTCCGCACGCTATAATAAATTTGAATTAAGTAGCCTTCTTGGCTACTTTTTAGCTAATACAAAAGATATAAAACTAATCAGAATAACAATAAAAGAAATCAATGATTTAAGAGATGAAAAAAATATAGATGATTTAATCGACTTTTTAATGACAAAATCTTTTGATGATACAACGGATATAAATGAAATCATCTATGCAAAAACTCTCTGTATAAAAGCAATTTCGAATTTCAAAGACAAAAGATGCATTCCCGTACTTTTATATTGCCTTAACGACAAATGCGCAAATTACAAAATGCGCCTTCAGGCGGCGGAAGCTTTAGGGAAAATCGGAGATAAAAATGCGGTTGAATCTTTAATAAACGTTGTATCAGACGAAGAAGAAAAATCGGTTTATGTCAGAGAATCGGCGGCCGTTGCATTGGGTATGATAGGAGATATGAGAGCTATCGGTCCTTTTTTAAGCATTCTGGAAGCAAAGAAAAATTTTCTCGATAAATTTACTTTCTTAAAAGAAAGAGTGCTTGAAGCTTTGGGAAAAATTAATTTTACAAACACCGAAAGAATAATTTCCGCTTTTAAAAACGCTCTTGATGATGATTCGCCGCAGGTTAAAATCAATGCAATGGAATGTCTTATGAATTCGGGATATGAACATGCATACGACCTTATAAAAGAAAAACTGAAAGACACAAACGAAGAAGTTATAAAAAATGCCGTGGTTGCAATGTATAATCTTAAAGGAAAAGAAGCATTAATTGAAATTTTAAAAGACGAAACTTTATCCGACACGGCAAAACGGGAAGCCGATGAAATTTATGCCGAATATGAAGAAGAAGAACAATAAAAAAGGAATAATACTTTTATCTTCGGGGCTTGATTCATATATTTCTTTATCCGAAGCAATTAAAACAATTGATATAACTTTGGCGCTTACTTTTGATTACGGTCAAAAAGCGGCTGAAGACGAAATTAATGCGGCAAAAAAAATTGCGGATAAATATAAGATTGAACATAAAGTAATAAAACTTCCTTTTCTGAAAGAATCAACAAATAATTCTCTCACAAATGAAAATAAATCCCTTGAATTTAAAAATTTGGATGTTAATTCAATGAAAGCGGTATGGGTGCCGAACAGAAACGGTTTATTTTTAAATATAGCCGCAATGTATTGTGATGCATATAATATCGATTATATAATTTTCGGCGCAAACAAAGAAGAAGCCGGAACTTTCAGCGACAATTCGGTTGAATTTAATAATATTGCAAACGAATTTTTTAAATATTCGACATTAAAGCGCCCTTCGGTAATTTCCCCCGTTATAAATCTTGAAAAATTTGAAATCATAAATCTTGGAATAGAAAATAAAGTTGATTTTTCACTGCTTAAAAGCTGTTATAATTCTTCGGATAATGAAAATAAAAAACACTGCAAAAAATGCGAATCCTGCAAAAGACTGTATAACGCTATTTTAAAAAGTAATGATAAAAGCTTGATAAATTTAATATTTTAAATACTATTAAAGTATGGAAAAATTATTTGTTAAAAAAGAAATAACATATACAGGCGCTGAACTTGCTCCGCACTGGATATATAAAAATTTTAACCTTAAGGGGGATTCAATCGTCTGTTTCAAAGGAAACGTCGATGTTGATTTATCACATATGGTTGATATAGAGGATGTTATAAATAACGAACCCATAAAAAGCGATAAAATGGCAAATTTTATCATTGAAGTTTTTAATTCAAATTTAAAAGAAATGATATTCAGACAAAGGCTTTTTATTTCAATAATTAAAGAAGTTCTTTTTGATATGGGATATATAACGCAAAGAAAGGGCGATGACCTTTTTTATAACGGCAAAAAATTAAGCGTATCCATTGCAACAAAATCAATAACTTCAACTCTTATACATACGGGAATTAATTTAATCTCATCGGGCGCCCCGATTGAAATTTCGTCAATTGCCGATATGGAAAATATAAATGAGGATGATTTTATTGAAGAAGTTATGAGAAGATTTTGTTTGGAAGAAGAAGATATAGAATTTGCAAAAGTAAAAGTAAGAGGCGTATAATTTTAAAAAGAGGGGTTTTTATGGGCATGGAGCCGTTTGATTATCTTACATACAAAAAAAATAAATTTAAAAAGCCGAAATCGGGCATTGATAAAAAACATAAAATTATTATCGCTTCAATTTGTGTTTTCACTTTTATTATTTGTTTTTTACTTGTTTTTAACGTCATATCTTCAAAAACCTCTAAAATAGATATCGAATACGGCCGTTTGGGCAAAAACACTCCTTCCGTTACTCCCGATAAACCCGTATATAACTATGAAAATTTTGATGAAGAACCGGAAGCTGAAAGAAGAGAAAAATATACAATCGATAAAAGACTGTTTTTAATACAGCAGGAAGAAAAAGGCCCTTCAACAAGCGAAGTTATCGCAAAAACAAAAGAACACAGCGAAGTTATCTCGAAAAAAGAATTTGAGATGATTAAATCAAATAACGAAGAAATAAAACAAATAACGTCAAAAGAAGAAAATAATTTACAAACAATTGAATTAAACGACAAAATAAAGGGAAATCTCGTTAAAGATACCGAGCGGCAAAATAAAAAAGTTTCGGCGCCGACACCTTTAAGTGCACAAAATTCTATATCAGACCAAAAAATAGCAATGAAGCCCAAACTTCCCGTTAATGAAATAAATAAACCGAAGCCGATAAGTTTAATTCAGGCGCAGGGAATTGCTTCAAAAGTTTTAATCGGAAAATTCCAAAGCCTCTCTGATGCAAGAAAAGTTCAAAGCACGTTAACGGATTTACCGGAAGGGGTTTTACCTTTTGTTAAAAAAATAAACAGCTATTATTCAATCCAAATCGGCTCTTATGAAAATTTTGCAACGGCAAAATCGGTTGCCGCACAATATAAGCTTAAAGGATACGATGTTTGGATTTTGCAATAAAAACTTTAACATTTATTTGACAAGGGTATTTGTTTGTTTTAACTTAAAATATGGAATAAAAAATATAATCACTTGAAAGGATATAATAAAATGTCAGTAGTTTGCGATATATGCGGTAAAACATCAAAAAAAGCTTCAAAGCTTTCTTTTTCACATAAACACAATGTATACAGACAAATGCCCAACCTTCAATCCGTTAAGGTTGTTCTTCCTAACGGCACCGTTAAAAAAGCAAAAGTCTGCACATCCTGCATAAGAAAAGGAAACTTTACAAAAGCTGTTTAACCGGTTTAAAATTTTATTTCTAAAAGCCTGCAAATTTGCAGGCTTTTTTAGTATTAAATTTAATAAAATCTTAACAGTATAAAGAGTTTTAGTTGTTTCAGTTTTTTGGAGTTTGTGGTAAAATCGGTATATAGAATTAGTAACCTATTTTTTTAAGGAAAAATATAAAATATGTTTGAAAGATTTACCGAAAAAGCAATTAAAGTTATTATGCTGGCTCAGGAAGAAGCAAGACGCCTCGGGCATAATTTTGTGGGCACCGAACAGGTGCTTTTGGGTCTTATTGGCGAAGGCACGGGCGTTGCAGCAAAAACATTAAAATCAATGGGTGTTACGATTAAAGACGCCAGAGAACAGGTTGAAAAAATCATAGGAAGGGGTTCGGGGTTTGTTGCCGTTGAAATTCCTTTCACGCCGCGCGCCAAAAAAGTTCTTGAACTTTCCTGGGATGAAGCAAGACAGCTCGGGCATAATTACATAGGAACGGAACACCTTCTTTTGGGGTTAATCAGGGAAGGCGAAGGTATCGGAACAAAAGTTCTTGAAAATTTAGGTGTTGACCTTAATAAATGCCGTTCCAACGTCATAAAATTATTGGGAGAAACAAGAACAACCCAGGCCCAAACGGCAGCTGCGGGAAACATTCAATCCAAAGCAAAAACACCTTCATTGGATGAATTCGGAACGGATTTAACACTTGCCGCACAGGAACAAAGACTTGATCCCGTCGTGGGAAGAGAAAAAGAAATCGAAAGAGTTATCCAAATTTTAGCAAGAAGAACCAAAAATAATCCGATATTAATCGGCGAACCCGGTGTCGGTAAAACCGCAATAGCTCAAGGGTTGGCGATGAAAATCGTAAACGGTGAAGTTCCCGACATTCTGGAAAACAAAAAAATCGTCCAGCTGGATATGGGGCTTTTGGTTGCGGGCACAAAATACAGAGGTGAATTTGAAGAACGTCTTAAAAAAATTATGGACGAAATCAGACAAGCGGGAAACATTATTCTTGTCATTGATGAAATGCATACTCTAATCGGTGCCGGAGCTGCAGAAGGTGCAATTGATGCGGCAAACATTTTAAAACCCGCATTGAGCCGCGGCGAAATTCAGGTTATAGGCGCAACAACACTGGATGAATACAGAAAACATATCGAAAAAGACTCTGCGCTTGAACGCCGTTTTCAGATGGTGCTTGTTGAACAGCCCTCCGTTGAAGAAACGATAGAAATTTTAATGGGATTAAAATCAAAATACGAAGAACACCATAAGCTGAAAATTTCGGATGAAGCAATTATTGCCGCAACCGAATTATCAAACAAATATATAACCGAAAGATTCTTGCCCGATAAAGCAATCGATATAATCGATGAAGCCGCATCAAGAGTAAGATTAAACGTTTCAAGCCTGCCGCCCGAAGGCAAAGAGCTTGAAAAAGAACTGAAAGCAACAATTAAACAAAAAGAAGACGCTATAAGGAGCCAGGAATTTGAAACAGCCTCAAATCTTAGAAATGTTGAAGTACAAATTAAAGACAAAATCAGAGAACTGCAAGATTCATGGAGAAGTTCACAAGAAAACAACAAACCCGTTGTCGGAATTGAAGAAGTCGCTCAAGTTATTTCAACCATCACGGGAGTACCCGTTACAAAAATTACTGAAGGCGAATCAGAAAGATTATTAAAACTTGAAGAAACGCTTCATAACAGAGTAATCGGTCAAAATGAGGCGGTTGTTGCCCTGTCTAAAGCGATAAGACGAGCAAGAGTCGGTCTTAAAGCTCCTAACCGTCCGATTGGAAGTTTCATTTTCTCGGGACCTACGGGTGTCGGTAAAACCGAGCTTGCAAAAGCGCTTGCAGAAGCGGTATTCGGTTCTGAAGACAATATCGTAAGGGTTGATATGTCCGAATTTATGGAAAAACATTCAACCGCAAAATTAATAGGCTCGCCACCGGGGTACGTCGGATATGATGACGGCGGGCATATGACGGAAATCATCAGAAAAAAACCTTATTCTGTCGTATTGTTTGACGAAATCGAAAAAGCACACCCCGATGTATTTAATATAATGCTTCAAATTTTGGATGACGGGCGTTTGACCGATTCCAAAGGACGCCTTGTCAGCTTCAAAAATACGATAATTATTATGACATCAAATGTCGGCGCTTCAATGATAACAACAACGCAAAAATTAGGTTTCTCGGTTTCAAACGATGACAAGAAAGATAAATACGAAAAACTGAAAGATACGGTTATGGAAGAATTGAAAAAAGCCTTCCGCCCCGAATTTTTAAACAGAATAGACGAAATCATCGTATTCAGCCACCTGTCCAAAGAAGAAATCAGACAAATTGTCGATTTAATGCTTAAAGACTTGTTTAAACGTCTTGATGAAAGAGAGTTGACAATTGAAGTCGGCGATGATGTTAAAGATTATCTTGCAAAAGAGGGATACTCTGAAGCCTACGGCGCAAGACCCTTAAGAAGGGTAATCCAGAAAAAAATCGAGGATGTTCTTGCGGAAGAAATTTTAACGGGAAATTATAAACCGAAAGATGTTCTTGTGATGTCAATGGAAGGCGAAGATAAAATAAAAATCGCCAAAAAAGAATCGTCTGAAACACTTGAACAAAAAGAAGAGCCGAAAGACGAAAATAAAGAAGAACAAAAAGAAGATAAAGAATAAAAAAAATATAAAATAATAAAATCGGGCATAATAAACTGTCCGATTTTTTTATGCCTTCTTTATAAGAATTTAGAATATAAAGGAGGAATTATGACAGAAAAATTAAACCTGTACAGATGTAAAATATGCGGAAATCTTGTTGAAGTTGTGCTTGAAGGAGAAGGGGTTCTTGTTTGCTGTAATGAAGAGATGGAATTATTGCAGCCCGGAACAAAAGACGGCGCAAAAGAAAAACACATACCCGTTATTGAGATTTTAGGAACAACAAAAATTATAAAAATAGGTTCAATTCCCCATCCGATGGAAAAAGAACACTATATTCAATTTATAGAAGCAATTTCAAATGATAAAAGATACGTTAAAAGAAAATATTTATATGAAAACGAAGAACCCGAGATGATAATAAAATGTCTTGATGATGATGATTTTTTTGCAAGGGAATATTGCAATATCCACGGGCTTTATTCAAACAAAAAGGAGAATGAAAATGGATAAAAATCTTTTGGAAAATTTATCTCTCCAAATAAATAAAGAATTATATTCGGCATATCTTTATTTTGCAATGAGTATTTATTTTTTGGAAATTAATATGGAAGGGTTTGCAAAAGTTATAAAAAACCAGATAAAAGAAGAATTAAACCACGCCAAAAAAATTTATAACTATTTATTATCAAGAGATGAAGAAATTATCTTAAACGACATAAAAGCACCCGATACAAACTGGATAAACCCTTATGACACGATTAAAAGCGCACTTGAACATGAAAAAACGATAACCAATGACATTAAACATTTATATGAAATGTCAAAAGAAACAAAAGACTATGCAACGGAAGTTTTTCTCCAGTGGTTCATTGAAGAACAGGTTGAAGAAGAATCAAAATTCAGATGTCTGTTAGATAAAATAGAACAGACAAAAAATTTAGGGTGTGAAATTATTCATATAGACAGAAATTTAAAACTTGATGAAGAATATATCGAATAATTAAATTATTTTTTTACAATATTTATTTATTGAACAAATTTCACACTTCGGTCTTTGCGGCTTGCAGACGTTTTGTCCGTGGGTAACAAGCAGAGTGTTAAAATCAATCCAATATTCTTTGGGCAAAATCTCCCGAAGCTTAAATTCGGTTTCTTCGGGGGTTTTTGTTTTAACGTATCCCAAACGGTTGCAAATTCTGTGGACATGAACATCAACACAAATTGCGGGCTTATTAAATCCTTTTGTTAAAACAAGGTTAGCGGTTTTTCTTCCGACACCTTTAAATTTTATAAGCTCTTCAATTGTATCCGGTACTTTTGAATTATATCTTTCAACAAGAATTTTTGATAATTCAATAATCTGCTCGGCTTTATTTTTATAAAACCCGACGGGATAAATTGCATTTTCCAAAGTTTTAATATCAATTTTTGAAATCTCAACCGGGGTTTTCCCTAAATTAAGCATTCTCATTGAAGCGGGATATGTTGTTTTATCGTTTGTTCTTAACGACAATATGCAGCAAATAAGAACAATATAAGGATCTTTAACTTCTTCCATAAAATTTACAAAATCAGTCCTTTTGACATTATTTAAGGCATTATCTTTTTTTAAACATTCAACTATACTTTTAATATCCAATTTTAATTTCTCTTATTTTGACAACTCTTAACGGTCATGATTATAATACATAAATATAAATTATAAGGAGAAAGCATTATGTCAAATGCAGCAGATATCACAGACGCATTATTTGAAAAAGAAGTTTTAAATTCGGATAAACTTACCGTTGTTGATTTTTGGGCGCCCTGGTGCGGACCTTGCAGAAAAATGGGTCCGGTTTTGGATGAAATTGCGGATGAATTAAAAGATAAAATCAAAGTGGTTAAAATAAATACCGATGAAAATTTAAAAACCGCAACCGAATACCAGATTTCAAGCCTGCCGAGTATCTTTATTTTTAAAGACGGTGAAGCAAAAGAAACAATGGTGGGGCTTATGCCAAAATCGGCAATTATATCAAACATTCAAAAATATTTATAAAAACAAAAACCCTTTTCAAACTTGAAAAGGGTTTTTAATTAATATCATTTTGTACAAGATAATCCCTTACTTTATCAAGCCCGGATTTTATAATCCTTGAAATTCTTGAAGCCGAAATTGAAAATTCTTCCGATAATTCCATTAATTTCTTTTCTTTAAAGAATTTTGCCTCGATAAGCTCTCTTTCTCTTTTCGGGAGCTCCGCTATCGCTTTTCTTAAAAGAACGGACATCTGATTAAACTCGCAGGCTTCTTCAGGGTTTTTTCTTGAATCTTTAACTTCAAAGGGTTTATCCGCATCAAGCATTTCATCCGTCGATAAAATCGTTTTATAAATCGCTTCTCTTAATTCGTTTTTATCGGGCTCTGAATCTCCGGATTGCATTTTAACTCCGTGCCATCTGTAACGGCGTCTTAATTCATTTCTGATTGCCCATTTAACAGCCGTTGTCAAATAAGATTCATTGTATTCTTCTTTGTTATCATCACGGTTTAAAAACAAAACATCAATAGTTTGTATACCTATATTTACAAGCTCGTCAAACTCGATTAAATGCTGGGCTGCCATTGACTTATATTCAACTTTGGCAATCTTGTTTATTAACCCCAAATACTGCCGTAACTTAACATTGTGTTCAATTTTTTCTCTGGTATTTTCCATTTTTTAAAATATATCAAAAGTCGTGATATATTTAATTAATAACATAAAATGTACTCATTTTCCATTAATGTAACGAAACATAAATTTGAATTGACAAAAAGTTTTCTTTTATATAAATTATGATTATGCCAAAGACGGCAGGTGGCATTTTGTCTTAATTTCCTGCTCAGGTAAAAAACAGACATAATCGTGCGTTTACCGTTTTTGTGCATACAAAATTTATTTTATGTAAACAATACCAATCAGAGAGGTTACGATTATGACAACAAAGGCTTTTAAAAACGAAAAAATCGAAAAATTCAAAAAAAGTTTTGAAAATGCTAAAGTTGCAGTTGTTACTGATTACCGCGGATACAGTGTAGAAGAAATTACCGAATTAAGACGCGCCCTTCAAAAAGAAAATTGCGATTACACGGTAACAAAAAATACATTGTGCAAAATTGCCTCAAAAGGAACAAATTTTGAAGTCATTGAATCACTTTTAAAAGGACCGTCAGCAATTGCTTTCGGATTCGGCGACGAAGTGGCGGCAGCAAAAATTGTTTCAAAATACATTAAAGACAACAAAAAAGGCGAAATAACCGGTGCCGTTCTTGACGGAAACTTATTATCCGCAGACGAAGCAAAGAAACTTGCAAATCTTCCTTCAAAAGAAGAACTTTATGCAAAAATTCTCGGTTCCATCAATTCACCTGCATCAGGCATTGTATACTCTATCAACGGCGTTATGTCCGCATTGGTAAGGGCAATTGATGCCGTAAGCAAACAAAAAGCGTAGATTTACTTAAAAAAAATTAAAAGGAGAAATAAAAATGAGTAATGTAGAAGCAATCTTAGAATCAATCGAAAAATTAACGCTTATCGAAGCAAGCGAATTAGTTAAAGCTATGGAAGAAAAATTCGGTGTGTCAGCTGCTGCTCCCGTTGCGGTTGCTGCTGCTCCCGCTGCTGCTGCAGGTGATGCTGCCGCTGCAGACGCTCCTTCCGAAGTAACGGTTGTTTTGGCTTCAGCCGGCGCTAACAAAATTCCGGTATTAAAAATCGTTAGAGAAATCACCGGTCTTGGCTTAAAAGAAGCTAAAGATTTAGTAGACGGCGCTCCCAAACCGATTAAAGAAAACGTTAAAAAAGAAGAAGCCGAAGAACTCAAGAAAAAACTTGAAGAAGCAGGCGCTACCGTTGAAATCAAATAGTTTTAACCGTTTGAACGTTTTTAAAAACCCCTTCTTTATAAAGAAGGGGTTTTTAATGTTTAATACCTAAAACCGCCCTTTTTTGCAGATGTTATAAAATCAAAATTTTCTTTAATCTCATCCGGGTTTAATTCAAGACTTTGGGAAGAATTATGGGGATTTTTTATCAAAAATTTAATTTCGCCGTCATTATCCGATAAACAAAGTGAATAACAGTGGTTAGGAACAAGGTTTGTATTTCTTACCTGTTTTGCGTCTTTTTTTGTTGACACCGCAAATGAATATTTGCCGTTTAGATATTTTAATCGCATTTCTTTATCATTTAATTGTTTAATAAATTCTTCCGTTGAATATTGTTCCGCTCTTAATTTGAATAATTCAAAAATTTCTTTGGGATTCCCGCCGTTTCTGTATATTTTGTAACGGCTGTTTGCATTTTCGTCTTCACCCGACAATAAAAAATTATAAACATTCCAGGGCATAATTTCATCGCTTAATATATAGCCGAAAGAATTTTTATCTCCGGAATTCAGTGGTCTTTTTTTCAAATATTCAAGATATTTTATATCATATCGGGTAACATCATATTGTCTTTTTTTCATTTTTGCTATTATTTCATCAATCTTTTCTTCTCTTGTGCCGTCATTATTTGAAAAAGGAATTACTATTATTTTTCCTTTCTGCGCAAGAGAGGCAAAATATGAGGTTAAATTTTTTCTCGGGCTTACCTTCTTTAACATATCAATTTTTGAAATATAATCTAAGACCTCTTCTTTTGAATATTCTCTGCCTTCAACGGGAATTATTTGAGAATCGGGATAGTGTTTAAGAGCTTTTCTGAAAGCACCGTATCTTCTCATAATATCAAAATAAGCGCCGTCTTCTTTATTATTATCATAAGCATTTTCAATAAGCCTTAGAGCCATCGGGGTTTCGGCAAGTATTGAATTGTAATCGGGCAGTAAATCAAATGTATATGTTTTTTCATCTTTGTTTCTTTCTTTAATAACACCGTTTTTATATTGCCACCCGTCAAAATTAACGCTTATTGAGCCGTCATCGTTTTCTTTGAATAGTCTTAAAATTCTGTCCCTTGTATTGGGGTTTGAATAAATTGAATCAAAAACGGCAACCAAATAACAATCCCCCAGTTCATCCGGCTGTATTGCAGAATATCTTTGAACGGGAGGAAAAAGTTTCATATAAGCATTTTTTGAAAGCTGAATGTGGGTTAATGTCTTATCGCTTGTTTTAATTCTTATATGACTTTCCCCTTTAATATTACAAACTTCTCCGACGGGAATTTGTTCAAGAGCTTCTTTTTCAAATTCAAAAGAAGGAACAAAAACATCTTCAATATTTAACCCGTTTATATAAGCAAAATATAGTCTTTCAAGGTCATCTTCCGCTTCTTTATTGAGTTTTGTATCCAAAGTAATTGAATATAAAAATTTATTTGAAAGAACGCCGTCTTGAATTAAATCCAAAATCATACCCAGATTGCTTGATTGAACATCGCCTTTTTGCAATTTTTCAATAGCAGGCTCAACATATTTTTTCATATTGCCCGCTCTTTGTTTTGCTCCCGTTATCCCGAAAAGACTTAAAATTTTATTCTTTGAATAATTTAAAATTAATTCGTCAAATCCGATTTCTCCTTTTTTATATCCGTCAATAAAATCAAGAGCGGATGTTTCGTAAAAAACCTGATACATAGGAAATGCAAACGCTTTTATTTTTTCCCACTTATCATCATCAATTTGTGCAAATTCTTTAAGCGCATATATAAAAGAATGCTGTTTTTCTCCATCCAAAAGATTTCTTTTTATTATGTTTTGAATACTTTCTTCGCTGACACAATCCTCATTTTCAAAAGATTTTAAATATAAATCGGGATAAGCTTTTTGATGATAATTATTTCTTAAGGAATGAAGTTTTAATAAAACATATCTTCTTTCATTTGATATATCCAAAGAATTTATATATCTTTCGTCCGCATCGTATAATTTATCGGCAAAACGATATAAGCCCCCGTTATTTTTATTTCTTTTTTTACCCGTAAATAAAACTGTATCAACACTGACGGGCTTAATTAAAAAAGGGCTTTTATTAAAATTTATTTTATTGTATGAATTAAAATTCAAAGAAAAGTTTTGAATTTGCATATAAATTTAAAACGTATAAATAAAATTTTTAAACAAAAAAAGACCCCTTTAATAAAGAGGTCTTTTTTATATATATAAAGATTATCTTTTTGAGAATTGAAATCTTTTTCTTGCTCTTTTTCTTCCGTATTTTTTACGTTCTTTGATTCTTGCATCTCTTGTAAGAAGTCCCTCTTGTTTTAATACGGGTTTATATTCTTCGTTCATTGCAAGCAACGCTCTTGAGATTGCATGCTTAATGGCATCAGCCTGTGCGCTTACGCCGCCGCCGGTTGTTTTAACTCTTACATCAAGTTTATCCTGATTATCGGTTAAAACAAGGGGTCTGTATATTAAAACTTCAAGGCTGGGACGGTTGCCGAAATAGCCTTTTAAAGTTTTGCCGTTAACAAAAATTCTGCCTTTGCCGGATACAACTTTAGCAACGGCAATTGAGCATTTTCTTCTGCCCGTTTTTACGATTTCATTTTTATTTTCAACTGCCATTATTTGTTTTCTCCTTTAAATTCATATTTAACGGGTTTTTGTGCTTCGTGGTTGTGTTTATCGCCAACGTATACTTTTAATTTCGTAAATTGCTGAGCGCCTAAAGTATTTTTGGGAAGCATACCCTTAATTGCCTTTTCAATAGGCATTCTGGGGTCTTTTTCCATCAATTCTTTAAACGAAGCCGATCTTAATCCGCCCGGGTAGCCCGTGTGATGATAATACATTTTATCCGTTTCTTTTGCTCCCGTAACTTTAATTTTTTCGGCATTGATGATAATTACAAAATCGCCCGTATCAACGTTAGGCGTATATTGCGGTTTATTTTTGCCGCGAAGAAGATTTGCTGCAACAACGGCTAATCTGCCCAATGTCTGACCATCGGCATCGATTAAGTGCCATTTTCTTTCGACTTCAAGCGGCTTTGCGCTGTAAGTTTTCATTATATTTGCCTTTCATTTAAGTTTTTAATGTATTCCAAAGGATTGTCATATCCCGTTTTTATTAACGTAAGCCCGATAGCGTCAATGTTTGCGCCTGCATTTTTTCTTTGTTTTGATTCAAGAACATCCTTCATAAAAAAGGGGGTTAAGTCCTTTGATTCAATTAAAAAAAGCGTGCCTACGATTGCTCTTACCATATTATAGAGAAATCTGTTTCCCACAATATCAATAAGAACGTATTCTAAATCACGTTTCACACCTGCATAATAAATTATACAATTTTTGGAAGGGTTATCCGAAACGGATTTAAAAGCGCTAAAGTCATGTTCGCCCTTTATAAAAGAAATTGCCTGATTCATTCTTTCCGTGTTTAATTTTTGTCTTGTATGATAAACATTCAAATCAAACACGGAATTTTTATAAGGCGAATTATTTATTTTATATTGGTAGTGCCTGTAAGTTGCGGATTTTTGAGCATGAAAGGAAGCAACACTTTCAATTTCAAAAACTCTGATACTTTTGGGCAAAAGGGCATTTAAGGAAATTAAAAATTTTATTTTATCTTTAATTTCAAAAGAACTGTCAAAGTGCGCAGCTTGGTTTTTTGCGCTTACTTTTGCGTCCGTTCTTCCCGCCAATATGACCTTAGTATTAATATTTTTTGTCAAAGTACAAAGTGCATAGGTAAGTTCACTCTGAACCGTTATTTCGTTTTTTTGCATTTGGGAACCGAAAAAATCAGCCCCCAAATACTCAAAATTTATTTTGTAGCGCACCGGTTATTATACCAATTGAATAAGCGCCATTTCCGCCGCATCGCCTCTGCGGGGAACAAGACGCATAATTCTTGTATACCCGCCGTTTCTTGCGGCATATTTCTTTCCGATAACAACAAATAATTGTCTTAAAACGGATTGTTTGGGAAGCTTTTCGCCTTCGGCTAAAGTTTCTTTAACTTCGCCCGTTTCAAGGTTAATGTATTTATCTGTTTCTTTATCGAAAATGAACTTTAGAGCTTGTCTTCTTGAAGCCAAATCGCCTTTTTTTGCGAAAGTAATAATATTTTCCGCATAAGGTTTTAAGGCTTTTGCTCTTGCCATTGTCGTTGTTATTTCACCATGAAGGAAAAGTTCCGTAGCCAAAGATCTCATAAGAGCTTTTCTTTGGTCGGATGCTTTTGATAAATGGTGTCTTTTACATTGGTGTCTCATTTTTATTTACCTTATTTTTACTTAACTATAATAATTCTAAATCGTCCACGCCTTCAGGGTTGGGTTGAAGGTCAAGTCCGAGTTCGTGTAATTTTTCAATGACTTCATCTGAAGATTTTTTGCCGAAGTTTTTAATATTCAATAAATCATGTTCGGATTTTTTCAATAATTCGGCCATTGAATTAATGCTTGCACGTTTCAGGCAGTTATATGCTCTGACAGATAATTCCAAATCTTCAATCGTATAATTTGAAGCGGGTTCTTCGGTTTGTTCGTCCTGAACATCTTCCGTGATAATCTGTGAGCTTACGGGCTGACCCGAAATAGCGGCAATTTGTTTAAAGTGGTCAATTAAAAGATTGGCTGCTTTTGAAAGTGCGGTTGTAACATCCACAGAACCGTTTGACCAAATTTCAAGAGTTAATTTATCGTAATCAAGAACTTCGCCGACCCTTGTGGGTTCAACAACATAGCTTACACGCTTAATAGGCATAAATGCCGCATCAATCGGAAGCATGTCTATCGGCATACCGTTCTTTTGTTCTTTCAAGGGATCAACGTTAACATATCCTTTGCCCGTGCTTACAACGATATCTGCGTGGAATGAACCGCCTTCGGCTATCGTACAAATTAAGCAGTCGGGGTTAACGATTTTAACACCCGAGGGAAGCTGAATGTCGGATGCAAGAACGGGGCCGGGTTTAACGGCGTCAATTCTTAAATGTTGAACTTCATCGGTATCGCATTTTAAAACGAGTGATTTTAAGTTCAGCATAATATCAATAACATCTTCGACAATCCCGGGGATTGAAGTATATTCATGAGTTATTCCTTCGATTCTTACAGCCGTAACCGCAGCACCTTCAAGGCTTGATAATAATACACGTCTTAAGGAGTTGCCTATTGTTGCGCCGTATCCTCTTTCGAGGGGTTCTATAAAAAATTTACCGTATTGTGAACCGTCTGAGCTCGTTGTGGTATTTACATTTTTAATTTTAAGTTCCATTAATTTTCTCCTAATTATTTAGAGTAGTATTCAATAACAAGTTGTTCTTTAAATTCAGGGTCCATTTCGTCTCTTGAAGGGACTCTGTCAAAGGTGATCTGCAAATTGTTATAATCAACTGTGAGCCAAGCATAATTTAAAGCCATATCGATTGATTCTTTAACGGTTTTAATATAGTTTTTGCTTGATTCTTTAATGGTAACGACATCTCCGGCTTTTAAAATGTATGAAGGAACATCTACCTTATTGCCGTTAACAAGAACATGGGCATGGTTTACGATTTGTCTTGCCTGTTTTCTTGTGATGGCAAATCCGGCTCTGAAAATAACGTTATCAAGACGGCTTTCAAGTGTTTGCAGCATTATGGTGCCTGTTACGCCGGTTTTTCTTGAAGCATTTTCATAATATCTTGCAAATTGTTTTTCTGATACAAGATATGTTAAGCGGATTTTTTGTTTTTCTTTTAATTGAAGCGCATAATCGGAAGGTTTCTTTCTCATTGCGCCATGCTGACCCGAAGCATTGGGTCTCATTGACGATGTTAATTTGCGGTTGGACAAGTCCTTAACACCGAAGTTTCTGAATAGTTTATTAGTAGGTCCGGTATATCTAGCCAATTTTATTGCTCCTTATGTTTATACTCTACGTTTTTTAGGAGGACGGCATCCGTTATGCGGGATGGGCGTTACATCCTTAATTAATGTAATTTCAAGACCGGCAGCCTGGATAGCCCTTATTGCGGTTTCTCTGCCCGAGCCGGGTCCTTTGATAAATACTTCAACTTTTTTCATGCCTTGGTCAATTGATTTTTTAGCAACCAGTTCGGCAGCTGATTGAGCGGCAAAAGGTGTTCCTTTTCTTGCGCCCTTAAAACCGCAGGCACCTGCAGAAGCCCATGCAACGGCATTACCCTGCGTATCGGTTGAAGTTACAATGGTGTTATTGAATGTGCTTTGAATATGCACAACACCTTGCAAAATATTCTTTCTTTCCTTTTTTTTGGTTTTAATCGGTTTAGCCATTTTATATTATTCCTTTTTAGTATTTCTTAAATTAAACTACTTTTTCTTACCTGCGATAGGTCCGGTTTTCTTACCGCGTCTTGTTCTTGCATTTGTTTTTGTTCTCTGTCCTCTGCAGGGAAGTTTCTTTTTGTGGCGGAAACCTCTGTAAGAACCAATTTCCTGCAATCTTTTAATGCTTAAGGATTCGTTTCTTTTAAGGTCGCCTTCAATTGTGTAATGAGCGATTTCATTTCTTAATTTTTTGATATCGTCATCGGTTAAATCATCTGTTCTTAAATCTTCAGAAATGTTGCAGGCTGCCAATATATTTCTGCTGGACGTGGGTCCGATGCCGTATATATAGGTCAGTGCTATAACCATTCTTTTGTTACGGGGGAGATCAACCCCAACGAGTCTTGCCATTTATATTTTTCTCCTATTGTTAATTCATTAATTGTTTGGCTTTATTGTTTTACGGTTTTTCGGATTGTCTGTTTTTTTACAAAATTTATCCGTTTGTTTTCGCCCCGTGCGGGCTTGCCGTTCATAACGGCTCTTATCATAATCTGTTGCTTTAAGCCGGAAATTAACCGGTTTAAAAGCCGGCCCCTGCAAAACTAGCCTTGTCTTTGTTTATGCTTGGGGTATTTTTTGCAGACTACCGTTACTCTGCCTCTTCTTTTAATAACCTTGCAATCTTTGCATATAGGTTTTACTGATGCTCTGACTTTCATTATCTTTTTCCTTTATTTATTTAAGTCTGTATGTAATTCTGCCTCTGGTTAAATCGTAAGGGGTCATTTCAACCTTTACTTTGTCGCCGGGCAATATTCTTATGAAATTTTTTCTTATTTTCCCTGAAATGTGCGCCAGAATTTCATGTCCGTTTTCCAGTTCCACTCTAAACATTGCATTCGGCATAGCTTCAAGGATAGTGCCTTCAAATTCGATTACGTCTTTTGACATTGTTATCCTTTTTTGTTGTAGTTAATTTGCCCAAAATATCCGAGCATAATCAATAATACATGTTGAAATCTTAAAAGCAAGCAAAAATAACGTAAATTTAGTAATTTTTCCTTATTTTTTAATTTTTGTTTTTTTATATATAGATACTTTTATAATTTTATTTTATATAGATTTTGGCTCTGTTATTGGGTTTTAAACATATATTATTAAGTTTTGTAACAATTTTAATTTATTCTATTTATAAAAAAACAATTTAATAAGTTGTAATAATTATGATATAATTAACTCGTATTATTATAGAGGATAGAATCTTGTTAAACAAATTCAAAGAATTAACCCGTGCATACAGTCTCCCCGTTTCAATTACTCCCTTTTTGATTGCGCTTTGTGCGGCATATTCGGCTGCGGGGTTTTATGATAACGGAATTTTATTCGGTGCAAACGCACTTTTAATTTTAATCGCAATCGTTTTACTGCACCTTGGAGGAAACCTTTTTGACGATTACAGAGATGTTTTATCCGAATTAAAAAAAGGCAAAAATTTATCTGATATTAATTTCAGAAACAAAGAAAAAGCAAAATTGATTCTAAACAAAACCTATTCACTTAAATCAATTGCAAAAATTCTTGCCGTAATGTTTTCAATTGCCGTATTAATCGGACTTTATTTTACATATTTAAAAGGTGAAACCGTTTTTTATTTTATGGTTATATCGGCAATATTATGTCTTTTTTACCCCAAAAGCGCAAAATACGGGCTTTCTGAAATTGTAATCACTTTATTATTCGGCCCTTTGTTAATAAACGGCGCATATTATGCGCTTACCGGTACCTTTGATGTACAAATCATTTTGTTTTCAATAGCATCAGGGCTTTTAACTTCGATTTTGCTTATCGCACACAGCTTAATGGATTATGAATACGATATAACAACGGATAAAAAAACAATTCCCGTCCTTATTAAAAATAAGCCCGAAACAATTAATTTTATAGGCGTTATAATCCTTATTTCATATATCCTTATAATTTATACGACAATAAAATATGAAACGGCAAAACTATTCCTTGCTCCGGTTATTTTAACGCTTCCCGTTTCATATAAGCTTATTAAATCTTTATACGATTATATAAATATCAAAGATGTTCAATTTATACCAAAATGGTATTTGGGCGTTATGGAAAACTGGGAAGAAATCAAAAAAAATAATATGGCATATTTTATGTACAGATTTTATCTTGCAAGAAATTTAGCTTCAATTTTTAATATAATTCTTGCGCTTGTATGCCTTCTTTGCTTCACCCCCGATATATTCAGGGAATACAGACTTGAAATCATACACACCGTTAACTTTTTTTAGTATTAAGGAGAACCTGATGACAGATTTTAAATTAACCACTGCAAGCTTTAATGACGGCGACACCCTTCCTTATGAACAAATTTATAAAGGCCACGGGTGCGACGGGGGGAATATTTCTCCCGATTTAAAATGGGAAAATGCCCCCGCTGATACAAAAAGTTTTGCAATTATTATGCATGACCCGGATGCACCCGTAAAAAACGGCTGGTATCACTGGATTGTTTTAAATATACCGAGTGAAATTACCGGTTTTGAAAAAGGACAAAAAATTAAATCTCCGATGTTTGAAACAATGACAAGTTTTAACGAAACGGGATACGGCGGCGCCTGCCCCCCGATAGGACACGGCATTCACCATTATAATTTTGTAATCTATGCGCTTGATACAACTTTTGATAATTCAATTAAATCAAAACCGCCCGTTGAAGTTGAAAAAGAAGTTCAGGCCCACAGCCTTGCAAGCGCAAAAGTAACGGCGGTTTATCAAAGATAACGATTTCAAATATAATAAAAACCTCTTAAATTTTTAAGAGGTTTTTATTTATTATTTTTGTGAACCGTACATTGCCTTTTGAGCGGTAACTCCGTACGGGATTGCTCTGTCTTCGGTTATTAAAATAGCAAAAATATCTCTCAGCCTTTTTTCGGCGGGAAGAGGCACTATATATAAATTATCTTTTTGTGCGCAGGTTGAATTTGTACAGTTAACATTCCCCGGGGTCGGTTTTCTGTCGCCGTTAACATCAACCAAAATAACGCAGGGAGGCTTTGTCGTATTATTCGGATTATGCGTTAAACCGAAAGAGCCGCAGCCTTTGCACCCCCTATGCCCCGTATCGTCAACTCTCGGAGATGTTCCTTCACAAGCGTATACATCGCTTTCATGAAGTTTTAAGGCTTCGCCTTTATCATCGGAATGGGCAATATTAAATTCAAATCTCATACCGTCCGTTGTATAAAATGCGGCGTTATCATGATTTAAATTTAAAACACCGTCATTTCTTTTTGTATATGTATAATAATGCATCAGTGTTGTTGATTTCATTATGGACATATATCTTTGAAGATAGTTAAACAAATCGGAATTATCATAAGGACTTTCGTTTTGAAAAGCAATGTTTGCCCCTATCGCCGAATTTAAAACAGAAACCGCCTTTTTTAAACCCGTTTTAAATTCCTGCTGCTGTGTATTTGATATAACCGAAGGAATTGACAGTGCGGCAACTATTCCTATAATTGCCAGCGTAATCAAAACTTCGGCAAGCGTAAAACCTTTTTTTGCCACCTTTATTTATCCCTTTTTTAAATACTTAATTTTCAGTATAGGTTTTTATTTCGGTTTATACAAGCTTAAATACATAAAATCATCAAAAAGTTTACATTTATATTTTTATTTTTTCATACGTTAAAAGGTAATTCCAATAAGCGCTATAAACCTTTTTAACATAATTTTTCGTTTCGCCGTACGGTATATTTTCAACAAGGATATCAAAAGGGACGTTTCCTTCTTTTTTAATCCATCTTAAAACGGCATTCGGACCGGAATTGTATCCTAAGATACAGAGCATTTCATTGTTTGAAAATACATCCATTAAATATTTAAAATATTTTGTTCCGAGTTTTATGTTTAATTCTTCGTTAATTAAATCACCGTATTTATAATTTATCCCCGATACCATATATGCGGTTGAAGGCATAATCTGCATTAAGCCGGTTGCCCCGACATAGCTTTGAATGCTCGGGTTAAAATGGCTTTCTTCTTTTATTAAAGATAAGATTAAATAAGGGTTTAAATTATTAATTTCGGAATATTTATTGATTAATTCCGGATAATAAACAGGATATGCAAGCTTCCATACAATATGGCTTCTTGAAGGCAAAATATCCGAATTATTTATATAATCTCTTGCATAAACGCTTGATAGCGCCCTGTTTCCTTTTTTATATTCTATCCAGCTTTTAATTAAAATATTCTGTATTCTGAAATCTTCATAAACATCTAAATCGTTCATATTTGAAAAATTTTCAAAAAACATTGCCGTTTTTTTATTTTCACCGTACGGATAGTTTATTTTTTGAAGTTTCGTTCTAATTTTTAAATCTCTTTTTTTGGCAAAATTTTTATTTATTTCTTTCGAATAAGCTCTGTATGCAAAATAATTATTCGGATATTCTTTCATGAGGCGATTAAACAACTCTTTATATGAACCGTCCTGAATTTTTTTCTTTAATGAGGCGGCAAAATAAAGAACATTCGGGGTAAGATTTTTATCTTTATATAATGCAAGATGTTTTTTACCGTATTTTAATGCAAGCGGGATTTTGTTTTCTTTATACGCTTCTATAAATAAATTATATAAAGCATAAGGTGCAAATTTTGAATCCGGGAATTTTTCGCTCAACAAAAGATTTCTTTTTATAAACCCGTCATTATTCAGTAAATAAGACGATTTAAAAAGTGCAATTGCTTTTATTCTTCTGTCTTTTGCATTTGAATAAATATAATCATAGGCTTTAAGTTTTGTTATATTGGAATCTGCATAAATTTCAATAACTTCAGATAAGGTATCTTCGTCATAATGAGAATTATCAAGAGTAATTCCTTTTTGAACAACTTTTATAATATTCTTTTTTGAATTTATTTTATCCAATAATTTAACCAGAGAAACCCAGGAATATTCAATGGGGATATCTTTATAAACATCTATTGCTTCAATATATTTTTCGTTTTCATATAATGAATTTGCAAGAGGCAGAGCCTCTTTTACATTAAGTTCATCTTTAGTTTTTAAAAGCTCCTCTGAAACATTGGTTGAATATTTTCCTTTGGGAGAATATTTAATATAGTTAACAAGATATTCTCTCTTTTTGCCGTCATCAATTTTTGAGAGCATATAATAAGAAGCAATTCCGTATTCGGATTCGGGGTAGAGCTTTATTAATTTAAGAAAAGTTTTTTTGGATTCTTGTATTTTACCGTTATCAAAATACAAGTTTCCTATTCTCCACAAAATAAAAGGGGAAATATTTTTATCTTTTAAAATAAAGTCAAAAAGTCTGTAATTTCTTATTGCGGTTTTATAATCATTTATCATATCCGCCGATTTGGCACATTTAAAAAGCGCATTCGGATAAATATCCGATACAAAAGAAATTTTTGAAAAATTGTAATAAGCGTTTTGAAAATCATTTTTTGAATAATATTCAAGACCCTGTTTATAATAATTAACCGCATTATTGTTATGGTTATACGAATATAATTTAAACCCGGAAAAACACAACAAAAAAATTAAGCTAAAGCCTGAAATTATTATTGTTATCAGCTTCTTTGATTCCATAAAAAAATTATACCATAGGCCGAATTTTAAAAATCGTCATGGAAGATATAATAAAAAGCCGAAAAAAATTTTTCGGCAGATAGTCCTAATGATTAAATTGATATATAAATTTATTTTTTATAGCCTGTTATAAGCCCTATTGCCTTACCGATTTTATACGTTTCAGGGTCCACACAAACGGGGATTTCTTTCATACCCGCATCCTCCATTGCAAAAAACAAACAATGATCGGGCTCATCCGTTCTTTGTGAAAAATCAATCAAAAGAGAATCGGGATTAAGATTTTCGCTTCCGTATCTTTTTATATATTTTACCGTATCGTCAACAGAGCCCGCCATATCGGGTATAATATACATAGTCGGAGCCGTTATTGAAGACGGAGTTTCAAGAATTCTTTTTGTTTCTTTTTTATAATAATCGTTGTAATCATTTCTGCAATGGTCAATGTTTCCTTGTGTTTGGGTTTTTGTTAATTCGTTTAATTTATCGGGATTAACATATGCAATAATTGAATTTCTTGAAGCGCTTTCCGGTTTTTTAACTCTTTTATCGATAGATTCGGGGGTTAATAATTCATTCGGGTCGTATTTTTCAAATTTTACGCCGTAAGATGCAAGAATTGATTCGATATCGGCGTCAAATTCTTTTCCTTTTGCATATATAACTTTTGAAACCGTGCCGTCATTATGAAAAACATTCAGATACGGTATATCCTGACTGTCCGAATAATTATCAAGCGCAATAAAACCTCTTGTTCCTGCGCTTTTATCATAAATTGCTTTATAGGTGCTTGTAAAAGGCGTTGAATTTGAAATTTTTGTAATCATATTTTTCCTTACTTATATAAAATTGCGGGCAGAAATATAAAAACGCTTAAAAAAAATTTTTTGCTTTAAATTAAAAAATATTGATAAATGAGTTTGTTTGTAATATAAAAAACTTGTAGTATTACTAAATAAGGAGCCAAATTATGGTAAACGTAGCAATTAACGGCTTTGGTAGAATCGGAAGAAACACTCTCCGTGCCGCTATCAGAGAAGGTATTTTTGACAAAATTAATTATGTAGCAATCAACGACCCCGGTTTAAAACCCGCTGAAGCTGCACTTTTATTCAAACACGACTCTGTTATGGGTAAATTTGACGGCAATGTTGAAGCATATGAAGAAGGCATTATCGTAAACGGCAAAAAAATTAAATTCTTTGCTGAAAAAGACCCTGCTCAACTTCCCTGGAAAGATTTAGGAGTTGAAGTTGTTGTTGAATCAACAGGTTTCTTCACGGATGCCGAAAAAGCAAAAGCACACATTACCGCAGGCGCTAAAAAAGTTATTATCTCAGCTCCCGCAACAAACGAAGATATTACAATCGTTTTGGGCGTTAACGATAAAATGTATGACCCTGCCAAACACAATGTAATTTCAATGGCATCTTGCACAACAAACTGCTTGGCACCGGTTGCAAAAGTTATCGATGAAAAATTCGGTATTGTTAAAGGTTTAATGACAACAGTTCACTCATACACGGGCGACCAAAGAATTTTGGACGCAGGACATAAAGACCCCCGTCGTGCAAGAGCCGGCGCATTAAACATCGTTCCTACAAAAACAGGTGCAGCAAAAGCTGTTGCTCTTGTATTGCCTCAATTAAAAGGTAAATTGGACGGCTTTGCAATGAGAGTTCCTACTCCGGACGTTTCTTTGGTTGACGTTGTATTTGAACTTTCAAAAGACGTTACCGTTGAAGAAGTTAACGCAGCATTAAAAGCAGGTGCAGACGGACATGTTCTTTGCTATACCGAAGAACCTCTCGTTTCATCAGACTACATCGGAACTTCACAATCTTCAACGGTTGATGCGCTCTTAACAAGAGTTATGGGCGGCAACCAGGTTAAAATCATTTCTTGGTATGATAACGAAATGGGCTATTCAACAAGATTAGCTGAAACAACATTAATGGTTGCTTCAAAATTATAATCTTTTGAATTGCAATAAATATAAAAACCCGAAACAATTGTTTCGGGTTTTTTATTGCTTTATAAGTCAACATTTAAGATTCAATATCAGCCGGCTCAACCTTAAAAATTACAGGACGAAGCCCGTCATTACAAGAAACAATTGCAAGATTTTTATCTTTAATCCAGGTGTTATTGTAAAACCCGTCTGCCCCGCCCCCGTGCGAAAGGGCAAAAACATACTGATAAATTGCTTTCCATGCTTCATCGCAAAACCCATCAGGTTTTGCATAATCGGCATAAAATACCTGCCCTTCTTTAAGCATGGGGCACTTGCCGAGATTATCCATTCCGTATTTTTCAGCCAAATCTTCAATTAAAGTTGTTCTTAAAACCGTAATTTTGCATTTTTTCATATACACCTCACTTTGCTTTTTAAAAATATCAGAAATATTAAAAAGAACAATGCGGCATAACAACACCCCGCCTTATAATTACTATAAGCGTGTTAAACAGAGAAATAAAATAAAAAATGCGGCTTAAAATCGGGCTTTTATGGCGACAAAAGCCGGTCTTATATTGACAAATTTAAAACCATGGTTATAATAACAAACTCCCGCATTTTTTAACAATTCCAAAACAAGTTCAATATCCGCATTATGAAAGAGTTAACAATAAAATGCCATAGCATAAGAATAGCTCCCGGAATTAAAGTGTGTGTAAAATATAAAATTTAAATTTCGTTAATAACATGTTTACTTATTAACATTTTACGTGCTAAAACGTTAATAATAGATTTTTATTAATATTTTGAGATGTAAATGAAATATAATTCAGGAATATACAAGCAACAATATAAGTATAAAAGCTTTTATCCGTCTTTAGTAAATAAAAATTTTACGTGGAATGATAGCAAAATAAATGTACTGTTAGAAAGTGCTCGTGGTGCATTGGGAGAACTAAATGCTTTTTCTAAATTAATTCCCGATATAGATTTTTTATAAAAATGCATATAACAAAGGAAGCTACTGATTCAAGCAAAATTGAAGGAACCCAAACAGAGATAGAAGATGCTTTATTACCAATAAAAGATGTTGCCCCTGAAAAAAAGATGACTGGCACGAAATTCAAAATTATATACTTTCAACGGATGAAGCAATTAAAGCATTAAAAGAATTATCAATAAGTATGCGATTAATTTGCGATGCCCATAAAACTCTTTTAAAAGGTGTCAGAGGTAAAAATAAATTACCGGGTGAAGTCAGAAAAAGCCAAAATTGGGTTGGCGGTTCTTCAATAATGGATGCAAGATATATTCCTCCTCATCCTGATGATTTACCTGTTTTACTTTCCGATTTGGAAAAATTTATAAATAATCCTAATTTGGAAATGCCGGAATTAATTAAAGTTGCCATAACTCATTACCAATTTGAAACAATTCACCCATTTTGTGATGGAAACGGCAGAATTGGACGACTGTTAATTACTTTACAACTTATAGGAAATGGTTTTTTAGATAAACCGACATTATATATTTCAAACTTTTTTGCAAAAAACAAGGATTTATATTATAGTTCCTTAAGTTCTGTTAAAGAAAATGGCGATATGGAATATTGGATTAAATTCTTTTTAAATGGAGTTTTAACAACTTCTCAGTCATCTATTGATAAATTTAAAGAAATTATTCAAATTAAAGAAACTTCCGAAAAAAATTGTTGAATTTAGGCGCAAGAGCAAAAATAGGTAGAGAATTATTATCTCTTTTGTACTCAAATATAATTATTGATACAAATTTTGCGGCCAAAAAGCTTGGTTTAACGTATCCAAGAGCCAACAGACTTATAAATGATTTTTGCAAAGTCGGGATTTTAGCAGAATTAAACAAAGCAAAAATGCGGAATAAAAAATACTTTTTTAAAGATTATGTGCTTTTATTTATGGATTAACAGAAACCCATAAAAACAATTCTATTACTAAAATAGAGTCTCTTCATGGAGACTCTAAAAAATTGTCGAAGACGGGACTTGAACCCGTACAGATTTCTCCACACGCCCCTCAAACGTGCGCGTCTACCATTCCGCCACTCCGACACAAATGGAATTATTCAATTTTCAAAGTTATTTATTTTATCTTCGTGGCGGAGCAATCGCTTTCGCTTTTGCCCTCTCCATCGAAAGCAACATTTAGTTGCTTTCTCGTCGGCAGAGTGCCACTCCGACACAAATGGAATTATTCAATTTTCAAAGTTATTTATTTTATCTTCGTGGCGGAGCAATCGCTTTCGCTTTTGCCCTCTCCATCGAAAGCAACATTTAGTTGCTTTCTCGTCGGCAGAGTGCCACTCCGACACAAATGGAATTATTCAATTTTCAAAGTTATTTATTTTATCTTCACAGGCGGTGCCAGTTCTATATATAAGCACCAAATCCTATTACAAATAAATCTTATTATGGACAAAAAAGCTTGTCAAATAAGAAACTACTCAACGTATCTTTTAAATACCAAAGATGCGTTGTGTCCGCCGAATCCGAACGAATTTGAAAGCGCACAGTCAACATGAGCCTTAATTGCTTTATGAGGCACATAGTTTAAATTTGCAACATGCTCATCCTGATTGTCCAAATTAATGGTGGGCGGAATAATTCCCTCATTAATAACTTTAAGGCAGACAATCGCTTCGGCGGCACCCGTTGCACCGAGCATATGCCCGTGCATTGATTTTGTAGAGGAGACTTTTAAGTCCTTATTAACGGATAAATCACCGAATACTTCAGCAATCGCCAAAGATTCCGCAACATCGCCAAGGCCGGTTGAAGTGCCGTGAGAATTAATATATTGAATATCACCGGGTTTCAACCCTGCATCTTTAACCGCAAGCTCCATGGCTTTAGCGGCACCTTTTCCGGAAGGATCCGGAGCAACGATATCATATGCATCCGCCGTTTGACCGTAACCGACGATTTCACCGTAAATTTTAGCGCCTCTTGCTTTGGCATGTTCAAGTTCTTCGACAATAACAACGGCAGCCCCCTCGGACATTACAAAACCGTCTCTGTCCCTGTCATAAGGGCGTGAAGCTTTTGTCGGCTCATCATTTCTTTTAGACAATGTTCTTGCGGATGTAAAAGCGCCTATGCCCAATCTTGTAATAACCGCTTCCGCACCGCCCGCAATAATGGCATCGGCTTCGCCGTATTGAATTTCACGAAGCGCATCGCCTATACAGTGAGCAGAAGTTGCACATGCGGTAACAACGGCTTTATTTAAGCCTTTTGCTCCATGTTTCATTGATATTCTTCCCGCACCCATATCGGCAATAATCATAGGCACGGTGAAAGGTGAACATTTTGAAGGACCTCTTTCAATAATAATGTGGTGTTGTTTTTCAAATGTGGCAAATCCGCCTGCGGCAGAACCGACTATAACGCCGAATCTGTACGGGTCAACATTTTCAGTTGAAATTCCCGAATCTTTAACCGCTTCGTCTGCTGCCATAACGGCAAATTGTGTATAGCGGTCCATTCTTTTGGAATCTTTAGAATCGATTGTTGAAAATTCTTCAAAGTTTTTAATTTCTCCGGCCACATGAACCGTATGCCCTTCAAGAGAAATATTTTCAATCTTTGAAATTCCGCTCTTGCCTTCAATAAGGCTGTTCCAAAACTTATCAACCCCCATACCGTAGGGAGAAATTATTCCGATACCCGTAATAACTGCTCGTCTTTTATTTGTACTCATTTTGTTTCCTTTAAAATGTCCTTTTTCACGCAAAAAGTTACAAATCGATACTATCTCAATGCAACTTTTTTGCAAATGAATAAAATAGTTTTATACTATGAAAGATGTGCGTCAATATAGCTTACAGCGTCTTGAACCGTAGCGATTTTTTCAGCTTCTTCATCAGGGATTTCACAGCCGAATTCTTCTTCAAATGCCATAACCAATTCAACGGTATCTAAAGAATCAGCGCCCAAATCATTTGTAAAGCTTGCTTCGGGTGTAACAAGGGCTTCATCAACGCTTAATTGATCAACAACAACTTTTTTTACTCTTTCTAATGTGCTCATTTTTACCTCATTAAATAATAAATAATACTAACAGTAACGATTATATAAAGGAGAAAGATATTTTGCAAATGTTAAAGATTTAAATTAACAAATATTTACTTAAATAATGTTATTTTAATGCGATTTGACAAGGTTTTGAAACAAAAAAGGGATTAGAAAAACTAATCCCTTTTAAAATTTATATTTTTATATTATTAAAGGCTTTCTTGAATTGACAATTCTTCGTTCAAGTAAATATAAACTTCATCGCCTTTATCTGCTTTATAGTTTACACCTTTTGTAACAAGAGATGTAACAAATCCTAATACACCGCCGCAGGGAATGCCGATTGCAAGAGCCGTTCCCATTTCATCCGTGGGAGCGCCGATTGCAACACCTGCACCCGCACCGACTGCCAAACCGCCTAAGGTATATCCTATCATTTTATTTCTTGATGAATTTTTAACATATCCGTCAAGTTTGTTGTATACGTTTGCGTTCAAATCGCTTACCTGACCGTTGGGAAGTTCCAATCTGTTGAACGCAAATTTAACGGCACCCGCTTTGTTAAAGATTTTGGGCTGAATCATATTTTCAATCGTTGCATAGAATTTGGCACCTTGAGGAATAACAAGCGTTCCTTCATCGGTTACAACGTCTTTTGCGTTTGTAAATACAACTTCATCGCCTACATTTGCTTTTTTGGCTTTAAATCTTTCAACAAAAGAAACTTTTAAAATATTTCCCTGTGCAATAATTTTTCTTAAGTTTGTAATTGTTACAACGTTTGATTCGGCATGGGAATTAATTGATAAGTGTTCAACCGATAAAGATTTTTCAACTTCTTCTGCCGTATATTCCTCTTTAACGTTTGTAATTGCATCTTTTAATTTAGCAAGCAAAACCGCAGTTTCCGCTCTTGTAATTTCTCTGTTGGGTTCAAATTTCATTCTGTCGGGATAATTTACAAATAAATTGTATTTAACCGTTTTTGCATAAGCAAGTTTTGCCCAATCGGGAATCTGGTCAGTATCAATGTATTCGTCCAAAATCGATAAATCATAGATTGTATCTTTTGTAATGTGGCTGACGGCCGATGTAACTTCGGCTTTATTTACGTCGTTTTTAGGTTTAAATGTGCCGTCCGGATATCCGTATACGAGTCCGATTTGTTCGGAACGCATAATGTCATCATAATGTTCCGTTTTAACGTCAACATCTTCAAACGGGTTTTCAATGTAAATTTCAAGGTCGCTTTGGCTTAAAACTTTAATTAACATTGATGTAAATTCAGCTCTTTCAACAGAACCCGTCGGGTTAAAATTGCCGTTTTCATCAAGCTTCATAACCCCGTCATCAACCATACGGTAAATTTCCGCTTTTGCCCAATAATCATCGGCAACATCCGCAATCTGGGCTGCTTGTGCCTTTGGCACAAAAATCATCGCCATAAACACTAAAAGCGAAGCAAATAAATTGAATAACTTTCTCATATTCTATCCTTCATCCTTAAGTAATACATTTCTTCTGATTGAAACATAATACACTAAATCACAAAGGCATGACAAACCTTTTGTTTACTCTTGTAAAGTTATTCTTTTTAACTGGCATGAAGCCTTAAAAGAAGTGAGTTCTTTTTGAATTTTATAATTTAATTTTTCAAGATTTAATTTGTTTGATAAAGATAAAGCCTTTTCAAACATCTTAACCGCAGCAAGCGCAAGCTCCGGTTTTTTGTCTTTTTCGATTGAATCAACGGATTCCTGCATAATTAAAGCCCTTAATCTTACAATCAAAAGCATAAAATAATTTAATTCGTTCTGGTTAACATCCTGGCTCGCAAGCTCCGTATACATTTTGGCGCTTTCAAGATCGCCTTTTATAATATAGGCATGCGCCATTAAAATTTGGAATAAAACTTTAAACCAAATTGAATTTATTTTTGTACTTTCGGAAATTTGGATTGATTTTTCGCAAATCTCGATTGCTTTATCTGCGCCCGATATGTTCAACGTTGCTTTTGCACTTATATACCAGGCAATTAAAGCGCCCAGAGCGATTTTTTCGTTTGAAAAATAATTCATCTGCTCCTGACAAATTTCAAGTGCACGGAGCGAATCTCCTTCTTCCAAAATAACGTATGCAAGAAGAGTTTTTAAAATATTTTTTGTAAAATTATCTCCGATATTATTTGCATAAGTTGCCGCTTCAAATAAATCCTCTTTAATATTTTCAAAATCGGATCTCAAAATTTTATTAAATAAAGTAATCATATTCCATTTTGAAGTCAGCATTGAATCTTCTTTTGAATTTGAAAGTTCTTTTATAAGCGTGTGCAAAATTTCATCCGACTGCGAGAAAATTCCTTTTGTCGTATAACAAAGGGCGCATGAAAGCTTTAATTTCTTTTCAAGTTCTTCATCTACATTTTTTTCATCTTTAAATATTTCTTTTTCAACAACATCAACAAGCTCAAACGCAACGGGGTTGCCCTGATATGCGTATGCTTCAATTAATGTAATGTTTGAATCTATCCAGCTTCTGTATAAATCTTCTTTTGAAATATAAGATAATTTTTTCTTTTGCCTTATTGCTTCCGACAATACAAGGTTAATTTCCGTGTTTACCGTATTATTTATTTCTTCATAATTTCCGACCGCAAGAAGCGCACCGAGTTTTCTTGTTTTAATTAATGCTTTTTGGATTTCCGCCTTTGATTTTCCTTCAAAAAGATTTAATAAGTTATCAATCGTTTCAATTACGGCGGGATACTTTTGCGCAAGTTTGCAGCTTTCGGTTAAATACCCCGATAATTCAATTATTTTTTTTGTGTTTTCCTGATTTTTTGCTTCAACAACCGCATTGGATAAATACTCAATGGCTTGAATCGGATTTTTCTTATAAGTTAATTTGCCGAGCCTTTCATAAATATTATTTCTTATATACCCTTCCTGCGGCAAATTAAGCCCTTCCAGATTTATTAAACTTTGTTTCTGGCTCATTACGTATAGTGCGCAATCGCCTATATACGATGAGATTTTTAAATTCTTTGTCCACAGCGCAAGCGCAACCGCCTTATTTCCCGCAATTTGAGCTAAAAGTGCGCAAATGGCGGGCGATGATATTGTTCTTGACAATAAAACTTTTAATAAAGCTTCTAAATAAGGCTTCATATCAGGGTTGCTTCTTGCGATTATATAAACGTTTGTCCACAAAAGACTGTTTTTAAACGTATAAATTTCATCATCGATTTTTGTAATATATCCGCCCACTTCAAGCGAATTCATAATTCGGTTAAAATCGTCTTCCGTTGTATCTATAACGGCCTGAATAACCGATTTTGTAAATTTGCCTCCCAAAAAAGAAGCTAAACACAAAATCACAAATTCAGTTTTTGATTTTACGGACAAAAATTTTAATCTTTCCGCCGTAATATCCGCCATTGTCTGCGGAACAAAATAATCTTCGTAAGCGCTTGAAAATACGAATTTTCCCTGTTGGAGCTTAATTTTTTTGGTTTCGGTTAAATGGTATAAAACCTGACCCGTATATGCAAGATCGCCCTTAGCATTCATTATTATCTGATCTGAAATTTTTCTCGGCAATACGGAAACATCCCCGAGATGTTTTTTGATATACGCTCTTACCGATCCTATTTCTCTTTTTTTAAGGCTTATATCAAGACAATTTTCTTTGCTTAAAATTTCCTGCGGGATATACATATTCAATGAATTCTGGTTTCTGTAACAGAGCAAAAATTTGCTTCCGTCCGTAAAGAAATTGTTTTCAATTAAATATGTCAAAAATTCAAAAGACATCTCATCTATTAAGTCAAAATCATCAACGACAAGAAGAACTTTTGCATTTAATCTTAATGCATCAAGAATATCTTTTATATGCGAAAAAGTTTTTTCTTTGTTTTTGGTCAATTCTTCATAATATGCTTCACCCAAAGGATAAATAACATTAATTAACGTTTCGATTTTTTCTTTATCAAAGCTTGAAGGCAGATAATTATTAATTAAACTTCTTAATTCTTCCGATGTTTCTCTGTAGTTAACGGGCGCAAAAGGAAGCGCAAACAAATTTAAAAAAGCATCCTGAAACAATCCGAAAGGAGCCACCTGTGATAATGCCGAGCATCTTGCCGGCAAAATTGCCATGTCGGAATCTTCAAGCCTTTTATACAAAGAATTTAATATATAGGTTTTACCCGTGCCCCTCGGCGCATTAATTGAAATTCCTTTTATATTGTTATCTTTGCAAATTGCCTGATATACCATCTCAAGCGCAACGGATTCATCCGTTTCTTTAATTTCCGATGTTTTTATGTTGTCTTTTTCAAGATTTGCCATCTTATATGAATCGGGCGAAATTTTAACAAGCGGAATTTCTTCACATAAAACTTCATAAGCCGCTTTTGTAGTTACGATATCTTTATCATGCCCGATTGCAAGCTGCATAACGGGTTTATCAGGTTCAATTTCGCCGGAGCATAAGATAACAAATTTATGCGAAATTTCAGCCCCTAAAGTTTCATTTAAAAACGTATTAAACTTAAGCATTTCCGCATTAAATTTTTCGATTTTATCCTTTATGCCGTTATTTTTGTTATAGTTAACTTTAAACCTTGCAACATTTTCTTTATGAAATTCTGCGGTTGAACCGAATGCAACCTTAATTGAAGTTTTTATGTTCAATAAAACTTTGTTTTTAAATTCTTCGTCTTTAAATTTTTTAAATACGGATGGAAGATTAATAAAATCAATCAGTAGTTCAAGACGCCCATCCCCTTTATATAAGGCTTTCGGCTGTTTTTTAATATCATCGTTTGAGCTTAAATTTTTATTTTCCTGCCTTAATATGACAGGTTCGTCTTTTTTTATTATATGAGAGGGGTTTTGTTCAATTTTAACGTCGTCTTTAATGTCTTCAAAAACGTAAAAACATTTTCTGCATGTGGGGCTTGAAACATAGTTTGCACTGTTGCATCTGGGGCAGAATTTAACAAAAACGTATCCGCAATTTTTACATGAAGCAGACCCCAGACGCACCTTGCTTTTACACTTAGGGCATTCAATTATAAGCCTTAAGTTGCAATTAGGGCAAAATACGTCCTTTGAGGAGATTTCGGTTTTACATTTTGGACAATTCACTTTTTTAATCTTTTCTGCAGATAGATAAATTTATAATGTTAACAGTCTTATTCTATTATAAAATGCTGAATTTTAAAATAACACATGTTTTAAAATCAACTGCTTGCTTTATTAAATTTTCTTTATGATAAAATTTTGATATGGATTTAGGAGTAAATATAGATCATATAGCAACATTAAGAAACGCAAGAATGGGCGTTGAACCTTCCGTTCTGCAAGCCGCTTTCGTTGCACAAAATGCGGGTGCAAGTCAAATTACGACCCATTTAAGAGAAGACAGGCGCCATATTAAAGATGAAGATGTTTATCTTTTAAAAGAAGAATTAAAAATAGGACTCAATTTAGAAATGGCGGCAACGGAAGAAATGGAGAAAATTGCGCTTGATGTCGTCCCTCATTCATGCTGCATAGTGCCTGAAAAAAGACTTGAAATTACGACAGAAGGCGGGCTTGATGTTGTTAAATTTGAAGAGAAGATTAAAAAATTAAATGATTCGCTTCATTCAAAAAATATACTTGTAAGTCTTTTTATAGACGCAGACCCCGCACAGGTTGAAGCCGCAAAAAGAACAAATGCCGATTACATAGAACTGCACACCGGTTTCTTTGCAAATGCGTTTGCAAAGGGCGATTATGAAAAAGAGCTTGAAAAATTGCAGTTTGCGGCGTCTTTGGCGCAGGATTTAAACTTAAAAGTCAATGCCGGCCACGGGTTAAATTATGAAAACGTCAAGTTAATGCATAAAATTCCGATGATTTATGAATTAAACATAGGCCACAGCATAATTTCAAGAGCCGTTTTTGTGGGATTTGAAAAAGCAGTTAAAGATATGATGGCTTTAATTTAAATAAGTCTGTCAAAAACGTATTTTTCTTTTTCACTTAATTGTTTTAATTCCCGTTTTGAATAAGAAGGCTCATCGCTATTCGGCGCCGTGTGCTTTTGGGGTCCGCATGCACGCTTAATGACAGATTCATAAACCGGTTTAAAAGCACTTTCAAAAATTCTTTCCCCGCTTGCTCTTCTTTGGACATTAAGATTAACGGATGATAAATGCTGGCATAAATCAACATAACTCATTGACGAATGCTCGTTGTTTCTGTCATAAACGGTAACAAAAGCGCTGTAATTATTTTCACAACCCAGATTAAAACTTATTTCATAGCTGTTAATATCGGGGGTGTTTTGCTGCAGTCTTGATTTTAGGGTATTAATATTTCCTATAAAACTTTGAACCTGCTCATCCTTTTTAAATTCGTCGATATCAGAAATTTGCGGGAAACATTCGGAAATTTTAGCAATTTCTTTTGCGGTTTGAATTTTATCAAGGTAAACACTGCCACTAAAATTTAAATTATTAACGGGTGAAATTTGCATTATAAAAAATCCTTCTCTTGTAATTTTTAAATACGCAAAAAGAAAAAATTTTGCGAAAAATAAGTGTAGAATATGCATATTTTAAGAAAAATTAAGCACATGTAACCAATTGTAAAGGATATTGAACATGCCAAAACCATGTCAGGAAGCATGATTTGACAAAATGGTGTAAAAAATGCACCAATATTGAACAAAAAATTGCCACATTCCAAAAGCGTTTATATAATTAATTCAGTGCTGAAAACAAGGAACTTCTTTTAACGGGAAAAAGGTATTGTGGAAGGCAAAGCAAACAGAGTACTTGAAAATTTAAAAAAGATTCAGGATGAAGTAAGTAAGTATAATCCGAAAATCGTTGCGGTTTCAAAATATTACGGAACGGATAGAATGATTGAAGCCTACAATGCAGGATTAAGGGATTTTGGCGAAAGCAGGCTTCCTGAGGCTGTTGAAAAAATCAACAGTTTAGACGATGAAATACACTCTGATTGCAATTATCATTTAATAGGACACCTGCAGAGCAACAAGGTTAAATGGGCGGTAGGATATTTTAATTTAATTCACTCAGTTGATTCAATAAAGCTCGCGGATGAAATCTCAAAAAAAGCTCTCACGCTTGGCATCACACAGAAAATTTTACTTCAGGTAAACAATGCTAATGAAGAGCAAAAGTTCGGAATTGCACCTTCTCAACTGGAAAATACGATAAGCGAAGTTTCAAAAATGAAAGGCGTTGAATTAATCGGTCTTATGAATATTGCGCCGTTAACGGACGATGTGAAATTATTAAAAAGACTGTTTGACGAAATGTATCATTTAAAAGAAACTTTCAAGCTTAAAGAATTATCCATGGGGATGAGCAACGATTACAAAATCGCGCTTGATTCCGGCGCAACAATCATAAGAATAGGTAGAAAATTATTTGAATAACAGGAGGATAGGGCATTGACCAGCGTTTCAGACAAAATTAAATCCATAGTAGGATTTTTAACATCACCATTTGAAAGCGGAAAAGAAGACGACTTTTTCGGCGACCTTCAGGAAGAATTTGAAACAGGCTACGAAACAGACAGAAATGCAGCATTAGAACCGGCATTTAAACAAACATCACCGATTAGAAATGAAAGAAAAGTTATTTCGATGCCGCAAAGAGGTTATGAACACCAGAAAGGATATGAAGTTGTAGTATTTGAACCCAGAGCCTACAATGAATCAATCCAAATTGCCCAGGCACTTAAAGAAAGAAAAACCGTTATCTTGAATTTACAACTGTTAGACAGAGAAGAATCACAAAGAATCGTTGACTTTTTATGCGGATGCACACACGCACTTGACGGAAATCAAAGAAAAATCGGCGACTTTGTGTTTATTTTTACACCTAACAACATTAATTTGACTCAAGAGATGGTAAGTTCCAAATTAACAAGAGACGCACTTTGGAATGCGCCTGCTCCTCAAGCAAACTAGGTATAAAAAGGACTTATAGAGGGAAGTTTTATATCTAAATATGTTAAAGCCTTGCAAAAATATGCAAGGCTTTTCTTTTGGCCGTTTGCCGCATAATATAATTTATTAAAACAAATTGCCCGCCTGATATCAGGCGGGCAAACATTTAAGAATTCAAAACTTATTCAGCTTTTGCTTCTTCTTTTTTATTTATTAAATCTTGAATTTTAGCGATGATTTCTTCGCCTTTTTTCTGCATCTCCGAAACAACGTCATCGGCTTTTGCCTGAAGTTCTTTGACCGCACCTTGTGCTTTATCGTATGCTTCTTTTGTTTTTGAGCCGATTTGCTCACGGGTTTCTTCGCCTGATTGGGGAGCAAGCAAAATACCGATAACAGCGCCCACTGCACCGCCAACGATAAAACCTGCAATAAATTTTCCTGCTGACATATTATTCATTCCTTTCTATTTTATTTTTTAAATAAGTTGATTCCCGCCTTGAAGCCTGCAATGGCGCCTTCAACAACGCCTTTTAATTTACCGCCCAAGACGCCTGTTGCGCCCACTATACCGTTTAGAGCACAATTTAGAACCTGTACCCTTTTATCAGCCATTTTAACGATGGAATTTACACCGCCCAAGGTTTCTTTTAAATCTTTAACGGCAGGTTCAAGCTCTTTATTTACGGTATCGGCAGCTTTATTCAAACTGTCCATGAATTTTTTTGAAGAATATAAAAGCATAGACCCGAATATTGTAAGCGCAAGAATACAAAGCACGCTTGTGCATATCAAAACTATTAAACTGATTTGAATAGCGTCCATTAATTATAAACTCCGAATTTACATGTTGTATACGTCTGTCTCAATTTTCTTTGCGTTGGCAAGTTTTTCAGCCTTAATGTTATCTGCGATTTTTTTACATTCGGCTTCAATTTTGTATTTTGTAGATTTTATGACATCAATTGCCTGTTCTTTGACTTTGTTGATTTCGGGGTTGCATTTATCAACAATTGTTTTAAATGCTTCTTTAACTTCTTTTCTTGACTCCTCGCCCGATTTAGGCGCAAAAACCACACCGAGAAGCACTCCGCCGGCAACTCCCGCCAAAATGCCCATAGCAAAAGCAATTGAATTGGATTTTTTGCACATTTGACATTTTCTCCCGTGTTTAGAATACTTTTTCAGTATATCATTTTTTAAGTGTACTTTAAACCCCCTATACATTGCTAATTCAAGAGATATTTAAGATTTTAAGCGCAATAATAAAGGGTTTTGGAATTTGTAAATTTTTGTTGTCGGAAAGAAAAATAATGCAAATAAATTAGATTTAATCAACTTTCGCTCTTGTCAAAAAATATTTTGTTGTTATAATAAATTTTGTTAATCCTCAGCAGCTCCTTAGCGAGATTCACGGGGTTATTAGCAAAAAGTTTAAAGAATAATCCTCAGTAGCTCAATGGCAGAGCATTCGGCTGTTAACCGAAGGGTTGTTGGTTCGAGTCCAACCTGGGGAG
>CALUYY010000008.1 GCA_944325155.1 Candidatus Gastranaerophilales bacterium | reverse complement strand
GACGTAGGATAATTGAGCCATGCGAGCGACTGCGTATGCAATAGCGAGCAAATGGCGAAATACCCACAGGAGCAAAAAGCGCAAAGCCGGGGCGCAGGGCGGACGGATGACGTCCGACCGAAGCTATCGGTAACCGCCGTTATGAGCGACAGCGAACGGATAAATCTTTGATTTAATTTGTCGGTAACGAATTTGACAGTTAATTTTTTGACAATTTAATTGTTAAAATTACACTAATTTATAAAATGTATCTTTATATTGCTTTATAAAATGTCTAAAATTCAACAATAACAAGGAAATTAAAAAAATATAAAGAGGGGTTGACAAAAGTATTTTTTAGGTACATAATACAAATATAAAGAAAAAGTGTTACACATACACTAAAAAGAAGAGAAAAAAAGAGTTAGAGAGAAGAAAGAATGTTAAGCGTTAACCCTATAATAAATGTAAATAATACACCAAAAAATATAAGTTTCGGTTCCGGTCTTCAAACCAATTACGGTTTGAGCGTGCCTTCCCCTAAAACCAATATGGTTGAAGGCGGCTTGTTAACCGGTTTTGTCGGTACCGTAGCACCTGCTTTGAACCAAATTCAATCAAGAGCAAGAAGTATTGAAAAAGGTTTAAGCGATTCAAAAATTAACTTTTTCGCATAAGAAGCATTTAACAACAAATTATTTATCGACACCTAACAACACAATCCCGAAGCTAACAACACATAGCTGACACCGTTTAAGACGGTGTCTTTTAATATATACGGCTTTTTAGACATATATACCAAATTTTGTATGAAGTCTTTAATCTTTTGTTATTAAGCTTTGAAAAATTTAATTTTATTTTGTATATACAGGCATGGGATAATTTTATTTTAAAATTATGCATTTAAAAGAATGAAAAATTTAAATCTTTTATATATGTGCTCAACCGGTTAAACCTTTATGCCGTGCGCTAAAAATAACGCAGACAGGCATAAAATCTTTTTGTTTAACAATTATTACTCTTTAATTCCTTATAATGTTGACATTGAATACTTTTTTTCAGAAAATAAAAAGTGTGGCGTTTTGCCATGTGTATTTATTTGTGAACAGAAAATTAACATAAAGGAAAATTAAAAATGGCAGTACCTAAAAAGAGAACGGGTAAATCGGCTCAGGCAAAAAGAAGAGCTAACTGGAAAGCTTCGCTCGTTGCCGTTACGAAATGTTCAAGCTGCGGCGCAGATGTTCCCGCACACACGGTTTGTCCCGAATGCGGTTCATATAAAGGCAAAGTAGTAAGCATTAAAAATCCGAATTACACCGCTTCCGTTGAAGAACCTAAAAAAGAAGTTAAAACAAAAGCAAAAAGAACAACTAAAAAAGCTAAGGCTGAAGTAAAAGAAGAAACAAAAGCAGAAGTTGTTGAAGAGGCAAAAGAAGAAAAAGCTGCCGAAGAAACAACGGCTGCGGACGCTAAAGCGGAAGAAGTTAAAACTGAAGAATAAACAATAATTTTATTGGGGAATTTAGTATGACGAGAATAGCAATAGACGCTATGGGTGGAGATTATGCTCCCGCTGCAATTGTAGACGGTGCGGTATGGGCTGCGAGAGATTACGACATACCGATTGAACTTGTCGGCAAGGAAGATGAAATAAAAAGAGAACTCGACAGAATTGCGAAAAAGGGCATAAGCTCTAACAGAGGCGGATACTATACCCATAAAATTAAAGTTGATTTAACAAAACTGGATATTAAAATTACCAACGCCGAAGAGGTCATAGAAATGGGCGAAGCGGTCGGGCAGGCAATCAGAAAGAAGAAAAAATCTTCAATCGTGCTTGCCGTTGATGCCGTTGCTAAAGGCTCATCGGATGCGGTTGTTGCCGCAGGCTCAACCGGTGCCGCCATGGCTTCCAGTTTATTCGGTTTGGGAAGGTTAACGGGAATTGAGCGTCCCGCAATTGCGCTTACGCTTCCCACGATTAAAAAACCGTTTATGCTTTTGGATGCCGGCGCAAACAGCTCATGTACGCCCGAGATGCTTTATCAATTCGCTCTTATGGGTTCAACTTTCGTTAAAAACGTATACGGATACGAAAATCCTAGAGTCGGTGTATTAAACATCGGCGAAGAAGCCGGTAAAGGCAACGAGCTTGTTCAGACCGCCTATAAGCTTCTTGAAGAAAACAAAGACGGTTTGAATTTTATAGGAAACGTTGAAGGAAAAGAAATTTTCAAAGGTTCATGCGATGTTATCGTTTGCGACGGTTTTGTCGGAAACGTTGCCCTTAAGATGATTGAAGGCTCATCTTCAATGCTTTTTGAAATGATAAAACAGGAATTTTGTTCAAATGTAATTTCAATGGCAATCGGGCTTCTTGCAAAACCTTTTATGAAAAGAATTTATAAAAGAATTAATTACGAAGAATTCGGCGGTGCTTTACTGTTGGGTGTTAAGGGGATTACCGTTATATCCCACGGAAGAAGCACATCTTACGCCATAAGAAATGCGGTGAGAGTTGCAAAAGATGCCGTTGAATCGGGCGTAAACAAAAAAATATCGGAATTTTTTCAATAAAATAATCTAGCTTAAGGAAACAAAAAATGAACTACACACCCGTAAAAATTACTGCAGTAGGAAAAGCCGTGCCAAAGACGGTCATTACAAACGATGATTTAACAAAAATTTTAGATACATCGGATGAGTGGATTTCAACAAGAACGGGTATTAAACAAAGATATATAGCCTCGGGCGATGAAAATTCGACACAAATCGGAATTGAAGCCGCAAAAGACGCACTTAATAAAGCGGGCTTAAAAGGCGAAGATATTGACGCAATTATTGTTGCAAGCTCAAACCCTTATAATATTTATCCTTCAAGCGCATGCGTCATACAAGATGCAATCGGCGCAAAAAAAGGCCCCGCTTTTGATATTACGGCGGCATGCACCGGCATGCTTTATGCAATGGAGATCGGAAGAAGTTTTATTTCAACCGGCAAATATAATAATGTTCTTCTTGTTGCAACAGATACCAATTCAAAATTTTTAGACTGGACAGACAGAGCCAGCTGTGTTCTTTTTGGCGACGGTGCGGGAAGTATGATTTTATCAAAATCGGATGATAACGTTGATGATATAATTGCCATAAATCTTCATGCGGACGGATCTTTAGGTTCATATATCACAATGAATCTTGCGGGCGAGAATTGTCCTTTGGTTGAACCCGCAACAATCCCGCAGCAAAAAATTAATATGGTCGGGAAAGAGGTTTATAAATTTGTTGTTCAAACAATGCCCGATTCAATTATGGGATGTCTTAAAAATGCCGGTCTTGAACCCAAAGACATTGATTACCTTGTTCCCCATCAGGCAAATTTAAGAATAATTGAGGGGCTTCAAAGCAGACTTGAATTTTCAAACGATCAGGTTGTTGTAAATATTGATAAATACGGCAATACTTCAGCCGCTTCGGTTCCGATTGCATTAGCGGAAGCAATTGAAGAAGGGAAAATAAAAACTCCTTCAAAAGCTATTTTGTGTGCATTCGGTGCCGGCATGACATGGGGTTCTGCCGTTGTAAGATTAAGAGAAGGTTTAAAATAAGCCTTAAGGCAGGAGTAAGTTAATGAATAAAATTGCATTTATGTTCCCGGGTCAAGGTTCACAAGCCGTTGGCATGGGTAAGGATTTATATGAAAATTTTGAATCGGCGAGAAAAATTTTTGACGAAGCAAACGGGGTTTTGGGTAAAGATATTAAAAGACTTTGTTTTGAAGGTCCAGAAGAAGAATTAAAACAAACAATAAATACCCAAAGTTGTCTTTTAACCGTTTCAATTGCGGCATTATCGGCATTTTATGAAAAAACAAATAATTCAATAATGCCGAATTATACACTCGGGCATTCCTTGGGCGAATACAGCGCAATGTACGCTTCAGGCGTTATGGATTTGGATAATATCTTAAAAGCTATTCAAAAAAGGTCTGATGTAATGCAGAAGGCTTGCGAAAATTCTAAAGGCGGGGCAATGGCCGCAATATTGGGTTCAAGTGAAGAAGTTATAAAGGAGTGTTTGGAAATTGCTTCAGCAAAAGGTTTGGTTTCCGTTGCAAATTATAACGAACCGAATCAAATAGTAATAACCGGTGAAATTGATGCGGTTAATTATGCGGGCGGATTAATCAAAGAAAAAGGCGCAAAAAGAGTTGTTCCGCTTGCGGTTTCGGGCGGTTTCCATTCAAAATTAATGGAGAGTGCAAGCGATGAATTTGCCGATTTTGTAAAAACTCTTACAATAAACGATGCAAAGATTCCCGTTGTAACAAACACGGACGCTTGCCTTACAACAAGGAGGGAAGATTTTATTCAAAAAATGCCCGTTCAAATTTCAAACAGTGTTTATTGGACGCAATCTATTCAAAAATTGCTTGAACTCGGCGTTGATACATTTATTGAGTTCGGTTCGGGAAAAGTTTTATCCGGTTTAAACAGAAAAATTTGCCCCGATACGGTAAAAACTTATAATGTTAGTGATACATTGTCGCTGAATAATGTTGTTGATTCGCTTAATTTAATGAGCGTTTAATTAAAGGAGAAAATTATGACGGATAAAAAAGTTGCACTTGTAACGGGCGCTTCAAGAGGCATAGGCAGAGCCTGCGCCATAGAGCTTGCAAAAGCGGGGCTTGATGTTGTTATAAATTATGCAGGAAACGACGAAGCCGCACAAAAAACCGCAGATGAAATTGCGGCTCTTGGCGTGAAATGTGTTAAGAAAAAATTTAACGTAGCGGATAAAGATTCCGTTGAAGCAAATATTAAAGAAATTATGGACGAATTTGGCAGAATTGATGTTCTTGTGAATAATGCGGGAATTACAAGAGACGGTTTATTTATGAGAATGTCGGATACACAGTGGCTTGATGTTATAAACACAAATTTAAATTCCGCATATTATGTTACAAACCCCGTTTCAAAAATTATGATTAAACAAAGATCGGGTGCAATTATAAATATGGCAAGCATATCGGGCATTTACGGCAATGCTGGTCAAGCTAATTATTCAACGGCAAAAGCGGGGCTTATCGGCTTTACAAAAGCTCTTGCAAAAGAACTTGCCTCAAGAAACATAAGAGTCAATGCGGTAGCGCCGGGGTTTATTCAAACCGATATGACAAAGGATTTACCCATGGACGCAATTATTGAAAGAATACCTTTGAAAAAACTCGGGCAGCCGGAGGATATTGCTGCTGCGGTTAAATTTCTTGCTCTTGATACAAACTATATAACTGGACAGGTTTTATCGGTTGATGGCGGGCTTGTTATCTAAGACAAAAATTTTATTAATTATCTGCACTGTGGTGATTTTTTGCTGCAGTGCAGATGCATTTGATGATTTTCCTTTTGAATTCGGACATTCAAGCGATATTTATCTTGATTTAAAAAAGAATGCCGCTTATGAAAAACAAAAAAGAAGAGATTTAACGGAAGCAAAAGAAATTCTTTATGAAAAGGGAATTAAAAGATCGCCGGATGATTTTGTCAAATACATAAAAAAGAACGATAAAGAAGCGATAAAATTGTTATTAAATGCAGGGTTTGACCCTAATATGAATATAAGGGCAAATTATCCTTTATATTATGCTTCAAAATATAATAAACCAGAAATTGTTCATATTCTTTTAAAAGCCGGGGCAGACCCCAATAAAGATTTTACATCTCCTTTAAGGTTTGCTATTTTACATAAAGATTATGATATGGTTCATGATTTAATAGATTTCGACGCAAAAGTTAATTATACCGATATGTGTTTTGATGAAACGCTTTTATATACGGCATTAAAGAAAAAAGAATACGATATTGCCATGTTATTGTTAAATTCCGGCGCAAAAATTGACAACAGATCATATTCTTTAATCAAGAAGAAAAAACTCGAAGAAAAACTCGGGATTATAGTTGAATAAGTATTAAGAAAAGTTAAAATAAACGGTAATTTTTCCTTAATTTTTTTGAAAAAAACGGCATAATGTGCAATTCTATTTTTAGGGGAGCAAAAACAAAAAATGTATAAAACAATATCACCGGTTATAACTCAAAATCAAATTCAGCAGGCGCAATTGCTTGCTTCAAAATTATCCGATTCAAAATCAAGAAAACAGGCAAATATAGATTTTTTAGGGTGTTTGTTTTTAATTGATTATTTTCAAAGTATCGGAATAAGGGTTAATTCCCAAAGAAGCATATTCAGATGTTCAAAATTGTATAAAGATTTTGAAGCGGTCGATATTTATTGCAATTCCCATATGCTCTATGTCATAACCGCATACGGCACGGATTATGTTAAAATCCCTTCAATTCATAAACAATATGAAATGTTCCCCGAGGCCTATGTTGTCGTTGACCTTAAAATAGGCATGAAGGAAGCTGAAATTAAAGGCTTTATCACTCCTGCCGATTTTGATTATGCGGTTCTTGAAGGAAAATATTATAAATTTGATATTAATAAATTAACCCCGTTTGAAAATTTAATTGAGCCTTTAAGAAAATATACCGGTATTAAATCTTCTGTCGGCAAGCACCTTGATTGCATGAAATTATTTGTGCCTTATATTGATAACAAACTAAACGACGAAGATAAAAAGAAATTAATAAACCACATTTTAACCTGCGAAACCTGTAAAAAAAGGCTTATCGATTCAATAGAATTTGATAAAAATTCAAACGAATTGGATAAATTTCCTTCTGTTGCGCAAAGAAGCGATTTAACTTCAAAAGAAGCGTTTAAAAGAAAATTAAACAACCTTTCAAATAAAGAAAGCGAACAGGTAAAGGGCGCCATTGACGTTATTTATAAAAATCAGGCGTTATCTGCGCTTAAAGATGAAACATTGAAATTAAAAGCGGATTTCCCCGTAAAAGCAAAAAAACTTATTATGATTGCATCCGTTTTTTCTTTATTATTGCTGGTTTTACTTGTTTTTGCATTTAATATTCCAAAAACCAAAGCAAATAAAAACAATTCAAAAACCGTTCAGGGCGAAGTTGTTCAAAATCATAAAGTAAATAATGAAATTGAAACCGTAAGCGATTATGAAATTAAAATTCCCAAAATGAAAGCAAATGTTCCCATGATGAATGTTTCAAAAGTTTCCTGGGAAGTTCAAAACGAACTTAAAAACGATTCGCAGAAAAAATTTCTTCAATCTGCGGGAAAAAGCATACGTTTAAATCTTCAAAACGATTTATTGCTCTCGGGAAGCGCCGCCGTTAACAATAAAGTTAAATTCAATATAAGATTTTTAAGAGACGGAAGCATTGAAGAAATTGAAGTTGCCGAAAGTTCGGGCACCGGTGCGGTTGATAAAATTATTCAAAAAAGCATAGAAGACACGCTAAGTTTTATGCGCCCGCCGAAAGGTTCTTTTGTCGGCAAAAGAAACGCTCTTACCTTAATTATAGAATTTTAGCTTTTAAACATATTTTTTTCTATTAAAAGAGATTTTAATTTCGGATAATCTTTTATATCGTTGTGTTTTGCAAAATCAAAAGCATCTTGTCTTGCAAGCTCAAGAATTTTTATATCTTTTGTAAAATCAAACAATGAAAATTCGTTTATGCCCGATTGTCTTGTGCCTAAGAATTCTCCCGGGCCTCTTATTTCCAAATCTTTTTGCGCAACGATAAAGCCGTTATTTGTTTGTTCAAGAACGGATAATTTTTCTTTTGTTGTTTTTGAGGCTTTGCCCGTTATTAAAATGCAGTATGATTGAATATCGGACCTTCCGACCCTTCCTCTCAGCTGATGAATTTGAGACAGGCCGAATCTTTCCGCATTTTCAATTATAATAACGGTTGCATTCGGAACGTCAACGCCGACTTCAACAACGGTTGTACAAACCAGTATGTCATAAAGCTTATTTTTAAAATCCGCCATTACTTTATCTTTTTCATCCGCTCTTAATTTGCCGTGTAATAATCCTATTTTGTAATCTTTAAAAACGGTTTCGGATAATCTTTTCGCTTCTTTTGTCGCATTTCTTGCGCTTATTGTTTCGGATTCATCAATCAAAGGATACACAATATATGCCTGGTGTCCTTTTTTTATTTCTTCTTTTATTTTTTCATAAGCACCGTTTCTCCCGATTGAACTTGTAAGAGTTGTAATAACGGGAAGCCTTCCTTTCGGCATTTCATCTATTGTAGTTACGTCAAGATCGCCATGGAGTGTAAGCGCAAGTGTTCTTGGAATTGGGGTTGCGGTCATTGTAAGCGTTTGGGGACTTTTTCCTTTTGAGAAAAGACGCATTCTCTGATTAACGCCGAAGCGGTGCTGTTCGTCAATAACAACAACGCCCAAATTGTTAAATTCGACTTCATTTTGAATGAGCGCATGGGTTCCTATTGCTATATCCATCTGTCCGTTTTTTAAGTCCGTTAACATTTTATTTCTTACTTTTGCGCCGTTTTTGCCAAGAAACAGCCCTACGCTTATTCCCATGGGAATAAGCCATTTTGTAAAATTTTTATAGTGCTGGGTGGCTAAAATTTCGGTCGGTGCCATAATTGCACCCTGACAATGATTTTCAATTGCAGCTAACAACACCATGCAGGCAACAACCGTTTTTCCGCTTCCGACATCTCCCTGAAGCAGCCTTTGCATTGGGTGGGGAGATTTTATGTCTTTTAAAATTTCCCCGAATGCTTCTTTCTGCGCATTTGTAAGTTCAAAAGGAAGACTTTTTACAAATTTATCCACAAGCCCGTCTTTTTTAATTTCAAGTTTTGTCGAGTTTAATTTTTTTGTTTCTTCCCTAATCAGCGCCAAATTTAACTGCATTATGAATAATTCTTCATAAACAAGCCTGAATCTTGCCTGCAATAATTCATCATTGTTTTTCGGGAAATGGATTTGTTTTATCGCCCTGTTAAAATCAATTAAATTTCTTTTTTCTTTTATTTCATCGGGGAGTTTATCAACCAAAAATTCGTCAAATTTTTCTATTGCGTTTTTAATCGATTTTATCAGCGTTTTAGCGTTCAAGCCTTCGCATAAAGGATATACGGGAATAATTTTTCCTTCATAAAGCTCCCTGTCTTCTTCGTCGTTTAATTCGGCGGTAAGAACCTGGATTTCAGGTTTATCAAGGGTTAATTTATGTGTAAAATTATCTTTTTTAACCGTTCCTATTATAATAACGGCAGAGTTTTGCGGATATTTTGATTTATAAAATTCAAGCATTTTCCTGTTTTGAATTTTATAAAAAAAGCTTATATTTATTCTTCCGGTGCCGTCCGAGATTGTCAGATTATGGATTGTTAATTTGTTTCTTGTCTGATATATTGAAACATTTGAAATTATCCCCATAACGGTAACGTTTTGACCTTCGATTAAATCTTTTATTTTTGTTCTTCCTTCATAATCTATATATTTTTTGGGGTAATATTCAATTAAGTCGTTTACGGTTCTGATACCGAGTTTTTTATAAATTTCGCCGATTTTAGGCCCCACGCCTTTAACAAAACAAACATCGGTTTCATTCAGGGGGTCATCTTTCTTTTTAATTTCTTCATATTCAAGATTTTGTTTTTTAATTAATTTTTCTTTATTTTCTTTTATTTTTTTATAATTTGAAAAAGTTTCGGTTAATAAATCAATTGATTTCATTCTTTGATTTAGTGAATCAAATTCATATTGCTCAAATGCGAAATACAATCCTTCAAGCTTTAATCTGTCCGGTTTTGAGAGGTGCTTTCTGAATTCTTTTAAGTTATCCAGAATAAATTTTGAAAACGTTGAATATTTCCCTTCAACGTTTATAAACTGTTTCTTTTTTTCTATTTCAACGGCTTTTTTAATGCCTGTATATATTTCATCAAAACTCTTATTAAACATCAAGTATTCTTAAAACTTCATATATGTTGATTTTTTTTGCTTTTCCCCTGATTGAAACTTCTCTTATTTTAATTACATCAACGTGTTTTTGGACTTTAAGGAAAGTTTCTTCGCTTATTAAAAAGTTTGTTCTGTATACTTTGTTATAGTTTTCTATTCTGCTTGCGGTGTTAACGGTGTCGCCTATTACCGTGTATTCAAGTCTGGATTCGGAGCCTATGTTTCCCACAAACGCTTCACCCGTTGCAATTCCTATGCCGATTTCGATTTTAGGCTTTCCTTCAGACAGCCATTTATCCTGCAGGGTTCTTACTTTTTTCAACATTTTATCCGCACACTTAACGGCGTCAAGTGCGTGGTTTTCGTTTTTAATCGGTTCTCCGAATATTACAAGAACGGCATCTCCCATAAATTTATTTAAAATGCCGTTATGGGCGTCAATTATCGGAACAAGCTCCGAGAAATATTCGTTTAAAATTTTTGTAACTTCAACTGCGGATAATTGTTCCGATATTGAGGTAAAACCTCTGATATCCGCAAATAAAACCGTAACTTCCGCTCTTTTGCCGCCGAGTTTAATTGAATCAATGTTTTGAACAACATTTTTCATAACGTCTTTTGAGATATATTTGCTCATTGCGGATTGAATTTTTTCTTTTTTTCTTCCTTCAATAAGATATTTAAAAGAATATCCGCATCCGATTGCAAAAAGCATAAAAATTTCAGGCATGATAAGCCCGATTGCAAGACGGTTGTCATACATAATGAATGTAAATATAAAATATAAAAGCATTGCGCTTGAAGCGCATAAAAGTGCCGTTGAAACGGGAAGAACACTTACAAAAACCATAACAATCAAGAACATAAATAAGACTATAAAAAAGTCATAATATATGCTTGATGTCGTATAAAATGCGTTATCCAAAAGATTATTAAAGTTTGTTGCCTGAATGTCAACGCCCGCAAAAGTGTCTGAGACGGGGGTTCTTTTAATATCTAAAAGTGCCTGTGCGTTTGCATTGGCACCTATAAAGACGGCTTTATTTTCAAAAATCGAAGAATCCAAAACGGGTTTTTCGCCTCTTTTAATCTGCCTTAAAGATTTTATAACGTCCGATGCCGATACGATTTTATGCGAATAAGCTCCGTCTTTTGTTCTGTAAAAATAAATGTTGCTGTATGCAACGCCTTTTTCGTTTTTAATCGGGATTTTTACCCTGTATTTATCATTTTTACCCGTTATGTATTCGTTATCAATCGTGAAATTTTTAATGCCCGTAAATTTGCTGTACGTTATAAGTCCTAAAGAGGGGTATAATTTGTTATCATATTTTACAATCTGATCAATTCTTCTTATGTAGCCGTCCGAATCCTGATAGGTGTTAACGGAGCCTAAAAATTTAATATTTTTAAAATATTCTTTTACAAAGGGGGTAAAACTTTTATAGAAGCTGTTTTCCCTGTATTTTTCATCTCTTTTGTCTTCTATTATGAGATCTGTTTTGGAAGATAAAATTTTATTATATTCTTCTTTATCCGTATACTGTCCGAAATTTTCATCAATAAAGCCGACTCCTGCCGTTAATTTTTTATATTTTCCTATGTTTGAATAAAAAATTTTATCGGCTTTGGGGTTCATCGTGTCCGGCGCCATAATGACGGCGTCATAAGCTATTACTTTTGCTTTTGTATAATATTCGAGATAATCCATAATTTCAATTGTCTTATCTCTGCTCCAGGGCCATCTGCCCAGCTCAAACAATGATTTATTATCGATAACGACAAGAATAATGTCATCAGAGGGGATATTATCGGCAGATGTATATTTAACCATAAAATTGTATGATTTATTTTGGAAAATAGCGTTTCCTATGATATATGACAAAAAGAAGAGCACAATTGACGCTATTAATATTAAAATAAATGATTTTTTCCCCGAAATTTCCATACGTTTATTTTACTTTATATGTTCTTTTTTGCCAAATATTTCGCTTGAAAATTTGTCCTTAAATAAAATTTATACTACAATCATGTTATAAGTGATGAGATCAGATTTGAAAATTCGGGAGCAAAAATAATGAGCGATTTTTTAAAAAAACTTTCCCTGTTTGTTGCGATATATTTTCTGTTTTGCCTCACGACCGCAAATTACGGTAAAGTATTGGCGCAAACGCCGCAGACTATGTATGACAGAGCCTGGAATTTAATTAATTCAAAATATGTGGATCAGACAAATAATAACCAGGACTGGGACAGGTGGCGCCATAAATATGACGATGTTATAGAAACGGATGAAGATGCATATATTGCGATTGAAACAATGGTTTCAAGCTTAAATGATGTTTATACCAGATTTTTAAGCCCGAAGGAATATTCCGAAGAAACGGCTTCAATTCAGGGGCAGCTATCCGGAATAGGCGTTCAGATAGGAGTCAGGGACGGAAAGCTTTTAATCATCGCTCCTCTTGAAGATACTCCGGGTGAAAAAGCGGGTTTAAAAGCGGAAGATGAAATTCTTGAAATTGACGGTAAATCAACAAAGGGTATTACCGTTGATAAGGCGGCGGATAAAATCAGAGGCAAAGAAGGCACCCAGGTTAAGCTTCTTGTTAAAAGGGGAAAAGAAGAACCCAAACTATATACCATAACAAGAGAAAACATTGAGTTAAAATCCGTCTCGATTAAATTACCCGAAAACGTTAAACTTGACCCTAATATAGGATATATAAGATTGAGTTCTTTTATAAGCAGAAATGCGTCGGATGAATTCAGGGACGCCATTGAATCAAATAAGGACAAAGACGCAATTATAATCGACTTAAGGTCAAATCCCGGCGGACTTTTGACAAACGCAATTTTTATTGCCGATTATCTTCTTGATTCAAAAGTTATAGTGTCAACGGTAGACAGAGACGGCTATAAAGAAACATCAAGGGCAACAAGAATGACATTAACCGATAAGCCTCTTGCGGTATTGATAAACGGAGGGTCGGCTTCGGCGAGCGAAATTTTATCGGGTGCACTTAAAGATAATAAAAGGGCGACAATAATAGGTACAAAATCTTTCGGAAAAGGCCTTGTGCAGGAAATTAACAAAATGCCAAACGGCGCTGCAATGCATATTACAATTCAAAAATATTTAACGCCTTCGGGCACCGATATTAATAAAAAAGGAATTGTTCCCGATATTAAAGTTGAATATACAAAAGAAGATGCGGATAAAAAAATTGACCCTCAAATTCAAAAGGCAAACGAGGTTCTTGTTAAAAAAGTAAACGAACTCAAGGCTTCAAATAAAGACATTGTAAAGGCTCAATAAAGATTGAGCCTTTTAGTTTTCCATTTTATTTTTAATTGAATTTGTATAAATATCTTTTAATTTTATAAGGTCGTAATTTTTGTTAAAAATCTCTAAATAAGGTTCTTTTATTGTTTTGCCCAGGATTTTATAAGGGATTTTGTTTTTATCCAGAAATTCTGCGGTTTCATTTTTTTTACCGGTTGAAATTAAATATCTTCCCGTAATTTCGCCGAAAAGAAGTTTTAATTTTAAATTTTCATCTTTTGAATCATAGCTTTTGAAGTTCCCGATAAAACCAGAATTTGAATTAAAAAGAAGAATAAGAAGCGCTCCTAAAATTCCCCCTCTTTGAACATCGATTGCGCCCGTTAAATCAAGAGAAAATATTGCTTTTTTTAATTTTTCTTCCAATTTATAATTAATTTTATCAATTTTTCCGGATGTCTTATTTTCTGAAATTATATGATAAATTGAACCCAGGGTTTTTGAATTTTTATTTATTTGTTTTCCGATTAAAAAAATTGTGTCATCGGCTTTTGTTATTGTTTTTAAAATTTTATTATAATCGTTTTGAATTCCTATCATTACAATATTGGGCGAAGGATAGATTTTTATTTTGTCCGATTCGTTATAAAATGAAACGTTACCTGAAACCACGGGAATTTTAAGTTTTTTTGACGCTTTTTTTATTCCTTTGACGGATTGTATAAATTCATAAGCCCCTTCAATTTTTTCGGGGTTTTTAAAATTGAGGCAATCGGTTATTCCTTTCGGTTCAAACCGCCCCGAGACAAGGTTTCTGTATGATTCATAAATAGTATTAATTGTGCCCTGATACGGTTCAAAATTAACGCATAAAGGGTTTGAATCCATGGTAAGCCCTATATGGCAATTTTCTTCTTCAAGGTATATACAGGAAGCGCCTTTTGAAATTTCAGGGTTAAGGACGGTTCTGTTTTGAATTGTGCGGTCATATTTTGTATAGATATAATTTTTATCCGCAAAGTTTTCATTTTGAACAAGAAGATTTAAAACTTCATCAAATGTTTTATTTGTTTTAAATTCTTCATTTTTTATTTCTTTTTTATAATTTCCGTTAAGATTATACAGATACGGGCTGCATAAAATTTTAACGGGGATATTTGCTATTATTTTATTATTTTTTATTATTTTATAATTTTTATCGTTTGTGATTTTTCCTATTATTGAATAATCAAGTTCATATTTTTGAATAATTTTAATTGTATCTTCAAGCCCCTTTTTATCAATTGCAAAAAGCATTCTTTCCTGTGATTCCGATAACATTATTTCATTCGGTTCAAGAGTTTCTTTTGTATGAACTTTATCAATATAAATTTCAACTCCCAGATTGCTTTTATTTGCCATTTCCGATGTTGAGCTTAAAAGCCCCGCCGCACCCAAATCTTGAGAAGCTATTGTTGTTTTAAGGGATAAAATTTCAAGGCTTGCTTCAATTAAAAGTTTTTTTAAAAACGGATTTCCGATTTGAACGGAGAATTTATCGTCGTCTTTTTTATCTTCGCTTAAATTTCTTGAGGCGAAGCTTGCGCCAAAAAGCCCGTCTCGCCCGGTTTTCGAACCGAGAAGAATAAGAATATTATCTTTTTTGGGGATTGATGTTTTGATTTTATCTTTTTTTGCAACGCCCAGACAAAAAACATTTATAATCGGGTTATCATAATAACAGTCAAAAAATTCGGTTTCACCCCCGATGTTTGGGATTCCCGTTGAATTTCCGTAATCGGAAATTCCTTCCGTTACTCCGTTTAAAAGATATTTTGTTTTATTTTCATCCGGAGAGCCGAATTTTAAAGAGTTTAAAAGCGCAATTGGTCTTGCGTTAAGCGCTAAAATATCTCTTATAATTCCTCCTATTCCCGTTGCCGCACCCTGATAAGGGGCAATTGCGGAAGGGTGGTTATGAGATTCGGTTTTAAAAAATATGACGTGGTTATTTATCTCGATTCCGCCGGCGTTTTCATCAGGAAGATATGCGCCTTTTTTATAGAAGTTTTTTATATATTTTTTTGAATGTTTATATCCGCAATGTTCGCTCCAGGCTGCGGAAAATAAATATAATTCAAGGTCATCGGGAGTTCTTTTTAACCTTTTTATGATTTCATCGTATTCAATTTTTTTAATATTTAAGGCTTCATATAATTTCATATAAGCTCCTTAAAAAATTCAAAAATAAGTCTGCCGTCGCACCCGTTATTCAGGTTTTTAAATACGGCACGCTCCGGGTGCGGCATAAGAGCAAGAGTTTTTGTTTTATAATCGACAAGTCCCGCTATATTATCGATTGAGCCGTTCGGGTTTGTATCATATTTTAAAAATATCATATTATTTTCTTTTATTTTCTTTAAGATGTCATCGGGCGCATAAAACCTTCCTTCTCTGTGGGCAACGGGAAGAGAGATTTTTTTGTTTTTAAAAATAAGGGATTGGTTTTTTGAGATAAAATATGATGATTTATTTAATAAAAGCGCCCCCGGAAGCAGATTAATTTCCGTTAAAATTTGAAAGCCGTTGCAAATTCCTATTTTTAAGCCGTTAAAATTTTTAATTGAATTAATTACGGGGGAAAATTTTGCAATTCTTCCCGAGTGTATATAATCTCCGTATGAAAAACCGCCGGGGAGAATTATCATATCAAACGGTTTAAGATTGGTTTCGTTTGCATAAATATATTCAGGATTAAACCCGCATTCCATAAGTGCGTCAAATGTATCTTTTTCGCAATTTGTACCCGGGAAAACAATGACGCCCGCTTTTATTTTTTTCATTTTATCTCCATTGCCGATAAAATTTCATAATCTTCAATCAGGGGGTTTGATAAAACGTCAAGGCATATTGTTTTAAGTTTTTTATCCAAATCCTCTTTATTTTTTGCATTTAATTCAAGTTCAAAATATTTTCCGACGGAACAGACAGGGTTTTTGTCAAAATTTAACCTTTTTAAAAGAGAAGATAAAGTTTCTCCTTTAGGGTCAAGAACGTCCTTTTTTTGAAAAACGGTAATTTTTACTTTAAATTTCATAATTTAAAACGCTTTCAGATTGGAAGTTTTATTTTCAAGAGTTTTTGTTCCCGATTTTGTAAAATCAACGGTATAGATTATATCGCCGTTTTCTTCTTTTGAATCTTTTATAAATCCTATGCCAAACGTTGAATGAAAGACCCTTGAACCTACGGGAAAGCCTTTTTTGTTAAGCGTTGTGTTTGTGTTTGAAGCTTTTTGTTTGCATTTGTTGATAAGGTCCGACACGTTAATTTTCTGGGTTTCGGATTCGGGTTTTTTTATGTCTTTTTTAATTTCGGGTGTTTTTATTTCTTCTTTTAATTCAACCGGCTCCGTTAAAGGTTTTGAAGCCTTCTTTTTAACCACTATCGTTGTTTTTTTCTTTGCGTCTTTAATGCTTGAAGCTAAATTGTTCGGGTTTGAATTTGAATGTTTTATTATAACCGATTCTGCCGATTTTGAAATTGTGCCTGCTTCTTTTTTTGCTTTTCTGAATTGTTCAACAGCGTTTTTAAAGCTTGATGATGAAGATTTACGGGTATAATCGTTATCATATACGTTATTTTTGGAGGATGATGATATGTCATCTTCTTCAATTAAATAAGAAGGGATTTCATCTATAAATCTGCTTTTCGGGAAAAATTTAATATCGCCCCAGACACGCCTTCTTTTTGCGTATGTAAGATAGAGGGTTTCTTTTGCTCTTGTAATTCCCACATACATTAATCTTCTTTCTTCTTCAAGTTCGTTTTTGTTTTCATAAACGTTATTTACCGCTTTTGATCCGGGAAAAAGCCCTTCTTCAAGCCCGACAAGAAAAACAACGGGAAATTCAAGCCCTTTTGCGGCATGCAGAGTCATTAACACGGTTGATTTTTCTTCTTCCTTCATTTCATCAACGTCTGAAACAAGGGCAACCTGCGATAAGAAATTTCCCAAGATTCCCAAATCTTCTTCTTCGTCAATTTCAAAATCATCGTCTTCAAATTCTTTTATTACGTTTATAAATTCCTGAAGGTTATCAAGCCTTGACTGGTTTTCAACGGTATCTTCGCTTCTTAATTCTCTGATATAGCCCGTTTCTTCCATAACAAGAGAGGCGAATTCCGATAATTCAAAATTGGTTTGTTTTTCAATCAATGAATTAATCATATTTGCAAAATTAAGAAGCACTCCCGTGTGGCGGGAAGAAAAATCGGGATAATCATTAATGCGTTCTATGACATCAAATGCGGAAATTTCTTTTTCATCCGCTATATCAAAGATTTTTTTTAAGGTAGTGTCGCCTATTCCTCTTTTGGGAACGTTAATTACACGCCTTAAGCTTTGATTGTCGTGTTTATTATAGATTAATTTTAAATATGCGACTATGTCTTTAATTTCTTTTCTTTCATAGAATCTTAGCCCCCCTACGATTTTATAGGGGATGTTATTTGACATTAAGGCTTCTTCAATTCCTCTTGACTGGGCGTTTGTTCTGTATAAAACGGCAATATCTTCATAAGGAACCCCCGCTTTATTCAATTCTTTTATTTTTTTTGCGGTATATAAACTTTCATCATAATCGGATTCCGCTTCAAAAACAACGATTTTATCCCCGTCGCCTTTTGTTGAATAAAGGTTTTTATCAAGCCTTTCAACGTTATTTTGAATAACTTCGTTTGCCGCATTTAAAATGTTTCCCGTTGAGCGGTAATTTTGTTCAAGTTTGATAAGTTTTGTATTTTTATAATCTTTTTGAAAATTTAAAATTATTTTATAGTCCGCTCCCCTCCAGCTGTAAATTGATTGGTCGACATCGCCCACGGCGCAAAGAGAGCAGTCTTTCCTTTGAGATTTTTCTTCGTCAAATAAAAGTTTTATAAATTCATATTGTGTTTTGTTTGTGTCTTGAAATTCGTCGACAAGAATATGCTTAAAGCGCTCTTTATAATTGTTTCTTATAATTTCATTCTGTTTCATCAGGTTGACGCAAAGCATGAGCATATCGTCAAAATCAAGCGCATTATTTATTGCAAGCTGTTTTTCATATTCATAATAAATTTCTGAAATTTTTTCCGTTTTATAATCTCTTGCGGTGCTTGCAAAGGCGTATGCGTCAAGCATTTTGTTCTTTGCGTTTGAGATGATTGTTTTAACCAGTTTGACATCATAAATTTTTTCATCGAGGTTCATTTTTTTAACGGCGTTTTTGATTATTGTTTTTGTGTCCGTATCATCATAAATTACAAAATTGTTGTTCCAGTGTCTGCCGTCTTTTGTCTGATAGGAATCCAGATTTCTTCTTAAGATTTTGCCAGAAATGCTGTGGAAGGTTCCGACCCACATTTTTCTTACCACGGGTTCTCCCAGATACAGACTTAACCTTGCCTGCATTTCTCTGCTTGCTTTATTTGTAAAAGTTACCGCCAGAATTTCAAAAGGGTTTGCGCCCGTATCGACAAGGTTGGCAATTCTTGAAGTTAAAACTTTTGTTTTTCCGCTTCCCGCTCCCGCCAAAACCAAAACGGCGCCGGAGTCGGCTTTAACTGCCTGTCTTTGTTCGTTGTTCAGCCCCTTCAAAAAGCCGGTATCTTCTTGTATCACTTAAAAACTTCCTCTTTAATAAAAATAAAAAATTGAAAAATATGAAAAATATGCTATTATTATAATACAAAAATTTTAAGGAAAACTTTAAATGACAGAAAATTCAAATGAAAATCAACCGTCGATTATGGTACCTTTGGATGATTTGGACAAGGTATCCGATGATGATATCGATAAGGTTGATACGCTTGTGCAGGAGCTTGCCACAATAAGGCAATCCGCCAAGAAAATTGCCATTATAGGTTCCAGAAACCTTGCAATCACCCACCAGCAGATAATTGAAACGCTCACCACTTCTCTTGTTATGCAAGGGAATACAATTATAACTTCGGGCGGCTCCTCGGGGACAAACGCAGCAGCCATAAGAGGCGCTATGAAAGCTAATCCCCAAAATTTAAAAGTCATTCTTCCCCAAACAATAGGTCAGCAGCCCTCCGATGTTCAGGATCAGCTTATAGGGGTTCCAAACATTGTTGAACACCCGGATAGAGCCATGATGACTTTAACGGATGCTTCAAGAATCTGCAACCGTGAAATTATAACCGAATGCCAGCAGTTAATTTGTTTCTTATCGCATACGTCAGGCACCCTGCATAAAGCGGTTGAATTTGCGGAAGAAGCACATAAGGTTGTAACCGTATTTTACCTTGATTAATTTTTTGTAAAGATATATAAAGCGTGTCATTATTGAATTTGACACGCTTTTTTGGTTTGCGTTTGTCAATTTTTACTTTTAAAAAGTTTTTATTAAAGTAAGTTATATTAGGCACAAATTTAAAGTCAGGGAAGAAAAATGTACGGTTACGAGAATGTCAGCTTTATGGACAGGCTGCCTGATGATTTTATTTTTCAATCGGCGGAAATTGACAGGCTGGCTGAGATTAAAAATTCAATTGATAAAAGATTAAGAGCACTTGAAGAAAAACTTCATATAAGCAATCTTGTTTATATTAAAAGGCTCAAAGAAGATGAAACGGCGCCCGTGCATTTAAAATCCGGTGTTTATTTCAGTCCTTTTAATTAACGGCTTTTATTGCGGAGGGGAAGAAAAAAGTGAATTTTTTAGAATTATTTTTTAAAAAAACGGATAAGAAGAAAACGGGCAATGCTGCCGTAAAAAGTCAAAAAGCTTTACAGACTTCAAGAAAGCCTGTTCAATTAATGAGCGTTGAAGATATTGAAGCAAAGAAAAAAGAAGAAGAGCTTTTGAATAAAATAAGAAGCGGATTAGAAAATATTAAACATCAAAGAGAAAACAGTACAAAAACTTATTTTGCTCCTATATTAAAATATATAAACGATGAAACAATACGTCTTGAAGAGCAGATTAAAACGGAATCTAAAAATGCTCCCCAATTTAAAACGGATTATAACGAATGCGGTTTTTATAACCAGTATACTTTAGGGCAGTTTGTTGTATCATTATAAATTTTTTTCAAAACATTTAATTTTTTTCATGTTAATATCATTTTATAATACGGATTAACGAAGGAGAAATTAAGTGTCGGATAATACTCTTGTTGCGGTTGATACGGGCGAGATTGTTCAAATTATAGGGCCTGTTATCGACGTTGAATTCAAAGGCGGCGATTTACCCGAAATATATGATGCGCTTGAAATTATAAAAGATGACGGCACTAAAGTCGTAGCTGAAGTCCAGCAATTGCTGGGGCAAAATACGGTGCGCTCGGTTGCCATGTCGTCAACGGACGGACTCAGGCGCAATATGAAAGTCATAAATACGAAAGCTCCGATTAAAATGCCCGTGGGCGACGGTGTTTTGGGAAGAATTTTAAACGTTTTGGGGGAACCCGTTGACAATATGGGTGAAGTAAGAGCGGATGATTATGTTCCCATTCATAAAAACTCTCCTTCATTGACCGAACAAAACACGGAAATTGAAATACTGGAAACGGGAATTAAAGTTATCGACCTTTTAATACCTTACCAAAAAGGCGGAAAAATCGGACTTTTTGGCGGTGCGGGCGTCGGCAAGACCGTTCTTATTATGGAATTAATCCACAATATCGCACACCAGCACTCGGGCGTTTCTGTTTTCGGCGGTGTCGGCGAAAGAACCCGTGAAGGAAACGACCTTTATAACGAAATGAAACAATCCGGTGTTTTGGATAAAGTTGCTCTTGTATACGGGCAGATGAACGAACCGCCGGGGGCAAGGATGAGGGTCGGTCTGTCAACTCTGGCATGTGCCGAATATTTCAGAGATGTTAAACATCAGGACGTATTATTATTTATTGATAATATATTCAGATTTGTTCAAGCGGGAAGCGAAGTTTCCGCACTTTTGGGAAGAATGCCGTCGGCTGTCGGGTATCAGCCTACTTTGGCACAGGAAGTCGGTGAATTGCAGGAAAGAATTACATCTACAAAAGAAGGCTCGATTACATCCGTTCAGGCAATTTATGTTCCTGCGGACGATTTGACCGATCCTGCGCCCGCAACAACATTTACCCATCTTGATGCAAGCACGGTATTATCCAGAAATATTGCATCATTGGGTATCTACCCCGCTGCCGATCCTCTTGAATCAAGCTCAAGGGCGCTCGACCCCAATATTGTGGGTGAAGAGCACTATTATGTTGCCAAAAAAGTTCTTGAAATTCTTCAAAAATATAAAGATCTTCAGGATATTATAGCAATTTTGGGTATGGATGAATTATCGGAAGAAGATAAATTGACGGTTAACCGCGCAAGAAAAATTCAAAAATTCTTATCACAGCCCTTCTTTGTTGCGGAACAATTCTCGGGCGCCAAAGGCGTATACGTTAAACTTGAAGATTCAATAAAAGGCTTTAAGGGAATTATTGAAGGAAAATATGATGATGTTCCGGAACAAGCTTTTTATATGGCAGGTACAATAGAAAATGTTTTGGAGAAAGCAAAACAATCTTCTTAAATAAGGTTAAAGATGACTGATAATAAGAAAATAAAATTAAAAATAGTAACCCAGAATAAAATTGTGTATGAAGGGGCGGTCGATTCTTTCTATACCGATACCACCATGGGAAGAATAGGAATTTTATCAGACCATATGCCCATTACAACAGTGCTTGAAATCGGAGTTACGAAAGTCATTGAAGATAAAAAGCCCGTTTATGTTACTACAATGGGCGGTGTTATGCATTTTAAAGACAATGAGGCCGTGATTTTAACGGACATTGCCGAATTGGGAAAAGATATTGATCAGGTGCGCGCCAAAGAAGCCTATGAGCGTGCAAAGGCAAAAATTGAAGCTAAAAAAGATAAATTAAGCGTCCTAAAGGCGCAAATTGCTCTTAAAAAAGCGATAGCAAGAATTTCCGCAACGAAAAAATATTTTTAAACAATGAAATTATATAAAACATTTATTTTACTTTTGTTGATTTTGTTTATAAGCCCGAAGGCTTTTTGCGCTCCTTTAACGGAAGCGGAGAGAATTACAAGGCAGAGTGTTTTATATTCGACGGGAAAAAATTATATAGAAGATGTTTTTTATACGGGCGGATTGATTGTAAGGTGGAATAAGGCGGAATTTCCGCTTAAAATATGTGTTTTAAATAATGCCGGCGCACCTTCGTATTATTATTATGCAATGTTGAGAGCGGTTCTTGCGTGGCAGGAAGCTGTTCCCGAAGTTTTGCAGGTTAAATTTGTTAAAAATCCGGATGAAGCCAATATAGTTTTCAGGATAATTAAACAGACAAAACCGGTATCAAAAACCAAAAACGATAAAAATTATACTTTAGCTTATACCACGCTTGATATAAAAGGAAAAGAACTAAAAAAAGCATATATTGATTTTTATGACAAGGGTAAAAACGGAAAATATTTAAGGGCTTATTCGGTTCTTGCGGTTGCGGTTCATGAGTTCGGGCATGCGCTGGGATTATCGGGGCATCCCGATATTAAAACAAGTGTTATGTACGCTTTGTATAATTTAAATACGGCAAGACAATCAGATTTTATTTCCGCTGTCGATATAAATACATTAAAACTTTTGTATATGATTCAACCCGACATTACAAACGGCGATAAAACATTGGAAGATAATACATACAGAGCCGATGTCATTTTGGGGTCAAAAGAAGAAAGGCTTGATGATGCTATAAGTGCAAGAAAAGACGAACTTAAAATTAAACCCAATGACTCTTTAACAAGAATTAATCTTGCACTTTTGTATTTCCAAAAAAACGATTTGGACATGATGTTTAATTATATTCGGGAAGCCGAAAAATATGCAAAATATAACGATGAATTATTCAGAGTCCATGCGGCTTATGTTTATTATTATTACTTTAAAAAAGATAAAATAAATGCGGAAAATCATCTTTATGAGGCGCTTAAATATCAGGATAACGAAGAATTAAGAGAGCTTAAAAAATATATAGATAAATTGTAGGCAATTTTTTTTATTCAGCCGTTTTTTATTTCCGGTATGGAAATTTCATTTAAAGCAAACGTTATATTAGATAAAAATTATGCAAAAAAACCGCCGAAGCATGTGGATGAGAAAAATCTGCTTGATGTTGCAAGGCAATATAAAGAAATTATGGAAAACCCGAAAACCATAGGCGGCGCATTGACCGAGGGAGATACCGTCGTATTATCGACAAAAAATTCAAAAGAAGGATATTATTTATCTTCCGATTTTTACAAAGAAGGCGATAAGGAGCCATGTTTCAGCTGGTTTACCTGTAAATCAAGAGCTGTTAAAAGACCTTTCAGTGACAGCGACCTTTTTTACGCCACGGCTTTATATTTGGGCGAAAAATACGGATATCAAAAGAAACCTTCGGATAATGCGCTTAAATTAGCTCAAAAATCCCTTGAATATGCAATTGAACAATATAAAAATTCAAAAAATAAAAATTAGTATAAGAATTTTTATTTTTATAGTATAATATTTTGACGGCTGATTTTTAAAAAATAAGGAGGATATTAATGGATAAATACGTTTGCACGGCATGCATGTGGGTATATGACCCCGAAGAAAACAATAATGTTGCTTTTGAAGATTTGCCGGAAGATTATGTCTGCCCCGTTTGCGGAGTCGGCAAAGATATGTTTGAAAAACAAGATTAGAGAAGTATAAGGAGAAAATGATATGAAGTTTGTATGTACTGTTTGCGGATATACTTATGAAGGCGACAAAGCTCCCGAAAAATGTCCTCTTTGCGGAGCTACGACTTTTAAGGCCGTTGATACCGAAAATAAAACTTATGCCTGCGAGCACACTGTAGCATCGACGGAAGGTATTGAACCCGATGTTGTTGAAGGTTTAAGAGCTAATTTTAACGGCGAATGCATGGAAGTCGGCATGTATCTTGCAATGAGCAGACAGGCCGAACGCGAAGGGTACCCCGAAATTGCCGAAGCTTACAAAAGATATGCTTTTGAAGAAGCGGAACATGCCGCAAAATTTGCCGAATTATTGGGTGAGGTTTTAACTTCTTCAACAAAGAAAAACTTAGAAATGAGAGCAGATGCAGAACATGGCGCATGTGACGGGAAACTTCAACTTGCCGTAAGAGCAAAACAATTGGGATATGACGCAATCCATGATACCGTTCATGAGATGGCAAAAGACGAAGCACGCCACGGCAGAGGCTTTGACGGTTTATTAAAAAGATATTTTAATAAATAAATTTTATTTAAATATTAAAAAAGAGGAGATATCTCCTCTTTTTTAATATATTTTTTTAATTACTTCTTTTATTTTTTCAAGACAATTGTTATCAAAGGGAACAATTTTATATATATCTTTTGTAAGAGAATAATAAACCATTTCAATATTGTTTGTTTTAAAGAGTTTTTCTGCGGCATAAAGATATACAATTGTCTGCATATTATCAATATAATTATCCGGTATATTTTTTATTTTCCAATCAAAAATTATATATTTATCTTCTTTTTTAATAATTAAATCAAATCTTCCCGTTAAATAAAAATCTTTATTTTCCAGAATTTCTTTTATAAAAAAGGGCTGTTCCGTAAATTTTTCATTTGTACATTTTGCTTCAATAAGAGGTTTTGAATTTTTTAAATTTTCCCAAAGCGCTGATTCTTCTTTATTCAGCGCACTTTCAAATTTTTTAATATCATAATCTTTAAGATAATAACAAATCAATTTATGAAATTTATCACCTTCTTTTATTTCATCGTTTTGTATAATCAATTCAAGATTTTGAACATATTTTTTATAAAATTCTTCTTTTGAATTTTTTAAAATTTCAAGTGAATTTGCGCTGAAGGTATCAATTTTTATTTTATTTTTCATATATTATTCCCAGATTGAAAAACATTTTGAAGGAGTTGTTTTTGTTATTTTATTAAATATTTTATATTCTTTTGAACAGGTTATATATAATTTCTTTTTGGCTCTTGTAAGCGCCACATAAAATAATCTTAAATTTTCATCAAGAATTTCTTTTTTTAATTCTTCTTCCGTTTTATTTGAATTTTGGACATTATTTATTATTTTTGCGCCTTCTTTTAATTTTATTTCATCTATATCAAGGGTTAAGTTTTTTTCCGTTAATTCCGGAATAAAAACGTAATCGTATTCATCACCTTTTGATTTGTGCATTGTAAGAATATGAATTTCGTTATGCTTGTTTTCTTTTTTTTCTTCCGCTTCAAAAAGTTTTATGTTCATTGAAGTTGATTTTTTGTTTAATTCGTTCATTTTATTTAATGTGCCTTCAAAACTGTTTTCAACATTAAAAATTTTAGCAACCAGGGAAGATACCGGCGCTATATTGGCTTTATTTTTTTTATCGTTAATAAAATAAAATTCTCCGATTTTAAAAGCAAGCTCATAAGGCGATAATACGGATAATTCAAGAAAATATCTTAAATCCCACCAGAGGGCAAAATTTTCTTCTTTGGATAAAACGAAGGGCGAATTCAGAGTTTTAACATAATCAAAAATATTTGTTTCATCTTTGTAAAAACCCGCTTCAATAAGCGTTTTTGCGGTTTCAATCACAAATTTATTATTCATCGGCGCCCCTATAAAATTAAAAATTGAAAGAACGGTTTTATATACAGGGTTTGATGAAAGCATATCAGAGCGTGTGATTACTTTATAATTTGTGTTTGTTTTAATAAATTCCGCCCATTTTTCGCTTAAAAAATTTGTCCGAAGCAAAATTCCTATATTTGTTTCCTTTTCGTTTTGAAAAATCGAATTTATTTTATCTAAAATATATTTTTTTTCGTCTTCTTCTTTTTCAAAAATTTCTTTATGATAAGCGTTAAAATCAACAATATTTTTTCCTTCAACGGGGCGGGTTTCAATATCAAGGAAAGAATCATTCGATAAAATAAGCCCTTTTTTAATTACGTTGTTTGCAAGATTTATAATTCCCGTTGCGTTTCTTGCGCTGTGGTTCATTCTGCATGAGGGGTTATTTTCAATGAAGCGTTTAAAACCTTTGGTGTCTGAATTTGTAAAAGTTGATGTTATTGCCTGGTTGATATCGCCGCAGCGAATAAGGTTTGAATATTTTTTTGAGATTATATTTATAAGTTCCTGCTGAATTGCGCTTGAATCCTGCGCTTCGTCTTCAATAACAAAATGCGCCAAATTTTGATAATATTCTCTTATTTTTGAATTTTGTTTTAATAATTCAAGAGCCAAAATCAAAAGGTCGTCATAATCTATTAAATTCAGATTTTTTAAATTTTTTTGATATTCAAGATAAATTCTTTTAAAAGAAGGAGAAAGTCTTGATTCATTTTTATTGTTTGAATTTTTAAAGGCGGAAATTGCCCTTTCGTAAATATTGGATTTTGATGTTTCAATTCCTTCGTTATATATAATTTCCGTTATTAATTTTAATCTTTTAATTTCATCTATAATATCAAAATCAACATCAAGCCCCAAGTGTGCGTGGTTGTTATTTTCTCTTAAAATTCTCATTGCAAGTCCGTGGATGGTTGAGATATTAGGCAATTCCGACAAATCCGGATAACAGTTTTTAATTCTTTCTTTAAAGGTTCTGACCGCACTGTCCATATAAGTTAAAACAAAGATATTTTCGGCTTTTATTCCTTTATCCAAAAGCTTCATAATAAGCGCAAGCATAATTGTCGTTTTGCCTGCGCCAGCTACCGCCATAACGGCAAATTTGCCTCCTTTATAATCTAAAACGGGTTTTTGGTCGGGTCGGGGCGTTATTTTAAATTTGGGGATTATATTTTCTTTTTCTTTCGAGAAAAAGTGTTTTATTCCTTTAAAATTTTCAATTCCCAAAAAATTATAAACGGAAGAATAAGAATAAATCATACCGTCGTTTAAAAGATATAATTTTCTTAAAAGTCTTGCGGTTTTATCGTGGGCAAGATTTATATTATCTTCAAGCGTGAAATCTTTTTTAATCCAGCTTTTTTGAAAAACCCATGCATTATATAAAGGTCCGATATCCTGCCTCATCCAGTTTGAATTTGTCGTGTCGATTAAAAATAAGTATTTGTTTTTAATTTTAAAATCAATCGCTTTTTGAATTGTTGAAATGTTCAGGGCTTCTTCGTTTAAAAGATTGTTTTCAAGCGGGTTTTCCGCAATAATTGTGTTTTCGAACTGGATAATTAAATCTGTTTTTTTAAAATTATTTTTAAAAATGTTTTCAAAATCTCTTATTTGTTTTAAAAGCTGGTTTATTTTTTGAATGTTTGTTTTGTTGTTTTCCGTTTTTTCTATAAATTTATCCGCAAGAATATACAACTGTCCGCTTAAAGACATTTCTTCAATTTCTTTTGCAATTTTAAGAAAGGTTTCAATTTCTCCTTCTTTATATTTTGATAAAATTTCAAAAATATTATTCATGCCGAAATTTGCTTCAAAATCCTGAACAATTTTTATCATATTATCAATGTTAACTTTTAAAATAAGCCCCAAAATGCCTCTTAATTTGTACGGAGAAATTTTAAAATTATCGGGTTCGTTTATCAATTTTAAAATTGAAATTAAGGCGCTTACCGTTTTATTTTCTTCAAGTTTTTCGCTTCCCGTTATAAAATTTATTTTTGAATTTATTTTTGATAAATAAAGCTTTAAATAAGGGTCATCTTCAGGGATAACAATTAAAATGTCTTTTGGAAGGGCGCCTTTATTTATGATTGAATTTATTTTGTCTATAACGTCTTCAATCATTTCATCCGCACGTATAAAATCAAATTCTTTTAAATTATCAAGGTTTGTCGGTTTTTGATTTTTTATATTATTAAAAATTAAATTTGCAGTTTCGTTTTTTTGATTTTTTTCATCGATTAATTCCGGCGTTTCGCCCAAAAACAATTCAAAATTATTTTCAAAAGCGCAAAGGTGTCCCTTTCTTGATGAACCCATAGGGTCATATCCTATAAAAAAAGATTTAATATCGTTTTTTATAAATTTAAGATAATCAAATAAAACGGGGGTGATTTCATCCGCATCATCAATAAAGATGTATTTAAATTTGTTTTTTATATTTTTATATATAAAATTAAAAAGCCCTATTTGCCTTAAATAATCAAACGCTCTCAGCTCAAGCGTTTTTTGTTTGTACATATTAATTGCAAGATGAATTTCAGTTGTAAAAGATTCTTTTAAAATTTTGGTTTTTTCTTTTATCTCGTTATCATCAAGATTATTTAAAGTAATCAGAGAATATCTTCTTAAAAGCTGGTGAAGAAGGTTTGTTTTTGAATTGTAGCCTTTAAAACTGATTGAATTAACAGTGTTTTTAAAAATATACTGGCTTGCCTCCAGCCCCGTTGTATTCGGTGAAATTGAAGGAGCATCATATTTAATTTTGTTTTCGATAACGGGGTAATAATCTTGGACAAAGTTATAACAAAGCCCGAAAAAAGAATAAACGTTGAATTTTGTAATTGAATTTATTTTTAAATTCTTTTTTACTTTTGATAAAAATTCTTCTTTTAATTTTGAATTTTGTAAAATAACGAGAATATCATCGGAGCTTATATTGTTATTTAAAAGCTCCGTATATTTTTCAATTAAAATGTCCGTTTTATTTGAAGAAATATTTCCGTATAAAAGCATTTATAATATATCCGACGGGTCGACATCAACAATCATTTTTATGTCGCTTGGAAGAATTACTTTCCTTAAAAAGCTTAAAATTGTTTGATGTCCTTTTTCATCCAGTTTGTTTTTTATTATTATATTAAATCTATACTCGCCTTTCAATTTTTCAATTACGCATGGAACCGGCCCCAAGACAATTAATCTTTCGGTTAAGCTTAATTTTTGAATCCAGTCTTTTAAGCGCATTGCAATTTCCATTGAGGCTCTTTGTGCCCTGAATATATTTTTCGATTTTAAAATTATTCTTATAATTGATGAAAACGGCGGATAATCGAACATTTCTCTCATTTCGATTTCATTTTTATAAAAGGTTTCATAATCCTGCTCTTTTGCGTTTTGCAGAAAAACATTGTCCGAATTAAAAGTTTGAAAAATAACTTCGCCCCTGTTTCCGCCCCGCCCCGAGCGCCCCGCCACCTGTGTTAAAATTGAAAAGCCTCTTTCCGAGCTTCTGAAATCGGGCAAATTAAAGCTTAAATCGGCATTAATAACACCTGCAAGAGTAACATTGGGGTTATCAAGACCTTTTGCAATCATCTGCGTTCCTATTAAAATGTCGATTTTTCCTTCCGTAAAATCGTTTAAAATTTCAACGTGCTCATTTTTTTTTGATAAACTGTCGGAATCAAGCCTTTTTATTGTTGCGTCCGGGAAAAGTTTTTGAGCTATGATTTCAACTCTCTGGCTTCCGGCGCCGAAATTTTCCAATGATTCTTCATTACAGGAAGGGCAGACCGTTAAATTTTTTATTTCATAATTACAATAGTGGCATTTATGAGAATCGGTTGCGGAATGATAAATCAAAGGAATTGCGCATTTGGGGCATTCTATTACTTTTCCGCAATTTAAACATTGTGTATAGGTTGAATAACCTCTTCTGTTTATTAATAAAATTGTCTGTTCTTTATTTTTTAAACGGTCATTTATTTTATCGATTAAAAATTTTGAAAAAAGACCGTTGTTTTTAAATTCCCTTTCCTGCCTCATATCAACCACTATGACCTTTGGAAGAGAAGCGTCATTATATCTTGTTTTTAAAGTAAAAAGGGAATTTGAGTTAATTGCTCTGTAATAACTTGAAATATCCGGGGTGGCGGAGCCTAAAATAACTTTTGCGCCGTAGAGTTCTGCGAGTTTTTTTGCAACCTCAAGAGCGTTATATCTGGGGTCGGGCATGTCTTGTTTGAAACCTTCATCATGTTCTTCATCAATTATAATAAGCCCTAAATTTTTAACGGGTGCAAAAACGGCGGAGCGTGCGCCGAATAATATTTTTATTTCATCCTGTCTTAATCGCTGCCAGACGTTATATTTTTCCGCTTCCGTTATTGATGAATGCCAGATTGCCGTTATATCGCTTCCGAATCTTTTTATCGTTCTTATTGTCAATTGCGATACAAGCGCAATTTCAGGTGCCAGAAATAAAACGTTTTTACCCTTTTTAATCGTATCTTCAATAAGTTTAAAATAAATTTCCGTTTTGCCGGAACCCGTTATTCCGTATAAAAGAGAAACGGGAGCGCTGACGTGATTTATTTCATTGTATACTTTTTGTTGTTCTTCGGATAATATAACGTTTGACGTTTCCTTTTTTGTATCGAAAATTATTTGTTTTTTGTTCGGTTTTCTGTAATTTTTAACGTTTTTTTCAAAGAATTTTGAAGGAAGCGCGGTTTTTAGGACGGTCGGAAGGTCTGAGAAATAATAGTTTGCAACCCACTCTAAAAGTTTTAAATATTCAAGATTAAACATAGGCGAATAATCAAGAACATCTATAATATATTTTGCTTTTATTCCCTCTTCAAGATAATCTGAAAACCCGACAACGTATGCTTTTATTGTTCTTTTTGCGCCAAAGGGCACAAGAACGGGAATTCCTATATTAATTTTATCTTTTAATTCATCGGGAATTAAGTAACTGAAAGTTTTTGTTCCCAAAACTTTTATATCAACAAGACAAAGCGCATATTTAGGCATTTTATTCGGCCTTTACCGGAATGTTTGAAAGGTTGTTTGCAATTTCATTATAAATTGTATTTTGAATTTCAATTAAAGGAGATGTTTGTTTTAATTTTGTTATTTTAACGTTTGAAGCTTCTTCTCCTATACTTGTTACGACAAGAAGATATTCATCTTCATTGTTTGTTTTAAATAAAATATATCCGCTCGTTGACTGCATTTCTTCAATTTTATAATTTAAATTGTTTAAAACGGTCAGAGATATCATATATAAATTATCCGCATTAATTTTATAGTTCTTTGAGTCCGCCGTTTTTGCAAAAACAAAAGAATTAAAGCATATTAAAAAAAATAACAAAAAAGTTAAAAATATTTTTTTCATTTATTTGCTCTCCATCCAGCTTTTTCCGACCTTTATGCCGACATCCAAAGGAACACTTAAAGGCTGGTTTAATTGCATTGATTGTAATACGATATTTTTAACGGAGTCAATATCGTCGTTATGAACTTCCAAGACAAGTTCATCATGGACCTGAATTAAAATATGCGCACGATAATTTTTTAAATTTTTATTCAATTCAACCATTGCCATTTTGATTAAATCGGCGCTTGTTCCCTGCAACGGTGCATTTATTGCGGCACGCTCGGCAAATTCTCTGATTTTGGCGTTTCTTGAATTTAATTCTTCTTTTAAGTATCTTTTTCTTCCAAACAGCGTTTCAACGTATCCTTTTTGGTGTGCGTCAATCAGTGTATTTGTTATATAAGTATTAATTTTTGGATAGGTTCTGAAATATTTATCTATAAAATCCTGTGCTTCAAAAGGCGAAATATTTAAAGCTGACGCAAGACCGTATCTTGTCTGACCGTATATAATGCCGAAATTTACCGCCTTTGCTTTTCTTCTCATTTCTTTTGTAACATTATCTATATCAACCCCGAAAACTTTTGAAGCCGTGATTGTATGAATGTCGATATTGTTTTTAAAGGCATTAATTAAAACTTCATCATTTGAAATATGAGCTAATAACCTTAATTCAATCTGGGAATAATCCGCCGATAAAACCGAATAATTATCCGGGTCGCTTGTAATAAATGCGGCTCTTATTCTGTTTGAAAAATCGGTTCTGACGGGTATATTTTGTAAATTGGGGTCTGAACTTGATAATCTTCCCGTTGTTGTGATTGTCTGGTTATAGTGGGTGTGGATTTTATTATCCGATTTTAAGAGTTTGGGGAGGTTATCAACGTATGTTGTTTTTAATTTCATATAGGTTCTGTGTTCAAGAATATCCCTTGCAATTTCATAATCTTCGGCAAGTTCATCCAAAATTTTGGCGGACGTTGAATAGCCCGTTTTATTTTTCTTTTTCGGTTTTATTTGAAGGACATTAAATAAAATGTCCGCTACTTGTTTGGGGGAATTTATGTTAAAGGTTGTGTTTGCCGCAGAATATATTTTTTCTTCATATTTTTTTATTTTTTCATCAATTTCATCGTTTAATTTTTTAAGATAATTAATATCTAATGAAACGCCCTGTTTTTCCATTTCAAATAAAACGTATGCAAGGTTTAATTCAAGATTGTATGCAAGTTTTTTTTCTTTATCATTTAATTTATTCTGATAAATTTTGCTTAAATCATAAATTGATGAAACAAAAACGGGATAATCGTTTTCGTTCGGCATAATATCAAGGTATGATTGAATTTGACTCATTAAGTCGTGTTTTCGTGAAGAATCAAGAACATAACTTGTAAGCATAATATCATCAATTACGCCTTGAATGTTTTCAAAAATATAGAGGTTTGATTTTATGTCAAAACAAACTTTTTTGATTTTTTCATCTTCAAGATATTTTTTTGCATCTTCAAGGGGCATTTTTGTATATGTTAAATCATCCGCAAAATAGCATTCATTGTTATTTATTAAAAGAGAAACCCTGCCCGTAAAATTAAAATCGTTTTTTTGAACTTCTTTTTTTATTTTGATTTCTTCTTTTTTATTTACCGGGTCAGCATTTCCGAATAAAGACCCCTGATTATATTCAACATCTGAAAATTTAACAATATTTTCTTCTTTGTTGTCGGATAGAATTTCTGTTTCATTTTTGCACATAAACGGTTCTAAAATTTTATCCATGTTTTTTACAAAGCTGAAAAACTGCAGTTTTTTAAAATAATCTATTACTTTTTGTTTTTGTTCGATTTCAAGACAGGTTTTATTAAAGTCAAAATCAATATCGACATCTTTTTTAATCGTTGCGAGAAATCTGGATAAATATGCCGTTTCTTTTTCGTTTATGAGTTTTTCTTTTACGGATTTTTTTGTAATATTACCAAGGTTTTGATAAATATTATCAAGGTTTTGATAAGTTCCCAAAAGCTCCGAAGCGGTTTTCGGGCCTATACCTTTGACACCAGGAATATTATCGGAAGAATCCCCGCATAATGCCTTATAATCTATAACCTGATCGGGATAAATTTGCATTTTTTCATAGACCTTGTCCCAATCATATTCAATAAGTTCTCCTTTAGACGGGATTAGAACTTTTATAAATCCTTCTTTATCAATTAATTGGAGAGAATCTTTATCGCCCGTTAAAATGTATGTTTTATGCCCCATTTCTTTTGCTTTTGAAGCTATCGTTCCTATAATATCATCGCCTTCAAACCCTTCTTTTGTGTATATCGGGATATTAAGAGTATTTAATCCTTCCATAATTAAAGATAACTGCGGGCGCAGGCTGTCAGGCATAGAAGCTCTGTTTGCTTTATAATCTTCGTATTTTTCAAGACGGAAAGTATGTCTTGAAACATCAAAAGCAACGGCAATGTTATCGGGTTTAATCAGACCTTTGTTGTTCAACATATCAAAAATTGCTTTAAAAAACCCGAATATTGCCCATGTGGGTGTGTGGTCGGTTGTTTGCATATTGGTTCGCTCAAGCGCAAAAAACATCCTGAATGAAAGCGCATGACCGTCTATTAAAATTAAACTTTTTTGTCCTTCCAATTTTTATGTCCTTTAATTTCCGCCGATATCAATTTCAGGCATCTCTTCAAGATTGCAAAAGCCTGCCGTGTCGGCATAACCGGGAGTGCTTGAGCTGCCTTCTTTCGGCTCAAATTCTTCCCAGGCTCTTCTGTTTGTAAGAGAGATGTTGTTTAAAATGGTTAAGGTAAAATATGAATCTCTGTTTATTGATTTCCAGCTGAAAACGTTAAAGACCCATTTTTTTATTTGTCCGAGTCCGAATCCGAGTTTAATTTTTGGGGCGGGTGCAATTTGCTGCGGGACAATTGCGGGTGCTTCCGCATTTCCTCCTTCATTGCCTCCGTTTTCACCCGTGTTATTTTCATTTCCCGTATTTTCGCCCGCATTTTCATTTGAGCCTTCGCCCCCCGCTCCTTCTTCGGTCGCACCTTCTTCCGTTGCACTTGAAAAATTAGGGTTGCAGGGGTTTGTTATATTGCCGCTTTCGTCATATTCGCTTGAGCCGCCCGCTTTATATAATCTTAAATGTGTTATTGTATTAATTCTTCCGCCCGTATCTTTAATTTCGTAATTTATGCCGTCTGTCCCCTGAACCTGTCTGTCAGAATATGTATCTTTTGAAAGATCAAAAACAATTTCATCTCCGTCTGCTGCGTTAATACAATAAAAGCACTGGGTGCTTGTGTTATTTGTCGTTGTATCTTCAAAGGTTGCCCAGTTTAAATCTTCGCTTGCATTAGGGTTAACACAGAGCCTCGGGACGTTATCTATATCTCTTGTTTTGTTTCCGATATCAACCCATCTTATAACGGGCTCTCCGCCTTCAACTTCATTCGGTACTTCATAGCCTCCGAGGATAAAAAAACCGCCCCCCGATGCAAAGTTGCCTCCGGCGCTGTTATCGTATTCGTATTTAACCGTAAAATCGCCCGATTCAATTCCTCTTGCAATGATTGCGTCTGCAACTTTTTTTGAATTTTCATCAACAAAAGGAGCGCTGAATGTTGCGGTTGTTTTTTCGTTGTCCGCATTTCCGCCGTTATTTATTATATACCCGCTTGAAAAATCACCCGTTTCCGTTCCGCCGCCGTCAATTGATGTTAATTTCATTCGTTCGGGTTTTATTTTGTTTGTTGTTGCGTAAGCAACCGCATAAATCGTAATTTTTTTAACGCCTACAAATCTTAAAAAAGCGGGCATTACCCGAGATGTTGTTGCAACTTTTACTATAACTTCATTATTCTGCCTGTCTGCTTTATATTCCATATCCGTTATGTTAAAAACAACAACGCCCGAACCCATTACGTTATAGAGATTATCGTATTTTTGTGCAATTTCTCTGCATTCATCCGCATTTTCATCTCCCGTCAGGCTTTTTGATTTGCTTGAAGCAAATTCAAGCGCAATTGATTCAGTTACTTTTTGAAGTTTATACCTTGATAAAATAACATAGGCTGCATCAGTTCCGAATGAACATAAAACAAGAATGGATATACAAAATATTATTGCGGCAAGTATTGAATTTGCTTTTAATTTTTTCATTTTTTATTCCTTATTATCCTTGCATAGAGCCTGAAATTCCGCCCGAATCGCCGCCCGCCGCTCCGCTTGTTCCGCCGGTGCCGCCCGTATCCGCTCCACCATCGGTGGTGCTTCCGGTATCGGTGCCTGAATCCGTGCCGCTGCCGGAAGATGTATCCCCTTCGGTTGTGCCTCCCGTATCGGTGCCTGAATCGCCCGTATTTGTGCCATCGCCCGTTTCTTCTTCGGCAGCGGCAGCCGCGTCTTCTTGCGCCGCTTGTTCTCCCGCTTGTTCATAAAAGCGTTCGGAGAATGTCGAATAATAAAAATCGAAATATGATTTAACATCGTTTTCCGAATAATTTAAAACAAGAGGTTCTGTGTAGACTTTATTTATCGGAACAAAATAATAAAAATATTCGCTTCCCGATTGTCCGAACAGCGTTTGATTTACAAGCTGATAAGCTCCTACAATATAAATCATGTTTCCGCTTTTGCTTTCAATCAAATCCAATTTGACCGAGGAGAAGAATCTTTTGTCCCCATCGCTTTTGTTTGCACCGATAACTTCGGAAGTAAGAAAATCTTTTATGCGGGACATTGCGTATGCTTGTTGTCTTTGCAGTTCACTTTGATTGTTGCCTCCGGCATCCGCATCGGCTCCTTCTGCCGGTACCGTATTCATATCGTTGTTAAGTTCTTCCAAAGAATTATAAATGTTGCGGTTTCTCAACAGTTGTCTTGTTGCATTTGTAAAGGCGTAAGAGAATTTGTATTTTGCATATGTTTCAACCATCATCTGAAATACAAAACAAAAACAAATAATTAAAAGAGGCATAATTAAAGCAAGCTCAAGCACATGCTGAGCTTTGCTTTTTTTATTTAAAAAAGAATTATTGTTCTTTTGCCTCATCACGTTTACTGCCGAATTTATATATCAGTTCTTTGTATTTAACCGTTATAGGGTATTCTTCGGGTTTTCTTATGAATATATAATAATATTCCTCACTATATGGATTTATATAACCTGTTGTTGTAGTTGTATGTTTTTGAATACCCGCAATTGTTTGTTCCAATTGTTTTAATTCGGGAGTTTTATTCTGGTTTTCTATTGCGGCGTTTGGCTGGGTCAGCGTTTGTCTGTACGGGTTTTGTATATTTGCAAACGAATTTAACTGTGTCCCTGCCGCCATTAAGCCGGCATAATTTTGCGCTTCATAGTTTTGATAAGCTTCTATATAGCTTGAAGGCGTTATAAAAGAGATTTCTCCTATCGGAGATTCGACATATATGTCCTCAACGTTAAACCTGTATAACATATCGGAATTATTTTTAATTTGAACAAATAAAACCATTGCCCCTTCAAGAGGAGTTTGCGATATACCCATTTTAACGGTTTGATTTCCGCTTGTTTTCATATATGTTGAAATGTTAAACATTTCATTTGTTTGAACGGTTGATACTTTTGTTTCGTCAAAATCATCGTCAACGTAGTTCAGGCTTGTACATCCCGTTAGAAACAAAGCTAAACTAAACACCGACAAGATTGCCGCCAACAGAGGCTTTTTCTTCATCTGATACTCCCTTAATTGTTAAGTTTACTCTTCCTTTATCATCAATTTTAATAACCTTAACGATTACTTCCTGACCGATTGAAAGATGAGGTTCGATTGAATCTATCCTTTCGTTGCAGACTTGCGAAATATGAACCATGCCGTCTTTTCCCGGGGCAAGTTCAACAAATGCGCCTATGGGAATAATTCTTACAACTTTGCCTTTTGCAACCATGCCTACTTCGGCTTTGAAGGTGAGTTCTTTAATTTTTTGCATTGCAATGTCTGCGCCTTCTTTGTCGTTTGATGTGATTGTAACCGTGCCGTCGTCTTTAATATCAATTTCGGCGCCCGATGCGTCAATTATGCTTCTTATCATTTTGCCGCCGGGTCCGATTACCGTTCCTATATCATCAACGGGGATATGCATTGTGTATAATCTCGGCGCATAGGGTGATAAGTCTTTTCTGGGTTCGGAGATTGCTTCTCTCATTTTGCCCATAATGAATAATCTCCCGTCTTTTGCCTGATACAGGGCACGTCTTAGCGTTTCATTCGAGATACCTTTAATTTTCATATCCATTTGAAGTGCCGTAATACCGTAATCGTTGCCCGTTACTTTAAAGTCCATATCGCCCAAAAAGTCTTCAATTCCCTGAATATCGGTAAGAACGATATCCGTATCTTCTTCTTTGATAAGACCCATTGCAACGCCGCCAATCATATATTTAACGGGAACGCCCGCATCCATTAAAGCCATCGAGCTTGCACAGGTTGAACCCATTGAAGTCGAACCGTTTGATTCCAAGACATCGGATGTTACTCTTATTGCGTAAGGGAATTCTTCTTCCGTGGGGAGCGCGGGGACATTAGCACGCTCCGCCAAATTACCGTGTCCGATTTCTCTTCTTCCGGGGCCTCTTAAGGCTTTAACTTCGCCGACCGAAAAACCGGGGAAGATGTATTTGTGCATATAGCGTTTTGTCGTTATCGGGTCAACGCCGTCCAGTTCCTGAGCCATATTGGGACCCGCAAGGGTTGCGCAGGATAAAATTTGCGTCTGGCCTCTTGTAAATACGGCCGAGCCGTGGGCTCTCGGAATAACGCCGACTTCGCACCAAATCGGGCGGACATCGGTAACTTTTCTTCCGTCGGCTCTGACACCTTCATTTTTAATCATTGCGCGCATTATTTTCTTTTCTAACGCTTTAAATTCTTCCGCAACAAAATCAATACCCGTTTCTTCCATCATTGTTTTAATCGGGTGGTTTTCATCAAGCGCTTCTATTTTTTCTTTTACGATATTTTTTGCTTCTTCAAGTTTATTTTGTCTGTATTCACGGTCAAAATTGTGGTATGCGTCAACTATCATATCGTATGTATTGTCTTTGATAATTTGTGCAATTTCTGACGTATCGTAAGGATTTACAAATTCTTCTTTTTGAACTCCGCAATCTTTTGCAAATTGAATTTGAGCTTCGCATTGTTTTCTGATTTCAACCTGTGCAAATTCAACGGCTGCCATAATATCATCTTCGGTAACGAATTTACAGCCCGCTTCAACCATAATAACGGAATCATGGGTTCCTGCAATTACTATATCCATATCGGATTTTTCGATTTCCTGATGTGTCGGATTTGCAATCATAACGCCTTCTATTCTTCCGACTCTTATTGCGCCGACCGGTCCTTCAAAGGGTGCACCCGATAACATAAGGGCGGTTGAGGCGCCTAAAATCGATAAAACATCGGGCTGGTTTTTTTGGTCATAGCTGAACAGCTGTGAAACAATCTGAACGTCGTTTCTGTATCCCTTAGGCCAAAGAGGGCGTATCGGACGGTCAATTAATCTTGAAACCAAAATTGCTTTTTCGCTTGCTTTTCCTTCGGTTCTTGTATAACCGCCGGGGATTTTTCCGATTGATGACATTCTTTCTTCATAATCTATAAGCAGAGGGAAAAAGTCTATTCCCACTCTGGGTTCTTTGCTTACTATCGCATGGATAAAAAGCATTGTATCTTCACATCTTACGGTAACGGAGCTTGTTGCCGATTTTGCATATTTGCCCGTTTCAACCGTAACGAGTTTGTCTCCTATCGTAATTTCAAATTTTTTTGTTTCAGGTGTGTTTTCCATTTTTTCTTCTTTCTTTACTTTCTCACTTCTTTATTGTTCAAGAACGATTTTACCTTAAATAATCATTAAAAGCAAAAAATAATAGCAGTTATAAAATTTTTTTATTTCTTGCAGTTGTTTGAAACTTAATATATTATTGTCTTGAGGGGTATTAAGTTAAATGAAGAAAAAATATGCATTTACGATTGCGGAAGTTTTGATTACGCTTGTCATAATCGGCGTTATTGCCGCATTTTTAATCTCTTCCGTCATTACAAACACTAAAGAAAAAGAATATAAAACAGAGCTTTTAAAGGCGGTATCATCTTTAAATCAGGCAATTATGCTCAATATGGCAAAATCGGGCGAGAGCCCTTATGATACGGATAATTTATTTAATTATCTCAGAAATTCAATGGTTATTTTAAAGTCTACAACATCAATAAAATCGGGCGGAGTCGATAATTATGCTTTTTATACGGTTGACGGCATAAAATACGAAATTCCGTATGATAAAAACGTAAGATTAAAACTGTATGACAACGAATTGATTTATGCGCTCGGAAATAACGGTAAATGCGGGTCTTTAGGGTTAGAGAACAATATTGATTTAACGCTTAACCCTCCCTGCGTTATTATGATTGATGTTAACGGAGATGCCAAACCGAACCCCGATATAAAAAAAGAAAAATACGATTATACAAAACCGAACGGACCCGTCAGGGATGTTTTCAGCGTCATTATAACGGATAAATCCGCAATACCGTACGGCACTGCGGCGCAAAAGATTTTTTATCATTCGGATAAGCTTATATACGGAAATTAGATTAATTTAACATTGAAATCTTTTTGAAGCGATTCCGTTATATGCGGATTAATGATAAGCGCAAGACAGGAGGATAAGTAAATTTCATTGTATCCTTTATCAAGAATGCTTATTAAATTATCAAGCGAATTAATCGAACACTTTGAAAATAAAACGCTTATATTTTTTGTATTAAAATTTTTGGTTATACGGTGAAGATTTCTGCTTTCGTTTGGAAGCGTAAATTCCGCTATTGTGTAAGAGTTGAATTTTTCTTTTATTTTTTCATCAATTTCGCCGAACACAACGAGAATTTTTCCTTTTGAATTTTTAATTTTTTCATCCGTTTTTATTGTGTTAAATTCAAGAGGTATTTTTCTGCCTTCCGTATATTTATTTTCTCCTTCGCTTTTAAGCGCCGCATTAATAAGAATATCAACGGTATTTTCATTAATTTTTATTGCTTTGTCATAGGGAATTAATTTTGTTGTATAGATATTTCCTCTAAGCGCCATATCAAGGTTAAGGTTTGAATTTCTTGTTAAATATACGGGTCCTTTAAAATTTGAAAAAACGGATTCCGTGTCGTTTGAATCAAAAGCTCCCTTAAGGTTTTTAAATTTAATAAATTCCGGATAAATGTATCCTTCAAACATTGTGATATCGGTATAAACGTTTATTTTTTCATCTTTTATTTTGTTTAAAAGATTATAAAGTTCAAATAAATCTCCGCCCGATACAAAAATTGATTTTCCTTCATAAATTGTTGTTTCAAGATATGAATTTTGTACTTTGCCGTAAGTTTTTTCAAGGATATTAAGATAATTTTCTTTTATTTCATATTTTATTTTTGAAAATTCTTTTATTCTTCTTATATATTTTTCAGACCTTGTTCCTATGTTATTTGTAATTGAAATCAGCCTTAAAACTTCAAAATAATATTCGTAAAAGAAAACATCATATTTTGAGAGTTTATATAAATCAATTGAAGCTGTTTTTGCACTGAGCAGAATTATATTTATAAGACGGATTTTTTCATCAGACAGGTTAGAGTAAAAATGTTTTAAAATTTTTTCGCCCGATTTAATCAAATCCGAGATATTTTCCGTTTTTTCTTCAAAGCCGAAGGTTACAATTTCATAGGAAATATTTTTTTCAAGACATTTTTTTGTATAAAAATCTTTTATTTTTTCTTTTGTATTTCGGATACCGGTATAAAAATTTAAAAAATCTTTTTTGTTAAAGCTTGTATCCGATATGTTAACGGAAAGATTAAAAACCGTTTCTTTCATAAGTCCGTTATTGATATATCCCAGTTCTTTCAGCTTGATAACGTAAAAAGAAATCTGCCTTATTTCGTTTAAGATAATCGCATCAAGCGCATTTATAACGGGGTTAACCGAGCAAACTCCGCTTTTTTTGCAAAAGGCGTTTTCGCTTAAATCTTTAAATAAATCTTTCATAGTGATTTTATTTTATTTTGTTCTTAAATAAAATAAATTGCCGAGAAAGGGAATAAAAAGGGTGAAATTAAGGCTAATAATTTTTTAAATTTCTTTGAATGTCTTTTTTCTTTATTGTTTCTCTTTTATCGTAGAGTTTTTTACCTTTGCATAATGCAATTTCAAGCTTAAGATATCCTTTTGATAAAAATGCTTCAAGGGGAATTATCGTGTAATTTTCCTGTTTTTGTTTATTTAAAATTTTTAAAATTTCTTTTTTATGAAGAAGGAGTTTTCTTTTCCTTAAAGGTTCATGGTTATATATGTTTCCGAAACCGTACGGGCTTATATGACAGTTATAAAGCCAGGCTTCATAATCTTCAATTTTGATAAAAGAATCTTTAAGATTTATTGACCCCTGTCTTGCCGATTTTATTTCCGTGCCGGTTAAGACGATGCCCGATGTATATTTTTCAAAAATCGTATAGTCAAAATAGGCTTTTTTGTTGCTTGATATTATTTTTTTAGGTGTTTGCGACATAGTATTAAAAATTATAACATAAAAAAGTTTAAAGCCCTTATATAACCTTTTTAAAAAAGGCGTTTGTCATGGCGGTTTTATAATAAATTATAATTGTAAAGTAAACATTCATTAACTTTTATTTATCAATATTAAATATAAATCTTTAGATTGTTGACATGCTTCGATTAAAAATCTAAATTAGAAATATAAAAAGAGGAGCTTATACAAAATACCGCCTGATAAAAATCGGCAAAAACGGTTTTTTAAGGCTTAGTTTTATATAAATCCAAAGATTTATTTTAATCACCACAAATAGGAAACGGAAGGCAAAGAAAATGCAAAATTGCTCGGATAACTGCAACAATACGTTTGAATTAAAAAGTGTAGTTAATACACAGAAAAATGAAACAGAATTCAGCGCTTCTTTTGAAGCAACTTCGCCCATTAAAAATACAATGCGCGATACCAATAATGTCATTCCTATGCCTTTTATTAACTTATCGGGTGTTAAAGTCATTAAAAAAGACGGCACAAAAGAAGAATATAACATTACAAAAGTTGTAAATGCGGTTAAAAAATCCGCCGCAAGAATGATGATAACTTTTTCGGATGATGAAATCAGAAAAATTTGCGAACTGGTTAATGTTAAAGTGAGCCAAAACTGCGACAGGGAAGTTCAAATCGCTGATATGCACAATATCGTAGAAAGCGTTTTGGAGTCGGTTAACCCCAAAGTTGCGCAAAGTTACAGAAATTACAGAAACTATAAACAAGATTTTGTTTCGATGCTTGATAAAGTTTATCAGGAATCGCAAAAAATTATGTATATAGGGGATAAAGAAAATTCAAATTCGGATTCGGCGCTTGTTTCAACCAAACGTTCGCTTGTATTTAACCAGTTAAATAAAGAACTTTATAAAAAATTCTTTTTAACGGTTGATGATCTTCAGGCGATAAGAGAAGGATATATATATATTCACGATATGTCGGCAAGAAGAGATACGATGAATTGCTGTTTATTTGACGTTGCAAACGTTTTAAAAGGCGGATTCGAGATGGGCAATCTTTGGTATAACGAGCCGAAAACCTTAGATGTTGCTTTTGATGTTATAGGCGATATTGTTATGGCAGCTGCAAGCCAGCAATACGGCGGTTTTACGGTGCCAGAAGTTGATAAAATTCTTGCTCCTTATGCGGAGAAAACTTATAAAAAAAGATATGAAAGATATCTTGAAATGGGGCTTACGTTTGAAAAGGCGGACGAAGAAGCCCTTAAAGACGTTCAAAACGATTTTGAACAAGGTTTTCAAGGGTGGGAATATAAATTTAATACCGTTGCATCTTCAAGAGGCGACTATCCCTTTATTACCGTAACAATGGGTCTCGGGACGGGTAAATACGAAAAAATGGCATCGCTTGCAATGCTTAAAATAAGAATGAACGGACAGGGTAAAAAATCCTGTAAAAAACCGGTGTTGTTCCCGAAAGTTGTTTTCCTATATGATGAAAACCTTCACGGTGAAGGCGGGGAGCTGCATGATTTATTTATAGCGGGCATTGAATGCTCCAAAAAAGCTATGTATCCCGATTGGCTTTCATTAACGGGCGAAGGGTATGTTGCTTCAATGTATAAAAAATATAAAAGAGTAGTGTCTCCCATGGGATGTCGTGCGTTTTTATCGCCCTGGTTTGAAAGAGGCGGTATAAAACCTGCGGATGAAGATGATAAACCCGTATTTGTCGGAAGATTTAATATAGGTGCCGTTAGTCTTCATTTACCGATGATTTATGCAAAAGCCAAAAAAGAATCAAAAGATTTTTATGAAGTTTTGGATTATTATCTTGAATTAATCAGAAAAATTCATATAAGAACTTATGATTACTTAGGCGAACTGAAAGCCTCGATTAACCCTCTTGCATTCTGCGAAGGCGGTTTTTACGGCGGACATTTAGGGTTCCATGATAAAATTAAACCTCTTTTAAAGTCCGCAACCGCAAGTTTCGGTATCACGGCTCTAAACGAGCTTCAAGAACTCCATAACGGCAAATCTCTCGTTGAAGACGGCGAATTTGCGCTTGAAGTTATGGAATACATTAATAAAAAAATTAATGAATTTAAAGAACAAGACGGATATTTATATGCCATATACGGAACACCGGCCGAGTCTTTATGCGGGCTTCAAATTGAACAATTCAGAAAGAAATTCGGCATAGTTGAACATGTTTCGGACAGAGGATACGTTTCAAACAGCTTCCATTGCCATGTAAGCGAGAAAATCACGCCTATTGAAAAGCAGGATTTGGAAAACAGATTCTGGAATTTATTGAACGGCGGAAAAATCCAATATGTAAAATATCCTATTTCGTATAACACGAAAGCCATTGAAACACTTGTTAAAAGAGCTATGGATATGGGCTTTTACGAAGGCGTTAACCTTTCTCTGGCATATTGCGATGATTGCGGACATCAGGAATTACAAATGGATGTCTGCCCGAAATGCGGTTCAAAGAATTTAACCAAGATTGAGAGAATGAACGGATATCTTTCATATTCAAGGGTTAAAGGCGATACCAGATTAAATGAAGCCAAAATGGAAGAAATTAAAGACAGAGTGAGCATGTAGTAATGAGATATCATAACATCACCAAAGACGACATGCTAAACGGCGAAGGCTTAAGAGTGGTTTTGTGGGTTGCAGGCTGCACACACCACTGCAAAAATTGTCATAATCCGATTACCTGGGATATTGCAGGGGGGATTGAATTTGACAATGCCGCAGAAGAAGAATTGTTTTCGGAATTAAACCACTCTCATATAGACGGTATTACATTTTCGGGCGGCGATCCTCTGCATCCCATGAACAGAGAAGAAGTTTCAAGACTTATTAAAAAAGTAAGAAAAGAGCTTCCGAATAAAACAATATGGCTTTATACGGGATACAGCTTTGAAGAAATAAAAGATTTTGACGCTCTTCCTTTAATTGATGTTTTAATTGACGGCGAATTTATTGAAGAACTGAAAGACGGCAGATTATACTGGGTCGGAAGTTCAAATCAAAGAATAATTGATGTTAAAAAGACATTAGAGAAAAATGATGTTGTTTTATATGAAACAAACAATCATATAGCTTTGGGCGCAGAAGTTTAAAAAAGCGGCAATATTGCCGCTTTTTTTATTTTATTTTGATTTTATTTATCCGAGCCAGGATTCTATATCGCCAACAACTACGTTATAGGAGCCGTTGTTATTTACAAGCCGTGCTGTCGGGATTTTTTGGCTTATATATTCTTTGATTTCTCCGATTTCGCTTTGTGTGAAACCGTCCAGCGAGGCTGAAATTATGTTTTCGGGATTTTTAATCTGCGCATTAATTGAATTTACAAAAAATTCGCCCATTTCCTGAATTGAACTTTGTATTTCCTGTTCCTGTATAAGTTCGTGTTGAATTTCTGTTTCCATTTTAACGGTTTTGCTTGCAATTTCATTTGTATTTTCTTTTTTTCTGTTTTTCTTTTCGGCTTTTTCGAGCTGCTCAAGTTCTTCGGCTTCGGCATTATCCAGACCGTTAAATTTTTCTTTTATGCCGTAAACCAAATCTGTCGTGAAATCTTTTATTTTTGATACAAGCCCGCTTGCAAACGTTTGTTTTAAATTGTCTTCGGCTTTGGTTTTTGAACCGTCAAAGAATTGTTTGCCGTTTCCTTCGTATGTTTTTACATCGCCGTTTGCTGATGTTGTTTCAACTTTAACATCATATGTTGTTGCTTTCAGGTTTTTTTGTTCAAAATTTGAGTAAACGGTTACTCTTTTGCTTCCGTCTTCATAAAATCTTGCAATTCTGTTTTTTTCAAGAGCGCCGTTTTCGTCATATTTTTTTCTTTGGGTTCTTATAAGATCGCCGTCTTCATTATATCTTTTTGCGCTTGTAATTTTATCATTTTTGTTTAAAGTTTGGTTTTCGCTGTATTGTCTTGTTCTTCCTTCGGCATCGGTGATTGTTACCGTTGCTTTTCTTGTTGTTTTGCCGTTTTCTTTTGTTTTATAGTTTGAATATTCGGTTGTTTTAACGGTGCCGTCGCTTTCCGTTTTTGTCTGGCTTTTAAGTCTGCCGTTTGCACCGTATGTATATGATACGGTTGCTGTTTGAATATTTGCCCCCGCACCTTTTTGTGATGTTTTCTTTATAATGTTGCCGTTTTCATCAAATTCTTTTGTTACCGAAGAATTTTGCCCGTTTATTTTGCTTTGGACGGTTACTTCCGCTTTTTTGTTATTCTCATAGTTTATTGTTTTTGTTGTTTTATTTTCACCTTTGCCTTGAGTTGTTATTCTTGATATTTTATTTCCGTTTTTGTCAAAATTTGTTGTTGTTACCTGCCTGTTATTGCCTTGTCCCGTTTTAACTTCTTTGGAAACAACTTTTCCGTTTTTGTTTACGGTTTCTACAACTTTTTTGCCGTTCGGGAATGTTTTTACGACCCGGTTGCCTTTTGTTTTAACCTTAACATTGTTGTTTTTTGCGCTCACCTGTGCCGCGCGCTCTTTTGCAGCTTTTTTTGCGGCCTTTTGATTTGCTTCTTTTGCCGCCTGTTGTTTTTGTAATTCCGCTTTGTTTGCTTTTTTGGCATTATTTGCCTTTTTTACGCCGTCAAAAGCGGTCTCGTTCTTTTTGTTTGCTTTCTTTTTGTTGTCTGCTTTCTTTGCCGCATTTGCTTTGTTAGCTGCTTTTACTTTTCCGATTTTTGCCATTTTGTTGTTCCTCGCATTGTTTTCTTTTCGCCCTACTTTATTTCGGCATACCTGCATAAAAAATTTAGCGATTTTTATTATTTGTTACGTATTGTTAAAATAAAAATCGCTAAATTAGTAATATAAAATATGTTTATTATTTACAGTGTCGTTAAAATTAAAGGTTCATCTTCTCCGACCATAACGGTGTGTTCAAAGTGGGCAGAGGGGAGTTTGTCTTTTGTTCTTACGGTCCATTCATCGTCCAAAACTTCAACATCGTCCGTTCCTAAATTTAACATAGGTTCAATTGCAATAACGTTTCCCGCTTTTAATTTTAATTTGTTTCCCACTCTGTAATTAAAAAGAAACGGTTCTTCATGCATATTGTGCCCGACGCCATGGCCTCCGTATTGCCTTACTATTCCAAAGTTTCCTTCTTTTGCGACATCTTCGATTGCGCCCGATACATCATCAAGAATGTTTCCTTCAGTCATTTTTGAAATACCGGCAAATAAAGCTTTTTCCGTTGTTTCAAGAAGTTTTTGAACTTTGGGGTCAATTTCTCCGACCGCATAAGTCCAGGCGCCGTCGCCCACAAGCCCGTGGTATGTTGCACCGACATCAATTGAAATTATATCGCCGTTTTTTAAGATTCTGTCTTTTGAGGGTATTCCGTGGACCACTTCTTCATTAATTGAAGCACATATTGACCCCGGAAAACCTTTGTAGCCTAAAAATGTAGGGATTGCTCTGTTGTCTTTTATGACTTCATATGCGATTTTATCCAGTTCAAGCGTTGATATCCCTTCTTTTATCGATTCTTTCATTGCGCAGTGAACCTTGGCAACAATAGAACCCGCTATTTTCATTAATTTAATTTCTTCTCTTGATTTTTTAGCTACCATAATTTATCTCCTTAAAAATTAAAGGCTTAATAGCCTTTAATTTTAAACCGTTTCTTTTATTTTAATCGTTTTTAATAAATCATTCCAAACCGCATTAATACTTTGGTCGGCATTGATTTTTTTCAGGTTTCCCCTGTTTGTATAAAATTCAAGAAGCGGTTTTGTTTCTTTTTCATAGGTCTCAAATCTTAACATTGCCGTTTCTTTCGTGTCGTCTTTTCTTTGAATTAAATCAACATTGCAATCATCGCATTTGCCTTCATTTTTGGGCGCATTTGTTAAAAGGTTGTATATTTTTCCGCATTTAGGACAGGAGCGTCTGTTTACAAGCCTTTCAACCAAAACTTCATTCGGTATGTCAAAATAAATTGCTTCTATATCTTCTTTTTTGATATTGCCGTTCAATTCATCAAGAATATTATCCAATGATAACGCCTGTTCAAGGCTTCTCGGGAAGCCGTCCAATATATAGCCGAAGCTGCAATCCGCTTCTTTTAAACGGTTTTTTATTACGGTCGACACGACATTTAAAGGCACCAGTTGTCCTTTATCTATAAAACCTTTTGCAATAAGCCCTATATTTGTTCCTTCTTTAATATTTTTTCTGAGTAAAGAACCGGTATCAATGTGGGGCAGTTTCAATTCTTTTGCAAGAAGTTCTGTCTGCGTGCCTTTGCCGCACCCCGGAGGGCCTAAGAAAATAAATGCTTTTGTCATTTTAACCTCTTTTATTTTACGGATAATTTATTGCTTAAGAAATGTTTCGTAGTTTTTTGCAAGCATATGGGTTTTGATTCTGTTTATGAAATCAAGTGCAACACCGACCATAATGATTAAAGATGTTGCGCCCAGACCTTGCAGGGTTGTAATATCCGTTATTTTGGAAGAAACGGAAGGAACCATTGCAATGATACCTAAGGCGATTGCACCTATAAACATTAATCTTGTCAAAATTTCATCAAGCTTATCGGCGGTGGGTTTACCCGGTTTTACGCCGGGAATTGCCGAACCGTATTTTTTAAGGTTGTCTGCGATTTCTTTAGGCTGCATTGAAGGAATAATTGAAGCATAAAAGAACGTTAAGGCAACGATTAAAAGAAAATATATTATATAATATGAAATGCTTGTCGGGCTTAAAAATGAATTTATTGAAGTAAGAGCACTGTTTAATGCCACATTTTTAATTTGCATCTGCGTTAACAATTCCAGAATGGTTGTCGGGAAAAGCATAATTGCAATTGCAAAGATAATTGGCATAACACCGCCGGGATTCAATTTAAAAGGAATATTTGAATTTTGCCCGCCGTAGACTTTGTTTCCGACCTGACGCCTTGCGGATACTATCGGGACTTTTCTTACAGCATCATGTAAAATGATGATAAGAACGGTTGCCGCCATAAAGATTGCAAGCAATACAAGAAGTTTAAGCTGCAATCCGGGGTCTCCCGATACCAGAGTCGCCGTTCTTTGGGTGTATAAGGGAATACCTGCCAGAATACCGACAAAGATTATAAGCGAAGCGCCGTTTCCTATTCCTTTTTCGGTTATTAATTCGCCAATCCACATAACAAAAATTGCCCCCGCCGTTAAAGCTATAATTGAGCCGGTATAAAACAACATGGGGTTAAGCCCGTGGATAATTGCACCCGGAAGCTTTGATAACAATAAAACAAATACTAAAGCCTGCATAATTGCAACAACAACGGTAAACATTCTTGTTATCTGCTGGATTTTTCTTCTCCCCGCTTCGCCGTCTTCTTTCTGCAACCTTTCAAGGGGCGGAATAATAACCGCTAAAAGCTGCATAACGATTGAAGATGTAATATAGGGCCCTATACCTAAGGCAAAAATTGAAACTTTGCCTAAAGCCCCGCCTGAAAATAAATCAAGGAAACCTATGATGTTATTTCCCTGCGCAAGAGCAAGAAAAGCTTCATTGTTTATGCCGAATATGGGAAGCTGTGCGCCGAAACGAAAAAGCGCAATCATCAGGAATGTAAATATAAGTTTTTGCTTTAAGCCGCTTGATTGAATATTGTTCATGAGGCTTTTTAGCATTTGTTCATTGTTAGCTTGCTGCATTATTAAATTATTTCAACCTTTCCGCCCGCTTTTTCGATTTTTTCTTTTGCACTTTCGGTTACGTAATTTGCTTTTACGTTAACTTTTTTGGTTAATTCGCCGTTGCCCAAAATTCTTAAAACTTCGGATGACGGATGAACCATTTTATTTTCGATTAAAACGGACAATGTAATTTCTTCGGCGTCAACTTTATTTAAAGCTGAAACGTTAACAGCCGCAGCATTGAGCGCAAAAACATTGTTAAATCCTTTTAATTTGGGCAAACGTCTGAATGCCGGCATTTGACCGCCTTCAAAACCTCTTTTTGCCGTTCTTCCGGATCTTTGACCTTCGCCGTTGTTGCCGCGCGATGATGTTTTACCGCAGCCCGATGAACGGCCTCTGCCTACTCTGACGGTTTTTTTAACCGCACCCTTATTGGGTTTTAAATCTTCTAATGTTATCATTTTTATTTTTATCCTTTAATTATTCAACTATTTCGACCAAGTGAGGGATTTTGTTTACCATACCCATAATGGTGGCACTTTTTGAGTGTTCCACGATTCTGTTTGTTTTGGTTAAACCTAATGCTTTTACGATTTTTTCGTGTTTATCGGGGGCACCGATAACGGATTTAACCAATTTTATTTTAATTTTTTCTTCTGTTTTTTTAGCCATTTCAATTCACCTGTTTTCTTAACCTAATAACTGTTTCATTGAGATGCCTCTTTGTGATGCAACGTCTTTAAATGTTCTTAATTCTTTAAGAGCGTTTAATGTTGCATTAGCAGCGTTAAGAGGTGATTTTGAACCCAATGATTTACTTAAGATGTTTTCAATACCGCACAATTCAAGAACCGCACGAACCGCACCGCCCGCAATAACACCGGTACCTTGTGAAGCGGGTTTTAATACAACGTTGCCCGCACCGGATCTTCCCGTTATCATATGGGGAATTGTGGTTTTGAAGATAGGAACTGTGATAAGATTTTTTCTGCCGTCTGCGACTGCTTTTTGGATTGCAACTATAACTTCGGATGCTTTAGCAACGCCCATACCTACCTGACCTTTTTTGTTTCCGACGATAACAATTGCTCTGAAGCTTAATTTTTTACCGCCTTTAACAACTTTTGTAACACGGCGGATTTGAACAACCTGTTCTTTCCATTCGGATTCAACGGGTTCCACCGTTTCGATTTTTCTTCTTCTTGACTGTTTTCTTTGCGGTTTCAGTGTTGTTACTTCCGCATTTTCTTCAACCGCTTCTTCCGCTTTTATTTCTTCAACGGTTTCTTCAACTGTTTCGGATGTTGCTTCTTCAACTTCCTGAACGTTATTTTCAGCAGTTTCGTTTGTGTCTTTAATTTCTTCGCTCACGTTTAAATACCTTTCGACTTTAATTTCTTTACATAAACTGTTTGTTATAAACAACAAAAAGAATACAACAAAAACCCCTTTGAAATTTTATAGAGGGCGTTTATTGAATTCGGTTGTTAAATTTCTGACATAATCCATAATACATGCTGAAATATTTTTTGCAACAGTTTTATCCAGAGGATCGGGGATTATATAATCATAATCCGATTCTTCCTTTGAAACCATATTCGCTATTGCTTTTGCAACGATTATTTTAATGTCATCGTTTATGATTCTTATTCCCGAATTTATAACTCCGTCAAAAAGCCCGGGGAATACAAGAGAGTTATTAATCTGGTTATCAAAATCGGACCTTCCGCTTGCAACGATTTTTGCCCCCGCTTTTTTTGCAACATCCGGCATAATTTCAGGGATAGGGTTTGCAAGTGCAAAAATAACGGGGTCTGTATTCATAAGTTCAATATATTCGGGTCTTAAAACGTTTGCGGCGGATACACCTATAAATACATCTGCGTTTTTGATTGCAAGTTCAAGATTTCCTTTTAAATTTAATTTGTTTGTTAATTTTGCAATATTTTCCAATGATTTATCGTTTCCTTCTCTTCCCTGATATACGATACCGAAAATATCGGTCATTATTATATCTTTTGCGCCCGCTTTTAATAAAAGCCTTGCAATGGCCTGCCCTGCAGCACCTGCGCCCGAGATTACGATTTTTATTTTATCAAGGCCTTTGCCCGTTAATTTAAGAGCGTTGTATAATCCGGCCAGCGTTGCGATTGCGGCGCCGTGCTGATCGTCATGAAAGATTGGTATTTTGGAATTTTGTATTAAATAGTTTTCAATTTCAAAGCATTCGGGCGCTTTTATATCTTCAAGATTAATTCCCGAGAAAGAACCTTCAAGCAAAAGACAGATTTTTTTGATTTTGTCGGGGTCTTGGGTATTTAAGCATAAAGGCATAGCGTCAACATCGCCTAAATCTTTAAATAAAACGGCTTTTCCTTCCATAACGGGAAGCCCTGCGGTGGGACCGATGTTGCCGAGGCCCAAAACGGCGGAGCCGTCGGAAACTATGGCGACGGGTTTTCTGTATTCAATTAATTCCGAAATTTTTGTTTCAATAACGCCGCCGAATGCGCTTCTTAATTCAACGGGTTCCAAATCTTCAATTTTAAAGTTGTCGGGGAAAATACAACCTTTGGAGCAGGTCGGGATAAAATCCGTATTATTATATTCAAGCCCCTCGATTAAAGTTGTGTCAACGCCCATAAAATTAGGCATTATGGCTTCTTTTACCATATCAAGGTCTTCTTTTGAACATTGTCTTATAACAAGAGGGTAAGCATCCGTTGTTCTTGTTTCTTTTAAAAACATTGCTCTTTTCATTGAATCTTCAAAATTATATGATAAAACGGCAATTGAATTTGACCTGTTTGTAAGTTCAAAAACTTTTTCGATATCATCTTTTATTTTAAGACAGCTTTTGGAAACCCCGGGAGTATATACAAGGGACAAAATCTTTTTATTTTTAACTTTTACCTTGGGTATTATTTCAATTGCTTTCATTATTACCTTACCTTGTTTTCGTTACCTTGAATTAATCTTTTTATATTTTCTCTGTGAAGATAAATTATGTATATTGCGGCAAGCGCACAATAGATTGTGTATGCAACCGGGCTGTCAAGAAAATACATTATAAAAGGAGCGGTTAATATTGCAATAATTGAGCCGACCGATACGTATTTCGTAAAATACGTAATTATACACCAGATAACGGTCAGAATAATTCCCGCAATAAAGTTAAGCGCATAGATTGTGCCGATACCGGATGCCACGCTTTTTCCGCCTTTAAATTTTAAAAATACGGGTTTAGAGTGTCCTATAATTACCGTAACGGCGGCAATAACTGCCAAAAGCCCGATTGAATCTCCCAAAATTAAATATTTTGTAAGCAAGACGGGAATCATACCTTTTATTGCGTCAAGAATCATAACCGTAAAAAACCATTTTTTACCCAAAACTCTTTTAACGTTTGTTGCGCCCGTTGAACCGGAGCCTATCGTTCTTATGTCTTTTCCCGTTTTTGCTTTTACTATTATATAGCCTGTCGGAATTGAGCCGATTAAATATGCAAAAAGCGCAACGATTATTATAAAAAGGTACATCGGAATATTCATTTATTTTTCTCCCTTTTCTTTAAAAGACATACGGACGGGCGTTCCGAAAAAGCCGAATGCCTCTCTTATTTTTTTCATTAAATATCTTTTATATGAATCTTTTAAAAGTTTTTTTGAATTTACAAAGAAAGTAAACTGCGGCGGTTTTATGCCCGATTGGGCAGAATAATAAACTTTCAGAAATTTTCCTTTGTCGGATGAAGGCGGGTTTAAATTAAGCGCTTCATTTATGATTTTATTTAAGGTGCTTGTTTGGACTTTTTTTGTTCTTTCTTTTTGAACTTCTCTTGCAATTTCAAAAATTTGATTAAGTCTTTGCCCGGTTTTTGCGCTTATAAAGATTTTTTTTGCATAGTTTAAAAAGGGTGCTTCTTTTTCAATTTGTTGTTCGATTTTATGGGTTTGAACATTTTTGATTAAATCCCATTTATTAAATGCGACAATTAATCCGCACCCGTATTCTTCCGATGTTTGGGCGATTTTTTTATCCTGATCGGAGAGCCCTTCGGTCGAATCAATTACAAGAAGCGTAACATCCGCTTCTTTTATTGATTTTAAGGCCCGATCCACTGCAAAAGCTTCAATTCCGTAGTCGACTTTTGATTTTTTTCTTATTCCTGCGGTATCTATTAAAATAAATTCTTCATTGTCGTATATGATGTTAGAATTTATTGAATCTCTTGTTGTGCCTGAAATATCCGATACTATTGCTCTTTGTTCGTTTAAAAGGTTGTTTAATATTGAACTTTTACCTGCGTTAGGTTTGCCTGCGATTGCAATTTTTATTATTGAATCGTCTTTTGTGTCGGGAAGTTTATCTATATCTTTTGTAACTATATCCAATAAATCGCCGACTCCGCCCGAACCGTGGAGAGCGGACAAGGGAACGATTTCACTAAATCCGAGTGAATAAAATTCATCCGAATAAGTAAATTCGTCTGCGGAATCCACTTTGTTTGCAACAACTATAACTTCTTTTTTTGATTGTCTTAAAATGTTTGCAATGTCGATGTCATAAGGGTTTAAGCCCGATTTTGCATCAACAACAAATAAAATCAAATCCGCTTCATCGACGGCAATTTTTGCCTGAGTAAAAATGTTTTTAACAAATTCATCTTCATCGTTTGTTATAATGCCGCCAGTATCAATTAAAATAAAGGGTTTTGACTGCCAGATTGCGTCAAAATAAATTCTGTCCCTTGTAACACCGGGGGTATCGTCCACAATAGATTTTCTCTCGCCTACTATTCTGTTTACGAGAGTGGATTTGCCGACATTGGGGCGTCCTACGATTGCGATTGTTTTTGTTTTCATAAAACTATTTTACAATAAACATATAACCTTTGATAAATTCTTTAATGCTTGCAAGCTTTGAATTTTTGTCGGTTTCAACATAAAAACGAAGAAGAGGCTCTGTTCCCGATTTTCTTATTAAAATTTTTGTTAAGTTGTCTTCTAAGTATAATTTAATTCCGTCCGTTTTATTTTTTTGAATTATTTTTTGGTTTGCAAAGTTTTCTTCATTGTCAATTCGGGCGATTATTTGTTCTTTTTTTATGTCATCGTCCAGTTTTATGTCAACTCTGTCCTGTACAAATTCAACGCCCGCAAAATCAATTATTTCGTTTTTTAATTGATAAAGAGGTTTATTTGTTTTTGAAATTGCTTCAATAATTAAGAGATTTGCATAAATACCGTCTTTTTCGGGGATATGATTTCCCGTCGTAAGCCCGCCCGAATCTTCGCCGCCTATGATTGTTTTATTTAAGCGCATGGCTTCGGATATCCATTTAAAGCCTACCGGTGTCTCAATTGTTTCTATATTTAATTTTTCCGCAACGACATCAATCAGGCTGCTTACCCCTACCGTTTTAACAACGGCGCCTTCCATTCCTTTTTCTTTCAGGTATTTAAGCAGAATTGCAAGAATAATGTTTGGGGAAACATATTCCCCGTTTTCGTCAATTACCCCGTATCTGTCCGCATCTCCGTCATTTGCAACGGTTATATGACCTTGTTTTGTATGTTTTAAAAATTCGGGCTTCGGCTCCGGCAAAAAACCGCCGAAATCGGGGTCATAACAATTGTTAAAGGCTTCAAATTCAATATTTTTTTCTTTTAAAATTTTATCAAAATAACCGATAGAAGCGCTGAAAAGTCCGTCATAGATAATTTTTGGGGGATTATTTTTAATCGAATCAAAATCTATTAATTTGTCTATTTCTTCAAAATACATTTTTGAAAAATCTTTTTTTAAGACAACGCCTTCTTTTTCTTCAAGGGTGAATGTTTTATTTTTAATCAGGTTTTCAATTTCCGTTGTTATTTCTTTTGTTGCGGGGCCGCCGTAGTTTGGAATGAATTTAATGCCCAAATAGTTGCTCGGGTTATGGGAAGCGGTAAACATAAGGGCGCCCGAAGAATTTTTAATGTTTCTTGCGGCAAGCGCAATAACGGGTGTGGGGACAATGCATTCGGACAATAAAACATCAAAACCGTACATTGCTAAAATTTCCGATGAATATTTTGCATATTTATCGGCATCGAGCCTCGGGTCATAGCCTATTATAACGGTTCCCGTCTGCATATATTGAGCAAGCGCCAGGGTTATTTTTTTAACCGTATCAAAATTAAAATCTTTTCCTATAATTCCTCTAAAGCCGTCTGTTCCGAATTTTATTTCAGTCTGCATTCTTTCCCATGCTCCAAATTTCTATTACAATATTATTTATGGATAATTATATTAAAAAAATATTATATTTAGGACCGGAAGGGTCAAATTCTCAACTTGCCGCAGGAATTTTCGAAAATAAACTTGAAATAAATACGGAAATGACGCCTGTTTCCACCATTACAAAAGCGATTGAAATTTTGGATGAAGAAAACGAAGATGTGGCGGCGGTTTTACCGATTGAAAATTCGATTGAAGGAATTGTAAGAGAAACAATTGACAATTTAATTCAAACCAAAGCCGATGTTTTTATACAGGCTGAAATTACGGTTCCCATTTGCCATTGTTTAATTGCAAAAGGCAAAAAAGAAGAAATTAAAACAATCGTTTCAATAACACAGGCCGTTGCACAGTGTAAAAAATATATTGCGGAAAATTTCCCTAAAGACATAGGAATTATTTTATATTCTTCAACCTCGGGCGCCGCCAAATTTATAAAAGATAAAGACAATTCTTACGCTTCAATTTCAAATGAGCTTTGTGCCGGGTTGTACGGATTAAATGTTGTTGAAAAAGATATAAACGATGTTAAAGATAATAAAACAAGGTTTATTCTTGTTGCAAGGAAAAAATTGTGCAAACAGAAAAAATTAAGGACATCGATTGCTTTTACGACGGAAAATAAGCCCGGGGCTTTATTAAACATTTTAGAGATATTTAAGAATAACAATTTGAATTTAATTTATCTTGAATCAAGACCATCAAAAAAAGTGTTTGGCGAGTATATTTTTTATGCCGACATTGATAAAGGGTATGATGAGATAAAAGACGTTTTAGCCGAGATTGATAAAAAATGCAGTTATTACAGGCTGCTTGGGTCATATTGCATACTTTAAAAAAAATTTTAAGGTGGTATAATAATAAATACGGTACTTTGAAAATTTTTTTTGGGGATGTAAAGGATTTTGACAGGGCGATTTTGTTCTCCGTTGATTGCATGCCGGAGGGTAGTTCTCCGTTATCAACATACAAAAAAATAAACGCTAACAACGTTGTAGATGCTAGAAATGCTTTTGCAGCTTCCGCTGTAAGAAAAGCAGCCTAAGAAAGTTAGGTGTAGCCACTTTGTAAGTTGAATTTGCAGGCTTACAAGGTCACTTTCGCAAATACAGTATGTGTTATTTAAGGCGGCATATATCAAGATTCAGTCTTAAAAGTTGCTTGTCTTTAAAATAAGCTATGATTAAACCGTAAGGTTTTGATTTTTCCCTTGATTTAATCTAAACAATAAAAGTCTAAGCATTGTAGAGGTCAACAGGAGTGCCGTTTTGGACGCGGGTTCGACTCCCGCCATCTCCAATTTTAAATTTTTTCAAGTTAAAGTATGTGTCGAACCCGCATAATGCGTAAGCATTATCAGACGGGAAAGACTCCTACATCCGTTACTTAATGAGCCCGGGGCGAATTTAGGAACGGCGGATGCAGTGAGCGTAAAATTTCTAAAGGGTGAAGAATGAACCCTTTTAGAAATTAAGCGTCTGCCGCCATCTCCAATTTTAAATTTTTTCAAGTTAAAGTATGTGTCGAACCCGCATAATGCGTAAGCATTATCAGACGGGAAAGACTCCTACATCCGTTACTTAATGAGCCCGGGGCGAATTTAGGAACGGCGGATGCAGTGAGCGTAAAATTTCTAAAGGGTGAAGAATGAACCCTTTTAGAAATTAAGCGTCTGCCGCCATCTCCATACTTTTGAAATTTGAGCCGTACTCCGACGGAGTAGGCGAAAATGAAAAAGCATATGGATGTGAGTCCGTGACGGCGAAACGTTGAGTTTCGGCGGACAGGACGACACTGGACGAATGGCGACGTAGAAATCTTTGATTTCACAGGAGCATAGTTCAATTTATCGGACGTGGTGTCCAATTTTAAATTTTTTCAAGTTAAAGTATGTGTTGAACCCGCATAATGCGTAAGCATTATCAGGCTGGAAAGACTGCTTTTATTTATTGCTTAATGAATTTATTTTTTATATTTTTCAAATCTGTTTTCAAATTCTTCCGCTTTAAGAGCAGCTTCTTCTTTTGTATATTTATATTTTGAAAGACTTATCATAATTCTTCCTTCGGATTCTTTCATTAATTTTTCTTTGATTTTATAAGGATACGTTTCGTTTCCTTTAAGACCGCCCGAGTGGATTTCATTTATTATGTCATCCGTGTACATTTGCATATATTTAGGGATTTTAGGGTGCCTTTTTATATATTCGACAAGGCGCATATTTTCTCTGTATCTGTTCCCCGAAGCCGTTGTTAAAAGAAAGTTTCCTATTGTGTTTAAGCCCCCTAAAGAGGCAGGTGTTATATGTTCGATTGAACCCGTGGAAGCTATAAAAATTCTTCTTACTATTTCCGTTTGTTTTCTTTTTGAATATTTAACAACAAAAGCATTTATGCTTGATTCCGAGGTCGGAAGAAACAGGGCTTTATTTTTAATATCGTTAAAAATTTCTTTTTCGTTTGGTTTCGGGATTATTTCTTCAAGAGAATCCAGAAAAATCCTTCTTTTAAAAGTGTCTCTTTTTGAATCGGCAAGAATTATTCTTCTGCAATTTGTTGTTTTTGCCCTTAATTTCAATGCGGTTGAAGAAGATAATTTTCTTGATAAAACATCAACATCATCCAAAACTTCAAATTCTTCAAGCTTTAATTTTGTAAGACAGTTTTCTCTTATCATCTGAAGGCAGTTTTGAAGGTTATCGTTCGGGTTAAGCTGTGCAAAGTCTTTAAAAACGGCGTATAACGACTTTTCGGTTTTCAGCATATTATTTTTATAGTGCGATAATAATTGAATTGAATCCTGCGCCGTTTTGCACTTTAAAAGCCCTTTTTCAAAACCCCTTATGGCGTCTGACGGAATAATTTTAATTCCCCTGTAAGGACAGGTTATATTTTTTAATTTTCTTAAAGGTTTCCCTTGCGAAGTAGTGCCTTCATGCGGGATGTCATAATAATATTTAAGGTAATTTTCCTGTGTCAGCCTTTTTGGTTTTGGATTTTGATTCGGCATAAAACCCGCTTTGTTTTAAGTTAACTTTAAAATAATATCAATTTAAAAGGCGCTATGCAAGATTTTGAATTAATGCGCCAAAAGGTGATATATGCCAAACCCCTTGGCGCACAAACAAACTCCTATATTAAATTATTCTTGCCCGCAAGATAAGCTGCCGTTGCTCTTCTTTTTACGTTTAATCTTCGTAAAATTGCGCCTACATGTGCCTTTGAAGTGAAAACCGACATATAAAGCTTTTTGCCGATTTCTTTATTGCTCAGCCCCATGCAAACAAGTCTTAATACTTCCTTTTGTTTTTCTGTTAAATCCATACCGTGTTTTCCTTTCTTATTATTGATGTATGCGCATATTCCGTATTAAAAGTAATCGTATGCGCTTATAAAATCAATTCTTAAAAGTATCGAAAATATAACTTTTAACAGTATACAAAATGTAGAATAGGTAAAAATCCTATAATATCAGGCATTTAGGGCAAAAAAATTCGTTTTAAAAAATCTTAACATTTTAGCCATACGGGTAATTTTAACTGTGTCCGGGCAGTTTTTATAAATTTTTTATATATTCGCTGTAAAATCTGTAAGCTTCAAAGGTCGGGGAAAAATAGTCTCTTTTTAGCCCCGCTTTTTGTTTTAAGGAGTACAGAAATTCTTTTTTATCCGGCAATTGCTCCCAAACCGAAGGAAGATAAACCGCCTGATGATTTTTATCTTTTATAATAATTCCGTCTTTATTTTGAACGATTTGTTCAAGCAAATCTTCTTCATCTTTAAAAGTCATTTTTTTAGGTTCGGATAACAATGAAATTGCAAAACTTAATTCATCAAGCTCCTCTTTTTTTACAGGATAAAATCTCGGATCATTAAAGGCTGCATTTCTTGCGTTTGAAATTATATCTTCAATTAAGGGTCTGTGTGCAATAATTGAACCTATACAGCCCCTTAAACACCCCGCTTTTTCAATTGTAACAAAGCTTGCACCCATCTCAAGAAAAACATTTGCAAAAGATAATGGTTCTTCAATTCGTTCAAATTTTGACCTTACTGCCCTTTTTGCAAGATTAATTAAAAAATTTGAATAATATTTTTTTATAAATTCGTTCTTTTCTCCCTCATATAACATCCAGGCGCCGTATCCCACCACGCTTTTTTTATCGCCCCCGGCGGCGGAAGAATTTTTCATATCAATTCTTATTAAAGAAAAGTTGTTTTTATCGGCAAATTTTATAAGCCCTAAAATGCCCGTCATTCCGCAGGCAAGTTCGTGTGAACAATTTTTTGTTTCAAGCATTTCAATCAAATTTGCCGTATAATTATCAACTTTAATTGCGTCATCGTTTTTTAAAAAGTGGCTCAAATCGGATGAAATTATAAAACCGTTTGTTTTATCAGAATAATATTTTTCAATTATTTTTTGAATAATATCGGGGTTTTCGTTTCCGATTAAAACGGGCGTTATTTTAACATCATCAAAAATTGATTGAATAATCGGCAGTTGAATTTCAATCGAATGTTCAAATTCAAAAGCTTCATTATTATATTTGGCATTAAATTCGTTAATTAAAGCTTCATTATAATCTTTATTGATTTTTATTTTCCCGAATGTTGTTTCAAAAAAATCATAATCGGGAATTGAAATTCCCAAAAAAGGAACTCTGTGCGCCGGCGCAAAGATAAATAAATTTTTAATTGAACAATCAAGCTGAAAAATTCCTTTATATGCAAGATTGCCCGAATATATAAGCCCCGCATGCGGAACGATTGTGCACCTTGCTTTATATTCATAAGGAAAATTATTTTCTTTTTTAAAAGAATCAATAAGGCTTTTTAATTCATTAACATCGGCGCTGTAAAATGTGCCTTTAATTTTTGATTGTTTTATTTTTTCCATAACGGAATTATAATTCATTTTATGAAATATCAAAAGATTTTATCCGAAAATTTGGTTCAGTGCACCTTGTGCCCGAGATTTTGCAAATTAAAAGAAGGTAAAAAAGGGTTTTGTTTTGTTCGGGAAAATAAAAATAATGAAATTGTTTTAAATACATACGGGTTTAATACGGGTCTTTCGGTTGACCCGGTTGAAAAAAAGCCTCTGTATCATTTTTACCCCGAAACCCCGATTTTATCTTTCGGAACAACGGGGTGTAATATGGGGTGCATTTTTTGCCAGAACTATTTAACAACAAAAAGCAAAGTTGACCCCAAAACCCTAAATAAGACAGAGCCGGGCGAAATTGTCGAAATTTTAAAAAAATATAATATTAATTTAATTGCATTTACATATAACGAGCCTGCTATTTTCTTTGAATATGCGCTTGATACGATAAAATTATGTAAAAAAGAAGGAATTAAAACCGTTTTTGTAACATCGGGGTTTATGAACCTTGAGCCGGCTAAAGAAATTTATCCTTTAATTGACGGTGCAAATATTGATATAAAAGGTTTCAGCGAAGAATTTTACAACAAAAACTGTTATGCAAGTTTAAAACCCGTTTTGGAATTGATTAAATTTGTTAAGAGTGAAACAAACTGCCATATTGAGCTTACAACAATGCTGATTGAAAAAAGAAACGATGATGATGATTTAATTAAAAAAGAAGCAAACTGGATTTTAAACAACTTGGGCGAAAATGTTCCTTTGCATTTCAGCGCATTTTTTCCAAAATATAAATTAAATAATATTTCGCAAACAAATTTTGAAACCCTGTATAAAGCAAGGCAAATTGCTCTTAAAGAGGGTTTAAATTATGTCTATACGGGAAATTTATCAACAATTGAAACTTCAACCACATTTTGCAAAAATTGTAAAAGTCCTTTGATTGTAAGAAACGGCTATAAAATTGTTGAGTATAATCTGGACAAAAATAAATGCAAAAAATGCAATACAATTTTAGACGGCTGTTTTTAAAAATAAGTGCCGTATAGACGGCACTTAAAACTTTTAAATTTTAAACTTCCAAATCCAGCTGTTCGCCGTATTCTTCCTGAAATTCTTCCTCGCTTAAAATTTCTTCTTCGGGTTCCGCCCCCGCAAGGCTTCCTTGTTTTATTATTGTATATGTTCCGTCTTCGTTTTTGCTTCCGTATATTGTACATCCGATGTTTGATATTTGAAATTGCGCGTCATCAAGATATTTTCCGTATTTTTCCGCAAAAACGCTTTCGCTCATTATTTGTTCGGTAGGTTCCGCGCCTTCTTTTGAGCCTTGCGTTACAACCGTGTAGGTTCCGTCAACGTTTTTTGTGCCCGTGATTGTTGCACCCATTGTGTTAATTGTGTAAGTTACCGTCATATATAAACTCCTTTTTTGATATTTTAAATAAACACATTTTTAAAAGCAAAATTGTTAAAATAATAAGTTTTTTATCGTTTTGTTGCCGCAAGACTTGCACTTATTGCATTAATGATATTTTCATAAAAAACAAGTTCATAATCTTTTGCATTAACTATTATATCAATAAGCCTGTCTTTGGTGCAATTGTTTGTTTTTGTTTCATCAAAGCCAAACTCTCTTAAATCTATTTTTAAAGTATCGGCAATAAGGAAAAAAGATTTTAACGACGGTATATAACAACCGCTTTCTATTCTTGAAATATGCTGATCCGAAAGATCGACTTTTTCCGCCAGTTCAGACTGCGTCATATTGAGCTTTTTTCTGTATGATTTGATTTTTTCCGCTATAAATTTTTTGTCGTCAAACTTCATCATTACGTCATCCCTGATATAAAAATATGATGTAAACGACAATTTTTTAATGATGTCTGCGCAAAATTAATCAAATTATATGATGTTTACACATATACATAAGTTAACAATTTGTTGTATGCGCATACTTTTTTATAATATTATGTCTATACATAGAATTTTTACTTTGAAAAATTCTGTTAATTAATTGCAATACAGAGTTTATTGAATATCGGTATAGCGGGCAGCTGCCCGATATATAAAGTGCAGAGCCGGAGATAATAATGATTAACGTTTGTTTGGCTTCAGATAATAATTATGCAAAATATTTAGGCGTTACGCTTGCTTCGATTCTGGTAAACGCAAAAGCGGAAGACGAGCTTTGTTTTTATATATTGGACGGCGGAATTGAAGAAGATAATAAAAATAAAATTTTAAGTTTAAAACAAATCAAAAATTGCGAAATTAATTTTATTAAAATTGATGAATCTTTGTTTGAAGATTATAAAAAAGTTAAAACCCATTCTTATATAACACTTGCAACATATTACAGATTAAAACTCTCCGAGCTTTTACCTTTTGTTGATAAAATAATTTATTTTGACTGCGACATTGTCGTTAATTCAAGTTTGGATGAATTATTTAATGCGGATTTAAACAATTATGCCATCGGCGGAGTTTCAGACATTAACGGAAAAAAAGTAAAAGAAAATCCGCTTTATATAAATGCGGGCATGATTGTTTTTAATTTGGAATATATAAGAAAGAATAATATTGAAGAAGAATTTTTAGATTATGCAAAAGAAAACTTTGATAAAATTGAAACTGGTGATCAGGAAATTATAAACGAAGTTTTAAAAAACGGAAGAATTAAAATTTTAAACGATACCTGGAATGTTCAGTCGGCAAATTTTATAAGCCGCTCAAGCTATATTAAAAGTCCGAATGTTATTCATTTTATATGCGGATGCAAGCCGTGGCATTTCGGATCGTTCAGCTGTCATAAATTTTTATGGTTTAAATATCTTGAATTAACGCCCTGGAAATTAAGGGAAGAAGAAAAAAACTACTGGTATAAGAAAAACAGGATAATGTCAATTCTTTATTATCTTAAAAAACGCCCTTTCTTTTTCTTAAGACCGAGATTTTATAAAGCGTTTTATTATACTTATATCTATCCTTTAATTAGCCGGACTAAAGGTTAATTTTACAAACATCAATCCATTCTTTTGAATTTGAATATTTTTCAAGTTCGCTCATGTTGAGTTCGATTGCGCTGTTTGAGCTTCCCGCTGCGGGGAAAACGGTTTGAAACCTTTTAAGGGAATTATCAAGATAAATTTCTATATTTTCACCGACTCCGAACGGACAGACGCCGCCCGGGGTGTGGCCTATATATTTTTCAACAAAATCAAAAGGAATCATTTTTGCTTTTGTATGAAATTTTTCTTTATATTTTTTATTGTCAATTTTGGCGTCCCCCGCCGTTACAATTAATACCGGGTTTTCATCCACAAGAAAAGAAAGCGTTTTTGCAATTCTTGCTTCTTCAACGCCTAAGGCTTTTGCCGCCAATTCAACCGTTGCGCTTGATGAATCAAGAACTATTATTCTTTTATCCATATTAAAATTTTTAAAATATGATTTTACTTTTTCAAGCGACATAAAAACCTCTTTTTTTAAAAAAGTATATCATAAAATGCTTTTTTAAGCCCTTAAGTCAAGCTCGTTTAAACATTTGTCATAATCATTGCTTTTGAGCGTTCTTATTTGGGTTCCTCCTATCATATTGAAATAAGGCATTTTGCTCCAGAAAGGATAATTTGAATCGGAAAGCGCTATATAATCTTTATTTTTCCCTTTTGCCAATTTTACAAGCTCTCTTACCATTGCGCTTCCAAGCCCTTTATATTCTCTTTTTTGTTTGTTTGCGGTGCTTTTCGGGTTTGCGCTTAAAAATAAAATTTCAAAAGGTTTTTTATTTGAATAATCATAATCATAAAACCTCAGTTCCCTGTCTCCTTCGTTTATTGCGGCAAGCGCCTGAATTGTTCCGTTGTTATCAACAAGCCCGAAAAAGCTTTTGTCAAAATCGTTTTCTTCAATTGCTTCTTCGTATTCTTCATACACGCTTGTTCCGTATGAAAGAGGGTTAATTTTCTCCCAACGTTCGCCCGTTTGATAAAGCATTGTTTTATCTTTCGGATCGTCTTCAAATTGAACAAAATCCATTTCTTCGTTTTTATTTGTCTTTGCGTTTTTGACCCAGACGGAACTTACGTATTTATGAGTAAAACTTACGGGATTAATTTGCATTTTTTATCCTTTAAATAACATCTTTATAAAACATCTGAATTTTGAAAATTTACAAAAAATAATTGCAGTCTATTTTAGACTGCAATTATTTATATAAAAGAATAATTATTCTTTATCTTTTAAGCTTAAACCTATTCTATGTTCCTGAGGCGTGAATTTTTTAATTAAAACTTCAACTTCTTCGCCGATTGTGAACATATTATTTAAGTTAACATGTTCATCGGAGATTTCATTTGAAGGAAGAAGCGCTTCAACGCCGGGGTAAATGTTAATAAACACGCCGAATGATGTAATTTTATTAACCGTTCCTTTAACGATGTCGCCTTCTTTTAATTTGTCTGCAATTTCATCCCAGGGGTTTGCACCCATTCTTTTAAGAGATAATGAAATTCTTTTAAGTTCTTCGTCAATTTTGATGATTTTAACTTCGATTTTTTGACCCAGCGAAACAACATCCGAGGGGTGTTTAATTCTTTCCCAAGAAATTTCCGATATCGGAAGAAGCCCGTCAATGCCTTCAATGTCAACAAATGCTCCGAAGTCCGCAATTCTTACGATTTCGCCTTCAACAACCTGATCAACGGCAAGTCTTGAAATAACTTCATCCGCAACCATTTCTCTCTGCTGGGTGTAGACTTGTCTTTGAGAGAGGATGAGTTTATTTCTTTTGGGGTCAACTTCCAAAATTTTAACTTCAATTTCCTGACCGATTTGGCTGTCTGCGGGTGCGCCCGTTCTTAACTGGGATGAAGGAATAAAGCCTCTTAAGCCTTCAATTTCCGCAATTAAACCGCCTTTAACGGATGAAACAACTTTTGCAATTGCATTTTCATTGTTGTTTTTGATTTCGGTTAATTTAGCCCAGGCTTGAGCGCAAGATAATTTTCTTAATGACAAAGTTGCAACTTCGTCGTCTTCTTCGTCTTTCATGACGTAGAATTCTTTTTCTTCCCAGAGTTTTACGACATCATCGGGGTTTTGTTCGGCAAAGTTTGTAACTTCACGGTTGGGAAGAAAAGCTTCCTGTTTTGCGCCTATATCAACGAGATAGCCGTCTTTTTCTTTTTTTACGATTACGCCTTTAACGACATCAGCTACGTTTAATTTGTAAGTGTAGCTGTCGGAGAGCATTTTTTCAAACTCTTCTTTTGTCATCATTTCTTTTGTTTCCATTTGTTTATTTATCCTTTCTATATTGTTTTTAATTTGTTTTCGATTTGTTTAATTATATAATCGGGCGTTGAAGCGCCTGCGGTTATGCCTATGTTGTTTGAACTTTGAATTAAATCTTTGTAATTATCAAGCTCCGTATCGGATTCAATATGCAGTGTTTTTGTGATTTCTTTTAAAATTTCATATAAATGAGTTGTGTTTGCGCTTTTTTTAGACCCCGCAACAACCATTAAATCCGACCTTTTTGCAAGCTCAATTGCTTCATTTTGCCTTAAGGCGGTAGAATTGCAGATTGTGTTTATTATTTTTAATTCTTTTGTTTTATCGATTAAATAATCAACTACGCTTTTTAGAAAATCGATTCTTTGCGTTGTTTGAATAACGACTCCTATTTTCTTTTTGTTTTTGATTAAATCTGATTTTGAAATTAAATCTTCAAGACTTTTTATAACCAGAGGTGAGTTTGAATCTTTTGAATATTTTTTGGCGTTTGATTTAATCGCCATAACTTCGGGGTGTTCTTCTTTGCCCAAAATTAGTAAAAAATATTCTTCAAGCACAAGGTTAACCGCCATATCCTGAACTTTTTTAACATCAAGACATGTAAGGTCGACAACTTCATACCCGGAAGCTTTAATTTTTTCTATCGTATCAATTGCTTCGCCGTGGCTTCTTATAATGCAGATTGCATTTTTCGGCGCAGGATGAGGCAATTTATCCACGGTTTTAATTCCCGATTCTTCCAGTTCTTTTATAACGGAAGAATTATGGATTAATTCGCCCAGAATAAAAACTTCTTTACCGGGGTTTTCTTTTTTTATTTTTTTTGTTGTTTCAACAGCTCTTTTTACACCGTAACAAAAACCGGCATGGCTTGCTGTTTCAATGTTTTTGGTAAGTTGTTTGCTGATAAAATTCACAGCCCTTCATAATGGAGTCGCAAAAAATAAAATTTCCTGCGCTGAATATTATTTAACCATGGACATTTTTTTAGTACAATATTTAAAAATTAAAAGGATAATAAATGCTGAAAGAGGAATTTATATATTGGGCAAAAAGAGTTTACGAAGCGGATTTAAACCCCGCAACATCGGGCAATATGTCCGTAAGGCTGCCCGATAATACGATTTTAATAACTTCAAGCGGCTCATCCCACGGGGATTTAAAAGAAGACGAAATTATAAAAATCGATACGGAAGGAAATGTTATTGAGGGAGATAAAAAACCTTCAAGCGAAAAATTCATGCATATTAATATATATAAAAAAAGAGATGACATAAAAGCAATTATCCATTCGCATTCTCCGGTTATAACGGCTTTTGCGGTTGCGGATAAAAAAATTGATGAAGTTATAATGCCCGAATTTGCTTTTCATTTCGGCTCTGTTCCGATTGCAAAATATTATATGCCCTCATCCTTTGAACTTGCGGAAAATGTGGCAGAATATTTTAAAGATAAAAATGCCGTATTAATGCAAAACCACGGGATTGTTGCGGGCGCTTCAACTTTAAGGGAATGTTTTTATTCACTTGAAGCAATTCAGGCTTATTGCAGGACTTATATTTATGCAAAAATTTTGGGAAACGTAAAAAGCTTAAATAAAAAAGAAATTAAAGAAATAGACAAATTGAAAGGATAAAAAATGACGGAATTGACAAGAGTTCTGACCCAAATTGAAAGTGCAAATAAAGGAATAATAACGCCCGAGATGGAAATTGTCGCAAAAGACGAAGGTTTGAGTGCGGAATTTATTATGGAGGGGGTAAAAAAGGGAACGATTGTAATTTTAAAAAACAATACGAGAAAAAATTGTCATCCCGTCGGTGTGGGTGAAGGATTAAGAGTTAAAATAAATGCCAATATAGGAACTTCAAATGAAAAATCAAGCTTAACGGAAGAGCTTGAAAAAGTAAAAATTATTGAAGAAAATAAAGCCGATGTTTTAATGGATTTATCAACGGGAAAAATGATTGATGAAACAAGAAAAGCAATCATTGAAGCGACAAGCCTTCCGATAGGAACGGTTCCTATGTATCAGGCGGGAAAAGAAGCATTGGACGAATTTAAAAATATTGCAAAACTTGATAAAGTAAAGCTTTTTTCGGATATCGAAAAACAGTGCAGGGACGGAATTGATTTTATAACGGTTCACTGCGGGGTTACAAAATTTGTGATTAATCAGCTTGAACAGCAAAAAAGATTAACGGGCATTGTTTCAAGAGGGGGTGCCATGCTTGCATGCTGGATTAAAGCAACGGGAAATGAAAACCCTTTATATGAATATTTTGATGAATTATTGGAAATCGTTAAAAAATATGATGTTGTTTTATCTTTAGGCGACGGGCTTCGTCCGGGTTCAATCGAAGATGCGGGCGACAGAGCGCAGGTAGCGGAAACCATTGTTCTCGGCGAATTAACGAAAAGAGCAAAAGAAAAAGGTGTTATGGCAATGATAGAGGGGCCGGGGCATGTGTCTTTAGATAAAATTCCTTCCATGATTCAAACAATTAAACAGTTAACGGATAATGCGCCTTTATATGTCTTAGGACCTTTGGTAACGGATATTGCCCCGGGGTATGACCATATAACATCAGCCATCGGCGGAACTTTAGCCGCATTATACGGGGCTGATTTTTTATGTTACGTAACACCTGCGGAGCATTTGGGATTGCCTGATAAAAATCAGGTTAAAGAAGGCATTATTGCAAGTAAAATTGCGGCTCATGCGGCAGATATCGCAAGAGGAAACAAAGAAGCGCTTGAAACGGATAAAAAAATGTCTTTTGCAAGAAAAGAACTTGATTGGCAGAAACAAAAAGAATTAAGCATTGACCCTTCCAAATTTGAAGGGATAAAATTTGAAGAAGAAACACCCTGCACAATGTGCGGCGATTATTGTTCAATGAAAATATTCAGCAAATATTTTTAAAAAAACGGGGTTAATAAAATAATATTTATGCTTCGATTTCTTTTATCGCATTTTTGAATTCGCGCACAAGCTCTTCCGAATATTTCTTGCCCGCAAGGCTTTCAATTTCGGCTATTGCTTCTTCTTTGGAATAAGCTTTTCTGTAAGGTCTGTCCGATATCATTGCATAATAAGAATCAACAATTAAAATTATCTGCGATATTAAAGGAATGTCATCTCCTTTTCTTTTATCGGGATATCCGGAGCCGTCCCAATTTTCGTGGTGGTGAACGATAATCGGGATTATGCTTGAAACATGGCTTATCGGTTTTAGGATTTCCTGTGCGCCTATAATGGGGTGTTTTGTTATGACTTCTTTTTCTTCTTTTGTTAAAGGCGTTTTTTTGGATAAAACATCTGTCGGGATTAAAACATTTCCTATATCATATAAAAGCATTGCCAGTTTTAATTTATCCATATCGTTTTTTGATAATTCAAACCTTTTTGCAATTGCGTATGCAAGTTCGATTTTTTGTTTTGTGGTTCCCGATTCATAATAAGGGGTATAGGTTTTTGAGATTGTATCCACCACATCAAACAACAATTCTTTTGCAAAAACGCCGTTATTTGCTTCCTGTTTTGATTGAAGCTTTTTAATAAGTTCATCCGCCGTTTTTCTTCCGAAAGGAATTTTATGCTGATCCAGGATTTGAACAAAAGCGTCGATTGCAATATCTTGCCAGGAAACGGAATCTTGAACTTCCGCCAGTTTGACCTGATTTCTTCCGTTTTGTTTTGCAAAATACATTGCTTTATCCGCAATTTCAACAAGCTCATCAACATCTGTCGTCATTTCGATAAATGTTGCAACGCCGATACTTGCCGTTATATGCCCTACACCTTCAACATATTCGCTTTCAAGAGATGACCTTATTCTCTCTGCTGCGATTAGTCCGCCTTGAGAATCGACACCGGGGAGGATAATCGTAAATTCTTCACCGCCGACACGGCTCGGAACGTCAACCGAACGGGAATTTTTGGTTATTACTTTTGCAACCGCTTTAATTGCGGCATCGCCCGCAGAGTGCCCAAGAGTGTCATTTATATGTTTTAATTTATCCAAATCCAGAGAAATTAAAGTAAACGGCTGATTGAGCCTGAGTGCCCTTACGGCTTCTCTTGAAAGGGCGTCTTCATAAAATCTTCTGTTGAATAATTCCGTCAGAGGGTCTGTTACCGCCTGTTTTTTTACGGTTTCAAAAAGGTTTGCGATTGTTATTGCGAGCTCAATTTGTCTTGCAAATAAATTAAGGAAGTTTAATTCGGAATCTTTTGTTTCTTCTCTCGGGGAAAATACCATTAAAAGACCCGTAAATTCTTTTGATACAATCGGAAGAACAATTAACGATTTTGCGGGGTTTTTTGCTTTGAATTCGTTGATTTTTTCATCCGGAATTTCAAACGGCAAAATCTGGGTTAAAACTTCTCTTAAATTGTTAAAATATTTGATTTCTTTATTTTTTAAAACGTCATAGAGGTATGAGCCTTCGCTTATAATGAACCTTGTTTCAAAGAGGTTATTCGGGATACATTTTTCAAGCTCATCCGAGAAGGTGTTTTGAAGATAGGTTTTAAAAGCATAGAAAACACCCTGTGTGTCAAGCTGTTTTTGTAAAATGCAGCTGTAAAGGTACCCGAATTCGCCATGGAGGCTTGATACAATCGTTTCAAGGACGCTTGATAAGGGGCGTGAAGAATTCATCATATCCCATACATGCTCCAAAGTAAGCAATGTTTGGTTTGCTTTTCTTAATTCTTCGGTTCTTTGCGCAATTTCCTTTTCAAGAGCGATATTTCTTTGATATACCTCGATAAAATCGTTTTTTTGCTGGTACATCTTGTCTTCGACTTGCTTAAGAGCTTCGCTTGAAATTTTTATCCAATCAAAAAGTCCCATAGATGTAATTATACAACTTTTTTCTCAAAAAAAGAAGTAAACGAACAAGAATTTTTGTTAAAAATTGTGTGAATATGACTAAATTTTTCCTAAAACTTTTAATTCAAATTCAGGTGCAATTTCTTCATAGCTGATAACGGGTATATCCATAAATAACTGCGAAATAAGAGCAAATATAACCTGTCTTAGATGAGAAGGCGAAACAAGAATAACATCTTTTTCATAAGATAATTCTTCTATTTTTTTAATAAAGTCTTCAAATTTATATCCGTCAATTTTTACTATACATTCGTTTTCATCCGGCTCAACCGCATTTTCTTCCAACAGTTTTATAATTTCATCGGATATTTCGTAAGCTTCGATTACTTTATCCTGATTGCTTACAGACCAGCAGATTTGTCTTGCGATTGAAATTCTTAATTTTTCAAGAAGGTCCGCTTTAGAGTTATCGTCCGCAAAATCGTTAATTTTTTCAAAAATATAAATAACGTCTTTAACGCTTATTCTTTCTCTTATTAAAGAACAGAAGATATATTTTAATTCTCCGATTGAGATAAAATCACCCAAAATCGTATCAATAATCAGCGGGTTATTATCACTTACGATTTCAATGTATCTGTTCATATCGGAATAGTTAAAAATTTCATGGACATGCTTAATTGAATAATATTTAAGATATCTTGCAATAAGCTCACACGGGTGATATCCTTTTGTCCAGTAATTTTTCGTCAATTCTTCCTTAATCCAGACGATGGGGCGGTTTGTGATTAAATCGGTATCTTCAATTGAGCCATCGGGATATTCATCCATATCAAGGTCATCTTCAAAAAATGCCGTATAATCGGGATATGCCGTTCCTTTGACAACGGGAACGCCATGGACGTTTATCGTAAAAACATAACTGTCCAGCTCGGAACTTTCAAGGAATTGAACCTTGGGGATTATATAGCCCAATTCTTTCGTTAATTCCTGCCTTGCTTTTATTGTCTGCGAGAGAAGATTTTTTTCGTTATTCGGGTCATTTAATGAATAATTTTCTTCGCTTAAAGAAATTGATAATCTTTCTTCGCCTAAATTCTGCGCCATCTTAGACGGGGATAAAAGATTTTTTAATTGTTTTTTTAAGTTGTTTAATCTGTCGACTTCTTTTGCGATTTCTTCGTTTAAGACATCTCTTTCGTTGTCTTTTGCGCCGTCTAAAAAGTTTTTAATTTCTTCTATTTTTTCCCTTTTTTCTTTTATTTTTCTCTGGAAATTAAGGCAAAGTTCATAAGGTTCTTCTTTTGAAGAAAACATTTTCTCCATTTTTGTTTTATACCCTTGAATGTCCTCGTAATCTTCACCTTCTTCAATTTCGATTTCACGTGCAAAAATTACGTTATAGACAACTTTTGAATTAATTTCGCCTTCATAAATCGAATATAAATCCCAGCCGTCTTTTGACATGGAATTTAAAACGTTTTCAAGTGCCTGCAATTCTTCAATCGGCACCGATTTAATGCAAAATTCTTGTCTTTGCCCTCTTATCATATTTTAATTTTAACATAACAATAATAAATTTTAAGCACTAAAAAACGGACTTAATTAATTGTCCGTTTTTTGGTTTTAAAGATTTTCGGTATCTATTTCATCGTCAATATTATCAAATGCTGAGAGCTGTTTTTTCTTTAAGTTGTGGACAACCGCATCAACAAGAAGGTTAAACGACTTTGAAGATTTTATTTTGGGTCCGAATTCCCTTACAAGGCTTTCTTTAACCATATTTTCAAGTTTTATGTTATCGTATTCAATACTTTTCTTTTCTTTGGGAATAATATAGTCAATGTAATCGGAATTAATTTTATAATCCTGAACGCTTTTAAACATTACCCATTTAATTTTAGGCGCAATGTTTTTAAGCTTTTTGACTATTTTTAAATTCTTCAGATCCACTTTTTGAATCCTTTCAATGTTGTGTTTGATTAACCTTCAGTTATATTAAGTAGCCTCAAAATAAAAAGTGTCTATTTTTTATGAATTGTTAATAAAAATTTACGTTTTATAAAAATTATACGTTATTTCGGCAAAAATTCAAGGTTTTAAGCTTATCTTTCATATATTAAAACTAGCTTGTTAAATTTCTTTACAAATTAATAAAAATCATTAAAGTTTTATCAGGGTTAGTACGATGTATATTATACAAGAACTGATTTAAGGATAAGAAAATGCTTAATAACATTAAATCATTCGGTTTGAATGTCATTCCCGACAGGCAAAAGACGATTGAGCATACGGCGGAATCCGTTGAAAATGCAATTTCCGGGTTGTGGGAACCCATTTTAGGGTATTTAAAAGAAAACGATGATGTGTTCTCGGGTGCCGTTATGAATGAGATTGAATTAATCAACAATCAGGCGGCAAGACTGAATATGACAGTTAATGCAAACAGCCCCAGATTAAATATAGATTATGAAAGTTAGTAATTCCTCAATTATGTTGGTGTAAGTGAACTTAATTTTCCCCATTTGGCAGAAAAAAGACAGGTTTTGAAACCTGTCTTTTTGTATTTTTATTTAAAAAACTATTTTCATTGTAAAATAGTTTTAAAAAGAGTTACAAGTTTGATAAGGAGTTGAATAAATGAAAAAATCAATCAAAGATTTAGGCGACGTTAAAGGAAAAAGAGCGTTAGTCAGAGTTGATATTAACGTGCCTTTGGATGAAAACAAAAACGTTACGGATGATACAAGAATACAGGCTATTATCCCCACCGTTAAATTTTTAAAAGAAAAAGGCGCAAAAATTATATTAATGGCGCATTTGGGACGTCCCAAAGGAGAATGGAATCTTGAATTTTCTCTTGAACCCGTTGCAAAATATATGTCAAAAGTTTTAGGGGAAGACGTTTTATTTGTAAAAGACCCTGTCGGAAAAGGTGCGGATAAAGCTCTTGAAAATTTAAAAGACGGCCAGGTGGCATTGTTGGAAAATATCAGATTTTATAAAGCCGAAGAAGCAAAAGACGATGATATGACATTTGCGGAAGAGCTTGCAAAACTCGGTGATTTTTATGTTAATGATGCATTCGGCGCCGCACACAGAAACCATACTTCAACCGCTAAACTTGCAAAAGTTTTAAAACCTGCGGTATCGGGGTTATTAATGGAAAAAGAATTAAGATGCTTGTCGCAGGCTCTTGATAATCCGACAAGACCGTTTACGGCAGTTGTCGGCGGCGCTAAAGTTTCATCGAAAATCGGCGTTTTGGAAAACCTGATTGATAAAGTAGATAACCTTATTATAGGCGGCGGCATGGCTTATACGTTCGTTAAAGCAAACGGCGGCAAAATCGGAAATTCAATTTGTGAAGACGATCAAATGGATGTTGCAAAAGCAATCGAGAAAAAAGCGGCCGACAAAAACGTTAAAATCGTTATGGCAACGGATGTTTTAGCTACAAACGATTTTTCGGGCAACGGCGAAAACAAAACGGTTGACGTTAAAAATATCCCCGACGGCTTTGAAGGGGTTGACGCCGGTCCCGAAACACAAAAAGCGTTTGAAGAAGTTATTAAAAATTCAAAAACAATTTTGATGAACGGACCGGTTGGCGCATTTGAAAATCCGAAATTTGCGGAAGGCACAAAAGCCGTATTAAAAGCAATTGTTGAAGCAACCAAAAACGGCGCAACGTCTGTTATAGGCGGCGGAGATTCGGTAAGTGCGGCTAAAAAATTCTGTAATGCCGATGATTTTACCCACGTTTCAACCGGCGGCGGCGCTTCGCTGGAATTTATCGAAGGAAAAATTCTCCCCGGTGTTGCGGCATTGGATGATAAATAAAAAAATAAAACCAAATTTAAAAACCCTTCTTAATTTTAAGAAGGGTTTTTTATTGCTCTTAAATTTTGTATAATGGATTTTAAAGGCAAAAAATGTTTATAGAAGATTTAATAAATTATATTTTTTCACTGCAGGAAAAAATATTAAAGAGGAAATATAAAAAAATATCTTTAAGCGCCAGTCATTCAATGGTAAAAAACCATATGCAATCGGGTGTTGAGCTTATTATATCAAATGAGCTTGATAAAAACAGAAAAAAAGTAAGAAACGAAGTGGAGGCAATTTTAAAAGAAAATATTGATAATATAAATAATATTTTAAAATATCCTCTTAATTTTAACGTTAAAACTTATGTCATAAAAAATGCGGATAAGTTTTTAAAACTGATAGATGAAAAAGAAGGGTTTATATTTCCCAAAAAAGGCATTTATGCGCTATATATAAATTTTTTAACAGAGAAAAAAATTTCTTTTAAAAGCGAGCCTTTATTTATTTTTAATAATGATAAAATAAGCTCCTATAAGCTTATTTATGAATTTTATATCTGGTATTCTTATAAAATGAACCTTCCCGGGTTTGAAGAAAAAACGAGAGAGAAATATAAAAACATTTTTGATTACGAAAAAGATGAAAAATTAAATGAGCTTAATTATAAAGATATTGTTTGTCTGCAAAATGCCATCGAAAGAGATAAAGACGCAATGGAATTTACTTTGGAATTTATAAAAAATCTTGAAGGCTCAAAAAACGTTTTTAACATTATAAAAAAAGATGATAAAGGCGCAAATATTTAATTTTGAAGACAGTTGATATTTTTTTGAAGCTTTTTAAAATCAAAATTTTCTTCGTTGTTTAAAATTAAAGCTTCTAAGGTTTTATTTATTAATTCGTTTATTTCTTTTTTGTTTTTATATCCGAAATCTTTAATTATGGCGTTATCAAGTTGTTTTTTTGCCATACATCTTGAATTGTCTGCCGGGTCGTTTGAACAATTTGTGTAATATTTATTTTGAAGCGCATAAATGTTTACGGGTAGAACATTCGTTTTTTTGGATAATTCAAGTTGGTTTTCTTCGCTTAAAATCAGATGAATAAATTCTTTTGCAAGCTCTTTATTTTTTGAATTTTTCGGAATTACAAAATTCATTAAAGCAATGTCAAATTTATTGTTTGAGCCTGTTAATTGCGGCAGAAGAATTGATTTTTTATATACATCGGGTGCGTTTTCTTTAATCATATTTATAAAATTGCTTCCCGTTGTAATAAATGCGGCATTTTGCGCCATATATTTTTCGATTGTTTCTCTGTGGGTAATTATGAGGGTGTCTTTTAATAAAAGATTTTCATTGTTTAATTTTTTAAAAAGATAATAAACATCTTTTATTTTGTTGTTGTTTCCGTCATAAATGTCATATTTGTTTAAAATTTTTGCAAAGGTGTCGTTTTCGTTTAAGTTAATGCCGAATACCGGCGGATTTTTGCAGCTTTTCAATTTTTTTATGTCATCATAGGTTTTTAAATTTATATCGCAATTTTTGAACTTTTCTTTGTTTAAAATTGTGATTGAGCTTGTCGCATAAAAGGGAAGTGCATAGATTTTTCCTTCATACCTTAATTTATCTACCAAATTTTTGTTATAGTCTTTTGTTTCCTGTTCGCCGAAAAATTCAAGAGTGTTTTTTTGCGCCAAAAGAAGCGAAAACTCGGGGTTTAAATTAATGACATCGGGCGGGTTTCCGCCTAAAATTGAAGCGATTGCTCTTTTTTGCGCTTCCGCTATCGGGATATCAACCCAGACGGTTTTAATTTCGGGGTGTTTTTTTTCAAAATAATCAATATTTTTTTGTATTATATCGCCCGCAGGAGCCTTTAATTGAATTGTCCAGATTGTGAAAGTTTTTTTTGAGTTCTTTTTTGAAAATAAAAAAGGACTCAGACACAAAATAATAACAATTGATATTATTAATAATTTTTTATGCGCCATGGTAAAATTATACTATGAATTTATTTGATAATTTGGAAAATATTAATAAACAAATGCCCCTTGCAAACATTTTAAGACCGAAAACTTTGGATGAATATCTGGGGCAGACAAACGTGATATCGGATAATTCCCCTATATATAATTTATTAAAAGCAAAAAGAATTTTTTCTTTTATATTATGGGGTCCGCCCGGGTGCGGAAAAACGACCCTTGCAAGATTAATTGCCAATTATCATAATGCAAATTTTATAGAACTCTCCGCCGTAACATCGGGCGTTAAAGATGTTAAAGAGGCGGTGGAGAATGCAAAAGAAAATTTAAGAAACGGCATAAAAACAATATTATTTATTGATGAAATCCACAGATACTCTAAAACCCAGCAAGACGCACTTTTGCCGCATATTGAAGACGGAACGCTCCATTTAATCGGCTCAACCACCGAAAATCCTTCTTTTCAGGTAATACCCGCACTTTTAAGCAGAGTTCAGATTATTATGCTTAATGCCATTGATAATGAATCAATGAGAAAAATTATTTTAAAAGGGTTTAATTATCTGAATGAAAATTATAAATTAAACGTAAAAATTGATGATGATGTAATTGATACAATAATAAGATTGTCTTCCGGTGATGCAAGGTTTGCTTTAAATACCGTTGAAAATTCATATTTTGCCGCAAAGAATAATTTAACTTCGGCTTTAGTTTCAAAGCTTTTGCAAAAGTCTTTGGCAAAATATGACGAATCCGAAAGATACGATTGCTTAAGCGCATACCAAAAATCAATGAGAGGCTCCGATCCGAATGCTTCAATTTATTATCTTGCAAAAATGCTCTCTAAAGGAGAGGACCCGAGAGTGATTGCAAGAAGACTTGTTGTGTGTGCTTCGGAAGATGTCGGAAACGGAGATTACAGAGCATTATTAATTGCAAATGCGGCAATGAATGCGGTTGAGAAAATCGGAATGCCCGAGTGCAGAATAATTTTGGCGCAGGCAACGGAATATGTCGCAAGGGCGAAAAAAAGAAACTCAGATGCCGTTGCAATCGACAGTGCAATAGAAGATATAAAATCGGGAAAAGATTATCCTATTCCCTTACATCTTAAAGACACTCATTATAAAGACGCAAAAAAATACGGTTTCGGAGAAGGATATGTCTATACGCATGATAACCCCGAATATATACAAACGTTTATGCCCGATGAGATGAAAGATGTTAAGTACTTTTAAAATAAAATTGTTTGGGTTATAATAAGTTTGTTAAAAATTTGTGTTGGAGGTTTTGTTAACTTTTCTTTACAAATATGTAAAAAAATAGCAATTTTTACGGTTTTTTAGCATTTATCATGGTGTGTGTGATTTTAGAAGGAAGGCAATTATGTCTGAATTAAATGCAATAAATTCATCAAATATAGCATTCGGCTCAACAAAAGTTGAAAAAAAAGAGGACGATAAAGGTGTTGAAATTGCGGCACTTCCGGTTGATGAAAAACCTTCAATCGGTGAAAAACTGACTCAGCCCATCAGAGATGAATTTCATAAAGCATACGGTGATGATGCAAAAGCCACACCTTCTTTGGTTGCAGACTTTATATCGGATAATATAATTAAAATCGGCGTTGCCGTTGCCGGCGGTGCGGCAATTTTAGCCAGAGCAAGAAAATCAACAGGCGGTTTAACGGAAGCTCTAAAGGCCGGCGTACAAAAAGTTAAAGGCGACGATTCTCTTAATGCCATTAAAAAAGTAACCGGCACTTTAAAAGGTACAATGGATGAAATGAAAAAATTGAACCTCAAAAAAGCTCAGGATGCGGTTGAAGCGACGGCAAAAAGCGGTGAAAAAATCGGTCTTATGACAAGAGTTAAAGATGCTATTTTGCAGCCGAAAGAATTTCAGGAAGGCACAAAATTAGCAGGCGTTGTTGACAGAGTATTCGGTAAACACGCAAAAACCGTTAAAGGCGCTCTCGGCAAAGTCGGTATTGCAAATGGTTCCGATATGGCAGATACAGCAATAGCCTTAGGTGCGGCAGGCGCAGTAAGTGCAGGCGTTAATGAAATTGCGGATGATGTAACGGAAGGCGATAATGATAAACTTGCACTGCAAAGCAGAATTCAATCATTTGAAAATGCCGTTAAGGCTGCGGATAAATTGGCAAATACCGTTTCATTGCTTGCGGGCTAAGATAAGTATTTCGGAAAAGATATTATGATAGAACCCATTAACAACAATTTGAATATAAAAACATCTTCAAATCTGGAACCCGTAGAGGTGCCTCATTTTACGGGGTTAACCAAAATATCGGGCAAGGCGGAAGGTGATACGTTTGTAAGAAGCAAAAAAATCGCTGCACCAAAAAATGATGCGCAAACTCCTTTTGAGGCGGTTAAAAAGGGTGCAAAAGACGGCGTTATGGTTATAACGGACGCCGCTAAAAAAGGCGTTGAATTTACAAAAGAATTTGCAGGTTCAATGTATAATGATATCACCGGTATCGCAAGACAAAAGGGCGTGCAGACAATAACAAATCTGGACGGCATTATATAAGTTTAAAAGCACATAGACTCTGAAAGAATAAAAATTTTTAAGCCCGTTTATTAAACGGGCTTTTATTTTTTAAATTATTCTTCTTTATTTGCCTGTGCCGCTTTTCTGTATTCCTCGGGAGCATCTTCTCTTTCCTGGTTCCAGCGGTCAAGCCCCATTTGTTTTCTGACCAAGCCTATTCCCACATGCACTCTCCATTCATCCATTTTTAGCTGTGCCGCAAGAATTTTGTGGCAGCCTATCGGGGGAAGGGGAAGAAGCGGCTCGTATAAATTTTTAATTGCCATTAACTGATCCGGTGTCAGAGCCAGTTTTCTTTTTGGCATTGTAATTTTGGGGAGCATAAGCTTTTGTCTTACAAGGTTAATTCCGAAAAACACTTTCTTTGGTTCCAAACCGATTTTTTCCGCAATAACTTCATGGGCATCAGGGTTTGGAAGAGGGAGCATTTTTTTGTATAATTCTTCAATTTGCGCCAGTTGTTCTCTGTTTACAAGAAGGGCTTTGGGTTTTTGAGGCGCACGCTTTTTGTTAAATCCGCCTTTATTGAACCCGCCTTTATTAAAACCTCCGGGTCTTGAACCCTGCGGGCGTGGGCGTCTGTTATCCTGTCTTTGATAATTGCCCGAATTGTGCCTTTGGTCTTTGTTATAGGGTCTTTTATTATATCTTGGTGCCTGTGCTTCGTCGCTTCCGAAACTGTAGCTTCTCGGATATTCCGTTCCGGTCTGGGTTTGGGGTTTATTATCACCCGCAGAAGAAGCGGCTTTGTCGGGGTATAAACAGTCGGGGCATATCACCCTTTTGGGGTTTTTTGTTTCAAATTCCTTCCCGCACTTAATGCACTTGTTAGTATACATAATTAAAAAATTTCCTTTTTTGGCTTTAGCCCTGTTATTCCATCGTAATCATTAAAGTGGCAAATTTTCAAACTTTCAATAAAAATCAAAAATTAAATCATTGGTACCTTTTAAAGCTATTTTATACTCAAATGTAAAATTATACAAGTATTTTATGAGATTTTATTAAAAAAATACTCTTTTTTGAGCACATTTTAATAAATTTTATACGCAAAAAACGGAGAATAATTCTCCGTTTGTCCTCCATTATTTCAATTCAAATTAAGCGATGAAGTTGTTACCGTATTTGAGTGAACCCACAAAGAAGCACTCTTGAAGCATTTTATTCATGCTTTTATAAACTTTTTTCTTGGGCGGAAGGCTTGCTTTATAAAGCGCCGCTTTGGAATCAGTGTATTCTTTTGCAATTGTTGCAGTTATAAAAAAGTTTTCACAATTTAAAAATTTATCTTCTTTTGCAGCGGTTGCCATCTTCTTGCCTCTTATTTTATCTCTCTTATATTTATATAAAGTTTGATATCTAAAAAAAATTGACTTTTTATATAAAAAATATATACTTTTGTAACAAAATCTTAATATAATTCTTCAAATCGGCTTAAATTAACCGTTTCAACGTTATTTTGCAAATTAACACCGCTTTTTTTATAAACTTTTATGTAATTTTCCGTTACTCCTTTATATGCGTTCATTTTTTCGGATTTTTTTTCGTAGATTATTGTTCGGGTTGTGTTTTTATTTAAATCCAGGAAATTTTTATGGAGTTTATTTGAAACTTCAATTAATTCTTTTGTTCTTTCTTTTTTTACGTGTTCCAAAATTTGATTTTCCATAACGGCAGCCGGCGTGTTTTTCCTTATTGAATAAGGAAAAGAGTGAATATAGCTTACTTTTGATTCAATCAGAGCTTCTTTTGTGATAATAAAATCTTCTTTTGTTTCATCCGGAAAACCCGTTATAATGTCGCAGCCTATAAAAGGAAGATTAAAGCTTTTTTGGATTTTTTCAATTTTTTCAAGAGCTTCTTTTTTTGTATAAGAGCGGTTCATATTTTTCAATGTTTTATCGGTTAAACTCTGCAGCGACAGATGAAAATGGGGGCAGAATTTTTTTGAATTTGATAAAAAGTCCAATAAATTATCATCAATTTCATTAACATAAAGTGACCCCAGACGGTATCTTAAAATATCCGTTTTTTCAATTTCTTTTAACAGATAAATAAGATTTTTATTAAATTCAATTCCCCACTGCCCTATATGAATGCCCGTTAAAACTATTTCTTTTCTGTTGTTTAGAATATGCAAATTAATTTGTTTAATTATATTTTCAATATTGTTTGACCTTGAATTTCCTCTTGCGTAAGGAATAAGGCAATAAGAACATCTGTTGTTGCACCCGTCTTGAATTTTAACTGAAGGGCGGGTGGATGACGCATTAAAGAGAAATTTGTTTTTATATTCTTTTATATTGAATATATTTTCAACATAAACCTTTTTTTTGTTTTCAAAAAGATTTTCTATATATTTATCAATATCAAGTTTTTCGTTGTTCCCCAAAATTAAATCGGCGTTTATTTCATCCGAATTTCCGGTTTGGGCAACGCAGCCCGTTAAAATTACTTTTATACGGGGGTTATCTTTTCTGATTTGTTTTATTAAATAATCGGTTTGATTGTCGCTGTGGCTTGTTACGGTGCAGGAATTTATGATGTAAATGTCTGCTTTTAATCTGTCGTTTGTTTGTCTAAACCCTTTATTTATAAGGGTTTCTGCCATTATTTGAGATTCCGTTTCGTTTGTTTTACAGCCGAGTGTTTTTATATAAAAAGTTTTATCCATTTTCCCTCTCAAAATGAGCAAGACATTCTATATGATGAGTATAAGGAAACATATCAAAACCTTCAAGCGTTTTAAATTTAAAACCTTTTTCAATTAAAAAACCGGCGTCCCTTTTCAGGGTCATGGGGTTACAGCTTATATAGATAATTGAATTTGTCATTTTTGAAATGCATTCGAGAGTGCGGTTATCAGAACCTTTTCTCGGCGGGTCGATTATAATGTTTTCAAAATATCTTTTTTCTTTAATAAAATTATTTATTATATTTTCCGCTTTTCCTTCGTATATTTCATGGTTTTTAATGTTATTAAGCTTATAATTTTCATATGCAAAAGAAACCGCTTCCGAATTTTCTTCAACAAGCGTAATTTTATCCGCAACATCGTTCATAAAAATCCCGATTGCGCCGACTCCGCCGTATAAATCAAGCAGAGAACCTTTTTTTGATATTAAATTTTTTGCTTTTTCAAATAAAATTTCGGCCAGATAAGGGTTAATTTGGAAAAAGCTCAAAGGCCCCATTTTATAAGAATAAGATTTCAGGTTTTGGATTATATATTTTTCTCCCTTAATTAAAACAGTTTTTTCGCCCGTTATTTTATTTGTTTTTTCGTTGTTTAAATTGACAAAAACCCCTTTAACTAAAGGAAAATTATTCATTAAAAGATTTGAAAAATCCGTTATTTCATTTTTTATTTTTTTATATTCTTTTTCGTCCGCATTTAAAACAAACGTTAACAGAATTGAATTGTCGTTTGTTGAAATTCTTGTATTTATATGTCTCAAAAGCCCTTTATGGGTTTTTTCGATGTATGCTCCCAAATTCCAATTGTTTCTTATAAATTCCGTTATTTCATCAATAACGGAAGGCTGAACGGGGCAGAATTTTATATTTGTAATATCGTGGGAATTTTTCTTATAATAGCCTATAAGAAGCCTTTTGGAATTTTTGGTCTGTGTTACGGGGTATTGGGTTTTGCACCTGTAATTCAGAGTTTTCGGGCTTTTTACAAACGGTTTTATTTTAAGTTCGCTAAATGATGAAAAAATTTCAAAAAGAATATTTTCTTTTTCTTTTATTAAAAAATCATATTCGACAAATTGCATTCCGCACCCGCCGCAAGCGCCGTAAAGCGGGCAAAAGGGCTTTGTTCTTTTATTTGAAGGAACAATAATTTCTTTTATTTTTGCAGAAAGATAATTTTTATTTTTTTTAATGATTTCGGCTTTTATAATATCACCCGTTACGGCCCCTTCGACAAGAACCGCCATACCTTTATAATGACTTAAACCAAGCCCCCCAAAAATTGATTTTTCTATTTTTAATTCAATTAAATCCATTTTTAATATTCAAAAAATCTGTCGAAGTCGACATCGTCAAATGAGCATAAAAGCATATATACGGAATCGTCCTCGGGCATTCTTTGAAAATTATACTCATCAAACTTCCATAACTTCGGGTTAATTCCTATTACTCTTACTATATTGTGGTCAAGCAAAATTTTTAATTTCTTTTTAACGACTTCAAGGTCCATATCAAGATGTTTGGATAATTCAACCGCACTGATTCCGTCAGGGCTGGAACATTTTTCGGGTGTCATAAACATTAATTCCAGTCCGACCTTTTTTAAATCAGTATCTTCAGTTTCAATATCCGTTGTAAACATAGCTTTATTATAACCATAAAATCAGGGGATTTTAACCTTTAATTAAATTATTACACAATATATATCGGCAAAAAACCCAATTGCTTTAGTTTTGTCTAAAAACCGTTTTTAATAAGCCTGTTTGCCGTTTCTATAATTTCATCGGGCAGGTTTTCTTTTTTTGCGCTTAAAATACCGTTGCTTTTTGAAATTGAACCTTCTTTTACATATCTTTTATGTTCTTTGTTTTCAATTGCCGAATAAGATATTTTTGAGGATATATTTTTTGTTAAATCGCATAAAATGTGAAAATGGGTCGTAAAAATTGTTTTTGCGTCTGTATTTTTAATTAAATATTCAATTATGCCGAAATCAAGCGCAACACCTTCTTTATAAGATGTGTTTTTTCCTGTTTCATCAAGCAAAATAAGGCTTTTATCGGTTATGGAATTTAAAATGTCGGATAATTCCTTCATTTGCATTTGGTGTGTTGATTTGTTATTTATGATTTCGCCTTTGATATCAAGAATTGTGCATATTCTGTCAAAAATCGGAAATTTTCCGTAAACGCAGGGAACATAGCACCCTGTCTGGTTTAAAATAACCGATATTGCAATTTGTTTTAAAAGGGTTGATTTTCCGCTTCCGTTTTCGCCCGTCAGAAGAATAAAATTTTTGTTTCCGAATTTTATATCCAAAGGAGAATAATTTTCAAAAATTCTTTTTGCCGCCGGGTGAAACCCTTCTTTGATTTCAAATTCGTTGTCATTTGAAATTATCGGATATGAAAAAGAATTATCATATGAAGTTTTATAAAATGAATATAAAACGTCGATAAGAGCTATATTTTTGGAAAATTCTCTGAAATAAGACGTTAAATTTTGATATTTTTCTTTCAGATTTTCAAATATATCTTTTTTTATTTCTTCCGTTTTTAATTTGGCGGAAAAATATTTTTCTTCAAGAGAAATTAAAAATTCCGTTGTATATTTTGTTTTGGTTTTTAATTTTTGTTTAATTTTAAATTCAAGAGGAATTGTATTTTTTATATTATTGGGCACGCAAATTGAAAAAGAAGCGTTTTTGTTTTCGACATCAAGAGAATTTATATTTGTTTTTTCGATTAATAAATTTTTATAGTTTTCAATTTCTTTTTTTATTTTTTTAAATTCAAAATTGTATAAATCAAATTCGGAATTTGCGCCGTCTTGAATAAAATCGCCGTTTTTAATTTTTTCAATGTCGCTTGTTATTGTTTTATCTATTGTTTCATAAAATTCAAAAAGTTTTTCTTTATTTGTCGAATTGATTTTTAAAAGATTTGAATTAAAAGCTTTTAAAATTGAATTTAATTTTTCAATCAGTTTGATTGAATCTTTTAAAATTAAAAATTCAAGCGGGTTAATTGTTTTATTCGAGAGTTTTGACGAGAGCCTTTGAATGTCTGCGGTGTTTAATAAAATGTTTCCTATTGCGTCCGATTTTTCTTTATTTTCCAAAAGTTCTTTTATTGCGTTTCTTCTTTCTTCAATTTTTTCTTTGTCAATTAAAGGACATGAGATAAAAGAATTTAAAAGCCTTTTTCCCATCGGAGTTTTACAGTTATCGACCGCCCATAAAAGCGAGCCTTCTTTTTTGTTGTTGTATGCGTTTTTTGTGATTTCAAGATTTTTTCTCGTAAGAAAATCCATTAAAAGATGTTTATTTATATTATATGTTTTAATTTGTTCAAATTTGGGGATAAAGCTTTTTAAGATAAATTTTGAATAATTTTCAATAAGACTTTGAGCTTTATTATTGATATCATAAGAAATATTATCCAAAATTTCATATTTATAGGGAAGATAGAGTTCTTTTTCAATGTTATCGTTTTTTAAAATTAAAAGCTCTTTCGGGTTTATTCTTGCAAGTTCGCATTTTATTTCTTTAAAATTGCCTTTTGTTATATAAATTTCGCCCGTTGAGATATCCGTATAGCATAAATCATATACGGAATTTGTTTTTGTAATTGCGGTTAAAAAATTATTTTCTTCGGAATTTAAAAATTCTTTATCTATTATTGTGCCTCTGGTATAAATTTTTGATATTTTTCTTATTTTTTTATTTTTATCTTCGTTGAATTCATCAGTTATAATAACTTTAAGGTCGTTTTTAATAAGTTTTTCAATATAAAAATTTATATTTTTAACGGGAACTCCCGCCATTAAAACGGTTCCCAATTCCTTATATTTTCTTTTTGTAAGAGTAATATTAAGAATGTCAGAAAAAATTATTGCATCTTCAAAATAGGTTTCAAAAAAATCGCCCATTTTAAAAAGCAAAATAAAATCTTTATAATTCGATTTAATCTCATAATATTGTTTCATTGAAGAAGTGAGAAGGCAGGGGTTTATTTCATCAAATTTTAAAAAGTTTTGTAATTCCATAAATATCATAATAAAATAGAATAGAATTTGAAACAATGGGGGAAAGATTTTAAATTATGGGCTGTTTAAAAAAGACCGCAAAATTAGTAGTATTCATATTAATCGTTTTTGCATTTTTTGCATACGGCGGATATACGTTTGTAAAAGGTAAATATGACGCTTATACAAAGCCTGAAAGAAGTGTCCTCGTTAAAGAAATGAAAGACTTCGGGGATTTATCCGAAATATCTGCCGATTATCAATTATCAAGGTCATTAAATCTTTTCGGTTACAGAAAATTGAACGCTCTTTATGTTCCCAAAAATCAAAAAATTACGATTATTGACCTTAATTCGGATGATGTTTTAACCGAAGAAGATTTTTCATCAGGAAAGATTGAAAAAAAACTTGAAGAACTTTCTTCAAAAATTATAAATTCACCCATTATTCCCATTGAAAACATTGAAACAACAAACAAAGGAAAAATTCTTGCGGGGTTAAAGATTGTTCCCTATATTGATTTTGTCGCCAAAGTCAAAGGAATACCCTTTTTAACTTTAAGGGGAACGGCAGCCGTTTATACAACGGTTAACAGCGATGAAGGGTTAATAAATAAAATAAAAGATAAAATACAAAAAAATGAGGTTTCAAGAACTTCAAAACTTGTGATTTCAACCAAATTTTCAAGCGATTATTATGAAAACATAACAAAAAATTTCATTTCCCAAATTAATATAGATTTACTTTGATTCGACAAAAACAAAGTGTTTTAAAAGTAAGAAAGAAATCATTGCTATGGGGAAAACAAGAATGGCCTGAGAAAGATATTTATCAACATGGAAAGTTGAAACAAGAGTGTCTAAGAAATATCTGTTTATAAAAAAGGTTGTTAAGTATGATAAGAAAAATTTAAAAATAAGGGTGTTATTTTTGTTTTTAAAGACGATTCTTCCCGTTGTCTGGAAATTAAATAAAATTCCTATGACGTATGAAATTGCAAGGGATAATGTCGGGCGGGAAAGAATGGTAACGCAGATTGCATAAACCATATACGAAAAAACCGTGTTCATAAAGCCAACAAAAAGATATTTAACGAACTTTCTTTCAAATCTGCTTAATATGCCGAAAAAAAACTTTGTATAAAACCATTCAAAAATAATTGAAAGTACGGAGCGAAATTTTTTATACTCCGTACTTTCTCTTATTGAATTTTCCAGCTTTTTTATCATATTGTTTTTAAACTGTTAATACAGTTTTTATATTAGTCGATATATTCTTTAATTTCAACAGCAATGTTTTTCGGGTCAAGTTTAATCCCCGGGCCCATTGTTGTTGATAAGTATGCCGATTTAATGTATGTACCTTTAGCGGAAGCCGGTTTTGCTTTAATAACGGCGTCTGCTAAGGTTGAATAGTTTTTCATTAAATCTTCTTTTGAGAATTTAATTTTTCCCAAAGGAACGTGAATCATACCTTGTTTATCCGCTCTGAATTCAACTTTACCCGCTTTGGCGTCTTTAACGGCTTTGGCTACATCGGGAGTAACGGTTCCGGTTTTAGGGTTTGGCATTAAGCCTTTAGGACCCAAAACACGGCCTAATTTTCCCAAAGGAGCCATCATGTCGGGTGTTGCAATTAATGTATCGAATTCAAACCAGCCGCCTGCAATTTTTTCGATTATATCTTCAGCACCTGCTTCATCGGCTCCCGCTTCTTTTGCAAGCGCCGCTTTATCGGCTTTTGCGATAACGCAGACTCTGACCGTTTTACCCAATCCTGCGGGAAGAACGGTTGTTGATCTTACCTGCTGGTCGGCATGTTTTACTTCAATACCTAATCTCATATGGCATTCAACCGTTTCATCAAATTTTGCGGTTTCTTTAGCCACTTTTTGGAGCATATCAATTGCATCGGCCGCAGTTGCCGGCTGAACAAAGCCTTCCATTAATTCTTGTATTTTCTTTTGTTTTTTAGTTAATTTTGACATTTTATCTCCATTTCTTGCGGTACAAACGGCAGTTTAACTGCCTCCCGACGATTATTCACTAACTGTAACGCCCATTGCTCTTGCGGTTCCTTTAATCATTTCAACCGCAGCTTCAAGTGTTGTGGCGTTAAGGTCTTGCATTTTTGTTTTTGCAATTTCTTCCAATTGTGCTTGGGAAATTTGTCCGACTTTTGTTTTGTTCGGTGCAGCCGAACCTTTTGCAAGGTTGATTGCTTTTTTGATTAAAACTGCTGCCGGAGGTGATTTTGTAACGAAAGTAAAGCTTCTGTCTTCGTATACATCAATTACGACAGGAATAATATAACCTGCCATTGAAGCCGTTCTTTCATTGAACTGCTTGCAAAAGTCCATAATGTTTACACCTTTTTGACCTAATGCAGGCCCTACGGGAGGTGAAGGATTGGCTTTCCCCGCTTCGATTTGAAGCTTGATTTTCCCTGTAACTTTTTTGTTTGTTGGTGCCATTATTTTTCTTCCTTTCTGTGGTCAATCGGGCTTATTTTTAAACTTTGGCAAAGTTTTTAACCCTTCCACGTTTTATCTTTTGTTTTTATATTTAAACTTTTTGTATTTGTTTGTATTCAAGTTCGACGGGGGTTTCACGTCCGAAGATTGAAACCATTGCCCTTAATTTTGACTTATCGGGATAAACTTCCGCAATGTCGCCGATAAATTCCGCAAAAGGTCCCGAGATAATTCTGACTTTGTCGCCCACCTTAACATCAAGCTCGATTTTTTGAACCTGGCTTTGTCCTCTGTGGATAATTTTTTTGATTTCCGAATCTTTGGCGGGTATCGGTTTTTTGGATGAGCCCACAAATTTGGTAACGCCTGCCGTGTGTCTTACAACATACCAGGAGTCGTCATCCATAATCATTTCAACAAGAACGTATCCGGGGAAGATTTTTTCTTCTTTTTCGGTTTTCTTTCCGCCTTTAACCTGTGTTATTGTTTTTTGCGGAACTTCAACCCTGAAGATTTTTTCGCCCATATTCATATATTCGATACGTTTTTCAAGGTTAACTTTTACCTTGTTTTCGTGTCCCGAGTATGTATGAACGACGTACCATCTTTTTTTGGGAGCGTCATCTTTTTCTTGTTTTGAAGATTGAACTTCCGTATTAAGGTTTTCATCTTCGTTCGGAATGTTATTTTCTTTCTCAGCCATAATATACCTTTAATTTTCTAATATTCTATTTGGCGATTAATCCCAACAGACCTTTAAAAATAATATCCATAAGATAAACCGCAACGGTAAATGCCGCAACAACAAAAACTACAATCAGAGTTTCAACGACTATCTGATTTTTTTCAGGCCATGTAACTTTTCCCCATTCGGATTTAACGCCTTTGAAATATGTTACAAGCCCGTCCGATAAAGATTTTTTTTCGTTATTTTTTGTTTTTTGAGCGTTTGCCATTTTTACTTACCTTTTTTTAAAATCGCGCCCTGAAGGACTCGAACCCTCGACATCCGGTTTTGGAGACCGACGTTCTACCAACTGAACTAAGGACGCATAAAGAGGGTTTTTAAGTTTACCTTATGCAAAAATGCATAAGGTAAAAGCTTATTTTGTTTCTTTATGCACCGTATGTCTGTTGCATCTGGAGCAGTATTTTTTAAGTTCCATTCTTTCTTTTAAAGTTTTTTTGTTTTTTGTTGTCGTATAGTTTCTTTCTTTGCAGTCTTCGCAAGCAAGAACAACCATTCTGTCATTTTTTCCTTTGATGCCCATTTAAAAGCTCTCCTTTATTTTGTCAATTAAAAATGCCCCTTAAAGGACATTTTAATCATTTTATCTTATATAATAATTTAATTCTAACAAGAACATATTTTTTGTAAAGCGCATAAAACCATGGTTTTTAACCAATTTTAACGTTTTTTAAAATAAAAAACCGCCCTTAATGTTTTTGGGCGGCATAATGATTTAATTTTGATTTATTAATAAAGTTTTTGGCTTTCAACCTGCATTCCGAGCATTCTTCTAAGCTCGTCCGGGTGGGTTGATTTTGCAAGAGCATCCTGCGGGTCAACTTTTTTTGCAAGCACAAGATCCCTCAGCGCCATATCCAATGTCTGCATACCGAGGGAGGTTCCCGTTTGCAGAGATGAATAAATCTGTGCCGTTTTTTGCTCACGGATTAAGTTTGCGATAGCTCCGGTTACAAGCATTATCTCCTGCGCCATAACACGTCCTTTTCTTGTTACGCCGTCATCGGAGAGTTTTTGAAGAAGTGTTTGCGAAAATACCGCAATTAAACTGTTTGATAATTGCAAACGTATCTGCTGTTGTTGTCCTTCGGGGAAAACGTCAACAATACGGTCAATTGTTTGTGCGGCGGATGATGTGTGCAATGTTCCCATTACAAGGTGGCCCGTTTCTGCCGCCGTAAGCGCCAGACCTATGGTTTCAAGGTCCCTCATCTCACCTACCAGTATAACGTCAGGGTCTTCACGAAGAGCGGAGCGAAGCGCATTTGCCATACTTCTTGTGTCTTGCCCCAGTTCTCTCTGGTGAACGATACTTTTTTTGGAGGTATGAACAAATTCTATGGGGTCTTCCATTGTAAGAATGTGTTCGGTTCTTGTTGAATTAATGTAATCTATCATAGCGGCAAGCGTTGTTGATTTACCGGAACCGGTAGGACCCGTTACGAGAATTAAACCTCTCGGGCGCCCCGCTACCGTTTTAACGACCTCGGGCAATCCGAGGCTTTCAAATGTCGGCGGGGTTGAGTTAACCGTTCTGAATGCAGCCGCATAATTTCCTTTATCTTTATAAATGTTTACCCTGAAACGTCCGATACCGTGCAATCCGTAGCCAAAGTCCAGTTCCCAGGTTTGCTCAAGCGTTCTTCTTTGTTCGTTTGTTAAAATCGGGAATAAAAGCGTTTCAACGTCTTCGGGCGACAATACGGGAAGATTTGTTCTTATGAGTTCGCCGTCAATACGTAAAACGGGGGGCAGATATGAACTTATATGAAGGTCGGATGCTTTCTTTTGGACCGTAAGTTCAAGAATTTCTTCAATAATCATGTTGCTGAATTTTTCCTTATAAAAGTTATCACTATTTATAAGTATCTCATACAAAACGCCCGAATGTAAACATTAAAGCGTCAAAATCAATCATTCAATGCATTCGGTTTTTTTAAAAAAACATTATTAAGAATTGTAACAATATATAATGAGTATAGCAATTATATATACTAAATATACTTTATATTAATGTAAGTTGAAAAACAAACATTTAATTTAAACTAACGAGATATTAAGAAACTTAATCAAACACTACATAGATTTTCACACAACCTAACTTCCTAACCTTCCCTTCCTATTAAAGATTTACTCCCAGATTACGGGAGTTTTTTTTATGCAAAAATATGCTATTATCTTTTTGTAAAAGAGTAAAAGGAAGTTTTTATGAAAAAGAGTTTATTAGTTGCCATGATGGCATCATTAATGCTTTTTGCGTCCAACATTCAAAGTTTTGCGCAAAACGAAGATAAAAAAGTTTTAAAATCGGAAGAAAAAGAAGCCGTGATGATTGATGACACCAAAATGCAGCAGGAAGCAAAAAAAGTTGATAAAAAAGCTTTAAAAGAAGCAAAGAAGCTTGAAAAACAAAAAGAAAAACAGGCAAAAAAAGACGCCAAGCTTCTTGAAGAAAAACAAAAAGAAGAAGCAAAACTTCTTGAAGAACAAAAAAAAGAACAGGCAAAGCTTGAAAAGAAACAGGCAAAAGAAAATGAGAAATTATTAAAAGAACAGGAAAAAAACAATCAAAAAGAATTAAAAGAAGAAATTACGCCGGATATAGAAAATAAAGTTCAAACACAAGAAAAAACCGAACCGGAAGCAAGCGCTGAACCCGATAAAAAAATTACGGAAGAAAAAGAAGAACAAATTGAAAAACCAAAAGAAGAAAAAGAAGAATTAAAAGAAGAAGCTTCGGTTGAAGAAGGTATAAAAGAAGTTTCGGATACAAAAGAAACAATTGATACAACCGATAATAACGTTCAAAATGAAGAAATAAAAGAAAATACAGAGGAAGATATAAAAGAAATTGTTCCAAAAGAACAGACAGAAACACAAACAGAGCCGAAAAAAGAAGAAACAACACCGACAACGGATGAAAAAGAAGTTTCAAATATAAAAGAAACAAATGAAGATATAAAAGAAGATAAAATTGAAACAAATCAGGCGCAAAACGGTATTATTGATAACGAAGTTAAGGTTTACAGAAAAAATTTAACTTATGAAGATATTGATAAAAATGCGGTAAGCGTGAATGAATTTTTGCAATTCAGTGATAAACAGAATGAAAAATTCAGTGTGTTTTATTATAAAACCACATCAAAATTAAACGAATACACAAAACAAATCAATAAAAAAGAACAAGAAGCAAAAATGGTTAAAAGGAGTAAAATTGCCGTTAAAGAGCAGCAGAAAAAATTAAAAAAACTGGATAAGGAGCTTGAAGTTCTTTATAGAGAAAGGGATTCTTATTATAATAAACAGCTTGAAAAATTTGATTCAATGTTAAATAAAAAACAATCAATCAAGTGGGAAATTTTACAGGAGATGGGATACAGATTTTTCCCAGAGTTTGATTAAAAATATATGTTTTATAAAAAACACCCCGCTAAATGGCGGGGTTTTTTGTTTCAATATGTAACAATAATTACAGTTTATGGGGTATCTTGCCGATTTTTTTTATAAGAAGGAAAGTTTTTTTAGGATTAACTCATGTCAATTAAAGTTGAAGGTTCGGGCTTTAGTGATTTTAACGGCAAAAAAGCCGATGAAAAATTAAAAGACCAGGATAACAAATATTCTAAAGAAATTGATTATCTTAAAACCGATCATCCGCTTGAAGCTCTTGGGCGCTCAATGGTTCATTTTAGAGGCGCCGTTGATACGAAAGAAAATGAAGCAAATGAAACCGAAACATCCGCAAAAGAAATAACCGAAGAAGATATTAAAAATGCATTTCAAGGTGTTGAACTAAACGAATTTAATATCCCGCTTGCAAAAAAGATTTTATCGGATGAAAGATTATTCAGTAACCCTGATTTTATAGAAGGTACAGCTTCAATTATTAAAAACGTAACTACAAAAGAACAGGCCGAAGCAAAAATAATGTTTCTGGATAAATTATTATCCGATAAAAGGTATACAGATAACTCCGAATTAACGTATTGTATACATAAAATGCTTTCAGGAATAAAAACAACCGAGCAGTATAAATTAAATATGATGTTTCTTGACAAAATATTGTCGCATATAAAACAGGACGAAAACGGTATTTTTGCGGATGATACACGGGATAACCTTGTTTTAAATCCGTTCTTTCAGCGTGGAATTGTTTTTTCAATAAACCAAGCACGCAATTTTGAGCAATACAGGCTTGCAGAACGTATTTTATCCGATGAAAATGCATTTAACACAAATATTATGACAAATTTTTCACACATTGTCTTAAATAAGCAAGATGAAGGCGTAAGATTTAATTTTCTTGATAAAATCTTATCCGATGAAAAATTATGCGGCAATAAAGAATTTATGGAAAATTTTTCGGGCGGTATTATAGCTGCGGTAAGCAATCAATACCAGCTTCAGCCGGCAGATAAAATCTTATCCGATGAAAGATTAATAAATAACCATGATTTTATGAAATATGCGGGTGGTATTATAGCTGCGGTAAGCAATCAATACCAGCTTCAGCCGGCAGATAAAATCTTATCCGATGAAAGTTTAATAAATAACCATGATTTTATGAAATATGCGGGTGATATTTTGCGCAATACAGAAACAAAAGAACAAGCCGAAGTTGCAAACCGCATTTTATCCGATGAAAGATTAACAAACAACCCTGATTTTATGGACGCAGCAGGCAGAATAGTTTCAATGGCGGGTTCAGAAGAAGAAGCGAAGCGCATTATTAACTTTTTTGATAACTATGAAAAAATGGAAATTCTTCCAAAGCAAATGCTTACGCTTTTAGATAAAAATAATAAGGTATCTTTAAGCGAATTAAAAGCGTTAAATAAAACAATAGGATATAAGGAAGCTTCAAAATTATCTTCCCTTGATACCGCAATTGCCGCAAAATTTATTGATGTATACGGAAAAACAAACATCAACGAAATTCCCATTTATCAAAAAAGAGATTTCTTAAGAAATCTTGTTTCATCAAACACTGACCTTTTTAATAAAAGCGAAACAATTAAAAAAATGTTTCCCCTTATCCCCGATAATAAAGAAGAATACTGTTCAATACTTCCTTCTATTGTAAGATCATTAGGTATCGAAACAAATGTATTAAACGATGATGAAGCAAATAAATTTAATAAAGAATTAACCTCACTTTCAGACAGCCTTGCAAAATTATCGGATGAAGAATTTAATAACCTTAATATAGTTCAGGAATATTCAAGGGATGAATTTATTCAAGATATTTTATCCAACGTAAAAGGGCTTTCAAGAAACGAAAGACAAAAACTATACGATTACTTCGGTTTTGAACTTCACCATAACAGAAGAACAAAAACGGGCTTTGCAATTTCAGGATACCCCGTTAACTTAAATAACGGTAAAAAACTTGCACAAATAACAGACCCCATTACAAAAGAAACAGTCGGAAAAGTAAGACCTTATGTAATAAGGTTTTCTGAACAAAACAAAATAAAATGCTCTAACTCTGACATTGAAGAAAGCTTAAATGAAATTGCAAAATATCTTCCCGAAATCCACGGGTTAATAGGAAAAGTTCAGGCGGGAAACGAAGGTCTTGAAACAAAAGGCTCTCATAATTATGATATCTTTTCTCATTCCCTTAAAGTTATGCAGAAAATTTCACGGGATGAAAGATTTAATCAATTAAATGATTCCGATAAAAAGTTAATGCTTTTAGCTTCCTTAATGCATGATATAACAAAAATAGAAGGTCATACCGATAAAACCCATGCAAGCGAGGGCGCATTCGATACATATTTTATTGCAAAGAAATTCAATCTCAGCCGTGATGAAGAAATTAAACTCTATACTTTAATTAAAAACCACGAGTGGCTCGGATATGTAAACAGCGCCGATAATAAAAAAGAGCTTGAAAAAAGGCTTAAATCAACAGCTTATGATTTAAGACATGATAACATTTTAGATTTATTAAACATATTCTCCCATGCAGACCTTAAAGCGGTTAAATTCGATGATTCTTTCCATGATAAAAAAGAAGGAAAATCAAGAGTTGATTTTGAAGGAAATGTAAGAAGCTTCGGCGAAGCTTGCGATTATTATACCGAAAAATTAAAAGGATATATAGACGAACTTAAAAAATCACAGCCAATGCTTCCCGTTACAAAAATTCCCTCCGCAGACAGAATAAAACAAAATCTTATGGTGAACCCCGACGGTTCAACGAATTATAAAGGAATATATGTTGATGATGACGGACTTGTCGTAGTTAAATTCAATGAAGTCGAAAATGAAACATGGGAAAAAATCGGTTTCCCGAAAGGTTCAATTTCAAAAGGAATTAAAACAACAACAAGCACAGGTGAAGAAGTTGACACGGGAAATATAAAATTTATTGCCCACGGACTTGATTATTCAAACCAGTTAATTAATTTTGACGCATTCCCTTTAATTAATTCGGATGCTCTGTTATCGGTAAGCTACACCGAGCGCCCAGAATCAAAATACAGATTTTTTAGACCCCAGGGTATTTTACTTGACGTTGATACAAAATATATCCATGGCGGCGGCGATACGGATTCAGGCTCAGGATGCGGAAAAGATATAAATAACTTTAAAGAAAACTATATCTTCGGCGGATACAGAGAACATGACAGACTCTATATATCAAACTTAATTAAAGAAGCGCTTAATTTATCCGATGAAGAATATATTGAATTTGTAAAAGAAAATGAAAATAAAAGCTTAGGGGAAATTGAACCCGATGAAACAAGAGAAAAATTAATCAAAGCTTTTGCTTCAATTAATTCAAATACAAGAAAAGGCGAAAGAGAATACAACGAAATGTATGTTTCAAACCCCAAACCCCCCATGGCCGTTTTTGCATACAGCATTGATTATAATGAGAAAATAGATAACCCTCTTGAATTTCTAAAAAGAGATGAAATCAAAGGCCATGAACAAGGTTTTGGCACACAGGGCGAATTATCCGTTAAAAACAGAACCGAATTTTTAAGAGAATACGCACTTGATAGAAACCTTCCGTTCATTGTTTTCGGCGATTAAATTTTGATATAGTGCATTAAGTTAAAACCCGTCTTATTAAAAAATGCCCGTGAGAGGATTTAAACCTCCTTGCATTCACCGTATTGAGGGTGATGTTTATCACTGGTGAGGTCAGGTTGCATAAAAAATG
>CALUYY010000007.1 GCA_944325155.1 Candidatus Gastranaerophilales bacterium | reverse complement strand
GTAATTTGCTGTAGTGCCATATTTAACTGTTGCTCCTAAAAAGTATACTTTTATAATAACATTTCTTTACATATTTGTATACATTTATTACAATAAATATTAACATTTCGTATTGAAATATGTTATGTTTGTGATATAGGGAATATATTTTGACCAACAACGAAAGTATTCAATTAACGGGTTTCAGGCTTATTGCGCTGTTAAAGCTTCTGTTTGAAAAAGACTTGTCAAAAAGCGAACTTTTGGAATTATTAAATAAAAAATATAATCTTTCCCCCTCAAAAGAAACGATAAAACTTGATATAAACACTTTAATAAACTGCGGCTTTGAAATAAAAAGAGGGACAAAAACAAACAATTATAAATATTCCCTGAATAAAAATTTTATCAGCCTTAAACTTGATAAAAAAGAAATAAATTTTTTAAATTCGATTAAAAATACCGTAACGGAATTATATAATTTTGAGGACATTTTGAATTTAAAATCCCTTTTTTTAAAACTTCCGTTTGAAAACGGTGAAGAAACATTTGAGCTTATTAATTTTAAAATTTTTAATTTTGTAAACGGCGATATAATCAATAAATTAAAAAATGCGGTAAACAAAGATAAATCGGTTGTCATTTTATACAATTCTCCGGAAAAAGGCGAAATTGAAATTGAAATTGATTTGGATAAAATAACATACAGAAACGAAAAACTTTATGTTGAAGGATATTCAAACATACATAATAACTATGCGTCATTCAGAACGGATAAAATAATTAAAATTTTAAAATTTAAAGACGGAAACAAAAAATTTAAAAAATTTTCAAAAGAAAAAACAAGATATATAGTTACAAAAAATTTTTATGAACAAAACCCTTTGGAAGAATTTGAAAAAGCCGTTAAATTCGGCAAAGATGAGGTCGAACTTGAAGCGACCGGTATTGATGATTTTTTTATAGTACAGAGAATTTTAACAATCGGAAAAGATTGCATAAAAATAAAAAGAAAAGAAATTAAAGATAAAATTATAAACACCCTGAATGAAACGCTTAAGGAGTATAAATGCCTTTAATTCAAAATTCCGCTTCAAGATTAATTGAAATTATAAAAATTCTTTTAAATAAGCCCGCTTCAAGAGACGAGATTTGTTTTGAGCTGGATAAAAAAGGATGGGGCGTATATAAAAATACGCTTTCAAAATATTTTAAAACATTAAAAGATTCAGGCTTTGAAATCAAAAAAGAAAAAGGAAGATTTAAAATAATAAAAACTCCTTTTAAAATTGCCTTAGATGAAAACGAACAAAAAGGACTTGAAATTTTAAATTCTGCGGCATACGGACTTTATTCCAAAAAAGACTATGAAAAATATGTAAAAATACAAAATAAAATCCTGAATATTTCTAAATTAAACACTCCTTTGGATAAAACCATTAAAATAAATCGCTATAAAATTGCGGATGAATTGTTTGATAAAATAGATAAATTAAACGGTTATATAAATTTAAAAGAAGCGGAAATTAAATTTTTGTACAAAAATAAAGAAATAATTTTTGCGCCGAGAGAACTGAAATATACAAAACGGGGCGTTCATCTTGCCGGAGTTGATATTGAAGAAGACAGAGAAAAAGAACTGAAAGTTGATTTTATATCTTCAATAAAATTAAATTCTTTTCACGGAATAAAAAAATCGAAAATGCCGAATAACACCGCATTTAAAATAAAAGGAAGATTAAAGAAAAATTACACCTTAAAAGAAAATGAAAATGCGATTTATCTGAACAATGAAATGATTATTATAAACAACGGCAAAAATAAAGAAAAGCTCTTTTCAAGACTTGTTAAATACGGAAAATTAACCGAAGTTTTATACCCGGATAATGAAAGAAAAGAATTTATAAAAAAGCTTGAAGAATTGATTGAACATTATAATTCTATATAATGTTTCAAGATAATATCCCTGATTTCAAGGTCATTGGGGTTTGCACGGTATGCGGTTTTATAATAATCAAGCGCAAGTTCCCTGTTATCAAGAAGCTCCAGTATTTTGGCAACGTTATAATAAGCATCGGCGCAGTAAGGATTAATCTGGGCCGTATAGAGATATTCTTCAACCGCTTCTTTATATCTTTCCATTGTTCTTAAAATATCCCCTTTTAAAAAGTGCCCGAGCGCAAAATTAGGGTCAATGTCAAGCGCTTTATTTGCTATAAACAAAGCCTTATCAAGTTCGTTTTCTTTTTTTAATTGAATTGCATAAGCAAATAAAAGATCTCTGTCATCGGGGTGTTTTTTAAGCAGAAATTCAAGATTGTTTGCCTCTTTCAACCCGCCTTTAACTTTTCCGGTTGACAGGGAAATTTCATAGTTATCCGGAACAAACCCCAGAGGGTTTTGGGGCGCAACCTTCATTTTTGTTTTTGTTTTTTTGTATGCAACTTCATCAATACTTAATAAATCCAGCGGTTTAAATTGTATTGAATAATTAAGGTCTATAAAATCGTTTCTTATTTCGGGAAGCTTTTCTTTTAAGTTTTTTGCTTCAATATTTTCATTAAATTCAAAATCGTATGAAACACCGCCCGAAAATTTATCCTCGGCAAAAGAAGGTGTATTTTGCGCCAAAAATACGACAAATAAAAAGGCAATCAGCTTTTTATACAATTTTATAAACTCCTGAATTCAACCTTGACAAGAAATACTTTTTCAAAAAACTCTTTTTTCTTGTCAAGAATATCTTTTATTGATGTATTCAACATTATATGGCTGCTTATTTTTAATGTCAAAACGTTAAGTTTGTTATCAAATTCAACATCAATATCATCCACAAGATTAAGGTGCATTTTGTCAAGTCCGTCCGATAATCTTATTATTGAGCCTAAAAAATTTACTTTTGCCTTGTCTTTTATCGAAAGTTTTTTATAAGGTTCATATTTTTTATCATTCGGAAGGCTTTTTCTGTGATATCTTATAAGACACGCAAGAACCGCCTTATCTTCATCTTCAATGTCATCGATTGAACAGGACAAAATATATTTGGCTCCCGCTTTATGATGGGGAAGATTATAAATATTTTCAAATTTTATCCCGATATCATGCAAAAGTGCACCCTTATATAAAAGGTCCAAATCTTTTTTGTTATCGTAATTTTTTAAATTTGCAAAAATATTTTTTAATTTATCAAATAAAATAAGAGCTAATTTTGCACTTTGCTTTGAATGGGTTATATCGGTTGAATATTTTTTTAAAATTTCATTCGAGTTCAATTTTTCATACCCGCATTAATTGAAATATCCAGATATTTATTTATTGTTCTTATAAAACTTTGCTGTTCAAAATATTCTTTTTTGATAAATTCCTGAACATTTAATTTCATAAAATCCTCTTTTAAGCCCGCACGCTCAATTGAAGTTATGACAATAACGGGAATATTTTTTGTTCTTTCTTTGTTTCTGACGATTTCTATAAATTCAAGCCCGTTTATCTCCGACATTTCATAATCGGATACGATTAAATCATAATTCTGTGTATCAAGCAGTCTTAATCCTTCTTTTGCGCTTGCAACAATGTCCGGTTTATATCCGCTTGATGACATTATATTTTTTAAGAGTCTTCTTGTTGTAATTGAATCATCGACAATTAAAATTTTATATTTGGAATTATCCTGAAGGGTTAAAGATTTTGTAACGTTTAATTCGTTAATATTTACCCTGCTTGACGATAAAATATCACTCACGTTTAATAAAAGACACATCTCGCCGTTTGCAAGAGTTGTAATTCCCGAAATATTTTTAACCCTGAGCATGGGCTCGGGCAGTTTTTTGTGCAGAATTTCTTCATCGCCCACAAGTTTTTCAACAATAATACCTGTTGTAATGCTTTCCGATTTAATAACCATAATCGTTAATTTATCGGCCGGGGTTTCTTTTTCTCTGTTGCCTAAAATTGAAGATAAACTGCTTACGGGAATAATTTCTCCGTCATATATAAAATAAACTTTTTTATCCCTGTTTTTAATTTCGCTCGGCGAAATTCTCAAAACTGTTTGAATACTGTTAGCGGGAATTGCAAACAGCTGGTTATTCTCCATTATAATAAACGCCCTCAATGTTGCCATTGTGGTCGGAAGCTCCATCGTAACAACGGTTCCTTTGTTTTCTTCCGAATATACATCAATTCTTCCGTTCATCTGGGAAACTTTTGTATGAACTATATCAAGCCCAAGCCCCCTGCCCGATAATTCCGTTACGGTATCACCCGTTGAAAACCCGGGATAAAAAATAAAGTTTGCAAGCTGTTCTTTTGACATGGTCTCTGCCGCTTCCTGCGAAACAAAACCTTTTTCTATTGCTTTTTGTTTGATTTTTTCGATATTAATGCCTTTTCCGTCATCTTTTATGCTGATTACGATTTTATTTTCTCTTTGAAGCGCCCTGATTGAGATATTTCCCGTTCTTGATTTACCGAGGCGCTCTCTTTCTCTGGGGCTTTCAATCCCATGGTCAAGAGAATTTCTTACAATATGCATAATGGGGATTTTTATATCTTCAATAATTTTTTTATCGGCGCTCACATCCTGTCCTTCAATTGTAAGCTCGATTTCTTTTCCTTTATCTTTTGCAATGTTGTGGACCATTCTCGGAAACAGGTTAAACACTGTAGACAGAGGCAAAATACGCATTGATTTAACCATATTTTCAATTTCTGCCGTCGTTGAATTTAATTTAAGGTTATTTTCCTGCAATTCTTTCATTAAAGAGCTTAAATTGCTTAAAATAAAATTCATTTTTTCGGTGTTTGAATTGTGAAAAGCAACAAGCTGCCTGTTATATCCCAGAAATGAATCCTTTTTTTGCCCCTGAAAATCGGATTCGATTGAATCTTGTATATATTTTTTTTCGTAAAATTTCATATAATAGCCTATTTTATGGTAGTGCTTCTGCCATTCAATAAGCTCATCCTGTATTGCTTTTACCATGCCCACATGTTCATGGGATTTAATTCTTGTAACAATTAAGTTTCCTATCTGGTTAACCAGTTTATCCAGTTTGTCCGAATTTACCCTCAGGGTTTTAATTGCCGTTGAATCAAAACTTTGAGCCCAATCAACAGGTTTAAAAGATTTTTGCCTTACGTTTTTATTGGGGTTTTGAAGCTCATATTTTATCATCTGGGCAACAATTAAGGCCTTTTGGTTTAAAAGTTCAATTTCTTCGGCAAAGTCATTATATACATTTTTTGAAAATTTCGCTTCAACAATGCCTGCCGTGCTTTCCAATATTTCTTTAAGTGCGTCTGTTGCGTCATTTTCAAGTTTGGAAGCGCTTTTTTCGTAATTTAAAATTATCGCAAGAACTGTTTGATAAATCTTTTTAAAATCATCATTTATAAGCCTTGATACAATTTCGTTTAAAAGACTTTTTGCTTCTGCAAGAGAATGTCTGTTCTGGCTTATTTTGGGAATTGTTTCGGTTGCTTTATTTATCAATTCCAACAATTCGGCGCTTTTTAATTCGTCTTCTTCAATATTTTCCTTTGCTTCCGTATCATGTAATTTATTGTCGGCGGAAATTTTATAAGCGTTTTCATAATAATTTCCCGTGTTTAAATTTTTGCTTCTTGCAACAAGGTTAAACTGCTGTATAAAATCATTTATTTTTAAATTTAGTTCATACAATATGTCTTCATTTTTATTGTCCGCCCTGATACTTTCAGACGCATAATCGGACATTGCAAGCGCAATATTATATAAATCAGCGTTTCCCGTATTTTCGCAAAGATGTGATAACTCGGTTATTATGTTTAAAATATCGCCGAATTGTTCAAAATCATTATCATGGACGCATTTTGAATAAATGAAAACAATTCCCGTTATTAAATCTTCAAACTTTGAAAAATTATTAACAAAAGGATCATCGCCTTTTTTTTCCTGTTTTTCGATTAACGGCGAATCAACATCAATTTGAGAAGTATTTTCGCATAATGCGGTTAATTTTTTTATATGAAAATCGGATTCCTCGCTTATAAATTCGGATTTCTGCTCTACCGTTTTTTTGATTAAGTTGTCTATGCAGCTTAGAGCCGCAGAAATTGTATCCGTTACGTTTGAATTAACCTCAAGCTTTCCTTCTCTTATAAGCCCCAGAACATCTTCGATTTTATGCGCAATATTTTGAATGCCGTTAAAACCGAGCATTCTTGCAGAACCCTTAAGACTGTGTGCATCTCTGAACAGATGCATTGCAACATCAAGGTTATTGGGCTTTTTTTCAAGCAAAAGAAGGTTTTTATCCATTGATTGTAAAATCTCGGCACCTTCCTGCTGGAAAATATTTAAAATTTCATCTAATTCTTCCTGAAGAAATTCCATAATATTTAAAAACGGGTCCTATTCTTCAATAACGGTATTTTTAAAGTCTTTGCTTATAATATTAATATTTTCGAGTTTCTTGTTTGTTTCATCAAGCGCTTTTTTCGCGACCTCAAGAGAAGTATTGATTTCTTTAACATAAACATCCGTTTCGCTTGTTCCTTTGGTAATTTTCTGGAAAACATAATCCGTATCGTTTACGCTTGTTGAAATGTCATTTATGATTGAGATTAATTTTTCAACATTTGAACCTATGTTGTGCGCAAGATCAATCCCCGATTCAATTTCTTTTGTGCCTTCTTCCGTTGCGATAACGGTGGAATTTGTTGTCTGCTGGATGTCGGTAATCAGTGAAGTAATTTTTGTAGTTGCCTGTTTGGATTCATCGGCAAGTTTTCTAATCTCTCCCGCAACAACCGCAAACCCTTTGCCGTGTTCGCCCGCTCTTGCCGCTTCAACGGCGGCATTCAGCGCAAGAAGGTTTGTCTGTTCCGCTATGTCTTCAACCGTGCTTATGGTAGATGAAATAGACTGTATAAATTCCGACAATTCAAGAATTAATTCCGCAATTGTCTGCATTTTATGACGTATTACAAACATTTTTTCAATATTTGCTTTAACGGCAACATGTTCTTCGTTTGTTCGCTCAAGTGAATTTACGGTCTTAAGCTTGGTATCGCCGATAATCCCCGACATTGTTTCCAAATCTTCTTTAAGCTCAACCACCACGCTGAAGATGTTTTTTAATTTGGAAAACGATTCTCTTAAAGACTCTTTCTGGTCTTTGGACAAACTCTCCATTGATTTTGCCTGATCATCGGTTTGTCCTATGGCATCAAAAATCAGCTTATCCAATTCTTTTTTCAACAGCTTTTTTGTTGTTAAAAAAGCGTAATAAACAAGGAAATACACAACAAGTAAAATCGCAAGCAACGCCAGCATTTCAAAGTTTGTTAAATAAGAAAATTTTGTAAAAAACCAAACTGCGGCAAACCCTAAAAATATAATAAGCGCATCTGCCGTCTGCTGGGCTCCTATCAGTTTAGCTATCGTAGTCTTTTTACCGTAGTCTTTTGACATATTTCACCTTTTTAAAATAATATAGTATAATAACCTGGTATCATTATATTAAATATCTCGATTTATGGCAAAAAAAGTATTAATTATTGATGATAGTGTTACACAATTAAGCAGCCTTAAAATATTTTTTAAAAGAGAAGGCTTTGAAGTAGACACCGCAAAAAACGGGGTTGAAGGGTTTGTTAAAATTTATAAAAATACCCCCGATGTTATAATTTCGGATGTTTTAATGCCTCATTTGGGCGGGTTTCAATTGTGCAGGCTTTTAAAAAGCAACAGAGAAACAAAAGACATCCCGTTTATTATGTTAACGGTTCTTGACAAAAACCTGGACAAATTCTGGGCAAGTCAATCGGGAGCGGATGTTTTTTTAAGAAAAGATTTTGATATGTCGACAATCGTTCAATCCGCAAAAGATATAATCGAAAAAATGCCGGTTTCAAATACCGTAAAACAGGAATTATCCACATACGAAATCGAAGAAGATGCAATCATCACCCAGATAAATAAAATTCTTGATGATGAATTAATGAAAGCAACAATCACAAACAAATTCAGGGATATAACCGACTATACAAAAGATGACAAACATATAGCAACTGAAATCTTTGAAATTTTATCCACGATAACGGATTACGATATAGCCTGTATTCATTTCCACTCGCCCGATTCATCGGTTCAAAAAAGATTAATTTTCCACGAACAAAATATTTCCGTTGATGATGACATTATGCTTGCAATATGGCGTCAGCTTCTGCCCGACAGCGTTAACGATTTTAAACCCGAAAAAATCGCAATAAGCAATAACGGGCTTCAAAAATTAAACTCAATTGATGATTTTCTTTCAAAAAAAGAGTTTGATTTTTATTATGAAGATATCTTAATCGGCAAACTTTGTCTTTTCTCGAGAGAAAATTTAAGATGGAACAAAATGCGCTTTATGCAGACCGTTAAATCGGAACTGGATTTGTTTTTAAGATTAAAATATCTCTATACAAAAACCTGTTATCTTTCAATCACCGATGAATTAACGCAGCTTTATACAAGACGCCACTTAAAATCGGTTCTTGCACAAGAGTTTGAACGTGCAAAAAGATACGGAACAATCGTTACCATTGCAATGATTGACATTGATAACTTTAAATCCGTAAACGATAAGTACGGTCATTTAGCCGGAGACTACATACTTAAAGAAGTTTCCAAAATATTTATAAACACTTTAAGAAAAACAGACTTTGTATACAGATACGGCGGTGAAGAAATTTGTATTTTAATGCCTGAAACTCTTGTTGAAAAAGCCTTTATACCGTTAGAAAGATTAAGAAAAACAATCGAGAACAGAGATTTTGTTTTTGAAGGCAAAAAAATAAAAGTAACCGTGAGTATCGGCGCTTCAACATACGGAAAAGAAATGCGCGACCCTAACGAGCTTATAGAACGTGCGGATGCGGTCTTATATAAAGCCAAAAAAAGCGGCAAAAACAAAGTGGTTATGGATATAGATGAATAACGCCTTAACTCAATACAGCGAAGAAAGCTACATCTTTTTTTCAATCGGAACGTATAATTACGCCTTCAGTGCAAAATATGTTCTTGATATTATGCAGCTTGTCGAATTGGAATACCCCGAAAGCATGCCCGATTTTATAGCGGGGCTTCTTGAATATAACAATAAAATGATAAAAATCATTGATATAAGAAGCATTTTAAAACTTGAAGCAACAAATTACAGCTTAAACAGTAAAATAGTAATCACAAAAACAAATAACGACATTTTCGGCATTTTAATCGATGACGTCAAAGAAATAAGAAGAATAAACACGCTTTCTTTAAATAACCCTCCGTACGACACAAAGCAGTCTTTTTTGGAGGCAATCTTTACCGAAAAAGATTTTTCCGCCACAGTCATAAATCTTGAACACATTGAAGAAGCAATCAACTCTTCTGATTTTACACCGGCGGATATAAATAAAAGTTCTTCCCTTCTTTTGCCTAAAGATATTTCTTCAAAAGAAAAGCTTCACAGAAGAAGGCTTCATTACGCAAGAAAAATGCGCGGAGTTGCTTATGAAATCATAAAAAGCCAGGACACCTACATAACTTTTTATCTTAAAAAACATATCTGCTGTGTCAAAATTTTGCATGTGGCGGGATTTTATAAATTTGCAAACGTAAAACTTACAAAAGTTCCCTGCACCCCCGATTTTATTATGGGAATAGTAAGCATAAAAGGAAGATACATAACCGTTATAGACCTTCTGAAATATACGGAAAACAAAACTTCCGAAATTACAAAAGATACAAGCATAATTGTTATTGAATATGAAGATTATCAGCTTGGAATCATAACGGATGCAATCGGCGAAACAATCGATATGGATGAAAATTTATTAAAGAAAAAAGAAGATTATAAGCCAAGCTGCTTAAATGAATACGTTATGGGAGAAAAACTGTATTTAATCCTTGATATAAAAAGATTATTCGGAGATGAAAAACTTTATGTCAGTTGATTTATTAAAAAAAATCATTAACAAAGACAAAGTGAATGTGAATATCATAAAATATTTAATATCAATGGTTGCAATTTTAGGGTTTTTAATTCTAAAACCCGCTTATGCCGAAGATTTTTACAAAATTTACGATGAACTTGAAGTTCCGAATTTTGAATATATATTCGGAATTGACCCTTTTCAGGCGGAAGATTATACAAAATATATGTTTTCTCCGTATCCGCTGTTTAGAAGCGGAACAACCTTTATTTTTAAAGATATTAAAATTCCTCCCGGATATTATCTTCTAACGCCGAGAAAACACGAAGGGAAAACTTACGTTTTATTTAAAGAAGAAGGGCGAGTAAAATATGTAATTCCGACTTATAACGTCGATATTACAACCGAAGAATTTTACGATGAATATATCCCGAAACCGAAAACCTCCGCCTGGAAAAAATTTAAAACGGCAATAGCGGATACCGTCGGCACCATGTTTCCCAAAAAAACCCAAAGAAAACCCGTTCCGAAATCTTATATGGAAATAAACGATATAGATGGTGAATTTTGGCAGATTATACTATACTATGGTACAGGGAAGTATTACTTAATATTTAAACAGGATAAATAAAATGAAAAAAGCTGCCGTATGTTTCGTATCGTTTATTTTAATTATGTTTTTATCAATAAATTCCGTATATGCAATAACGACAGAAGATTATGAAAACATCGTTAAAATAACAAAAAAATTACGCAAATTATCGGATAGAGGCAAAACGGAAGAAATTGCAAAATATTATTCGGACAACTATAAAAGTTTTGACGGATACAATAAAGAAGAAACTTTAAGCATTTTTCAAAGCGCAAAAGAACTATACCCCGATATAAAAACGAAAGAAGTAATTGAAAAAGTTGAACCCGATGATGATATCGTAAGGGTTTATATTAATGAAACCTCTTATTCAAAACTTGATGTCAAAGGAAAAGACGCAAAATATGCCGTCGGAAACAAAATTAAAGGAAGAATGGATTCAAAAGCATATTATTCAATGATTTATAAAAAAGAAGGAAAAGACTGGAAAGTTATAGGAGATGAAATATACTCCGAATCCACCGAAATTAAATACGGCGAAGCAATTGACACGGAATTTAATATGGAAGTTCCTTCTTCAATTAAGCCCAATGAAGAATATACGGTAAAAATAAGCTTAAAAATGCCTTTAAAAAGATTTGTCGTCGGTTCAATAGGCCATGATAAAATTGTCTACCCTCCGGAAAAAACCTATGACCCGTACAGGGCAATAAATAAAAGCGGAATTTTAGAGCGTGTTATGATTGCAAACAAAGAAGGTAAAAACGAATACGCCAATTCGACATTTGCTTTTATAAACCCTTTTGTTAAAATCAAAAAAAATAATAAAGACATTGACGCCGATAAAGCCGTAATATCGGGCTTAGGGTTTTATGTTAAAAGAATAAACGCACAGAGTAAAGAAAACAAAAATTTATGAAAATAAAAGATAAAAAAGCATTTGTCATATACCTTTTACTTACCGTTGTTCTTTGGCAGTTATGCATAAGCCTTGCAAAAATTATAACCTCTCCTTATATGATGCTAAGAGATTATAACAACCCTCTTTTTACGGTAACAATCGCCAAAAACACAGGAAGCGCATTCGGAATGTTTGAAAATAACCCTTATATTCTTGCGATTTTGGGCGCAATTGTTATTTTATTCATTGTTTTTTACGTATACAGATATATTACATTCAATGACAAAATAAAAATTCTTTTTGCCTCAATTTTTACATCCGGAATTTTGGGAAACACGATAGAAAGATTTGCTTCAGGGTATGTTACCGATTATATAAAGCTTACATTTATAAATTTTCCCGTTTTCAACCTTTATGATATTTTAATCAGCTTATCGGTTATTTTGTTTGTCGTTTTAACCTTAAGAGATGAATACATTAAAAAAAGGTTTAAAAAACGTGGAAATTAAAATTGATGAAAATTATAAAGACCAAAGGCTTGATAATTTTTCAAAAGATTTCTTTTTTGAAGAATATTTTTTTATAACGGGCGAAAGTTTAACAAGAACAAAAGTTCAAAAATATATTGAACAAAATAAGATAAAAGTTAACAACTCTCCTTCAAAATCTTCTTATAAATTAAGATTAAACGATATTGTGGATTTTGAAATAAAAAAAGAAGAAAACGAATTAATAATTAAACCGAAAAACATTCCCTTGGATATTTATTATGAAGATGATGATTTAATTGTTTTAAATAAACAAAAAAATCTTCTCTGCCACCCGACCTCAAAAAATGAAGAAGATACCCTTGTAAATGCTCTTTTATATCACACAAAAAATTTATCCGACGTTCGGGGCAAAATAAGACAAGGGATAGTTCACCGCCTTGATAAAGATACATCAGGGTTAATGCTTGTTGCAAAAACAAATGAAGCACACCTTAAGCTTCAAGAAGATATAAAGACCAAAAAAACAATAAGGAAATATCTTGCAGTCTGCTACGGCACAATAAAAGAAGATGAAGGAAAAATAGAAAAACCGCTTGTACATTATCTTGATAAAACGGTTAAAATGAATACCGCACAAGAAGGTCTTTACGCTCTTACAAAATACAGAGTAATTGAAAGATTTGAAAATGCAACTTTTCTTGAATTAAAGCTTGAAACGGGAAGAACCCACCAAATAAGGTGCCACTTATCTTCAATAGGGCACCCCGTTATAAATGACGACTTATACGGCGCCAAAGGATATAAGCTGGGAATTTTTAAAAACCTTAAAACAACGGGGCAGATTTTAATGTCATATTATTTATCCTTTACACATCCCAAAACAAATGAGATAATGGAATTTGAGATAGAAAAAGAAAACTATCATCCCGATTTAATAAAAGTATTGAAATTGTTAAGGAGCTGATTATGGGTACAATTTGTGTTATATTGGCGGTTTTAATCACTGTTTTTGTTCTTATGTTCGGGCAATTCAACGATATGAATTTAAACCTTGCTCTTATGTATACGGACATTAAATTTTCAATGTCCTATCTTGTATCAACGTTAATTGTTTTTGCCCTCGGTATCTTTACGGGCGTTATTTTAATGCTAAGCTCGTTTTTTGACGCTGCGGGAAGATATACAAAATTAAAAAAACAATACGATAAAAATTCTCTTAATACGGATGAAGCCGATGAAAAAATAAGGCTTCTTGAAAACAAGGTTAAAACCCTTGAAGCCGCATTAAATAAAGCGATGGGAAAATAATTTTATTTTCTGAACTGCCATAAATCTTTTTGTAAAAGTGCTAAAAACGGTATAATTTCAAGCCTGCCGACTACCATATTAAACATAAAAATAAGTTTGGTGGCGCCCGATAATTCGCCGTAGCTTCCCAAAGGCCCTATGACGCTGTCAAAACCGGGACCTGCGTTAGATAATGTTGCAATGCTTCCCGTTACCGCAATTAAAACGTTTTGTTCGATAAATGAAACAATAATTGAACTTAAGGCAAAAATTGCCATAAAGAAAATTATAAATACTATAATTTGATACCCGATTTCGGGTGATACGGTTCTGTTTTCAAGTTTAATGGGATAAATTGCATTAGGATGAGCGACTTTATTCATTTCTTTTTTAATAAATTTGCAAACATAAATCCATCTTGTAATTTTAATACTGCCGCTTGCGGAAATTGCAGACCCGCCTATAAACATTAAAACAAATAATAAAACCCTTGCTCTTATGGGCCAGTTCATATAATCATCCGAAGCAATACCGGTTGATGTTATTGTGGCCGCCGTTTCAAAGAATGCGTTTCTGATTGAATCGGATATTGAAAAATGCGCCTGAAAATATAAAATTAAAGCAAGAATTGATGTAAAAAACAAAACAATTAAAAAATACGCTCTGAATTCTTCGCTTTTAAATAATTCCGCTATTTTCCCTTTTATTAAAACTTTATAAGTTAATAAAAAGTTTATGCCCGCAATAAAAGAAAAAATGCCGACCGTCCATACAAATTTTGAATCAACTCCGACAAGCCCAGAAGGGTTATTTGAAAAACCGCCGGCCGAAATTGTGGATAAGGAAGTACAAATCGCATTATAAAAATCCATTCCCTGAAATTTAAGAATTAAAATTTGTATTATTGTCATTAAAATATAAATTGACCACAGCCAGCTTGCCGTATGGCGGATTCTCGGAGTTATTTTTTCTTCTCTCGGGTTCGGGGTTTCGGCAAAAAACATCTGCCTGCCCGCTACCGCAAACTTCGGCAGAACCGCAATAAATAAAACAATTATCCCCATACCGCCGAACCACTGGATAACGGAGCGGTAAATAAAAAATGTTTTAGGATACAGTGAAAAATCGGATAAAATAGTGGCGCCGGTTGTTGAAACTCCGGAAAATGCCTCAAAAAGGGAATCTATAACGCTTAAATCAAAAAACAAAAAAGGCACCGCCGCACAAAGCCCGAACATTGTCCACCCGAAAATAACCGTAGCAAAAGCCTCGGCACGGGTAATGTTATCGATATCTTTTTCGCTTGCGTCATTTAGACAGAATAAAAACCCTAAAATTAAAGAAATAACGCCGGCACAAACAAACCCCAAAACATATTTATAATCCCCGTAAATATATGCAAATATAACGGGCAGTATAAAAATAAGACTTATAAATTTTAAGATTATTCCGGTTGTATTGAATATTACTTTAAATCTCATTTGATTTTCTCATTATTCAGTCTTTATTTGAACCGAAGAAATTTCTTATTTTTTCGGCATCCCCCGCCATAACAAAAGTTAAAAGTGTATCGTTTGCTCTGATTAGGGTTTTTCCTTTGGGAATTAATATTCTTGAACCCCTTTGAATAATCGCAATAACCGCACGGCACGGAAGCTTTAATTCCATTAAAGGAGTATCTTTAAAATCGGACCTTACTTTAATTTCCTGAACCTTCCCCAATCCCCTTTCAACGGTAGCCAAGATTCCCATTTTAGAATCTATAATCTGGTCTTTTATTTCATTCAAAGCCGCCTGTTTCGGCGAAACCGCAACGTCTACTCCGACATTTTCAAACAAAGAAACGGTTGCAAGCTGTTCAACCCTTGTAATAACCCTTTTTGCACCCAGCTGTTTTGCAAGAAGCGAACATAAAAGATTTTTTTCATCGCTGTCCGTTACGGCAATAACTACATCCATCTGCCCGATACCTTCCTGCACCAAAAATTCCGAATTTGTGCCGTCGGCATTTAGAATAAGCGTTTTATTCAAGTTTTCCGATAAAAATTCACATCTTTGATAATTTTTCTCGATTAATTTTGCTTTAATTTTTGTTTTTTCCAGAGATTTTGCAAGCTCAAAACCGACCGTTCCGCCGCCTATAATTGCGGCGTTTTTAATTGCCGTTTTTTCATCAACAAAAAATTTAATCGAAGTTAAATCAAGGCTCTCGGGCGTTCCCATAAAAATACATTTATCGTTTAGCTTAAATTCATCCTCCCCTATCGGAATAAAAAGCTCCTCACCTCTTGCAATGCCGACAACAAGTGTTTCGCCGTCAAAGCCCGCATCTTTTAATTTTTTATTTAAAAGAGGAGAGTTTTCTTTTATTCTGTATTCAAGAAGTTTTGCCCTTCCCTGATTAAAGCTTTCAACATCAACCGCATCGGGCACGGTTAAAATGCTGAAAATTTCCCTTGTTAATAATTCTTCCGGCCAAACAACAAAATTTATATTAATATCATCGTCTTTTTGCACATTTTCTCTTATTATTTTAAGAGAATTCTGACATTCTTTTCTTGAAACAAAACAAACCGTCTGTGCACAGCTTAAATACCTTGTCATAAGACATGCAACAATGTTTGCTTCATCCAAATCGCTTGCCGCAATAAAAACATCGGCACTTTTAATATCAGCCTGGTTTAAAATGTTTATATTTGAAGCGTCCCCCGCAATCGTTGATAAATCAAGGTGTGCAAACTGGCTTAATTTAACGGGGTCGGGGTCAATTACTATTATATCGTGGTCCTCAAAAAATTCCGCCGCGATAATGGAAGTTATATCCCCTGCTCCGTATATTACTATTTTCATAAAAAAATTATATAAAAAGCCTTATTTAAGTTCAAGTTTATTAAATTTAAAAGCAGATTTAAAGATAAAAAAAATGTCTGCCGTTTGACAAACATTTAAAAATAAACACGAGGATATTAAGAGAGAGTAAAATAATTCTTTTATATTGTATAAAATGTGCTGATATGCAGATTTTATGACTTTTTTCTTCCTTATAAATTGTATATTCCCTACACTTTAATAAACAATTTTTGAACTTTAAAATTGCCTGTTTGTTTCTTTTTTGTAAAGAGTTGTTAATAAATCGAAAAACCCTTGCAATATAAGGTTTGCAAGGGTTTTTTATTATTTTTTGCCGATTTAGTTGTATAAAGGTGCAAGTTTTGCTTCCTGCTGGGGTATAACACCTTCTTCAATCGGAAGATATACACGGTAATCAATATCAGAAAAACAGTTATCGATTGATTCGATTTGTTTTAATTCATTATCCGAAATTGAATTGTTTTCAATCATATCGGCAATTTTTTCAAATCTTTCAACATGTTCTCTGAATCTGTCCGTTGCGTAATCTTTAGCCTGCCAGGTTGTAATTAAGAAGGGCCAGTCTGAACTTTGCAATAAGAGGTTTTCTCTTGCAAGCTGGTTCAGTGCTCTTAATAACAATTTATCTTCGGGCTGTTTTTCATATTTTGAAACAATATCTATGATTCTTTTTTCGCAGGCATGGATAATGGGCCACATCCATTCCGTTAAGTGGTTTTGCCATACCCAGAAATGTCCGCCTTGTCCCCAGGATGATTCCGGAATTTGAATGGCATCAACCGGCGGATGTGCTTTTAAATATTCGCCCGCCGTCATCATTTCAACTTCAGGGAGATATTGATTTAATTTTTTAATTACCTGTTTAATAAATTCAACACCTTCAAACCACCAGTGGCCGTATAATTCGGTGTCAAAAGATACCATGCAAAGCCCTTCTTTTCCGTTATGAGCCATCTTATAGTCGTTTAAAAGATGATAAATTAACGTTGTATAGTGGTCTGAATTTGAATTAATCTGATTCATGGCTAAAACCGGATCATATAACATCTTATCGCCCAAATCGGTTGTTGAAGATGTTATTCTCCAATAGTGCATGCCTGAATTCGGGTCTTTTCTGTGGAATTCCCTGTAACAGCCGTCGCCGGGGTAACCGTCTGCGGCTGACCAAACCTGAAAGCCCGCTCTGTCGTTTCTTCCCATAACGGCAACCTGCGCATCGGGGAGCCAGTATGCCGAATAAGTGTCATAGCCGGTTTTTTCTCTTTTAGGAAGCGGAATATATTCAATATTTCCGTAAACACCGATTTTTCTTCTGTTTCCGATTGAATTTCCGCCTTCAATAACGTGAGATTCCGTAAAGAAATATTCAATGCCGTTATTCTGCAATGTTACTTCAATGGCGGGGCGCCATTTTTTCTTGCCGTCTTTTCCGGTAAATTCATAACCTTGTCTGTATGCACATTCAGGCAGCCAGCAGCCTTTTGCTTTTTTGCCGAAAAGGCGTTTTGTGGTATCGGAACCTACTTTAAACTGCGCATTAAGGTTTGTATCCGTTGCAAGCAATGGCGAAAAACCGTGTGTTGCACCTGATGTCGTAATTTCAATACATCCTAAATCCTGAAATTTTTTAAACCCTGCAATAAGGTCTTTATTAAATTTATTGATAAACAAATCTTTAATTCGGTTAAACCAGTCGTAATAATATTTTGCAAGATATTTAAGATGCTGCGAATGAGCAACGTTGGGGTCGGGGTATCTTTCAAGATCGCCTTCAACCGCTTTAATTCTTGTATCAAGATAATCTATAAAACCTTGTTTTAAGTGTTCATCATTTAATTGTTCGGCTAATATCGGGGTTATGCCGATTGTTAATTTAGCCATTATTCCTTCATCATATAATTCCGAAATCATATTTAATAAAGGAACATATGTTTCTGCCATACATTCATATAAATTTTCTTCCCCGAAAGGCCACATACCGGCTTTTCTGTAAAAGGGAAGATGTGAATGAAGCATAAATACAAATTGTCCGACTTTATCCGTCATAATTTCCATTCGCCTCCATTTTATCTTACATATTATTTATATCATAAAAGGAAGAAAAATATAAGCCTTAAGAATTACTCCCGTTGTATAAAAATCCCCCGAAAAAGTGTCTTAAATACAATTAAAATCGCCCGTTTCGGGGCGATTTTAACTATTAAGAATTATTACAAAAGAATTATTTTTAAGCGGCTTTTTGAAAAAGCGCCATATTCTTCTCTGCAAATGATTGCAGGTTGCCGTAATATACGAATTTTTCTCCTGCTGCTTCAACACTTTTGTTTGCGGCTAAATCGGGGTGATATTTTTTTGAAGCGGCACGATAGAATTTTTTTAATGTTTCTTCGTTCGGATTATCCAAAAATTGCTGATATAATTTTCTAACGCCTTCATCGGTTTCATACTTAACGCCTTCTTTTATCGCCGCCACTCTTTCCGTGCTGCTTACATTGTTGCCCGATTGTAAAAGGCCCTTACAGTCATCAAAACTTGTAATTTTGGTTTGCGTCCGTAAATTACCTGCGGTATTGCCGGATGAAGCGGAAGCTTGATTTATGATTTTAGGGTTGGTTTTGATAAATTTTGATGAAATTTTACCCGTGAGCGCCCCGATAGCCGTACCGCCCGCTGCATATTTAACCGAATTTGAAATCATATCGTTTATTGAAAATTCGCTGCCGTTTTTAATCGTATCAATGCTGTAATCCGTAATACCGGTTGCGGCACCCGTTATTGCACCTGTTATTGCACCGTTTGAACCGCTCGGAACAATAAATTTATCGGATGACAATGAAGAAGCTCCGCTTGTAATCGCACCTGCGATTGCGCCTTTTGAAACATCGGAAATCAATTCTTTTGCGCTCAAATTATCGCCTGCGGTTTTATTTGTGCTTCTGTCAAGCACGCCCGCAAACATTTTAACCCCTGCACCTATAAGAGCGGCTATCATTGCGGCCTTGCCCGAAGAAGAGCCTTTTGAAGCGGTGTATGCACTTCCTATATATGCTCCTATCGCCGAAAGAGCCGTTGTAACGGCACCCGTTGATGAAGATTGTTTATTTTCATATTCTTTTATTTTATTTATCGCTTCATCATATGAAATAAGCCCGCCGTTATATTGTTCAATTGCACTTTGTGCGTCTTTTGAACTTCCTTTCATATTAAATAAACTTTTTATTTTATCGATTCCTTTTGAAATTATCCCTTCTTTATTTGAAACTTCAGCATAATAAGCTTCTAGCCCCTGAGGATTATTTGTTTCAAAAACCGTATCCGGCAAATAATTATTCGAATTTATATCAAGATTTTGCCCGCCCGATTGTGTATTTTGAGAAGTATTATTTTGGTATGCGCTTGTTGTATCGTATAATGCGGGCCGGGGAACCGAATATGAAGCCTGCGTATTCGGTTGAATGTATGCCGTATTTTGAGCCGTTTGAACATAAGGCGTATTATTTACGGTTTGCGGCTGAATATATGAAGTCTGCGCCGTTTGATATACGGGCTGCGGCATATTGTTATAATATGGCGTCTGCACATTTTGCACCGGTTGTTGATAAACGGGATAACTTGCCGTCATTTGATAATTTTGATACGGTGCTTGGTAAGGTGCCTGATAAGGCGCTTGATACGGTGTTTGATAAGGATTATATTGAACCGCCTGATTGGAATTTATTATTTGGGGTTGATTTTGAAAAGTATCATAAGATAAGGGGGTCTGCATATTAATTAAATTTTGGTTTTGCAAATTAGGATAATGTTCTTTGATTTTTGCCTGTATTTCAGCGGGAGAAACGGTTGTATCAAGCCTTATGCCTGCAGCTTTATTTGATAAATCAACTGCCATTGAATTACCGCCGTTAAATGTTGTAGCATAGCTCATAAATTAATATCCCCTGTCCTCTTTTTTTAAAATTTTCTTCCGTTATAAAAATAAAAACATTTTTGTATAAAAAATTGCCTGTTTTAAAACAAAAATACCGCCTGAATTTCAGGCGGTATTCTATAAGGTTTTTCCCGTTTTATTAAACTGCGCTGCAAACGCCTGCCGCACAGCCGAAGAATTCTTTTGCTTCATTCATTCTTACTTTAATTCTTCCGTCAACGGCAATGCCTTCACCTGTTTTTTCGCTGATTAAAAGCGGGTTAATATCTAATTCGTCAATGAATTTAAAGTCATTAACCAATTGAGATAATCTTAATAATGTTTCTTTTATTTGTTCAATATCTGCCGGCTTTGTTCCTCTTGCACCTTCAAGAAGCTTATACGCTTTAACCGATTTAATCATATCAATTGCATCATTATCGGTTAAGGGAGCAATTCTGAAGGTAACATCTTTCATAACTTCAACAAACACGCCGCCGAGACCGAACATCATCATCGGCCCGTATTGAGGATCGGTTGCAATACCGCATACCATTTCGCGGTTTCCTTTAACCATTTCCTGAATAATAACGCCTTCAAGACCTTCCAGCAAGCCTTTTTCTTCCAGTCTTTTTAAAAGCGCATTGTATTCGTTTCTTAATTGTTCTTCGCTTCTGATATTAACAACAACGCCGCCGACATCCGTTTTATGAGATGTTGTTTTTGATGTCATTTTCATAACAACGGGATATCCGATTGAATTACCCAATGTTACAACCTCGTCAATATTTGTTGCAAGACCGTATTTGCAGGCCCTGATACCGTATGCCCGAAGAACATCAATGCTCTCAAGCGTTGTTAGTTGATCTCTGCCGTCGTTGATTGATTTCAAGATAATGTTTTTAACTTTTTCTCTGTCAACATCATAAACGGGAATTTTTCCTTCTTCTTTTTCCATCCAGAGTCTTTGCTGGTTTAATCTGTTAAGACCGTCAGCCGCTTGTTCCGCATACATAAAGAAAGGAACGTTAACGTTCATATCGGATAATTTTGTAAAGAATTCATTTTTTGTCATGAACACGCCTATAATCGGTTTTTCGGGGTGTTCTTCCTTAATTTCCATAACGGCTTTTGCAACGTCGATATCTTTTAAGCCAAGGAAAGGAAGATAAATAACAATTATCATATCAACGTTTTCATCCGCTACAACCGTTTTCAGCGTTTCTTTATAATGTTCAATCGGAGCCGAAGCAATCATATCGATAGGGTTTTTAACCGAAGCTGCCGAAGGAAGAAAACTTCTTAATTTTTCTTTTGTTTCATCTTTAATTTTTGCCATCTGCATACCGTATTCGCAAACGGCATCCGTTGCCATAATCCCGGGGCCGCCAGAGTTTGTGATTATTGCAACTCTGTCGCCTTTGGGTATGGGGCAGTTTGCAAAAACTTTTGCGGTTTCAAAAAGATTTTGCAGAGAAAATTCTCTTATAACGCCGGATTGATGTAATAAAGCGGCAGCGGCCTTATCAGCGCCTGCAAGTGAACCCGTATGGGAGCTTGCAGCCGAAGCGCCGGCAGCCGAACGCCCCGCTTTAAGGGCCAAAATCGGTTTTTTCTTTGTTACTCTGGTTGCAAGTTTTCTGAAGTTTTGGGGGTTTTGAATTGATTCCATATATAAAAGAATTTGTTTGACATCATCATCATTTTCCCAGTATTCAATGGCGGTTTCAGCGTTAACATCCGCCTGGTTTCCGATTGAGATAAACTGCGCAAAACCTAAGTTTAAGTCTTTTAAAATATTTAAAATACCGCCGCCCAAAGCGCCCGATTGCGAAACAAAGCCTATATTTCCTCTTTCGGGAAGCGATTCGGCAAAGCATGCGTCCATTTTGATATCGGGATGAGTGTTAACAACGCCCAAACAATTGGGGCCGACACAACGCATACCGTATGATCTGATTTTATTTAAAAGTTCTTTTTCAAGTTCTGCACCTTCTTTTCCCGTTTCTTTAAAGCCCGCCGTTATAATACAAATTCCTTTAATTCCTTTTTCATTGCACTGATCAAGCGTTGATAATACAAATTTTGCATTAACGACAATTAAAGCAAGATCAACTTCACCCGGTATTTCAAGAACGCTTGTATAAGCTTGAAGTCCTTCTATAATGCCGCCTTTGGGGTTAACGGGATATATTTTGCCGTTAAAATTATATTCCTGCAATCTTTTCATAATATCGGAGCCTATTGTATGTTCTTTTGTCGAAGCGCCGATAACCGCAATAGATTTCGGTTTCATTATTTTGTCCAAAACGTTGTCGTACATTTTTTTCTCCTTATCTGTTTGTACTTTAATATCCGTTTTTAATCCATTCTCTTATGCGAAATTTTGCACCGAGATTTTTGGCAATTTCTTCGCATTTTTCAGGGTCGATTTTATATTCGTCTTCTTTAAATTTTGTAACTATGCTCATTGTCGTATCAATGCCTTCTTTTACGCATTCTTTTGCAAAATCAAGCATGGATTGATAAGCATTTTCAATTTTAGGGGAAGAAATTTTATTATAAGTTGCTTCATCCTGCGCATTAAGGCTGATTGAAATTGAATCAATCAAAGGTTTTAAAACGGGAACGATATTTTTTTTATTTACAAAACTTCCGTGCCCGTTTGTATTAATCCTTATTTTAACATCCGGAAGATTTTTTCTTAAATATATACAAATCTCTTTAACTTCTTCAAACTTGATTAAAGGCTCTCCGTATCCGCAAAAAACAATTTCGCCGCAAGATTTTATTTTATCTTTTGCGGCGTCAATTTGTTCTATTACATCTTTTGCTTTAACATTTTTGTCTTCAAGCCACAGTCCTGCGCCCATGACATCGTCTTTAATGTCCCTGACGCAGAATTTGCAGGCATTTGTGCAGGCATTTGTAATGTTGATATATGCTTTATCGTATAAAAAATAAACCAAATTCTGCACTTGAACTTTGCCTTTTTAAATCTAAACTCTGACAGGCAAAATTCTTACACAAAAAGGCTTTATTATCAAGGCTTAAATTTAATTATTCCTGATTACTTCCGTATATTAAAGCGTCCGCAAAAGCAAGCGCTTTATCTCTTGCTTCTTTTTCGCTTAAACCTTTATCCATATACATTTGCTGCATTTTTGAAACCGTATCAAGCATGCCCGATATATAAAGCACATCCGCCTTAACGTAATCGGGGTTATATTTATAAGCGCCGTCGTCTTTTGAGCCTATGTTTCTTACTCTTGAAGATTTAACCATAGCTTCGTTTGAGATTGCGGCAGGATCTTTACCCAAATCAATTTTTTCATGGGTTTCATTGCACTCGGGACAAGATTCGGGAGCGTTGTCAATTTTTGCGGGGCGCATATCATCGTTTGAATAGCCGTGCGAATTACCTACGCTGAAATTTCCTGTAATGTCCGTCATTAGCAATGGTCTCCTAATAATATTATTTATCGTGTTTACTCTCTTTTAACCGTAAATTAAAAAGGTTAAAAAAAATTATCAACCCTAATATGCGTTTTTGGGTTCTATCATATAAAACTTGAAATTTATATTTTTTGCTAGTTTATGTATAAAATATATACTATTTTTTTAAAAAATTAAATGATTTTTTTCAAAATATGCATTATAATTGAGTTTTACCCAATAAACTCATGTTTACATTTCTTAACAAAACAAGACATTTTTCAAAATTGTATATACTTTTTAAAATTCTAAAGAATAAATATTACATTCAACAACATATAATCCCATTACAAGCGTTACTATTTCTCTTTTTCTTCACCGATTAATGCGCACGCAAATAAAATTAGCCAAATTACGGGTATCCAACCAAGAAATATATTTAAGACAAATATCTTATTGGCATTTTTATTGTTGGCGGCAAGACGCGCAGGAAGCATATATATAAATATCGCTAGTGCAATACCTGCCAAAAAGAGCATTGCATATAAAACAAAAGGTATTATTTCAAATGTATCCGAATAATCTTCAGTTAAAGCTTTTTTAATTACAAAGCCGGTTTTTTCGTTCGCTTTTATTTTTGCCCACTCGCCGTAATCTTCAATATAATCTACTATTTCACCCTTTGATAATTTACCGATTATTTTACAATTTGTACCGGCACAAGAGCGAAAATTAAGCACGGGGACATCTACAACATAATTTGCTGCATTGACAACCATGGGAATCATTAACATGTAAACTATTACTAGCCACAATCTAAGCAGTTTAAACATTATTCCTCATTATATTACTGAAAAATCCTGTCTGTCCCCAACATGTCTTTTATACCTTCAAGATGCCTGTCCGAAACATCGATTTTGTTGCCTCTTTCAACCGCACTTTTAAGTGTCTTGATTATATGAATCTTATCTTTATAGTTGGCAGGCGGATTTTCATTTATAATTTTATTAACTACATCTAATACTCTGTACCACTTTGTAATATATGTTCCCTTGGGAATAAAGTCAATATCTTTTAATTGGCAATCACCATAAAAAACAATAATGGAATAAAACGGAACTTTTTCTTTTAATTGCTGACGAAGACATTTAATATGTGAGTTATTTTGTAAAACCGGATTATAAAATTTATATTTCTCTCTTCCGTATGCCAATACTTGTGTCCATTTCAGACGACTGCCATTTCCATATATCCAACCGCTGTAATCCTTAACTTCAAACACAAGAATTCCGACTTTTGTTGCCACAACCAAATCAATTTGGGAAAATTTACCATTATTTCTCGGTATATATAAATCGTGAAATATTGCCTTTGGATGTATTCCCAATTTTAAAAGAGCTGCTATAAGCTTTTTTTCGGCATTTGTTCCTCTGTTAACGTCAGTAACGCTTTTAATTAGCTCTTCATCTTGATCTGTATATGCTAATATTCCATTTGATATTGCAGTATTATCTAAAAAATTGAGTATACGGCATATAAGAACATAAGCTATAAATATAATTGCACCGAGAAAAAATATAAGTTCCATGTTGAGATATTATTTTGAACACATTGATTTTTCAACCATTTCACTGAAAACTTAACATTTTCAATAATTATTTTTTAAAAAATCAAAATTGTTTGTCTTTACCGAAGGGTGAAACGGAGGGGCGGAAGCGTTATTTTAATCAATAGAAAATTAAAAAATAAAACAATAATTTAAAATAAGCTTAAGCAAAAGCCCCGACTTTGAACAACCGAGGGGGCAAACAATTTTTAAAAGATTAAAAAGGTAAATAAAAAGCCGACGTTTCTTTCTTTTGGTTCATTTTCTTTCTTTGCGTGCGGCGTTTGAGCCAAAGAAAGAAAATGAACAAATAAATTAAAAAATAAAGCATAATTAGTTTAAAATTTAAAAAATAGTATTATATTTTAAATTATTTCCGAATATTGCATTATTAATGCCGAGCGGAACCAAATCAGCATATTTAAAACAAAAGGCCAAACGTAATTAAACGGTTGGCACTAACAAGGATGACAATAAAATATGTAAAATTTAGAAATTTTTAATTTATGAGTATAGTTTCTCATAAGTTTTGAATTTTTTGTTAAATTTTGCTAAATTTCATTCGTTTAATGTATAATTCAATAATGAAGCTTATTATACAAATACCTTGCTATAACGAAGAAAAAACACTTCCGGTAACGTATAAAGAAATTCCCGAATCTATCGGGGGAATAGATGAAATTGAAATTCTTGTTATAGATGACGGTTCAGCCGATAATACGGTTGAAACCGCCAAAAATCTCGGAATTAAGCACATTGTAAGCCACTCAAAAAATTTGGGGCTTGCAAGAGCTTTTGACACAGGCCTAAAAACTTCTCTTAAGCTTGGAGCCGATATAATCGTAAACCTTGATGCGGACAACCAATACAGAGCATCCGACATAGATAAGCTTATTAAACCCCTGCTTGATAAAAAAGCGGATATTGTAATCGGCGCAAGGCCGATTGAAAAAATAAAATCATTTTCGCCCTTAAAAAAAGTTCTGCAAAAGCTCGGTTCTTTTGTTATGAGAAAAATATCGGGCACGGATGTTCTTGATGCGCCGAGCGGTTTTAGGGCATTTACAAAAGAAGCCGCAAAAAGAATAAACATTTTTGATAACTATACTTATACGATGGAAACCATTATTCAGGCCTCAAAAAAAGGTTTAACCGTAAAATCGGTGCCGGTTGAAGTTAACGAAGACTTAAGACCCTCAAGACTGGTTAAAAGCAACTTTGATTATATCAAACGCTCCGTTTTTACAATGATGAGATTTATTATAATTTACCGCCCGTTTAAATTTTTTATGATAATAAGCCTTATTTTATTTTTCTTGGGTCTTATTTTGGGATTAAGATTTTTATATTTCTATATAACCGAATCCGGCACGGGCCACATTCAATCTTTAATTTTGTGCGCAATATTAATTTTAATGGGCGTACAATCTTTGTTTTTTGCAATTATTGCTGATTTACTTGCAATAAACAGAAAATTAATCGAAGATGTTCAATTGAATATAAAAAAGTAAGGAAAAAATTATGCATCAAAAAGCAGTCGACAATTTTTTAAATAAGGGTTATTCATGCTCTGAAAGCGTTGTAAAGGCGGCAATTGACGAAGGACTTATAGACAAAGAAGCTCTTAACATAGCAACGAGTTTTTCGGGCGGCATGGGCTCGGGGTGTCTTTGCGGAGCAATTGCGGGTGCGCAGATTGTTATAGGATATATCTTCGGCAAAAATAAAACAAACACCGCAAGAGTTTTGGCAAAAGAATTTATTGAAAAATTTAAAGAAACTCATAAAGCAACCTGCTGCAGAGTTTTAACCGCAAAATTTAAAGACAATTTTCAATCAAAAGAAAGAAAGCTTCATTGCGTAAATATGGTTGAATTTTGTTCAAAACTGCTGGCTGAAACAATAGAAAAAGAAAAAACAAAAATAAACTAAAATGATAGTTTTCTTTGCACGGGTTCAGCTTCCAAAAGCTCTCCGATTGTGCAATCCAGTGCTTCGCAAAGCCTGTCTAAATTTTCATAAGAAGGCTGGGTTCTTCCTTTTGCCCATGAATAAACGGTTTGCTGGGGAATATCAAGTTCCTTTGCAAGACGGTATAATGAGAGTTCTTTTTTTTGAGCCAGCTCTTTAATTTTTATTTTCATAGATACTAAACAAATCTTTGCTATAACAAAAAATTAAATACTATATTTATTTTATAATTAATTTGATATTTAAAAAAGACAAATCATACGTTTGGATTAGAGCAATAAATAATAACAAAGGGTATAATCTTAATGTAAAATCATTGCAAAATTGCAAAAAAACATTATAAAATAAAATAGGTTTTAGGAAAATCAAAATGAAACTGAAACAGGCTTTAGTTTATACATTAATTACGGGAATTTTGCTCACGGGCACAATCACATACGCTGCGCAAAAAAGAGAAAATGTCCCTTCAAGTTTTTTGTATAACGCCATAAATAAATATAAACAAAAAAATTACACCGGCTGTATTCAGGATATGGATTATATTATACAAAAAGGCAGACCTTCGGATTTAGTATATTATTATAAAGCAATATCTTATGCACAACTGGGAATGCAAACCGAAGCAAGACAGGCTTATGAATCTGCCGCCGCAATTACATCAAACAGAATTTTAAAAGATTATGCAAATCAGGCAATGATGTGCATAGATGACCCCACAACATGCGACAGCAACCTTGATGAAAATGATATAACATCATTTATTAAATCCGAAAAATTTATGCACCCCGAGGTTAAAGAAACGGTGCAAAAACAGGCAATCGAGCGTGCAAGAGAACAAATCAACGATGAAATACAGCCCGGTTATGACACCGTTAAATATATAAATATGTCGCAAAACGGACCGACCGATAAAGAAATAGCGGACGCCGTAAGAACGCTTGCAAAACTCGGGATTAATCCTTTGGGAATGAGTAACCCCGCACTTATGACGGGTGCAAATGCCGAACTGGCGCAAATTAATGCTCTTTTGGGCGGAAACAACAATAATAACAATAATATAATGAATTTAATGCCGATAATTAACGCAATGCAAACATCGGGGCAGGGCGGAAATTCGGGTATGAGCAAAGAATTTATCCAAACATATATGATGAATCAAATGCTTCCGAATTTTAGTTTCGGTTCCGATGATAAGTAAAAAAAGTGGATGAAAAGTTAAAAGAAGCTTATATATCGTTTTATTCTCACGATTATAAAAAATCAAAAGATATTTTTAAGGAATACAACCTGCCTTATGAGGCGGGTTTATCTGCCTTTATGCTTAAAGATTTAACTTTTGCAAGAAAAAATTTTGAATTAAAAGAAAAAATATGCCCCGCAAGCAATTTTGCGCTTATTATCCTTGATATACTTGAAAATAAGCCTCTAAGACAGCCCAAATATTTTCAAACAAGATGTTTTCTTGAAGTTATACTCAATCTTTTAATTGAAAATAAATATTTTGACTGGGCGCAAAAAATAATCGATAAATACGAATTATTCTGCAAAAACAATCTTGAAACACCGAAGTTTATTGCAAGAGTTTTATATGCAAACCGATATTACAAAGCACTGCATTCTTTTGCAAATTTTGCAAAAGAAATTTGTTTTTATGACGCCGAAATACATTATATTGATGCCGCTGTCTATATGGAAGAAAAAGATTATAAAAGCGCAAAAAAATGTATAGAAGAATGCATAACGTTTGCACCCGATTATTATCCGATTGCAAGATTAAACGAAGAACTCATAAATTTAACAAAATAAAAATCCTCTTATTAAAATAAGAGGATTTTTAATATATCTGAAAAGATTATTTGATGTTTGAATATGTCCAGGCATCGAGATTCGGGTTTTCGGCAATTTTAACATCTGCCTGCTCATCTTGTCCTGCCTGACTTCCGCCGTGGGCAATCGGTTTATAAACTCTGTTATAATATTCGATAACCATGCGGTCTGAATTAAAGTAAGCTTCAGCCGTTCTTTTTGCCTGTCTCATCAAGCTTGCCCATTTTGTTCTGTTTTCATAGTATGTGGGAATAATTTCGTTTTCCAATGTATTCATTACACACTGGTGGTCTTTCCAGTGTCTTTCTTCCCAGGGAATATCATCGTCTAAGCCGGGATATTCAACGGTATAACCGTTAATTCCGGGGAATGTACCTTCAACGGTCCAGCCGTCGTACGTTGAAAAGTGCAATGCGCCGTTTAAGTTAGCGCTCATACCCGAAGTACCCGATGCTTCAAAAGGTCTTAAAGGAGTATTTAACCAAATATCGGAACCTTTTTTAAGTCTTGCCGATAGTGCAAGTTCGTATCCCGGAAGCACAACGATATTTTTCATCGTGTATGATTCTTTTAAGATTTTATTGAACATTTCTTTGCCCATAGCGTCATCCGGATGGAATTTGCCCGCAAAAATTAATTGAACTTTGTTTTCGTTTAACAATTTTTCAATACGAGGCTTATCCATCAAAATTAACCATGCACGTTTATAATCCGCAAATCTTCTTGCCCAGGTAATTGTTAAAACGTTGGGATCGAAGCGTTTGCCTTGTGTATCTGAAATATATTGGAATAAATCCTTTTTCATTTCAATCTTTGCATTTAATAATTCATCATCGGTTTCAGCTTTTGCAATTCTTGAATCCTGCCAGTAGTGCTGGTTAACGGCGTTTGTAATTGCTCTTATCGGACATCTGCCCTGAACCCAATCCCACATTTTGTTTGCAACAAGACCATGGAGCTGCGAAACGGCGTTTGCAATTCTGCTCATTCTGAGCGCCGCAACCGTTAGCGAGAAGTTTTCACCGCCGAGTTCAACCGCTCTTTCTCTTGAACATCCCGCAAAGAAGCCTGATTCAAGTAATGTGTCAACCCAGTGTACTTCATTTCCCGCAGCAACGGGGGTGTGGGTCGTAAATACGGTCTTTTTCTTAACCGCATTAAGATCGCCGTTATATTGTCTTAACAATTCAAACGCAGCGGGAAGAGCGTGCCCTTCGTTCATATGAATAACATCAAACGGATATCCTACCGCCTGAAGAATTCTTACACCGCCGACACCAAGAACCGTTTCCTGTGCAACACGGATTTTTTCATCTCCGTCATAAAGTTTATGAGAAATTTTTCTTGCCCATTCGCTGTTTCCTTCAACATCCGTTGTTAAAAGATAAACGGGGCAGGTTCCGAATAATTCGGGTTCAACTTTAAGTGCTTTTACTATAACATCTTCGCCGAAGATTTTAACGGTTGTTTGAATGTTAATATCCGTTAAAAAGTCATAATGTTTTCTTATGTATGCAACTTCAACTTCGCCGTTTTCGTTAATACGCTGGTCGTAATAACCGTATGACCAAAGAATCGTAACGCCTACCATAGGCATTTTTAAATATCCGGCAGACTGCATATGCGCACCCGCCAAAAAGCCTAGACCGCCCGAATACGTTGCTAATGACTGGTCCATTGCGATTTCCATAGAAAAGTATGCTACGTTTGGTAATGCCATATCAAATTCCTTTACATTTAAACTACTCTATCACTAGTCAAAATAATAACACAAAAGATATCGGGTTAAATATTTATAACTAATACTTTTGCATTAATTATTCCGTTATATATTATAAGCAAAACATAAAAATTGCCTACTCTTTTCTTAATATTTCTTAATATTAATAGCTAAAACCCGCATAAAATAAGGAAATTAATCTATGTTAACGGGTTCGTTATTAATTGCCTTTATCGCATCTTTGGCGCACATCGACAACCCCTCGTCAACACCTTCGATTAAAGAAATCTGCCTCAGCATATCAATTGTTCTTTTAAACGCCCTTACAACATCCCCTTCGGAAAATTCGGTATCTTTAAATAAATCACTCCACGCTCTAACGGAATCGCAGTCGGGGCTGAGGTTATCGGAAGTCCATTTTTCGATTAATCCCGAAAAATGGGAATGAAGATTCATAACGTTTTCCAAATTGTAATCTCTCTCAAGTAAAAAGATTTTTCTTCTTATATCTTTTATTTTTGATAAAACTTTTCTTACGTTTGATGAAGGAGGATATACAACAATTCCTTCTTTGTTTCTTATTTCTTCGGATGTTATTGCGCATATAACGCTTGATAATTCAATCGGGTTAAGATTATTTAAAATTCCGGATTGAATAATTTCAGATATATATAATTCATTCTCGCACCTTAAGCTCATTGTGATTTTTCCTTTTTGTGTCGGAAAATCGTTTTGAAGATTATCCGTTAATTCAAGAATTTTCTTGTGCGCAAGGAATTTTTGCCAGTATACGTCTTTTTGAAAATCAATCTCTTTTTTCAAATCTCTTATTTTCTTTTCATATCTTTGAATTAATTCAAGATCTTTTCTGTGTTTTTTATAAACCTTACAGTCGTTGCAGCCGAAAGTTTCAAGTTTTCTTAAAAGCTCTTTTGTTTTAATTGCAAATTCTTCGACTTCCCTGCGGTTTTTATTGTTTTTGTTTTGTCTTTTTAAAGTTTTAAATATTGTTCTGTATTCGACGTATAAATTTTTATACTTGATAAATTCCCTCATATCGTCTGCATTAAGGTTATTGTGGCACCTGAAATCTTTTAATTCTTTGATGTTTTGTTCATATCTTTTTAATTCAAAAATCAAAGGCGATAATCTGTCGGTTGAAGAATAATATCCGAATGTTTTTAAAATTAACTCTTTTGCTTCATCAACGGAAAATCTCTGCAATAAATTCAAAACCATTGAATAACAGGGCGAAAATTTTGATTCCAGAGGGTTTGAACCGCTCATCGCAAGGTTATAAACTTCTTCGGGAGTCTGAAAAGGCGTTCCTATAATAACGACGTACCCTATTTTATCCATTCCCCTTCTGCCCGCTCTGCCCGACATCTGGAGAAATTCATTCGCACTTAAAAGCCTGTGTCCGTCATCGGTTCTTTTTGAAATAGAGCTTATAATCGTTGTTCTTGCGGGCATATTAATCCCTGCCGCAAGCGTTTCGGTTGCAAAAACAACTTTAATTAAACCCTTTTGAAACAGCCTTTCAACCAAATTTTTAACTCCGGGCAATAACCCCGCATGGTGGGGTGCAACCCCTTTTTTAATTAATTCAAGTATCGGATTATCATAAAGATAAAGATTTTCTTTTAAATATTCATCAATCGCTTCTTCGATTTTTTTCGATTCTTCATCTGTCAACAAGTCTGCTTTTGCGCACATCTGTGCATTTTCATCGCACTTTCTTCTTGAAAAAGTGAAATAAATGCAAGGAAGCATATCTTTTTCTTTTAAAACTTCCACTATATCTATCATCGGGTTTTTGGGGCGGTTTTTGGAATTAAAATATTTATATCTCGATTCGGGTTTTATTTTTTTATTTAATTTCCCCTCGGGCGTTACAAGCGGCAATATCGTATGCGGTTTTGACGAATCATAATAGAAAAATCTTAAAGGAACGGGGCGAAAGTCCGTATAAACGTGTTTGGTGCCCGAATGAACCGTGTTTATCCAATCGGTTAATTCTTTTGAATTTTTAACGGTGGCAGACAATGCAATTATTTGGATATTAACGGGACAATAAATTATGCTCTCTTCCCAGACGGTTCCTCTTGATTCATCGTTCATATAGTGAACTTCATCCAAAACAACGTATTTTACGTTTTTTAAATTGTCTTTAAGATCTCCAAACGTTGTACCGTAGAGCATATTTCTGAAAACTTCCGTTGTCATAACGACAATTTGGGCATTTCTGTTTATTGAAGTATCACCGGTTAAAAGCCCGGTTTTATCCTGTCCGTATTTTTTTGAAAAATCATAATATTTCTGGTTTGATAAAGCCTTAAGAGGGGTTGTATAGAATATCCTTTCGTTATTTTTTAAGGCAAGCTGGATGGCGGCTTCCGCTATACAGGTTTTGCCGGCACCCGTCGGAGCACATACAACTACCGATTTACCCTCATTTATATAATCGACGGCTTCCTGCTGAAAATCATCCAGTTTAAAATCAAAATCAAACATATCTTTAATTTTAACATCAAATAAGATTTTGTTTATATTAAAATTGTTATATGCAAAAAAGAGTTACGATTTTAGGCTCCACGGGTTCAATCGGAACGCAGGCGCTTGAAGTTTTGGAAAATATAGAAAATAAAGAGGATTTTATAATTGAGGCGCTTGCCTGCAATTCCAATCTTGATAAATTTATTCCCCAGATTAAAAAATTCCGCCCCAAAAGGGTGTCTGTTTCCGATTTTGAAAGCTATAAAAAATTAAAAAACGAATTTAAAAACCTTGAAATTTTGTTCGGCGAAGAAGGGCTTGTTGAAATCGCTTCAAAAGATACCGACATTTTATTAACGGCAACCACAGGAAAAGTTGCGCTTAAGCCGACCGTTGAAGCAATTAAAAACAAAGTTGATATTGCCCTTGCAAATAAAGAAACTCTTGTTATGGCGGGAGATATAATAACAAATCTTGCAAATAAAAATAACATTAAAATTATTCCCGTAGACAGCGAGCACTCGGCCATAATGCAAGCTTCAAACAACGATTTTGAATATGTAAATTATATTATAATAACGGCCTCTGGGGGTCCTTTTTTAAACAAAACAAAAGAAGAAATCAACAGAGCAAATGCAAATGAAGCGCTGAAGCACCCCAACTGGCATATGGGCAAAAAAATTACGATTGATTCTTCGACACTTATGAATAAGGGCTTGGAAGTCATTGAAGCACACCACCTTTTTAATATGCCCTATGAAAAAATAAAAGTGGTAATCCACCCCGAGTCAATCGTCCACAGCGCAGTTGAATTTATTGACGGCTCAATCATAGCGCAAATGGGAAACCCTTCAATGCACATCCCTATTCAATACGCCCTTACATACCCGAAAAGACAAAAAGGGATTAAAACCAACAATTTCAGCTTTTTTGACAAAACCTTAACCTTTAAAACCCCCGACTACGATAAGTTCCCTGCACTTAATCTTGCATATAATGCGGGAAAAGAGGGCGGAATTTATCCTTGCGTTTTAAATGCGGCAAATGAAGTTGCGGTTAAAAAGTTTTTGGAGGGAAAAATTAATATTGAAGGCATTATAAAAACGGTCGAATATGCGCTTGATAACGCTCCCAACATTAAAAACCCGTCATTAAACGATATTTTTAACGTCGATATTGAAACAAGAAAAAAATCTTTGGAATTTAAGCCCTAAATCCCCAGATAATTTCTTAAATTAGAGCTTAAGTTTTGATTTCTGCAGAGTTTTTTCAATTTTGAAATTGCCCTTGTTTCAATCTGGCGTATTCTTTCTCTTGAAACGCCGTAACGGTTGCCGATTTCATCCAATGTTTTTTTCTGTCCGTTATCATCCAGTCCGTATCTTAAAATTAAAACATCTTTTTCTTTCTGGTTTAATTGGTCCAATATTTTTCTTACATCATCAAGCAAATTATCATGGGTTACTTTTGTATCGGGCGTTGAATCCGATTCATCAACAATATAATCCGCAATTTTTGTTGAATCGTCTTTCTGATTGGCGGGTGTTTCAATTGAAATTGTACCTTGCGCCGATTTCAGCAATTGCCCGAGCTTGCTTACCGAAATTCCTATTTTTTCTGCTATTTCTTCTTTGGTGGGCATTCTTCCAAGCTCAATAGATAAATCAAAAGTTGCTTTTTTAATTTTTCCCAAAGTCTCTATCATATGAACGGGCAGCCTTATTATTCTTGATTTATCGGCAATGCCTCTTGTAATTGATTGTTGAATCCACCAGGTAGCGTAAGTTGAAAATTTATATCCTTTTGTATAATCAAATTTTTCCGCAGCTTTAATTAAGCCTAAATTGCCCTCCTGAATTAAATCAAGGAAAGACAAGCCTCTTCCTATATATTTTTTTGCAATTGATACAACAAGTCTTAAATTTGAATTAACAAGAGTTTCTTTTGCTTTAATTGAATTTTTTTCTTTAATTTCTTTTGCAATTTTCATCTCCTCTTCATATGACAAAAGAGGAATTTTTCCTATCTGCTGCAAATATGCTTTAACGGAATCATCCGTTGCATAGTTTTTATAATCTTCTTTTAAGTCTTCTTTATCCTCTTCGTTTTCCTGTTCTTCAATTAAAGATAACTGGCTTTCGTCAAAATCGTCAAAATTAAAATCATCTTCAATATGTTTATTTTTCGGGGTTTTTGTTTTCATATAATTATATTACTCCTGATTCTTTAAAATAAATAATAATATATAGGATGTTTTTATAAAATACTATGTATAATTTATTTGTCTTAACGTTTCATATACTATAACGGCACAACAGCAGGAAACATTTAGCGATTCAAAATTTGTCATTAATTTAACTTTATAATCGGATAATTTTAAAATCGTTTTACTGATACCGTCGCCTTCGGAGCCGAACACGAGCGCAAAATTCATATTCTTGTAATCAACATCAAGATAATTATCACTTGCATCAACATCCAACGCAATTATCCACCAGTCATTTTCTTTTAATTTTTGAATTGCGCCCGTAAGGCTATTTACTTTTATTATGGGAACTTTATTAACGGCGCCCGATGAAATTTTTTCCACCGTTGAATTAACGGGACACGATCTGTGGTTTGAAATTATTATGCCGTCATACCCGCCCGCAGCAGCCGTTCTTATAATAGCGCCGAAATTATGCGGGTCCGAAACACCGTCCAGGATAATAAGCTTGCCGTATCCTTCTTTTTTTTGTGCCAGAAATTCATCAAAATCCTTATATTCAACGGGCGAAACGGACGCCACCACGCCTTGAAGATTAATATTATTTTCTTTTGTATTAAAAAGTTCATGGAATTTATTGAATTCGACAAAATTTAAAATTATTGAATTTAGCCTGCACAAATCTTTAATCTTTTTCAATCTGTTATCAAGTCCGATATTCTTTTGAATAAATACTTTATTTATCCTTGAAGGATTGTTTGACAAAGTTTCAAAAACGGAATTTTTACCGTATATATAGTTTTCCATTATTCTTTGATACTCCAAATATTGTATATTTTTTTTAAGAAGCTTTTATACATTATTATATTATTGTATTATGAATATTGAATATTTAATAATCACGTTATTTGCGGATTTTTAAAAAGAGTGGAACATGTTTAGTATTGGCGGCACAGAAAAAAAACAACTGGTAGGTTTGGCTGTAACCCCGAATTTGGGGCTTGAAGCCTTAGTATACGATAAAAAAACAGATGAAGTCGTAAAATACGGTCAAAAATTTGTTGAATATAATCTCGCTTCAAAAGAAATGCAAGACCCCAATGCATTCAGAAGCGCAATTTCGGACCTTATGGACGAACTTGGGATTATAAAAGATTCCGCAAATATTTTTCTTGTTCTGCCCAATGTTCACTTCGGCTTCAGAAGCATAGACGACCCTTCTTTTGATGATGATGCGATTGAGAGCATGATTTTATCCGAAACAAGCGAATCATACATCTTTAAAAAAGAAGAGCCGGTTTCAGCCTGGGCTGATATTAACCCTAAAAGTTCTGGGTCAAGATATATTGCACACTCTTCATTCCAAAGAAACGTTGTTGATGAAATTCAAGACGCCTGTATGGACATAGGTGTTTCCGTTATCGGTATTGAATCATCCATAAGTGCAATCCCCAGAGGCATTTACGAAACAAAACTGTGTCAAAATGAAATTGAAAATAATCAAAATTGGGATATTTTATTAATTAATCCCAACAGTTACGCTATTTTCCAGATGTCGGGAACAAGAATACTCGATTATGTTGAAGTTCCTTTCGCAATTATGTCGTTTGAAGGCGAAGAAGTTTACAGCGCCTTATCATCAGCCGTGGCACAATATCTTCCCAATTATCCGGCTAAAAAACTCGTGGTTATATCCCAAACCGATAACGTTTCTGCCGGTTTATTAAAAAACGAAATAGTTTTTGACGAAGAAACGGTTGCAATTGAAAGCAACAAATTCGGAGCCGCTCCGAGCGCAAGAATATCGGGCGAAGTTATCGAGCAGGTTGCATCAAGCATGTCGATGTGCGCTCTCGGCGCTGCGGTTCCCAAGATAAACGGCTTTATTACATTAAATGTCCTCGGAAATGCAAATTATGACGGCATAGCTTCATACGGAAGCATTGAATTTAACGGCAATGAGGTTGAAATAACTTCCGAAAATATAAGCAAATACTCTCTAATGGTATCAGGTATCTTTATAGGGCTTATTATTCTGGTTTGCGGAATATTATTTGCAACAAGCGCATATTTCGGTTCGCGGGCAGAAGCAAAACAAAATGAAATCAACATGCTTCAAACACAAATTGCGGAGCTTGAAAAGAAAATAAGCACGGGAATTATAACTCTTATTAAACAGATAAGCGAAAAAAATAAAACGGGAATTAATTTTTACGATTCGCTTTCCTCGGACATCCCGCCGCATGTGTGGCTGAATTATTATTACAATTTAGACGGCGACAGCGTTGCAATTGAAGGCTATTCACTTGAAATTAACGATATTTACGAATATTATAAAAGCTTAAAAATTCTTGCACCCAAATCAAAGATTCTTCTTAACGAGCTTGAAGTATTCTCCGATGAAGAAAATGAAGCAGACATTGACTCAATGGCAATGAATGATCTTGAACAAAACCAGCAGGTATTTAAGTTTGTAATATCAAACGTTGAATACACAAAAACATTTGATGAAAAAGGAAATAAAATAACGGCGGACAACAAAAACAAAAAGACAAAAAAAGCAAGAGCCGCTAAAATTCCCGTAATTCCGGATGTCGAAGTTAATCTGAAAGAAATTAAATAAGGACTTTAAATAAATGCAGATAAATTATCAGGACTTATTCAAAGAACAGGCAGTATTTATAGGGCTTCCCATAATACTTATTGTTGTTTTTATTATGGGTCTTGGTTATACGGGAAATCAATCTTTTGTAAACATTAAAAAATATAATGATAATGCGGCGCAGGTTGAAACGCTGACGCAAAAGAAGCTGGACCTTGAAGCGCAGCTTAAAGCGCAGGAAAAAGAAGAAGCAGACCCAAATACCAAAAAAATCTTTGCGCCCGAAGGCGGTTTTGGTGTTGACGCTTCATTTGCACCCTTGTTTGATAATATGCTCACCATAGCAAAAAATTCGGGCATTAAAATCCGCTCCGTTGATTATAATTATGCACCCGAAAAAGACCCCGTATTTGCCGCAAAAATTGACGGCATAAATGTTTGCGAATTCAGCGCAACGATAGTCGGAAAATATTCGGAAATTCAAACGTTTCTAAAAGCAATGCTGAGCGAATATTATCTTGTAAATATGGCTGAATTGGAAATTATCTCCTGGCAGAGAGATAAAAGCATACTTATTGCAAACATTAAATTAAGATTTTATACAAGAACAAAATAATAATGTTATAAGGTAAATTCATTGCCCTTCTTTCGCTTATCGCTCCATTCAAAAGGCGGTTAACGACGGTTACGGGGGCAGGTTCATCGTTTACGCCTACACCTTTGTCAATGTTTTTTCTACCCGAGTGAGTAATTTTTTTTATTTGTTGAATTTATAACATAACAATTGTCAAGAAGGTTTATGGAGAATATAAAATTGCAAAACGTGAAACAAACGATGAAGCTTGGCTTCATGCAGGCTCCCGTTGTCGAAACGGAAGAATTAAACAACCTGTTTTTTGAACTTACAAACAAATGCTGCAACTTAAAATGCACCCACTGCTTTATTAAAAGAAACCCCTTTAAAAAAGAAAAAGATTTTCTCTCGCTTGATAAAATCAAACAAAATTTAATTATGGCAAAAAAGGAAAACTTAAAATCAATTTATCTAACGGGCGGAGAACCAATGATGCACCCGGATTTCAACACAATTTTAAGAATGTGCCTTAAAATTTCAAACACAACGATTTTAACAAACGGAACGTTTATAAACGACAAAAAAGCCCGATTTTTAAGAAAAATAGACGACGAAAGCGAATATGAAACAATATACAGAATAAGCTTTGAACACTACGACGAACAAAAAAACGACCTGATAAGAGGAAGAGGAAGTTTCAGAAAAGCCCTGTTTGCAGTTCAAAATCTTTACAAATACGATTTTAACCCCATTATTTCGATTACCGACTACTATAAAGAACCCCGTGAAAAAATGTTTGAAGGATTTTATGAACTTTGCAAAAAGTTTAATTTTGAAATGGGACAGATAAATTTAAAAATAATCCCCTATTTTAACCCCGACCCCAATACTTTCAGGCAGCTTGAAACATTTGACTTTGACACAAATAAGCTCGATTGCAAAAATTCAAGAATAGTAAGCCAAAAAGGCGTGTTTTCCTGCCCCGTATTATGCAACGACTTTAGAGCGCGTTCGGGATATTCCATTGAAGGGTGTTCAAGAAAAATTTATTTGGATACGGAAAAATGTTTCAACTGCACAATGCATAAAACAAAAGCATTCGCAAACGATTGGATGTAATCTTCCCCTTTTCATTACATTATGTCTTTTTTCTTCTCCCTATGGTATAATAATCAGACATTAAACAATACTAAGGAAGAAAAAATGAGAGAAGAACTCTTATCCGTTATAGAAAAAAACAGCCGTATAAACTTAAAAGAGCTTGCGGTTATCTTAAACACCGATGAACAAAAAATTTTAGATGAACTCCACTCTCTTGAAAAAGAAGGAATAATCTGCGGTTATCATACGCTTATTAATTGGGAAAAAACTTCAATCGAAAAAGTAAGCGCCTTAATTGAAGTCCGTGTTACTCCGCAAAGAGGGCAGGGGTTTGACCATATAGCCGAGCGCATTTATAACTATCCCGAAGTCCGCGCCGTTTATTTAATCTCGGGCGGATATGATCTTCTCGTTACATTGGAAGAAAAATCACTAAAAGAAATCTCAATGTTTGTAACGGATAAATTATCCACTCTTGATTCCGTTTTAAGCACCGCAACCCACTTTATTTTGAAAAAATATAAAGACCACGGAACAATCCTTGATAAAAAACATACGGATACAAGGGAGATAATTACTCCATGACAAAATCCTTAAGCTCAAAAGTTATTAATATGAAGCCTTCGGGTATAAGAAAATTTTTTGATATAGTATCCGAAATGAAAGATGCAATATCATTGGGCGTCGGCGAACCCGATTTTGACACCCCCTGGCATATAAGAGAAGAAGGGATTTATTCGCTTGAAAAAGGCAAAACCTTCTATACTTCAAATGCGGGCTTAAAAGAATTAAGACAGGCGATTTCCGATAACGTTAAGAAAAAAAGAAATCTTGAATATAATCCGAACGATGAAATCCTTGTAACGGTAGGCGGGTCTGAAGCCATTGATATAGGTTTAAGAGCAATTATAAACGAAGGTGATGAAGTTATAATCCCCCAGCCTTCATACGTTTCCTATGAACCCTGCGCACTTCTTGCAGATGCCAAACCCGTTATTATAAACCTTAAAGGCGAAAACAACTTCAGGCTTCAGGCGGATGAACTTATAAACGCAATAAGCGATAAAACAAAAGCCCTTATTCTTCCCTACCCCAATAACCCGACAGGCGCCATTATGGAATATGAAGATCTGGAAAAAATCGCAAAAATAATAATCGATAACGATATCTATGTTATGTCGGATGAAATATATTCGGAATTAACCTATAAAGAAAAACATGTATCAATCGCAAGCCTTGATAACATGAAAGAAAGAACAATCTTAATTGACGGCTTTTCAAAAGCATACGCAATGACGGGCTGGAGATTGGGGTACGCCTGTGCGCCCAAAGAAATCATTAAACAAATGACAAAAATTCATCAGTTTGCAATTATGTGCGCACCCACATCAAGTCAATATGCCGCAATCAGCGCTCTTAAAAACGGCGATAAAGATATTGAAATGATGAGAACATCATACAACCAAAGAAGAAGATTTTTATTAAATGCGTTCAGAGAAATGAATCTTAAATGTTTTGAACCATACGGCGCTTTTTATGTGTTTCCTTCAATAAAAGAATTTAATATGACAAGCGAAGAATTTGCAACAAGATTTCTTGAAGAAGAACATGTTGCCGCAATCCCGGGGAACGCATTCGGCGACAGCGGCGAAGGATATTTAAGAATATCTTACGCTTATTCCATTGAAAATTTAAAAGAAGCAATTTCAAGACTAAAAAGATTTGTTGAAAAATTAAGAAAAGAACAAAAATAATTTTTTACATCTTGCAAATGAATTTTATTTGTTTTCTTGTATAAAATAAGACAAAAATGCTATAAATAATCTTATGGAAAACGGTTTTAAAATAAGATTTTACGGCGATTTTACCTTTGGCGAAAATTATCAGCAGGGCTATGACGCCAAATACCATGCAAGCATTTTAAGAAGATACGGCTACGAATTTTTATTAAACGATATAAAACCCGTTTTTAACGACGCAATAAATTTTATAAACCTTGAAACGCCCTTAACGACAAAACAAAATTCAAGCCTTGAGCATAAAAAATTTGTTGTCCACTGGTCAGACCCTTTAATTGTACCGGACATTTTAAAAAAATATAATATAGAATACGTATCATTAGGCAACAACCACACAATGGACTATGAAAAAGAAGGGCTGTATGAAACAATAAATGCTCTGGAGAGAAAAAACATAAAATATTTCGGAGCGGGAAAAAATTTATCGGATGCAAAAAAACCCTTTGTTAAAACGTTTGAATTTAACAATAAAAAAATAAATCTTTATGTTTTCTGCGGATACATATACAGAAAAGAATACGACCTTGAATACAACTTTTATGCACAAGAAAACAAAGAAGGCGTTTTTGACCTTAACACGGATATTTTAAGAGAAGATATCAAAAAAATAAAACAAGAAGATAAAAACTCATATATTGTAATTTTTCCCCACTACGGAAGTGATTTTCAAAAAACGCTTCCTTCCCAAATCAATCTTTCAAGGCAATTTATAGATATGGGCGCCGATATTGTTATAGGCCACGGACCGCATATGATGAATAATATGGAATATTATAAAGACAAAGTTATCTTATACAGCATAGGAAATTTTCTTTTCCCCGTAGATTTTAAGAAAAAGCCCGTTCCCTATAATCTGATAGCGGAAATTGAACTTTATGAGAAAGATAATGAGATTAAAATAAACAATAATCTCTACCCTATCTATATTCCGAACAACTCAATGCTCCCGTTGCCGAGAGTGATAAATGAAAACGAAATTGATGAAACAATAAATTATTTATCCGAAAACAACCCCGAAGTTAAAGATAAAATAAAAATTGAAAAAGGTGAATTCATTTGTATAAAACTCTAAAAGAAATATGTGATTTAACGGGGATGAAACTTTTCATAACCGAAGATGAAAATAAGGGATATAAATTTGCAATCTCGGATAAAAATATAGATTTTGAATATATTTTTATTCCCGCATTAAAAAATGAAAAAAATTTTTTCAAAGAAATTGAAAAACATCTTCAAAATAAACTGTGCAAAGGTTTTATAATTAATGAAAAATTTTTATATGATAAAGAATATATAAAAATATTGGATAAATATTCCCCGAAAAACGTTCTTTGCACAAAAAACGTTTATTTATCGGCGTTTAAAATCGCAAAAATAAATGCAAATCATTTTAACCCGGAAATAATTATTCTTGCAGGCACGGATGAAATTGAAGAAATAAAATATAAATTATCAAAAAATTTAAACATTGATTATATCAAATATGACACCTTCTGGCAGATGTCAATTGACCCTCTTTTAAGACTGGATGAAAACGATAAATACGCAATAATTCAAACAAACATAAATGTTCCCCGCTGTTCAAAATATATAGCGGATTATAAAGAAGGTTCGATTATTCTTTATTCTAAAATTTCAATAAGAAATATGCAAAATTATGAAACAATCGAAAATTATAATGAAGAATGGTGCAATCTTTTATCAAACGGTCCGAGGGCGGTTTTTTCGGATGAAAATTGCGATTTAATAAGGCTTCCTTATCTGAATAATCTTCAAATAACGCCCGAGCCGCTGAAATGCTTAATTGAATATCTGAATAAAAAATATATTGAAATTGTAATACCGCCTGAAAATAAAGATTATGTTTTTCTTGACTCAAATTCCCTGTATTCGATTAAAAAAGGCATAAAAGATTTTTTAAACCGGTATAAAGAAAATAAAAAAATAGTCTTTTTTCAAAAAATAAGAAACTTGGGTAAATATATAAAAAATTACAACCTTGAACTTTTATTATTATTGGATGAGAGTTTCGATTTTATTGTTTTATCGGATTTTGAAGATTATCTTCCCTATATAAAAGATAAAAACAAAAAAAGTATAATCGTAAATTTTAAAATTGCCAAAGATGATACAATCAATTCGATAAAAAAAGTTATTGAATATAAAAAAGACAATGACACAAAATGTTTATTCATAGGAAAAAATGAAATATTATGTTCTTTAATTTAGATGAAATTATAATAAACACGGGCGGAAGCTTTTTTTATAAAAAAAGCAATAATATTATCTTTAATAAAAAATATGAAATATGTTTTTCAAATGATACATTGAAAGAAAATTCAATCTGTTTTATATCTGATATTTCTTTATATAAACAGGATTTAAACCAAAAAATAAAAGGCTTTATAATTGAAAAAAACGGTTTTATTTTATCCTCATTTAAAGATAAATTGATTAAAAATAACAATCCGGATTTTATTTTACTTATTGATGATATAAATTCCGCTTTAAAAAATCTGACACTGTATAAAAGACAAAATAAAAATTCAAAAATTATAATGGTATCGGGCGAATATAAATTAAACGAAATAACCGATAAAATAAAAAATATTTTTAATCCCGCAAAAATTATAGAAACAAAAACAAATCCCTATATAAATTTTCTTTCATCAAGTGAAGAAATTGAAACTTTTATTATAAAGTGTGATGATTACGAACTCAATTTAAAAGAATTTGCAATTTATTTTTCACCCGATTATTGCGCCACAACCCCCTTAAGCCCCAAAAGAGGAATCTACGGAAGAATTGCAAGAACCGCTTCTTCTATATGCAAAATTGCATATCCGGTTGATATTTATAAAAAAATCTTATCCGATGACAATCTTTTCTACAGATCTTATTTTGAAAAGTCTAAAGCGGAAATTATTTATACAAAAAAAATAAATGATGAAAAAGAACTTTTAAATTTCTTCAAACCAGTCAATTAAGGGTCTTTTTTCACCGAATTTAAAATTATAGGCATCGGCAAAACTGTCGTTTGTTAAAAAATTATAGCTTACGTTATATAATTTCGGTTCAGTTTCAATCCCCGTTTTTTTCCACATATCATTTGATATAATCTTTTTTTCACTATCGTATACGTTTGAATAATTAAGCCCCAGAGAAGAACAAAAAGGAATCTGCGGTTTTTTATTTTCAAGGTTTACAAGAAGCCCGAACGAACGGCAGATTATTCCCCTGTAATCATATAAAACACAAACCTTATCGATTAAAAAGGGGCATTGGTGCATAAAAATTCCGTCCCCGTTAAAATTTTTTTTATCTTCTTTTATTTTTTTTATATTTTCTTTTATTTTGTTTTGAAGTTCAAAATCTAACTTTAAAAACCCTTCAATTATATATTTATATTCTATATATGACCAGGGATACTCCCCCTTCTCGCAGCAAAGAGAGCAGCCTTTTTTGCAAAAAATATAAGGTTTTTGTCTTTCAAAAAAACCGTTTATTTTATTCTGTATAAAATCCAGATATTTTTTATAATTTTCAATCATTATGACTAAATTAAAAAATTAATTATTATATAAGTCAAGGTATATTTTTGTTAAGCAAATTTTAAAAAACCCGCAAAAAATTTTTTTCAGGTGTTTTATAAGCCCATATCCCCTTTTTAAGAAGTATGAAAAAATATGGAATATACTATCCCCGGAGCGTTTCAGGGCAGCTTTAGAACTAATAACGCAACAAGCCTGCCTCAAAACAAAACAGAAAACAGCGAAAATTCATATATAAAAGAACATAAAGCAATAATAGGCGCCGCAGGCGCTCTTTGCTTGGGCGCTCTCATTTTGGGCGGAATTTTAATAAACAAAAAAATGCCCCCGTCCTGTTCAAAAGTTGTTCAAAATGAGGCCGACGAGTTTATGGAAGGCGCAAACCTTGCAAAAAAAGAAGCTTTACGTGTATTAGAAGAAATTAAAGACAAAAAAAATCTTACTATGTTCCAAATGAAAGCTGCTTTCAGGGAAGCAAGGCTGTCCGCAAAAGAAACAAGAAAAAAAGCCGATATTATGGCCGATGAAATTTTGGGCATTATAGACAGAGGCAAAAGAAACGGTTTTAAAAATCTTCAGGCAAACGGCAGACCCTCAATCGAATTTTTAAAAGATGAAAACGGGGTTGTGCAAAGAGTTTTTGAATATTCGGCTTCAGGCGACATTATAAGAGAATGCAAAATAAAAAGCCTTGACAATTTTGATTTTGACGTAATCGACCATAAAAATTCTTTTGAACTTGAAATAAGAAACAGACTTAAAAGAAGCTTCAAGACCGGAAAAGAAGAAACCGCGGGAGGCTTATTAAAATACTCGGAAATTTTAAACTTTGATGAATTCGGAAAAATGGAATCACATTATACAGATGCGCGGATAAACAGCAGCGGACAAATATTTAAGGCACTCATGGAAACAACATTCCAAAACGGCCGCATAAAAAGTGTCGGATACGGCAAAGATAACACGCAGCCCGCTTTAAATACATATCTGAGAAAATATATCTTATCGGACGCAAAGGCAATGTCCGATGGCAAAAGCATAACCGTTGTAGGGTTCAACCCCCGTTCAAACACCGGAATAAAAATGAAATTTGTCGGAAACAAACTTGTATACTATAACGAAACCGTAACAAAAGGCAAAAATTTTGATATTCAGGCGCAAAACATTTCGTTTAACCCGAAAACAAAAATCACCGAATATGCGAAAGAAAAAAACGGCAATATTTTGGAAAGATATGTTTATAACGGCGACAGGCTCGTATTGTCCGAAAACGATATTCTTGAAAAAGGAAGCGAAAAATATATAGGAAGAAGATATATCTATAACAATGCGGGAAACCCCATATCCTGCAGTCAAAACATAAGCGTAGACCAACACGGAAAACAAGTAACCGACACAATATACAGATATGATGACGACGGAGATATAATCTCAAGGAACAAAGAACCCTTCAGAATGATTAAAGGCGGATTAAAAGATGCGGAAGACGGCGCCGCTCAAAGCGCATAATCCATAATGTAATCATCCATCACAAAACCGTGTCCGATATCGGTTATATCCTCATAAGCAATCTTAAGACCGTACTTTAAATAAGCGTTTATTGTATTTTTATTATTTTTGTTAACGGTTAATCTTATCTTTTTATATTTTTTTTCTTTTGCAATATCGATTATTTTTAAAAACGCTTCTTTTCCGATGCCTTTGTGTCTGTAATCTTTTTTAATATAGAGCTTTGATAAAAACAAATAATCTTCTTTAAATGAAATTCCGAAATATCCCGCCGTTTCATCATCGTTTTTAATAAAATAATAGTTATAATGTTCAAAATCTATCTGTTTTTTTATGGCCGCTTCCGATTGAAAAATTTCAACCATATAATCAATCTGTTCTTTTGATAATAAAAAAGGCCAGTACTCATGCCATATTTCATCCGCAATTGAAGCTAAAAGCTTAATTTTATCTTTGTCTGCAATTTCAAATTTAACCATATATCTATGCTAACACAAATTTTTATTGTATAATCAATTAGCGCAAAAAATTTTTTTGACGGGTGTTGATTAAATATGCTTAAAGTATCATCAATAAATAATAATGTTTCTTTTTTATCTTCCGCCAAAACGGCAGAAAATTTGCCGGATAAAAAAACAAACGATAAAAAATCTTTTGATTCAAAAAAATTGGCTCTTGCCCTTGCCTGCACCGCAACGGTTGCCCTGGCGGGAATTGCGCTTGCAAAGAAAAATAAACTCCCCGATGATACCTTAACTTTATCCAAATTTAAAAACAAGGGCTTTTTTGATAAAGGTACAGCCAAATTAAAAGACGGTTCAAATTACACGGGAAAAATTTTTATAAAAGGAAAAGAAGCAAATACCACTCTTGAATATACAGACGGTCTTATTCAAACTTCAATAAGAGAATTTAAAAAAGCTTCCGCTCCCAATGAAATCGGAAAAGTTGCAACAAAAACTTACGAATACGCACCCGACGGTTCAAAAATGATAACGGAAATAAACGCAAGAAGATTATTTTTCCCTAAAAAATAATTTAAAAAAGCTTTTTATCAATTAAAAAACGGGGCCTGTCTTTTACTTCAATTAAAATTTGTCCTATATATTCGCCTATTATGCCGATAGATAAAATCTGCACGCCCGATATAAAAGATTCCCAAATTTCAAAAGGCTCAATCGCCCTTATATCATGATTTAAAATTACTTCAACAAAAATTGTTACAACCCACATTAAAAAACTTATAATGGCAACAATAAGCCCCAGAAAAAATATTATTCTTAAAGGTTTTGTGCTGTATGAAACAATGCCCGTTGAAGCGAGCTTTATTAATTTTGAGATTGAAAATTTGGATTTTCCGAATTCTCTTTCTTTTATTTCATAGTTAACATAGGCTGTCTTTAAACCCAATTCATAGAACAGCCCCCTTAAAAAAAGATTATTCTCCCTGTACATATCAATCATATTCAATGCTCGTGAACTTATAAGCCTGAATTCGGAGTGATTGGGCTTAATTTTAACGCCGAGCCAGTTAATTAACTTATAAAAAAGCTCCGATGTAATTTTCTTACAAAAGGTATATTCGTCGTTATTTTCCCTGACGCCCGCAACGATATCGTATCCTTCTTTATATTTTTCGACAAATTCTTCAATCTTGGTTTCATCCTGCTGCAGGTCCGCATCAATCGTAATCGCCGCATCGACATTAAAATGTTTCATTGCTTTAAGTCCCGCAAAAATAGCGTTTTGGTTTCCGAAATTTCTTGTAAATTTAATTGCCTTAACTTTGCCGCCGGATAATTCATGGGCTTTTTCCATCAGCTCCCAGGTTTTATCCGTTGAGCCGTCATCAATTAAAAAAATGAAGCTGTCATCTGAAATTTTATTATTATCAATTAAAGAATTTATCTGATTCCAAACAGCTTTCAGACATACAGGCAAAGACTCTTCTTCGTTGTAACAGGGAATAACGATTGCAAGCTTGCAGGAAGACATAAAAACTCCAAATTTCTACCTTTCCATATGAACTTTATCATAAAAAGCAAATAAAATACAGTGTTTGTATAAGGGTTTTATATTTGTGGTATAATTACACCCGTAAATATAATGGAGTTAACATTTTGAACAGTTTGGAGCAATTATTAAAAGACGGAGTTGAAAAAAATACTCCCGATTATATAAAAAATGACAAAGTTTTTAACTATACAAGCAAAGATAAAATTGAATTTATTTTAACAAAAGAACTGGCGGAAAAATTAAATTTAAAAAGCTGGTTTGAAAACTACAAAAAAGAGGCGCTTGTTTCAACGGCAGGTATCAGAGGCCCTCAAAACATCTTATATCCGCATGATACAAGATTTCCGATTAACACAATAGGAATTACTCTTGCGACACTCGCTAAAGCGCTTGTTTTAAAAGAAAAATACAAAGATAAAAAACTCACAAAATTGGCAGGCTGTGAAGTAAGATACAATTCAAAAATTTATCTTGATTTAATCGCAAGAATACAGGCAAATGCGGGAATTAAAACTCTTGTTCCCAAAAACAGAGAAACAATCCCCATCTGGCTTGCTTCGTTTCTGGCATTTAAATTGGATTTGGTCGGGGCAGAATATATTACAAGCTCCCACGGCATCTCGGTTAAAAACGCCACAAAAGACTTAAACAACCAAGGCTCCCAGTTTTTGCCGGATGAGAGCATGGAATTTGTAAATAAAATGGAAGAAATTTTAAATGAAGTCAATGAAAAAGGCTTCTATAAAATTGAATTCTCGGCAAGTAATGATTCTTTAATTGATGAAAAATATATGGATAAAATCAACAACGGAATTGATTTATACGTTGAATATTTAAAATCCACCGTTGCGCTTGATAATATATTAAATAAAATAAGAAATTTTGATAAAAAAATCGTGATTGATTCCGTCGGAGGTGCAGCTTACCGCACGTTAAACAAAATTTTGTCAAAATTAAACATTGATAAAACATACACATGGCTGAACGTTGAAGAAGACCCCTTCTTCCATTCAATCGGAAAAGATATTAAAAACGGTTCATTCTATGATTGGTCATTGGATATAACGGTAACATCCAAAAACGATAAAGGTGAAACATATTTTCCCGTCATAGATTCTCTTCACTACGAAGAAAAATTAAAAAATTATCCCAAAGGCACCGTCTCATTAATAACGGACCCCGACCATGACAGATTGTCTGTTGTTCAAATTGAAGATATTAAAAACGAAAAAGAAGTAAAAGAAGCGGGCGTTGACTATACAAAACTGGATGAAAACAGAATTTTATGCATTTTCTCCGCCAATCAGGCATTTTTGATGATTATGGATTTTGTTAAAGAAGAACTTAAAAAAACTGGCAAATTCAACGACCACAAACGCTTTATGGTAAAAACAACCGCAAGTTCAAAAAGCTGGGATGAATGGGCAAAAAATAACAATGTTGAAGTTATAAACACCCCCGTCGGCTTTAAAGAAATCGCAAGCGTCGTTAAAAAAACCGAATATCAAATGGAAAAAGGAGTTAAAGATATTATAATAAACGATATCTTTAATAATGAAATTCATTTGGGCTCTTCCCCGAGAATGATATTCGGAGGCGAAGAATCGGGCGGAATGATTATAGGTTCAAATGATATTATAGAATCAAATTCAAAAAGAAAAGCGCTGTCTATGCGCGAAAAAAGCGCAACCGAAGCTATTATTGCAGCATCGGGGCTAATTGCTTCAATTGATGTTCCTTTATATAAACACCTTGAAAACGTTTATAAAAACAACAATATCATTGCAAAATTCGATGTAAGGGATGATATAGCATACTATAACGAATCGGAACCCGATATTGATAAATTAAAGCTTGCAAAACTTGAAGGCGAAGCAAAAAGAACCAAAAACGATGTCTTTTATCTTGCGCTTGCAATCGGGCTTTTGGAAAATAAATTGACTCTTGAAAATGTTAAAGAAATTTTATCTTCAACATTTAAAGAACTTGATTTTTCAAACCTTATTGCGGTTAAATTCGTCGGCGACGGAACTTATCTTGATTTTGACGACAAATTCATTGAAATAAGACCCTCCGGCACCGACGCCAAAACAAAAGCATACGCAGGCGGGTCAAATAAAGAACTGCTAACTCTTTATTCAAAAACTTTAGGCAATTATTCGGGTGAATTAAACGAAACGTATTTAAAATATTTATCAAAAGATTTCGTTAACGATTCAAAAGAACTTTCATATAAAATTTATTCAAAATATTCGCTTAAAGACGCCGATGAAAGACAGTTTATTATACCTGATTACGATTTTTAAAACATAAGGAATTAAAAAATGGCACAAGAAAATTTAAAATTAAAAGCAAAATTTAACGACTATATACAAAATCTTGAAACTTATATTATGTTTCAAATTAAACAAAGACAATTGGAATTAACGGATGAATTAATCAAAAAAGAAAGAAAACCGATTGCAATGTCTATGGGGGCTCCCGTTGATATGGTGCCCGAATTTGCAATTGACACTTTAAAAAGTGTTTTGGACGATCCTTCCATTCATACATATTCAACCCCCAAAGGCGAAAAATATTTCCTTGAAGCGGTTGCAAGAAGAATGAAAAAAAGATTTAACGTTGATGTTTGCCCGAAAGATGAAATTTTTTCTCTCATAGGTTCAAAAGAAGGTATTGCAAACCTGATAAGAGGTTTGTGCAACCCGACAACAATTGAAAAAGAAAAAGATATAATCTTGTGCCCGAATCCGGGGTATGCCTCATACAAAGAAATGGTAAAAGTGTCGGGGGGTTTATGCTACGGTATAAGCCTCATGGAAGAAAATAACTATCAGCCGAATTTGGATGAAGAATACGACAAGCTTGTTAAAAAAGGCTATAACCCCGATAAAATAAAAGCGCTGATTATAAATTACCCCAATAACCCTCTCGGCGCCACCTGTACTTTAGAATATATGCAGCATTGCGTTGATTTTTGCTTAAAACATAATATTATTCTTATCTCTGATAACGCTTACTGTGAAATTTATTTTGATGAAAAGGATAAACCCCACAGCATTCTTGAATGCAAGGGCGCAAAAGATATTGCCGTTGAATTTCACAGCTTCTCAAAACCCTACGCTATGACGGGCTGGAGATTGGGTTTTGTTTGCGGAAATTCAACCGTCGTTTCAATGTTTGGCAAATTAAAATCCTCAATTGATACGGGCATTTTTAAAGCGCTCCAATTAACCGGCGCAAAGCTGCTTGACTCAACGGAAGGCGATGAATACATAAAAGAAGCGAACGAAAAATTCAAACATAAAATCCAAAAATTCGTTAACGGGTTAAACGAACTCGGATACAACGTCAAAATGCCCAAAGCCGCATTTTATCTATGGGTAAAAATCCCCGAAAGATACAACGGCGACTCCAAAAAATTTGCCGATGACCTTCTTGAAAAATCGGGCGTTGTTGTGGTCCCGGGGATTGCCTTCGGCGATTTAGGCAAAGGTTATGTAAGAATATCGGTAACAACATCGGAAGAAAATCTCGATACCGTAATTGAAAGAATGAAAATTGACGGATTCCAATATTAATAAACAAAAAATCGCAATAATAGATTATGAAGCGGGAAACGTTAAAAGCATTGCAAATATGCTCGAACATTTGGGCTGTAATTATCTAATAACGCCCGATAAAGAAAAAATCAAAAACTCGGATAAAATTATTTTCCCCGGGCAGGGGCACTTTGAACAGGCGATGAATAAATTAAAATCAAAAGATATGATATCATTTATTCAAGACCTCTGTGCGGGGAAAAAAGAATTTTTGGGCATTTGCCTCGGGCTTCAGGTTTTGTTTGAAAAATCGGAAGAAGCGCCGAATATTGAAGGGCTTAAGATATTCAAAGGCGAAGTCTTAAAATTTAAAAAAGGCAAAACCCCGCAGATAGGCTGGGCGGAAATTAAAACAACAAAAAATAATACTCTTTTGGATAATGAATATTTTTATTTTGTAAATTCTTATTATGTATCACCCGAAAATAAAGATATAATAAGTTCATACGGAAATTATCACATTGATTATACATCAAGCGTACAATATAAAAATATAACGGCAGTCCAGTTTCACCCGGAAAAAAGTTCAAATGCGGGAATGAATTTCTTTAAAAAGTGGCTTCAAAAATAAAAGGAATAAACGATGACAAATTTTGAATTAAATTTAAGTTTGGAAGAACTTGAAAAAAGAACAAATAAAGAATATTTAACCGAAAAAAAGATGTTATCCGAAAATTCAAAAGAATATCTTGAATTGGACAATAACGATAAAATTGCCCTGAAACATCTTGTAAAAGCGGCATATATTTTGGAAAAAATAAATACGATTTTGGATAACAGAGAAAATATTCCTTTTAAAAACTGGCTTGAAGACGAAATTAAAAAAGGAAACAAAGAAGCAAAATTAACAAAAATTCTATACGACGCACAAAAAGGAATTTGCGCAATTGATACCGAAAGCAACAAAATAAGTCTGGCAAAAAACATAAAAGAACTTCCCCAAAAGGGTCTCTACCCCGAAGATTTAACCGTTGAAGAATTTCATAAAATTTTAATTAAAATGCTTAATGAAAATAAAATTGACGAAGTTAAAAAAATCTTAAACCAAAGAAGCGTTATCGAAAGAAAAGATAATGAATTAACCGCAATTGATTATATCGACTATTTTAAAGATGATTTTGCCTTAATGGCGGAAGAATTAATCCTTGCAAGCGAAGTTTCAACCGACAAAGATTTTAACGAATACTTAAAATTACAGGCCGAAGCCCTTAAAAAAGCGGATCCCGTTTTAGACGCTTATGCGGATATAAAATGGGCTCAATTACAGGATACTCCCTTAGAATTTACAATAACAAGAGAAAATTATCAGGATGAGATGACAGAAACGGTTTATGAAAATGATGAACTTCATAAATTGTTGAAAAAATATGAAATTGAACCCGTATCAAAAGATTTTCTGGGAGGCAGAGTCGGAATAATAAACAAAAAAGGAACGGAAGCACTTTTAAAAATAAAAGACTATCTTCCGATTTTAGCTTCAAATATGCCATATAAGGATGAATACGAGCAAAATATAGGGCATAACGACAACAAACAAACAATGGTTGACGTTGATTTGGTTGCAATAACGGGAAACGTCGGCGAATTCAGGGGGGGAATAACCTTAGCCGAAAATCTTCCGAATAACGATAAATTATCAATTAAAATGGGGGGCGGAAGAAGAAACGTTTACCACAGACAAATAAGAACGCTTGACCCCGTTAAACTTCAAAAAAGACTTGACGCAACGCTTGATAAATCACAGCATAAATACTATCTTGACGAAGCCGACCACTGGTTTACGATAGGCCATGAAAACGCTCATTCATTAGGCCCCAACAAAGGAACGGAAGCGCTCGGAAAATATACAAGCATAATTGAAGAAAATAAAGCCGATATGGCATCGCTTGCTTTTGTTGACTTGTTAAAGGAACTGGGATATTACACAAAAGAACAAAGAACGCAAATTATAGTAACTTTTGTTGCCGATTGTTTCTTAAAATCAAAACCCGAATTTTCACAAGCCCACAGGGTAAGAACCGTTATGCAGAATTACTTTCTTTTTAAGGAAGGCGCATACAATCTTACAAAAGAAAATAAAATCTTTGTCAACATTGATAAAGTTGTTCCTGCGGCCAAAAAAATGTTAAATACGATTATAAGAGTCCAGATGTCAAAAAGCTTTCTTGAAGGCGAAAAATACGTTAAAGAAAATTTTGTCTGGACAGATGAAATGGAAATTATTGCAAACAAATTAAAAGAAGTAAATAAAACGCTGAACGGAACCGTTATTTCGCCGCTGGCAGATAAACTTCTTTGTGATTAATCAATCATTTGGTTGAGCGCAATTAAAAACCATTGAGAGTATAATTATACTTATGCTAGAAACAATACCGAAAGCCGTCAACAAAGTTTTTATGGGAAATTTTATCAAAAGAATTTCCCAATATCTGCATGATTGTATAAGAGAAGAAGTTCAAAGCTCAACGTTCAGAAACCTTAAAGGCGATAAAGAAAACAAATGGGTTTTTTTGGAAGGAGAAGAAGAACTTTTTTCAAACTATGACAAGCCTCTTATAATAAGCGGCGAAAACCCTTATTTAACGGAGCTTATGATTCAGGCCGAAGTAAGCCAAAAAGAAAAATATCTTTTATACGGCTACCTTTTCTTAATCGGAAAAAACGGCAGAGCAAAAAAGAATAATGAATTTTTAACGCCTATTTTATATTCTCCCTGCAAAATAGAGCGTGAAGGGAAAAATTTAAAATTATTAATTCAGGAAGAAACCTTATCTCTAAACACCGGTGCTCTTGCACAGTTAATGAGAAAAGATGATGAAGATGAAATTGATGCAATGCTTCAAGGGTTAATTGACGTTGTGCCCGAATTACCTTTGAATGAAGAAAAGCTTGAAATATTTTTATCGACCTTAAAATCTCTAATCCCCGATGTTGAAATCGAAACAACGGGACTGGCAAATGAACAATTGCACCAAACCGATGAAGACTTTTATTCAAATACGATTGAAAGCCTTGATGAATTTAATTTTGACGAATTGGATTCAATTGACGTTATAAAACAAAAACCTAAAGTAAACCTTGATAAATTAATTTTAAAAAGACTTCAATCCGTCATTTTAACAAAGCGCCCGACGGTAACGGCAGGCGTTTTGCATGAATTAACCCAAATATCGGAAAAGCCCGCAGGCATTATAAAAGAAACGGCTCTGGGAACGATTTTGGATGAATATAATAACCAGACAAAAAAAGACTTAAAAGTAAAAGAAAACATAAAAACGGATTTCTTTCCCGTAACTCCGCTTTCATTAAGCGATTCGCAGGAAGATGTAATAAGAAAAATTGAAAACAATGACTTTCTTGCAGTATACGGACCTCCGGGAACCGGCAAAAGCCAGACAATAGTAAACCTTGTTTCCCACCTAATCGCAAACAATAAAACCGTTCTTGTGGCTTCACGCATGGATAAAGCGGTTGATGTCGTTGCGGAAAGATTAAATGAAATGGATGCGCCCTATCTTGCGCTTCGGGCGGGGAGAGCCAATTATCAAAAACAACTTTGTTTTCAATTGGAAGATTTATTATCAAACAAAGTTGAATTAAATACGGACGATTACATGGATTCGATTTTGGTTGATACCAAAGATATGAAAGAACTTCTGGATGAAATTAAACGTCTTGAAAATTTATGTGAAAAAATCATCCGTCTTGAAGAAAAATATGAAGAAGCAGACATCGAAATAAAACAATCCGAAGGTTCAATCGGCGAATTAAGATACGTAAAAAATGAACTTACGACAAAAGAAATCGAAACTTTAAAAAAATCGCTTGAAAAATTAAAAAACAATTTAAATAAAAATACAAATTTCATCACTAAAATTTTAATCTTTTTAAATTTAAGAAAAATCAAAAAAATTCTTAACTTAAAAAAAGCTTTCAAAGTGCAAGACTTGGCACAGAGGCTTGATATTGAACTTGATATTGAAAAATTAAGCGCAAAAGCAAGAGAAATTGAAGATGAAATAATGGCAACGGGCAATCTTCACCAGCTTTTAAATAAAATTAAACTTCTGAAAGGAAAACAAAAAAAACTTGCGGTCGAAATTTTAAGAAATAAAAGAAGAACCGCCTTAAAAGAGCTTTTGTCGGATCAAAACAAAAGAAGAAGATTAATGATTCATTCAAAATCTCTTGTAAGCAAAAAAGCAATGCTTCAAAACCGTCTGCTTGAAAACGAAGATTTTAAACCGCTTTTAAATGCGTTTCCCTGCTGGTGCACAACAACTTATGCAATTTCAAATTCGCTTCCCTTAAAACCTGCGCTATTTGACGTTGTTATAATAGATGAAGCAAGCCAGTGCGACATAGCAAGCTGTTTTCCGATTTTATACCGTGCCAAAAAAGCGGTTATTGTGGGTGATGATAAACAGCTTCCGCATTTATCGTTTTTGGAAAAAGCAAAAGAACAATCGTTTTTAAACCAGTATAATATTGATGATAAATATCAGTTAATGTGGCGCTTCAGAACAAATTCAATGTTCGATTTGGCAAATTATTATTCAACAACGCCCGTATTGTTGGACGAACATTTCAGAAGCCCGCGCCCCGTTATCGAATTTTCAAGCAAAGAATTTTACGGCGGAAGAATTAAAGTAATGAAAATGACGCCCGAAAACTATTGCCCCGTTGAACTCATAGTGGTGCCCGACGGCAAAGTTGATATCGATATAACAAGAAACACAATTGAAGCCGAAGCCGTTATTAAAAAAATGCGTGATATTATATCGGAAGACGAAGAAAAAAATCCCGATAATCCGACTTCAATAGGAATTTTATCGCCCTTCAGAGGTCAGGTTGATTTAATTAAAAAAGATGTATTGCAGATGTTTTCGCTTGAAACAATACAAAAACATTCAATCGAAATAGGAACCGCCCACACGTTTCAGGGCGATGAAAAAGACATTATGCTTATGTCATGGGCAATTGCGGATAATTCCCGCTCACAGTCTTTAACGTTTTTGCAAAAACCCAATCTCTTTAACGTTGCAATTACAAGAGCAAGAAAAAAAATCATAAACTTTTTATCAAAAGCGCCCAACACAATTCCCGAAGGGCTTTTAAGAGATTATGTCGAATATGTGCAAAACGCTAAAAAAGCTTTTGAAACAAAAGATAAAATTCAATTCAAAAATGACTTTGAAAAAGAAGTCTGGGGTGAATTAACCGCTGTTATACCGGATAAAAAAATCTTATCCGGATTGGAAATCGGGGGCGTTAATGCCGATTTGGTAATTGATAAAACGGTAATTGAACTTGACGGCGTTATCGATAAAATATCTTCCAAATATTCAAACATGAAAAAACAATCGCTGTTGGAAAGGTGCGGTTTTAAAGTTATAAGATTAACCAAAAGAGAATGGGATTTATCCAAAAAAGCTTCACTGGACAGAATTTTAAAAGAATTGAATAATTAAAAGGGGGATTTAATCCCCCTTTAATTTATTTTAAAAATCTTATATAAATATAAGCGGTGCTTATGATTAAAGAAATCAGAACAACTCCGACCCCGTATTTCATAAACCTCATAAAAGGAATTTTATAACCGGCTTTAGCCGCATTTTCACTTACGATAACGTTAGCTGCCGCTCCTATTATGGTTAAGTTGCCGCCGAGACAAGCCCCCAAAGACAATGCCCACCAAAGAGGATAAGCATAATCTACGCTTGTTGCTTTTTCGATTTCCAAAATCATCGGCGCCATCGTAGCGGTATAGGGGATATTATCAATAAACCCTGAAATTATACCCGACGCCCATAAAATAATCATAGCGGTTGCGCTCTGGTTGCCGTCCGTTACATTTAAAACCCATTCGGCCATAAGCTTTATTCCGCCGGACGCTTCAAGCCCGCCTATTATAATAAATAAACCGATAAAGAAGAATATGGTATTCCATTCAACTTCTTTCAGAATTTCGGTCGGCTTTTCAAAAAACAATAAAATACAAGCGCCGAGCATTGCTATAATGCTTGTTTCAACATGAATCGCATCATGAAGCATAAAACCTATAATAACAAGAACAAGAACCGTTGTTGAACGGAGCATTAAGTTAAAATCGGTTATTGAGTTTGAATTATCGATTTTTGAAACCTCATCCATTTTTTCTTTTGTCGTAACAAGCACTTTTCTAAAGCAAAGCACGTAAAATATCATTACCGCAACTAAAATTACGGCAACACCGGGGGTTAATTCTTTTATAAAGTCCATAAAAGTAAGACCGCCCGTGCTTCCTATAATGATATTCGGCGGGTCGCCGATTAATGTTGCCGTTCCGCCGATATTTGAAGCCATAACTTCGCATAAAAGATAAGGAATCGGGTTAATATCAAGTTTTTTGCAAATTGAAAACGTAATCGGCATAACAAGTATAACCGTTGTAACGTTATCAAGAAATGCGCTTACAAAAGCGGTAAAAAACCCTAACGTTATAAGAACTTTAATCGGGTGCCCTTTTGTTAATTTTAAAAGCGCATTTGCGGCATAATTAAACACCCCGCTTTTTGTAGTAATTAATACAATTATCATCATTGAAACAAGCAGGAATATAACGTTAAAATCAACATAGTTTATAAAATATCCCTGATTGATAAGTCCGTCAATTGATTTTGTCTGGCTCACAAGCCCCAAAAGGATTGTTATTGCGCCGCCAAAAAGCGCAATCGTTACTTTAGGAATTTTATCAAGCGCAATAAAGAAATACGCTATAATTAAAATCCAGGATGAAATCATAAGGTTGTGAGCGGTAACATATTCATGTATAAATTCCATTTTTTTCTCCCCTTATGCCTTTGATTGATAACTTAATGCGGCAGCAATTGCAACCGCAATGTCTTCCGTGTCATTTGTTTGTTGTTTTGATTTTTTGGCTGTTTCATCTTTAACTTCAACGGGAAATTTTTTGTTTATATATCTTACAATTACCTGTGTAAAATCTATAACCCATATCATAACGGTTAAAAACACCATTACGACAAACATCCCGACCAATGTTACAACCATGCCGTCATAAAAAAGCGGCATAAATTTTTCCATATCCATTTTTTACTCCTTTAAATTTTAATTTTATTCACTTTTTAAATAAAGGAATAATTACGGAGCCTGGGGAAAAACCTGCGATAAAAGCGCAATAAAATGTTTTTTATTGTTGTCTTTTAAATTCGTTTTAAAATATGTATGATAAAAAAGCTTTTCTATCTGCGTATTTTTAATAACGGCATGGATATTTAAAGGAAAATTTGCACAATTTTCATCTTTAATGCTGCCCGATACCAGCCTTGAATCTCTGTTTGTTAAATTTGAAAGAGGTTTGTTGTTTTCATTGTTGATAATATCTTCATTCAAATAATCGGCGCTATACATATAAGCGCCCGAAAACGGAGCTTTATAAAAATTATATTCGTTTGCAAAAGTTGTATTTATTAAAATCGAAATAAATACAAAAAATAAGAAAACTGCTCTGCAAACTAATTTCATACAATAAATAATACTATAAAAATTATTTTTTAGATTAATAAGCTCTTTTCAATTTTTAACAATTCTTCTTTTCTTTTAATTCCGCCCGCATATCCCGTTAAAGAGCCGTTTTGCGCAATAACTCTGTGGCATGGAATAATAATTGCGACGGGATTTTTTGAAATTGCACCGCCAATGGCTTGAGCGGACATTTTTTTAATTCCTCTTTTTTTTGCGATTGTTTGTGCAATTTCTTTATATGTTGTTATTTTTCCGTATTGAATATTTTTTAATAGCTCCCAGACTTCAAGCTGAAATTCCGTTCCTTTTAATAAAAGTTCGGGGGTATAATCCGGGATTTCTCCTCTAAAATAACAATCAAGCCATTTTTTGGTCTCTTTAAAAATTTTTAAATCTTTTTCTTTTATATCTTTTATTTCAGGCTCAAATTTCTTCTGCCCCTCAAAATAAAGGTTGGTTAAATAATTATTTTCTTCAAGAAGAACAATTTTCCCCAAAGGCGAAAAATAAAAACTTTTATACATTTGTTCCCGCCGCTTCCCAAAGATAAAGGCTTGCAACGCTTAAATAAGGCGTCCATTTTTCTTTTAACTCTTCAAAAAATTCTTTTTTTACGATATCAACCCCGTATAAAATTTTTATTCCTCTTTGTATGCCTAAATCCTTATAACTTAAAACATCCCCTCTCTGAAGACAGAATAACAAAACCATCTCGGCGCTCCAAATGCCTATTCCCCTTTGTGCGGTTAATTCTTTTATAATAATATCCGTCGGCTTATCATACAATTTATCAAGGTCCAATTCTTTATTTTTGACTTTCATTGCAAGTTCAAAAATATATCCCGCTTTTTTATATGAAATGCCGAATGCTTTTATTTTATCAACACCCGCTTTTATTATCGTATCCGGCGTAATTTTAATTAAGCCTTCATTCATTCTTTTCCATATTGAAACATGCGCTTTTGTTGAAATCTGCTGGCCCGTTATACAGTGAACAAGAGAATAAAAAATATCGGGGTCGGTTTCTCTTTTTATTGTTCCGATTTTATCAATATAAGCGCCTAAAATTTTATCTTTTGATTTCAGATAATCTTTTTCTTTTTTCCCGTATTTAAAATACATAAAATAACCTTTTTAAAAAATTTTACCATAACAAAAGACCCGAATAAAAATATATTCGGGTCTTTTTATTTGAATTTTATAAAAAAAGATTGGATAAAATTTTATCCAATCTTTTTAAGGTATATGTATTTTTAAAAAATTACATCATTCCCATGCCGCCGCCCATGCCTGACATATCGGGCATTGCGGGTTTTGTTTCTTCGGGGATGTCAACAACCGCAGCTTCAGTTGTAAGAAGCATTGAAGCAACGCTTGCCGCATTTTCAAGAGCCGATCTTGTAACCTTGGCAGGGTCAACAACGCCTGAAGTAAACATATCGCAGAATTTATTATTTAATGCGTCATATCCGAATGAGCCTTTTTCTTTTCTTACCGCATCAACCACAACATCGCCTTTGGCGCCCGAGTTGTTGGCAATTGTTTTCAAAGGAATATCAAGTGCGGCGGTTAAAATCTTAAAGCCGATTTTTTCATCATCCGTTGCAAAATGTCTTGTTTCAAGTTCTTTTTCAAGCATTTGCTGAACTCTGACAAGTGCAACGCCGCCGCCGGGGACTATGCCTTCTTCCTGAGCTGCACGGGTAGCATTAAGAGCGTCTTCAATTCTTAATTTCTTTTCTTTTAATTCAACTTCGCTTGCGGCGCCGACTTCAATAACGGCAACACCGCCCGATAATTTAGCAATTCTTTCCTGAAGTTTTTCTTTGTCATACTCGGAATCCGATGCTTCGATTTGTTTTTTAAGAAGGTTAACTCTTTCTGCAACCGCTGCTTTTGTTTCATCGCCGACAACGATTGTTGTTTCGTCTTTTGTAACGGTAACTCTTCTTGCACGGCCGAGCATTTGAACGGTAACATTTTCAAGTTTAATACCGAGTTCTTCGGTAAACATTTGACCGCCCGTTAAAATTGCGATATCTTCAAGCATTGCTTTTCTTCTGTCGCCGAATCCGGGGGCTTTAACCGCAACCGCTCTTAAAACTTTTCTCATTGTGTTAACAACCAATGTTGCAAGAGCTTCGCCTTCAACATCTTCGGCAATTAATAACAATGATTTACCGTCTCTTGCAACTTGTTCCAAAATGGGAACCAAATCGGCAATCAAATTGATTTTTTTATTAACGCAAAGAACGTAAGCATCATCCAAAACGGCTTCCATTCTTTCGGCATCGGTTATAAAATAAGGCGAAATGTAGCCTTTATCAAACTGCATACCTTCAACAACTTTTTTATCTGTTCCGAAAGTTTTTGATTCTTCAACCGTGATAACACCGTCTGTGCCTACCGCTTCCATACAATCGGCGATTAAGTTTCCGATAAATTCATTGTTTCCGGCAGAAACGGTTGCAACCTGTGCTCTCATTTCTTTTGAATCTACGGATTTTGACATTTCTTTGATTTCTTTAACCGAATATTCAACCGCCTGTTCAATACCTCTTTTAATGCCGAGAGGGTTTGCGCCTGCGGTTAAGTTTTTCAAACCTTCTTTGAAAATTGCCTGCGCCAAAACGCTTGCCGTTGTTGTGCCGTCGCCTGCAACATCGTTTGTTTTTGATGAAACATCTTTTAACAATTGAGCACCGGCATTTTCAAGCGGGTTTTGAAGTTCAATTTCTTTTGCAATCGTAACACCGTCGTTTACAATTTGGGGAGAACCGTATTTTTTACCGAGAATAACGTTTCTGCCTTTGGGTCCCAGTGTAACTTTAACGGCATCCGCCACTTCATTAACGCCTCTTAAAAGAGCTTCACGGGCTTCCGCATCAAATATAATTTTTTTAGCCATTTTTATTCACTCCTTACTTTAATTATTCAATGACAGCCAATACATCTTTAACGGATAAAATTTTATACTCGACGCCGTCCATTTTAACGTCTGTTCCTGCATATTTTGCATATAAAACTTTATCTCCGACTTTAACGTCCAAGGGTTCTCTTTCGCCCGAATCCATTGTTTTTCCGGGTCCGACAGCTACAACTTCCCCTTTTTGGGGTTTTTCTTTAGCGGAATCGGGAATAAAAATTCCGCCCTGTGTTTGCTGTACATCATCAATAACTTTAAGAACGACCCTGTCGCCTAACGGTTTAATTGTCATAATATCCTCCTTTAAAATAGATAGACTTTATCTGATAAGACAATCTTATATTCAAATTTTCAAATTCTCTTAATTATTAACAAAAAATTAATAATTGCGGATTTTATAAAATAGATAATAAGATAAAAAGGGGGGCTTAATACCCCCCTTTTTTTATTATTTAATTTAATTTAATTTATTTTGTTTTCTTTGCAAATTTTACGCTCTCAACGCTCGGTGTTATGCCGAATGCCTGTCTTTCTCTGACAACGGGTTTTCCCAATGCCCAGTTAAAGCCTGCCTGCAAACCTACACCGTTTCTTCCGCCGTTTGTAATATATGTCTGCAAGTAGCCCGTAAATCTTTCTCCCCAGGATTTTCTCAAGCCCACGCCGTATTTAACAAACGGTTTAATTGATAATTCGGGCAGATAAACTTCATTTGCCATAAATCTTGTCTTATCCATAACATTCCAAATCATTGAAATGCCCGCATAAGGCTGCCAGCCGTTTTTGAGGTTTCCGATAAATTTAATGCCGGGTTCAATATGAATTGCATGCAAAGGATCAGACGTTACTCTTGCACCTTGAGCGCTTGTATAATCAAACATATTAACGAATGAATAAGACATCATATAGCTCGGCTGGATTATAAATTTGCCGTCAAACAATTCAAAGTTATAACCCGATTTTGAAGCAACACCGCTCATCAACATCGTAAAGTCGTCATAACCCATATCAACGTTTGCTCTGCCTGCGCTTGCGCCTGCGTTAACGGTTAAACCTGTAAAGAAGTTGCCTTTATATGCCATACCGACAACACCCAGTGTACCGCCGTTTTGATAAATGCCGATACCGTCATAAGATTGGTGAGAGCCGTTATATCCCGCATAAGCGCTCCAAACGCCGTCCCATCCGTGGCCGAGATCAATAAATTCGGAATCCATACCGAAATATGAACCGTATGAAACGTTTGAAACATCGGGTCCGCCGTCAAGGTCAACCTGTTCAAATGTTGCAAAAGGTCTGAGCCAGCCCGATTTATTTTCATGTCTTGAAATCGAAGCGTCATAAATTATGCCCGATGAACCGTTATAAGCGTATTTATTTCTGTGTTTCATTGCTTCACGCTGTTTTTTGGTCATAAGCATATACATATCCATATTTCTGAACGCTTCATCGTATGAATTTAACTGTACAAGATATCCGCCCATTTGTGCGGCAACCGCACCCGCCATGATGCCGGGGTTAACCTGTGAATATTTGGGATGATTACCGCCGGTTTTTGTGAAGTTGAGCATGCCGTCATCATATCCGATTAAATATTCTTCAATCGGACCCATAACTTTCATATCTTCTTCTTCAAGTTTGATATAATCGGTGATTGCGCCCGTTGCAATCTGCACGCTTGAATCATCTCTGAGTGCGTCTGTTACCGCATTTATTCCGTCATATCCCAAAACAAGATATCCGCTTCCCTCTACCGTATTTGCGGCAATTTTATCCGCAACACCCTGTTTTAAATCTATATCAAGGAATAAATCAACGGGTCCTTCAAGATTAATATTATCAAATGTAATGGTTTCAATTCCGGAAGGATTGGGATTTGTCGTCCACTGTCCGTTTTGATTAATCGCAACGGTATTTTGAAGATTTAATGAAGTGCCCGAAGCAAAATTGGCGTTTGCAATCGCATAATTTGAATTATAATTTAAGCCGAGCGCCCCTTCATGGATATTAACGGTACCTTCATATTTTCCGTTTCCGCCGAAGGTTAATTTGCCCGAACCCGATTTTTCAACTGTTGAATTTTCGCTTCCCGATACATTTGATAAATCGGCGTCTTTTGAACCGGAAACGATAATGCCCGTGTTATCCTTTAATTCGGTGTTTCCGCTAAAGTATGCGGCGCCGTCCGTATTTAAGACAATGTGCCCTTCTTCAACCGTAACATTTCCCGTCATAAGGCTGTTATCGCCTATAAGAACAAGATTTTCACTTCCTTCTTTTGTTAAATTGCCTTCGCCTTTAAAGGTGCCTTCAATTTCAGAATAATTATTATTAATTATTGCATCGGCATTTTTTGATATTTCCGTTGTGCCTGAAATAAAGGTGTCGTCTTCGTTTTGGGTGAAAGTTGCCTGTCCGCTTGATACAAGCAGTGTGCCTTTAAAATCTTTATTATTTCCTTCTAAATTAAAGTTTCCGCTTGTATTAACGGTGCCTTCGCCCGCCAAGCCGCTTTTAACCGTGCTGTCGCCCGTGATATTAACGGTTTTTCCGCCCTCAACATAAATATCGTTATCAATTTCGGTATCGGCGCTTAATTTATGAGTATTATTTTCAAAATAAATATCGTTTAAGGTTAAGTTTCCGCCGTTAACATAAATTGCGCCGCCTTTGCCGTCCGAGGCATTGTTTGTTGCCTTAACATTATCAAGAGTTGCGCTTCCGCCCGTAAGAGCAAGGATTGAACCGTGGATACCTTTTGATGATTTATCTTCGCCTTCAATATCGGTCATAGAAGCTTTAGCATTTGTAAAATGAATGTCTGAAACATTTAACGTAGTGTTATCGCCGACTTCAAACATCGAATGGTCATTGCTGCCGTCTATCACTGTAACGGGTTCTTCCGCCGTATCATCTTTATAACCTAAAACGGTAAATATGCCTTCATGGGTTGTCGTTAAATCTTCATCCAAAAGATAAGGATTATTTAATGTTATATCATTATCGAATTGAAATTCTCTGATATCATCAATTTCGTTAATATTCTGGCGTTTTAAAGTGTTGCTGTCAGAATTTCCCGTTTTTGTAAATACGATATTTTGCCCGTTTTCATAAGTTACATCGTATGTATATTTATTCGTTGCATAACTTGTTAAAGAATAGATTGAATTAAAGGTAGCTTCTCCCCCTAAAACGTTAAATGTTAAAGTTTCATTTTCTCCGCTATCCGATGCCGTGCCGTCAGAACTGTTTTCGCCGTCAGACGGTATCATATTAACAGATATTACGTTAAATGAAGCATCGCCGCTATTTACGGTAATTTTATCATACATTGTTTCATCGGCAGGGTTTTTAAATCCTAAATCCAAAGAAAGATTTGTATTTAAAGCCTCTAAATTGTTAAACGTATGATGAGAATATACGTTATCATCTGATAAAACAACATTGCCGCCCGATAATTTATAATTGCCGTTATAATTTTTGCTGCCGAGCGTTAAAGTTGCATCGGTAAATTTTGTTATATTATTAACCGCAACCGCATTTTGTATGTCGCCCGCTAAATTATAATTGCCGCCGTTAAAGGTAATGGTTGCACCGTTTACATTTTCGCCGAATGAAACTTTTGAATCAACGGTTCCTATATTATAATTTTGATTTTGAGCTGCATTATATACAAGGTTGCCGTTATTTACCGTCATATTAAAATCAAAGTTTTTATCCGCATCGCTTGCGGCATTAACGATAGCGCTTCCTTCTTCTACATTGAGCGTACCTGAAAATTTATTTCCCTCTACATTATAATCAGATATTGCTAAAGTATTGGAGCCGTCTTTGTTTATCGTGCCTGCGCCCGTAAAATTACTTAATGTAGCGTATTCTCCCGTTGTATAGGCTAAAATAGCGTTTTCACTAATATGCGTTGCACCCGCAAAATATGTGCTTCCGTCAAGATTTGAAAAAGCAAGCGTGCCTTCATCGATATAAGATTTGCCGTCAAATGAACCGTTAGCACCCGATAAAGTTAAAGTGCCTTCACCTTCTTTTATGAAGGTGCCGCCAATTTCCGTTGATTGGGTGATATTTGAAATTTCAGAATTAATTCCGTTTGTATCAAAAATTAATGTACCGTTTTCATCAACATTGGTATGACCGCCAAAATATTTACCCTGATTTTGAATGTATTTAAGAGTACCTTCCGAAATTGTGGCAGCACCTGTTAAATTGCTGTAATCGCCTTTTATGGTTAAAGTGCCTTTGCCTTCTTTTGTGAAGTTGCCTGCACCTTTTATATTATTGCTTAACTCAGCATTATTACCGTTTGTATTATATATAAAGGTGTTTCCGCTGCCGACAAATGTGCCGCCATTTATATAACCGTTATCTTCATTTTTGATAAATTCTAAATTGCCCGTTTGAATTTGAACATCACCCGTTAATTCTTTAAGATCGCCCGATAATTTAAGCGTTCCGAAACCTTCTTTTATAAAGGTGCCTTTACCTTTAAAGGAACTGTTTATTTCATCTGTAAAGTCATAATTAAGACCGTCGGTGTTTGCAATAAACACTGACCCTTTGGCCATATTTGTTACCCCTGAAATATAGCTTGTGCCTTCGGGCGAATTGCCGTCAGAATTTTTGTATTCAAGAATTCCTTCCTTAATATTTAAAGTTCCTTCAAATCCGCTGTTATTTCCGGATAAAATAACTTTGCCTGATTCAAATTTATTAACGGTTCCATCTCCCGAAATTTCATTTACATTATTTGAAATTCCCTCATTAATCGTTAAATTTAATTCCGCATTTTCGCTTATTTTTGTTGCGCCCAAAAAGTACTTATCCGTATTATTATCTGCAAGATAATTTAAACTTCCCGCATTAATTTGCGCCGTACCGGTGAAGCCTGAATTATCTCCGCCCAGATTAAGCGCGCCTTGACCGCTTTTAATAAATTCGCCCGTGCCTGAAACGTTATTTATATTTTGGGTTATACTTTCGCTTACTGCGCTGTTTGAAATTTCCATCTCTAAAGCGGAACTTTGACCTATTAAAACATCCCCCGATACAAATGAATCACCGGTAGAATCCGCTTTATATAAAACTTTTCCGCCATATTCGGCAAGGATAAAATCACCCTTAAAATCTTTATTGTTTCCGCTTAAATTAAGAGTGCCCGTGCCCGTTTTTATAAACGAAGAAGTTTCACTTCCCATAATGCCGCTTGCAATGATTGAAGTTTTATTTACCGCATTTTCATTAACTTCAAAAGTTAATTTAGCTTTTTTATCAATATAAATATCATTTGCAACTTTATCGGGTTCCGATCCGATATAATTAAAATTATCAACATTATTGGTATCTTTACCGAAATTGGAATTAACAATTGTCATATCGGCATTTGTATAAATCGCACCGCCAAGACTGCCTGCGCTGTTCCCGTAAAACGTTGCATTTTGAATTTTTGTTTCACCGCTTGATGTATTATAAAATGCTCCGCCGTTTTCTGAAGCTTTGTTTGCCGCTATAACGGAACCGTCAAGCAGGAATGATTGGCTTAATTCATTTGCAACGGCACCGCCTGAACCGCTTGATACGGTATTATTTTTAAAGTCAACATTATTTAATTCAACCGTTGCCGAATTATTATTTGCATAAATCGCAGAACCGTTTTTAATTGTGTCGGTTTTGCCTCTGTATGCGTCTTCAAGGCTTACATCCGTTATTTTAAGATTTGTTGCATTTTTAAGTTCAAATAACGAACCGTTTTCTTTAATTGGGTTATCACTATCCATAGCGCCGATTTCAAAGGTATATTCGCCGTCTTTTAATGTCGGCTCTTTATTAACCGTTGCTGTATCAACAACGGGTCTTTGTCCGTCAGCCTGTTCGGGCCCTAAATATGTATAAGTGCTGTTTTGTGCATCATATCTTTGGTCATTTTCATCAATCACAAGTTCTTTTAATTTACCCGATAAAATGCTTTTGCCGTTTTCATCAACTCTTCCTATAACGGTTAAATTGCCGGCCGCCGTAGTATCAAGGTCTCTGTAAATTTGATATTTGTTTTCAACCGCCTGACCGTCTTCGCCTTTAATAACAAAGCTGAAACCTCTGTTTCCTTTATAGTGGTTTAAATCTCTTAAAGTGTCGCTTGAAGCAACTCCGTTCGGGTCAACCGTGATACTGTCGATAAGCCCTTGCTCTTTATCCGAAATTGCGGAATTAATGCTGTATTTATAAACGTTTGTCGACCAGCTTAAAATTTCGATATCTTCATTTGTTTCAAGCTGAACGCTCGCATTTTCTCCGACGTTTTTAATAATTTGTATCGGAATTGCGTTGCCTTCATCGTCTTTATAGTTTACAATTCCGCCGTTATCATCCGTTATAAAGACCTGGGTTAATTCTAAAATCCCCGAACCTTCATCAACGATTATTTTATCTGCGTAAGGTAAAATATCTTTTTCGCCTTCCGGATTATCAACGTATACAAAATCAACGTCAACGGTTAAATTGTTGTTTGGTTTATTTTCTGTATTATTAATGACGTTCAAATTGCTAAAATGATATGTATCGCCCGCATTTTTGTTTGATAAATCAAGCGTTGTATTATCAAGAGCAATTTTATTTTCCCAGGTTTGATTTTCCTCCAGCGTTAAGTTTGCGCTTGTAAAAGTCAGGATGTCGTTTACGGCTTCACTTGCGCCTTGTTTATTTATTAAATTATAACTTGCGTTTGCAAAATTAAGAGTGTTACCCCTATTATCGGATGTCCAAAAACCGTTTCCGACTTGAATTTGAATATCCTGATTAAGCCCCGTGCCATCCACATTCATTGTTGAAGAATTTGTAAGATTTACCGTTGAAAAACCGTCATCTGTCAGGCTTATATCTTCACCGGTCGTTAAATCAAAATCAAAGGTTGAATTGTCTAAATTTATATTCGCATCTTTATTCAATGTTGAGTTTTGGTCAAATGCAAGAGTACCGTCGTTTGATACGTTAATTTCGCCCGTAAATTCTGCGTTTGCACCGTCTGCGCCCTCTAAATCAAGCCTTCCGCCTTCGGTTTTATTAATTGTGCCGCCGCCTGAAAGAGCGGATGAAATTGTTGTATCTTTGCCAGATATATTTAAAATACCTGCATTTAAGCTGTCTTGTGCGGCAGCCAGTATAATTTCGCCGCCTGAAATGTTCCCGCCCGTTAAATTAGCCTCTGCCGCATTTCCGATTGTAAGAGAAGAATTTGTAAGAGCATTCGTTGCTGTATCACTTCCAAGATTCAATTCGGCATTATCTACGGTAATTGTTACATCATTTCCTTGTGTTATTGTTGATGTTCCGCCATCTATATCAATAACGGATTTTTCAATTGCATTTGTTATTGTTGAAGTTCCTTTTGTCTGGGTGAAGCTTGATCCGCTTTGCAGGTTTTCAACAGAAATTGTCCCTGAATTTTTAATATCCGTATTATTTGAATTATGAACTTTGGTTGTACCTAAAGTATTAATTATTGTTGAATCGTTAGCGGTAGAAATTGCCGTATTGGAATCTTCAACGCCATTATTTATCGTAACCGTTGTACCGTTTGAAATTGTGCCTATACCGCTGTAACTTCCGCCGTTAATATAAACTTTAGAATTGTTATTTACAAAATAAATATTTTCCGCTCTTCCTCCGTTAACGGTTAATTTTGAATTATTAAGCGATTGAATATATGCGCTGCCGTCATTTAAAGTAATTTCACTTCCATTCTCCGCAACGTTTAAATCAAGGCTGTAACTTACGTCATCCGGCGCTTTTGCATTTGATGTAATTATTGAAGAATTAACATTGCCTGAAATATATAAATTGCCGCCCGCTATATATTCCGAACCTGTCAGATTTTCAATTTGAACGGTTGAATTTGTCTGGGTTACGATTTGATTTGTAATATCGGAAAATGTAACATTACCTTTTGTTTCAATGTTTCCTTTGGTATTGGTTGTTATATCGAGGTTTTGTATGGCGTCTTGAATTGTTGTTAATGTATCATTATTTGCCGTTATATTTATTGTTCCCGTATTTTTAATTACTGCATTATCGCCGTTATTGATGATATTATCTTTCTCATTTGTAATCGAAACGGTTGAATTTTCACCTTCGTTATAAATTGAAGAACTGCCCGTGTTATTTGAAATTTTAACATCATTTAATATAACGCTTCCGCCCATTGCATTATAAATTGCGGAACCCTCGGTTGCCGAGTTATTTGAAATTGTTGAATCATTAATTGTAATTTCCGCATGATTATGCGCATTTATTGCGCCGCCATAGACGGCATTATTATTTTGTATTTTGGAATTTTTAATGACAACACTTCCCGCAGTTGCACTTATAACGCCGCCCGAACCTTCCGCTTTGTTATTTTGCAAAATAACGTTGTTAAATTCGGCGCTTCCGCCCTCTATGTTTAAAACGGCACCGTCGGTGTTTGTTGATGCACCTTCCAATAATTCATCCAAATTGCTTGCAAGAGCATCCTGAATCGTAACGTTATTTACGGTTAATTTATTATCGCTGACTTCAAAAAATGAATGGGAAACATCACCCGAAATAATGCTGTCTTTTGCGGTTTCACTTTTGCCGTTAACGATAAAATCGCCCGCATTGGTAGATTCCAAATCTTGCCCTATTTTATAAATTTCATCGCCTATAAAGCTAAAGGTTCTATCACCCGTTAACGTATGGTTATAATATTTTAAACCGTTTGAAGCAATCCCCGTTGCGTTTAATTTAATTGTCTGACCGCTTGCGCCTACCGCATATTTATAAACTTCGGATTCAAAAGTTCCGTTATAATCGCTGAAAGCTAAATTTTCGCCCGTTATAACTTGAAAATTGTATTCCGTTTCGCTTGCATCACCGATAAAAGTAAGTTCGCCCAAATTAAGAGAACCGTCTGAATTGTCGCCTGCTATTATGGTATCCGATGTTCCGTTTGATAAATCAATATCAAGATTAACGCTGCTGTTATTTGATGTCAGGTTTGAAAACGTTGTTTTTTCAATATTATTATTTGACAAATTAAGCACTGAATCTGTAACTGTTGTATTTTGGCTTATTCCTCCCTGTCCAAAGGAAACATTTGAAGAATTAATATTTATGTTTTGAATTTCATCGCTTCTAAAATTAGTATTTAAGTCATAATTTCCGTTTTCCAGATTAACGGTATTATTTGCACCGTTAAATACGGGAGAATTATTTATTGTAATTGCTTCATCGCTGCTATTTGCATTAATTGTATAAGTTGAACCGTTTGATAAGCTGACATTATTTACGATTTCACCCTTTGTTGAATATTCAAATTCGGCATTATTAACATTTACCGTATCGCTTGAAGCTAAGTTTTCATCACTTGCGATTAATTTTCCGCCTGAAATATTATATTCATCCGCAATGCCGTCAAAATCGCCCGCAAGAGTCATTTCGTTATCGCCGGTTTTATAGATGTTTAATGTGCCGCTTGGAGTGATTGTATCAAAATTTGCCATAACATCACCGGCATCTAAAGTTATATTATTTTCAATTTCAAACCCCAGCCCGCTGTTTTGAGAAAGGTTAATTTCCGCATTATTCAGCGAATTTATAACACCTAAATCTTGACCTTTAAATGTTAAAAGCCCGTTTGATTGAATGTTTATCTGCCCTCGGTATGCGCTTGAATTTGTATTGTTTTGAATTAAATTGCTTGTGCCTTCAACCGTAATTTGCGCATTTTGATTTTGAGATTGAATGCCTGAAGATAATGTAACGGTTGAACCCTCTGTTAAAGACATTGTTGAACCGTCTGCAAAATAAATATCATTCAAGGCATTGTTTGCGCTGTTATCTGAAAAAACGGTGCTTCCGCCGGAAACATTAATTGCCCCTGCGTTATAAATTGCGCCCCCTTGTGCGGTATTAGAATTTGCACCGCTTGCATTTACGGAGTTGCCGCTAAAAGAGGTATCCCCTTGAATTGTAAGAATTGCACCTTGTGCATTATAAATCGCGCCCCCTTGTGCGGTTGCATTATCGCCGAGATTATTTGTGCTTGCACTTACCGTATTGTTATTAATTTGAACACCATCTATTAATGCCATTCCTTCATTATTTATAACACCGCCTTGAACAGTCGCAATAACACTATCATCAGTACCGGCACCGTTTGAAGTAACTTGAACCGAATTGTTACTAATTGTGCCGCCCGTAATATTTAGCTGTGCATCTTCATAATTTGAAAAAATGCCCCCGTATACATAAGAATGGGCGTTACCGCTAAAGAACAGATTACTATCGTTTTTAGTTGTTGTAACAATAACTTCATTATCAGTAAAATTTGTTGATGTTATGTTCATAGAACCTGCGGCATTATTTAAAAATCCGCCGTTTACCCGATTTGCAACATCTGAATTGGCGCCGTTTCTTGTTTGGTGAATATTAAGAACATTATTTGTAAAAATTGAACCGTTTATATTTACGGAAGAATTTGAAGCCATATTTTGAGCAATTAACCCGAAAACTCTCCAATCTCTTGAATTACCTGTCCAAGAGTCTGTGCCTCCTATATCGGTATTTGTTGAAAAACCAATATTATTAAAAGTAAGCGAAGAATTATTTTGCACGGTGTAGTGCCCGTAAGTTAAAGAATTATCCTCACTTTCTCTATCGCTGTTAAATATACCCCCCGATATTGTATGATTATTTCCGTTTACAACAGCATTAACGGCGTTTTGAATATCGGGTAAATTGCCGCTATTAAGATTTATATTTCCCGTAACATTAAGAGCTTCATTGTTTCTATAATTATTTGTATCTTCAAGCCCGCTTTGGTTATTGACATTAACCGCTTTTGCCTGTTGAAGCCCGAAAATTGATACGCCAAATATTGCAAGCAGACAAACCGCCAGCTTAAATTTTTTATTATTTTTTCCGCTCATATTTTTCCCGTCAATTAAAAATTACAAGTAATACCAAATTATATCTTATTGTAAGAGTATTATAACTATGGTTTGAAGTCAATAAATTAAAAAGTAACTTTAAGGATACTTTTTATAAAAAAATTAAATTCCAAAATACCCGTTTTTAAAAGAAAAAAAGCGGGTTTTAAAAAAAGACGGTTAAAAATTTTAAAATAATAAATAAAGCGGAAAATTTAAAATAAATTTTTCTTATTTTAAAAGCAATTTTAAGTTACCGGCGAAACATTTATTCATGAAAAAAATATTGTTATATAATTATATCAAAAGGAGAAAAAATATGTACCACGTATACACCGAGAAAAACAACTCCGACCTTACAAGAGTTTTTATTATGGAAACGCCCGATTTTGAAATTGCTTATGAAAAAGCCCAAGAAGCAATTAAAGGCAAAGAAGGTTTAAATTATATAATCGAGCAAACAGACGGAAGCTTTAACAGCTACGGCGATTTAATCACAACGGTTGTGGCAAGAGGATAAAATGAAAATTTTCTTCAGCCCCGAAAATTCCGTTCAAAAAAACATAAATTTTAAACAAAATAAAAAACAAGAAACCGTTGCAATTTTAGGAAGCTCAAAAACAAAAGATTCAATTATGGATTATATGGAGCTTTGTTCGGAAGTTACAAAAAGCCTTGTGCTTGCGGACAAAAACATTCTCCACGGGTGCGGAAATTCAGGCATTATGGGTTCGGCATATAATGCGGCAAAAACTTATTCCAAAAAAGATGAAAACAACAAACCCGCCCAAAACCTTGCAATTGTTAAAACTCCGCTTTGGGGCGATGAGGATATGAAAAATTGTATTGTTTTGGACAGCGCAAATTCGGAGGCCGAAAGAATAGAAAAATTTTCAAACCTTGCGGATAAAATAATAATCTTCCCCGGCGGCGCCGCAACAATGCAGGAAGCGGCAACACTTATAAGCAGAAATAACTACACTCCGGAAGATAAAAGAAAGAAAATCGTTCTTGTGGGAAGCGATTATTTTAAAGGCTTAAACGAACAATACGAAACAATTTATCAAAACGGGCTTTTAAACGGAAAACCCGAAGAATTATACACTCTTGCCGACACCAAAGAAGAAATTTTAAGCGCTTAAAAATTATTTTTTCAAGCTGCCCGAAATTACCTCCGTTAATTCCTGCGTAATTTTATCCTGCCTTGCTTTATTATATTGAATCGTAAGGGTTTCAATCATATCGTTGGCATTATTCGTTGCGGCAGACATTGCAGTCATTCTTGAAGCAAGCTCGGAGGCTTGTGCTTCCAAAATTGCCTGAAAAATAAGGTTTGTAATATACATAGGAACAATTTTTTGTAAAATTGCCTTCTGGCTCGGCTCAAAAATTTCAAATGCGGGTTTTATTCTTTCAAAAAATGTCCTGTATTCAAATCGGTTTTCTTTGTCGAATTCTTTGTTTAAAAACGTTTTAAGTTCTTTATCTTCCGCATTTATAACCGGCAGAAGCGTCCAGCCTTCAACCTTATAATTCATCATATTAATATATCTTGTTGTAACAAGCTCGATTTTATCGATTTTACCGTCGACAAATTCCTGTGCCAGATCGGAAGCGACAATTTTTGCCGAGCTTGCGTTTATGCCGTCTAAAATACCCGTATAGACTTCTTTTATATCAAATTTATATTCGCTTTTCAGCGCCCTCAAAGAAGATTCCGCTTTTTGCCCGAGAAGAAAAATTTTAACATCAAGGTTTTTGTCATTGGCTTTTTTGATTTCCCGTGCTGCAAATTTCACCAAATTTGCGGTATAAGCACCCGCAAGCCCTTTGTTTGAAGAAACAATAACAAGCCCCAGTGTCTTTATTTCTCTTTGTTTTAATAAAACGGGATAATTATCAAGCGGGTTATTTGATTTTACTTCTTCAAAATTTTTATCTTCGATTGCATTATAAATTTCAACAAAAGTCCTGAACAATTCAAGTGAAAACGGTCTTGACATTTTAACGGCATTTTCCGCTTTTTTAACTTTTGCCGCCGCAACCATTTTCATCGCCCTTGTAATTTTCTGGGTATTTTTAATACTTTGTATTCTGTCTTTTGTATTTCTTAAGCTTGGCATAAATTAACCTTTTTTATTCTTTGCTGAAAACATTTTCATTAAAGTTTTTCAATTGTTCGTCCAATTTTGTTTTGTCTTCATCGCTTAATTTGTCGCCTGCGTTTAATTTTGCTTCCAATTCCTGCATATTGGATGAAAAATATTCAAACCATTGTTTTTTATATTTCGGAATATCCATATTGTTTATCTCGTCCAAAAAGCCGTTATTGCCCGCATATAATATTGTTACCTGATGGGCAACCGAAAGGGGCGAATATTGGGGCTGGATTAAAATTTGGGTCAGCTTTTCGCCTTTTAACAGCTGCGCCTTTGTTGCAGGGTCAAGATCCGAAGCAAATTGCGCAAAAGCTTCAAGCTCTCTGTATTGCGCCAAATCAAGTCTTAATTGCCCCGCAACCTGCTTAATGCCTTTTGTCTGGGCGGCACCCCCGACCCTTGAAACGGAAATCCCGGCATTAATTGCGGGTCTTTGACCTGCGTTAAAAAGATTCGTTTCCAAAAATATCTGACCGTCCGTGATTGAAATAACGTTTGTGGGAATATACGCGGAAACATCCCCCGCCTGTGTTTCGATAATGGGAAGAGCCGTAATTGACCCGCCGCCGAGCTCATCCGATAATTTACACGCACGTTCCAACAGTCTTGAATGGAGATAAAATACATCCCCGGGGTACGCTTCTCTTCCCGACGGGCGTTTAAGAAGCAGACTCATTGCACGGTATGCCTGAGCGTGTTTGGTTAAATCATCATAAACTATTAAACAGTGTCTGCCCTGTTCCAGAAATTCTTCCGCAACGGCGCAGCCCGCATAAGGCGCAATATATTGAAGCGGTGCCGAATTATCGGCGCTTGCCGATACTATAATTGTATAATCCATTGCATTATGCTCTTCCAGAGTTTTTGCAAGCTGTGCTATTGTTGATTTTTTCTGTCCTATTGCAACATAGATACAAATAACGTTTTCATTTTTCTGGTTAATGATTGTATCAATCGCAATTGCGGTTTTACCCGTTTGTCTGTCGCCGATGATTAATTCCCTCTGCCCCCTTCCGATGGGAGTAAGAGCGTCAATTGCGGTAATTCCCGTTTGAAGCGGTTCGCAGACCGATTTTCTGGTAATAATACCGGGGGCAATTCTTTCAACCGGTCTTAATTTCGTTGTATGGATTTCCCCTTTACCGTCCAAAGGAAGCCCCGTGGGGTCTATTATTCTTCCTATTAATTCATCTCCGACGGGAATCGAGGCAATTTCACCCGTGGTTCTTACCTGCATGCCTTCTTTGATTTCGGTATAATCGCCTAAAATTACAACACCCACATTATCTTCTTCAAGGTTCATTGCAATGCCGAGCGTTCCTTTTTTATCATCAAACCTTACAAGCTCGTTTGACATAACATTTTTAAGCCCGTATACCCTTGAAATTCCGTCGCCGATTTCAATAACGCTTCCTATATCAACGACATCAAGTTTATTTTCATAATTTTCGATTTTTGTTTTTATTATTTGTGATATTTCGCTAGCATTAATTGTTGCGTTCATAATTAACCTGCCTCATTACATTCTTTTAAAATTTTCTAACTTTTTTTTGGTGCTTAAATCAATAAGTGTGTCTTTGATTTTAATCTGCATTCCCGCAAGAAGCGATTCGTCTTTTTTATAATTGATAATTGCTTTTGATTGAAATTTGCTCTCGAGTCTTTGTTTGATATATTCTTTCGTATTGTCATCCGGATCATATGCAAGAATAACATCCAGGTTTATAATTTTATTTTTTGAATTAATCAAATCGGATAAAAAATCTTTTATTTCATCAATACAATTAATTCTTTTCTCATCAACAAGAACAAATAAAAAATCTTTAACAACGGGTTCAAAATCTTTAAAAATTTCGCCCAGAAGTTCCTTTTTTTCATTCGGGGATATAATCGGATGATTTAAAAAGTTTTTAAAATCATCAATTTTGCAGATTGTATCGGACGCAAAAGCAATCTCGTTTAAAATTTTATTTAAATCAAAATTTTCTGCCGCCTCAAACAAAGCAAGAGCGTATCTTTTTGCGGGTTTTATGCTGTTTAGTTCAATATCTTGAATGCTCAAAATTTAACCTCGTTCATTTTATCAAGTTCATCTAAACAATCTTTTGTGATTTTATTTTGAATATCATAATTAAGCATATTTATTATGCTTCTTTTCGACAGTTCATAAACCGCATCATTTATATTTTTAGCGGTTTTTAGAATTATTTTTTCACTGTATGATTCTTTCATTTTGGATGAATCTTCTTCAAGTTTTTTTTCTTTTTCTTTTATTTCTTCAAGGTTTTTTTCATCCATTTTTTTAGCCTGAAGATTGGCATTTTCTATAATTTCTTGTTTTTTTAAGGGAATTTCCCTTGATTCTTTTCTTGTTTTTTTGTATTCGTTTAATGCGTTTTGCACGGCTTCGGCGCTTGTTATGACATTATTTTTGATATCATACGCAAGATTATCAATCAAAGCCCCGAGGTTGAATTTTTTAAAAATCCAGACAAGAATGCTTATCATTATTAAAAAATTAATAATGTTTGTTTCAAGTATCGTTAAAAATAAAGATTCATTATGCATTATTTTAATATCTCGTCTATTTGTTCTCTGTCAACACCGACCGTATCGGGGCTTACGTTTAAAATTTTTGAAACCGTGCTTTTAACGTAAGAATCGATTTCGTTTCTTAATTCTTCTTTAACTTTTTTGGAATTTTCATTCATTTCATTTTCAAATTCAATAAAAGAATTGAGAAGATTTTCTTTTTTGTTTTTTATGCTCTCTTCTTTTTGAAGCTTGTTTTTATCCATTGTATCTTTCAGAATTTTTGAACTTTCAAATTTGGATTTTGAAATTTCATCATTCATTTCTTTTGTTAAATTGTCTTTTTTTAAGTTTGTTTCATCTACTGTTTGCTTATTTTTTACAAGCAGTTTTTCCCTCTCTTCGATTACTTTCATAATCGGTTTATAACAGATAAGGTTCATCAAAAAAACAAAAATGACAAAGCTTACAAATACAAATATTATGGTTGCGTCAATTTGAAGAAGCATAATTTATTCCTTAAACGACAAAACCGATAATAATTACAACCAAAAGCGCATAAATAGCGCAGGCTTCAATCAGCCCGGCGCCGATATAGAAATATTTCGAAATCTGGCCTTCGGCTTCGGGTTGTCTTGCCGTTGATTCAATAATTGTTTTTGTTGCAAGACCGAGGCTTATTGCGGGTCCCAAAACGCCAAGCCCGATTGCAATGCCCATTGAAATATACTTAAAGCATTTAATTAAAAGGGTTAAATCCGTTTCCATTTTTTTCTCCTTATATTATCTAATGACTTTTTGCCGCCGCCCCCTGAATGTATGCGGAAGCAAGCAGCGTAAATACCAGTGCCTGAATAAATGCTACGAATAATTCAAAAAACATAACAGGCAAAGGCAAAAGCGAACCTAAAAATAAACCTAAATTATATACAAACCCCGAAGGCAAAATTCCCCCCAAGGCATTTTGCACAAAACTTGAAACGCCGTCCGGCGTAAGAACGCTTGCAATAATTGAAGCAAGAACCATAATTAAAATCTCGCCCGCAAGAATATTTGCAAAAAGTCGGATTGAAAGCGTTAAGGGTCTTGTAAAATCTTCCATTATATTAAAAGGCGTCATAAACCAGACGGGCTGAACATAGTGTTTAAAATAACCTAACCCCTTTGCCTTAATTCCTTTATATAAATAAAAGATTAAAACAAATACGGCAAGCGCCGCAGTCGTATTAAGGTCGTTTGTCGGAGAAGCAAGTTCGCCTGCGGGCAGATGAAAAATTTTCAAAGGAACCTGCCCCAGAAGGTTGCTTACGATTATAAGCAAGAACAAACACATTAAAACAAGTGCGCTTGAACCCTGTTCTTTTCCCATACCTTTTGTAAGCCCGACAAAAAGGGTAACGATTTTTTCAAAAACACCCTGAAGTTTATTCGGGATAATATTTATTTTTATGACGGACAAAAGCGCAAATAAAAGAATAACCGCCATTGCAATCCATAGAGTAATTAAAGTATCCATATGGACATTTAAGCCGAGGATATTTACTATATAATGTTCTCCGATATTAAGATTCATAAAAATTAATACCCTCCGCAAATGTTAAGTTCATTATATAACAAAAAAAATAATTCAATTAACCGACAGGTAAAATTTTAAAGCACCAAGGACGATTGACATCAAAAACCCCTGATTTTAAAAGCAATTCGGTCAAAATTAAATCTTTAGGTCTAGATAATTTTATCCACCCGAAAACCCTATATTTCGACCCTTTTATTGATGTTTGGCTCATATAAACGGGCTATTATTCAATTGTAATCAGCCGATTACATTACATTATCAGGATGAAAAGGTTTTGGAGGATAGAATAAAAATGAGAAGACTTGATTTTCAAAGAAAAACAAGAGTTATCGTGGTTGATGACAATTATGACCATGCATCGGGTATCAGAGAATTAATCAACCTTGAAAACGATTATGAAGTAATTGCAAATGCGGGAAACGCAAACGTTGCGTTATCTTTAATTAAAAAATACCAGCCGGACATTGTTTTAATGGATATGAACATGCCTGATGTCGACGGTATTACCGCCATTATGAAAATCGGCGAATTAAATGTTGAAACAAAAGTTATAGTTTTAACGGCATACGATGATCCCGATTTAATATACCGTGCAATGAAACTGGGTGCAAAAGGATATATCTTAAAAACAATGGCATCTCACCAGTTAATCCATGCCCTGGATGAAGTTGCAAACGGCAAAATATACCTTCCCAACGTTTTATGTTCAAGATTTTTTGAATATTTCCAGAATTTTGAAAAACATCAGCAAAATAAAATTGCCGACGATGAAAATAATCTCTTAAACGATTTAACAAACAGGGAAGAAGAAGTTTTGGGACTTTTAACACAAGGGGTTACATATAAAGGAGTTGCGCAAAAACTCTTTATCTCGGAAACAACCGTTAAAACCCACGTTAATAACATTTTCCAAAAATTACAGGTAAATGACAGAACACAAGCCGTATTATATGCAATTAACAAAGGTTTCTTAAACAAACAAAGAATGAAAATTGCGGTTTAATGGCAGCATAAGTTGAAACTTCGGGCAGGGGAAAATGTATAAAAAAGCCAAAAAAACATTAAAATCGTTTTTAAATTCAAGCGTATATAACGATGAATTATTTTCAAGAAGCTCAATGAATACAATCATAAGAGCATTATTGGAGCCGGTTGCAAATCAAAATGCGGTATCTCTGGTTTTTACGAGATTTAAAAACAAAGAGGGCCTGCAAGGGCTTATAAAACGCCTTGAATATTGTAACAACGTTGAAATGGTTGATGTAACCGCACCCAATGTTTTAATTAAAGACGATTATGTCGAATTGGAATTTGTAATTTTTACATCCGCAAGATACAATTTTGCCCTTATCTGGGATTATTCAAACGACCCCGATAAAAACAAAACAAATGCATATTTTCTTGCCAACTCAAGACTTGTAAATGATGTATATGAAGTTCTTCAATTAAATTTAAACGAAAACTACAAAGAAAAATTCTATCTCCACAAACCCGAAAGACGTGAAAACGAGCTTTTAAACGAAGCTTTGTTTAACGTCTTTAAAAAATTGAATAACAGTATTGAAGAAAACGCATACAGCCAAAATGACGATTTTATTCTTGATTTATCCGATGAAGAAAACAGGGATGAAAAAATCAGAACCGCAAGCCATGAAATCAAAAATCAACTGTCCGTTATCGACATCTATTTAAAATTAATTGAAAAAGAAACGGGCAAAAACAAAAATATTGAAGTTATAAAAAAAGCAGACAGCCTGATTGCCATTTGGCTGAACGAGCTTAAAAATTACGAAAACGAAGAAATAAAAGAAATTATCCTTCAGGATGTTATTGAAGAATCAATAGATATAATGAGCGGAGTGGTAAATCAAAACAATAATAAAATCGCATTTGATAAAAACATAAAATACGATATAAAAGTTTTTGCCGATGAAAACAAGCTTTTATCCGTTTTAAACAACATAATAAAAAATGCGGACGAATCGACAAAAAATGATACTATCGAATTAAAACTGGATATTGATAAAAACAAAGTCAATCTTGATATTATAAACCACGGTCAAAAAATTAAAGAAGAAAACAAAAAACATATTTTTGACAAAGGCTTTACGACAAAAACAAAAGGCTGGGGCATAGGATTATATGCCTGCAAAAAATATATCGAAAACTTTAGAGGAAATTTAGAGTTATTATTATCCGATGATAAAATTACGATTTTCAGGATAACTCTTCCCCTGAATTAATTTCACACAAAATAAACCTTCTTTTAAAAACGTATGCAAAATGCATACGTTTATTTTTATAAAACAATTTCCCTTTCGTTTGTTTTATTTTCTAAAACACGGATTAAAATCGCTTTTAATTCATCTTTAATATAGGGGCTTCTTATAATGTCTTTTAATTCATCGGGGGTTGTATATCTGCAAAAGCCCGTATAATCATTAACGCTTTTTTCAAACACGTTTTTGTGCATAGAATTTTTCATAACTTCAATTTTCCTGATACTTAAAATTTGAGGGGATAAAGTTTTAACGCACCTGATAAAAATTTTTTGCTCATTTTAAAAGCATATTAATTTTATGTTACAATTTTTTTGTTAACCGGAGCAGATTATGTCAACAACAAGAGATTTAACGGAAGGAAATCCTTTTAAATTAATAATTTTATTTATGCTTCCGATGTTTTTCGGAAACATTTTCCAGCAGTTTTATAACCTTGTTGACGCTCTTATCGTCGGAAGAACAATCGGACTTAAGGCGCTTGCCGCAGTCGGCGCCACGGGGCCTTTGATTTTTCTGATTATTGCCTTTATTTTCGCTTCCACACAGGGGTTTTCCGTTGTAACGGCGCAAAAATTCGGCGCAAAAGAATATGATATGGTGAGAAAATCAACCGCAGCCTCTTTTATTCTTTCTTTCCTTTTAACGGTTATAATGACTTTAATTTCGGCACCTTTTACAATGCCGATGTTAAAATTATTGCAGACACCCTCAGATATTATTTATCTTGCGAATGATTATCTTTTTATAATGTATATAGGAATAGGCGCAACGGTTTTTTATAACGTTTCTTCAAACATTATAAGAGCCCTCGGCGACAGCAAAACGCCTTTATATTTTCTTATTTTTTCTTCAATTTTAAATATATTTTTAGACCTTTTATTCATTTTAAAATTCAATATGGGCGTATCGGGCGCCGCATGGGCAACCGTTTTATCGCAGGCAATTTCAACCGTTATTTGTTTAAGCTATATGTTTATAAAATTTCCGATTTTAAGACTGAAAAAATCGGACTGGCTTGTTGATTTTGATTTTCTGTATGAACATTTAAGAATAGGCATTCCGATGGGATTTCAGATGTCCGTTTTAATTATCGGAATTATTGCGGTGCAGTTTGTTTTAAACGGCCTCGGGTCAACCGCAATTGCCGCTTTTACAACTGCGGTAAGAGTTGACCAATTGGTTTCGCAGTCTTTATTGGCATTGGGCGCCGCCGCCGCCACGTTTACGGCGCAGAATTTCGGCGCAAATAAAATGGCAAGAATAAGACAGGGTGCAAGAGCCTGCGTTTTAATCGCTTTAATTTTAAGTATTTTGTGCGCAATTATTCTTCTTTGTTTCGGAAAAACAATCGTAGGCTGGTTTATGGATGTTCCGGACCCCGAAGTTTTAAACCTTGCACAGCAATATTTAAATATTATTATGGTATTTTTCTTCTTCCTCGGGTTATTGCTTATATACAGAAATATTCTTCAGGGAATGGGAAGCGTTATGGCGCCTTTATTTTCTGGAATTGCGGAATTAATTATGAGAACGCTTGCGGCATTTACCCTGGGGCACACTTTAGGATATATAGGAATTTGCCTTGCCGGCCCCGCCGCCTGGATTGCGGCCGCAGTTGTTTTATATATAGGGTATAAAATAAGCCTTATAAAAAATATTAAAAAATTAAGAAATTCAAACATTTAAAAATTAAGCGCGCAATTATTAAAAAAGCGCGCTTAATTATGGGGAAAAGAAAACGAAAAGTGTTAAACTTATTTTCCGTAAGAGTTTAAATTTTCATCCGCAAGGTGATTAAAATATGACCTTTTAAATTGTTCGCTTCCGAAAAATTCCACCATAGAGGGAGCGAGAACCAGACAAAAATAAATTACGCCTGCAAATATAACCAGACTGATTGCTTCAAACATTTCTTATGCCTCGCTTTCTAAATAAACCAAATCTTCCTTACAAATTTTCTATCGGCACAAGAAAAATATAACTTTAGAATTTATTATTTTTTTGTAATAAAAATTCACAAAAGATTTTTCTAATTCAAATAAAGTATTTTTTTGACTTTTTTAAGGTTTTTATTAAACAAAAAGGTGTATAGTCCGTAAAATATAATATATAGCTAAAATTGCGGAAAAAACCTTATGCCCTTCAGGTACAGACTTCAAAAATTTCTCGAAATCAGAATTAAAGAAAAAGAGGAACAGCTAAAAGTCGTACAGGAAGCACAAAATGCGCTTTGGGCGGTTGAAGCCGAAATTGAAGCCAACAATAAAAATATAACCGACACGAGAATAAACATGAGAAAATCAGACCCCAGAATGTATGAAGGGTTTGACAATTTCTTAAAACATTTGTATGAAATCGGCGAACAATTGGAAATTAAAAAACAGGAAGCCAAAAAAAAGCTTGATGAAGAAATTGAAATATTAAAAGAAAAAGAGCAAAGGGTAAACGTTTTAGAAAAACATAAAGAACACAAAAAAGAAGAATATCTCTATGAAGAAAAAATGGCAGAATTAAAAACCCTAAACGAAGTCGGTTCCCAAAAACATTTTATGCGCCAAAGAGAACAAAAAGAAGAGCAAGAAACAGAAGAAAATTATGATGAGTATCAATGAAAATCAGCCCAACAATGAACTTAAAGGAAACGTCAGAATAGACGCTTCAAACGGTTCTTTGGGCAAAACAATACAAAAAGACGGTGTTTCCTTTAAAAATGAGTTTGATAAACTTATAAGCGATAACTCAAATACCGTTGATACATCGTTAATAGCGTCTTCCTTAGGGCTTTATCCTTTATTTACGCCCGAATTTACCCCGGATATTCAAAGCGACGAATTTGATTCATATTTTATTGACACAAAAACAATTGATAACAAAGATGCCATGTTTTTCTTAAATATTTCATCCCGAGGCGAGAATGTAAACATAAAATTAAACAATGACACAAGCATAATTGATGCAAGCAATTATAAAACAATGGAAGTTTCAAAAACCCTTGGCGATATCATTATGAAATCGGCGGAAAATAACAAATCCGTAAGGCTTGATTTTGATAACAGGGTAACAGTTGTCTTAAAAGTTTCAAAAGAAGGTAAAATTGACGCCAGCTTTTTCCCGCAGGATAAGCAGGTCGAACAATATTTAAGAAACAACATAGATTATCTTAAAGTAAGATTTGACGAACAAAATATAGCATATTCAAACATAAGTTACAGACCTTACAGACAAAACAGAAACAACAAGCAGGGAGATAAAAATGAATGATTCGTTTATTAACGCTCTAAACACCCAAAAAGCAAGCATAAGCTGGATGGATGCAATAACGGAAAACCTTGCAAATATCTATACCCCCGGGTACAGAGAAAATAAAACAACTTTTAAAACGTTTTTAGACAGCGTTTCCCCCGACGGCTTTCTAAAAAGTCCGGAACAGGGAAAAGCAGTCCCCGGCACCTCTAATGAAAATGTTTTCCTTGAAGGACAGGGATATTTTGTCGTAAGGAACGAAGAAGGGCGCCTTGCTTATACAAGACTCGGCGAATTTAAGTTTGATGAAAACGGAGTTTATAAAGCCGCAGACGGCTCCGTTGTTCAAGGATATATTATGAACGAAAAAGGCGAAATTATGTCCGGAACAACGTCATTAAGCAGAGAAGATTACGAAAGAACACTATCGGAAGGCGGTTCGATTAATATCCCCACAACGGAAATAAAACTTTGGATTGACCCCGATAACGGAAAATATTTAGGCAAATATGACGAATTTGAAATAAAAGGCGACGGCATTTTATACGGAAAAGCAAATAACGGTCAGGAATCTTCGCCGTTGTTTAAACTTGCCGTTATGAATTTTCACAATCCTCAGGAATTATTCCAGTATAAAGAAGGCATGTTTGTCGAAACCGAAGCCTCCGGGCGCCCGATTGCAGGCAGAGGCGAAATAAGATCGGGATTAATCGAATTATCGAACGTCGATTTTAAATCAAATATAACATATTATCAGGAAGCAAAGCTCCAGATGGATTTAGCCAAAAATTTAATTTCAAGCTATAAAGACCTTCTTGAAAATGCAATTTCTCTTATGAGTTAAATTTTACTTTTTTAAAAAAACTATCATAATGTAAATTGTATGAAAAGGAATAAAGGATAGTTGTTGTGAAATTAAAAGGTTTTGTTTTAGCTTTTGCATTTTTATTTTGGACGGGGTCGGTTTCTTATGCAATAGAAGAAAACATCCCCAAAATTGATGATGTCGATAATAAAAAAGAAGAAATTTATATTGATAACGCCACATATAAAATGTATAAAAAAGTGTCCGATGATGACAGAATAATCCGCGCAATCGAAGCTATGAAAGGAACGCTTGGCGACTATTCAAGAAGGGCGATTTTAGGGGATAATTTATCGGAAAAACCCATTAAAGTAGAATTCAGGGATTTAGCCCAAATAAATGAAGCATATAAAGATTTTGATGCGCTCGGGTGGAAATATAAAGAAAAATTATATATTTTTATAAATATTAAACACCAAGACGCACCGAAAGAAGCTCTTGCTTCAATTTTGTCCCATGAGGCGCTTCATCAGGATGAATTAAATTCAATCAACGAAGAAACATACTGCTGGACATTGGAAGCTGCCGTTTGGAATAATTTTACCGAACAAAACCCTTCTCTTGAAGAAATATCTCATCCGCTCGTAGCAAGGGAAAATACGATTAAAAGACTCTTTATAAAAGGAAACTATACGGATAAATATATAAGAAAATCCGTCCTTTCAAATGCGGGATATCAAACGCTTCCTTCACGCTCCCCCGGGTTTGAAGATGAGGATTTGTAAACAATTGTAAAAAAATAAAATATTTTTCATAAATATAATTAACTTTTTTGGTGTTTTGCCGATAGAAATACCAAGGAAGGGAAATTATTATGACATCTTTTGATTCTTTTGAAATGAAGAAATTAACCGCCCAAAACGGCGTACAAGGTACGGATAACGGCGATAACAAGCCTAAAGAAGATATCCCTGTTGAGGTGCAGACTCAAAATATTATTCTGCCGCAGGCAAATGAGGATGAATACGTTGAAATGTCGGATGAATTTGATGAAGAAATTGTATCCGATACAAATGATGTTATGCCGGATATTGATAAAATTTCTTATGCGGAAGATGAAGTAAGTGTTGATGATGAAGATATAAGCGATAAGAAGATTAATGAAACTTCTTCGGATGAAAAAGATATTGCCGAAAAAGATGACATAAGTTTGCCCGAGGATAATGAAGAAAACGATGATGAAGAAGCAGACGACGGCACAACTTTAAGCGATTTTAAAAAGCTTATGTCAAAAGACGAAAAACTCGATGATTTAGTATCAAAATACGGATACGATAAAGTTTTTGAACTTTTTGACAAAGATAACGACGGCAAAATTTCAAAAGATGAAATAAAAGAAATAAGTTCTTCAAGCGAATCTGTTGAAGATTTAACCTACGGCGAATTAAAAAAATATATTGAAGAAAATATTGATTCAGTTGAAGAAGATGATTCCGAAATAACGGATGAAAATTTTGATGATATCGTAGAAAAATTAAAAGAAGCATTTAATACGGATAATACCCAAAATCAAGCGGTTCAAACCCCCGTTCAAACGCCTTCATACTCTTCCGGCGGCGGCGGATATTCAGGCGGAGGCGGAGGCTCATATTCAGGGGGCGGAGGTTCGTCTTCTTCGGGGGGCAGCTCAACAGCGGGTGTTGACGGCGCAGGATCCGCACCGGAGAGCCTTGAAGATTCAATTGCCGAACTTGAGCAGCAAAAAGCAACAAAAGAAGGCGAGCTTACAACTTTAAACGAAAATTTAAACGCCGTATATGACGGATCGGATGAAGAAGTAAGCGCGGCACAAGACGAGCTTGATGAAGCAAAACAAGAATATGATGATTGCATGAGCGATGAAATTGAAAAAAACCCTGAAATCGCCAAATTAAAAGAACAACAAGAAGAAAAAGAAACGGAAATTGAAGATACAACAAAAGACATCGATGATACCGAAGTCAAAATAACCGATAAAGAACAGGAAATTACAACCAAAGAATCGGAAATTTCAGGTCTTGAATCGGATAAATCCGCACTTGAATCAAGCTTATCAGCGCTGGATTCCATTGAAGTAACGGACAATAACAGAGATGATGTTGAAGCAAAAAGAAATGATTTAAACAGCCAGATTCAGGCTAAAGAAGCTGAAATCCGGGCGGCAAAAGACGAACTTAAAACACTTGAACAGGAAAAAACAGACCTTGAAAACAAGAAAACAGAACTTGAGGGCACCAAAAAAGACCTTGAGAGTGCACTTAAAGATATTGAAAACGAGATTAAAAATTCGGTAAGCGAAAAAACAAAAGAAGCGCTTGAAAAATATCAAGACGCAAGAACAAACGTGGAATCCGTCAAAACGGAAAGAAAAGACGCCGTTAACGGCGAAATTACGACAAAGCAGGCGGAAATAACGGAAATCGATAACCAAATCGCACAATTAAGGGCCGAACAAATCCAAAAAGAAAATTCACTTGATCCTATGATGCAATATAACGAAGAAAGAGGACAGGCTCTTGCGGATGCCGCAAATTCACTATACGGCGGAGTTTCAACGGGCGGAGGCTGGTGCGCAAAAGGTGTATCACAGGCTATTCAAAAAGCGTTCGGATATTCAACCTCGGGCAACGGCTGCGATTACGGAAATACTTTATCGGCGCTTGATGATTGGGTTGAGGTAACCGATCAATATGAAAGCGCATCCGAACTTGTGAACCTGCCCGCAGGCGCCGTTGTAAGCTGGAGCCCTTATAACACGACAAGCTTGGGTAACACCTACGGACACGTTTATATTTCAGACGGACAAGGTCATGAAATAAGCGACTTTAAATCGGATATTACAACCTACTATGCAGACAGAGGCAGTGAATACAGAGTCTTTATTCCCGTATAAAGAAGGTATATTATGACGTTTGAAATAGATAAAACACATAAATTGAATGAAACAAACCCTGTTTTATTAAATGAACAAAATGAAACACAATCGCAAACCGTTTCAAAAAATGAAAAAGAAACGGCAATATCAAGCGATGAAAACGAATTTGTCGAATTATCAATTGAAGAAGAAAAAGAAGATGAATTTGAACTTGATATTGAAAATATAAGAATTGATGATACGGATATTGAAGATGATAAAAAAGATACATCTTCATTAAATCAAACAAACGATAAAACAGATAATGACGGAGTTGACCTTAAAGGATTTAAGGAATTTATCTCCAAAAACGAAAAAATAGATGAACTTGCTTCAAAATACGGGTACGATGAAGTTTTTAAATTATTTGACAAAAACGGCGACGGCAAAATCACAAAATCGGACATAGAAAAAGTTAACCCGACATGCGAAACTTTGGAAGATTTTACTCCGGGCGAAATAAAAAAGTTTATAAACAATAACATAAGTTCAGCCGATGAAGATAATTCAAAAATAACGGATGAAAACTTTGATGATATCGTAGAAAAATTAAAACAAGCATTTAATACGGATAATACCCAAAATCAAAGCGTGCAGGCTCCCGTTCAAACGCCTTCATACTCTTCCGGCGGCGGCGGATATTCAGGGGGCGGATACGGCGGCTCGGGCGGATCCTCAGGGGGCGGAGGAAGCAGCAGTGTAAGCTCCGCTTCTTCAAATGCAAATTCGGTTTCAAATGAAACAAATGAAATGAGTCTGGAAGAGCTTGAACAAGAAAAACAAACAAGAGAAAATACCCTGTCTGACGCTAAAGACTCTCTAAGCGCCGTTTATGACGAAACGGATGAAGATGTCAAATCGGCAAAAGAGGATATGGATAAAAAAGAAGAAGAATATAATAAACTTCTTGAAAACGAAGCCGAAACAAATCCCGAAATTAAAGCACTTAAAGAAGAAAAAGATGAAAACGACGAACTTTTAAAAGAAAACGAAGAAAATATAAAAACAACCGAATCCGACATAAATGATAAAGAACAGGAAATTTGGGAACAGACGGATTTAATTACAAACCTTGAATCGGAATTAAGTTCGCTTAAAGGGACGTTATCCGAATTACAATCAATTGAAACAACGGAAGAAAACAAAGCGGAAATTGATTCAAAAATCTCAAACGTTCAAAGCCAGATTGATTCAAAACAAAACGAGATTGATTCGGCAAACGATAAGCTTGATTCCCTGAACGAAGAAAAAGACGGGCTTGAAACAACTCTTGATGAACTGAATACAAAAAATGAAGAATATATAGAAACACGAGACAGAATAGAAAAAGAAATTTCCGAAAAAGCAAGCGAAAAAACAAAAGAAGCGCTTAAAGAATATCAGGATAAAAGAACGGAATATGAAAATATCAAAACGGAAAGACTTGACGATGAAAAAGCAAAAGTCGAAGAAGCCCAAAATTCCGTTGAAGAAATAAACGCCAAAATCACGGAATATAAAAATAAAGAACAGGAAAAAGAAAACGGCTATAATTCGGGTGCAGAAGAATTTTTATCCGAACTTGAAGCAACCGGAGGCGACGCCTGGAACGATTTTGATAAATTATGTTCAACTTTAGGCATGAGCCGCGAAGAAACGGCCGCATATTTAACAAACCTTTGCGAATCCGAAGAATGGGCGGCAGGGTGCATTGACCCCGTTACATTATGCGCCCAGATAAGACAGGAATCCGGTTATGTTGCAGACATTGTAGGAGACGGCGGGCTTGCGGTCGGACTGGGACAGTTCCATGAGTGTGCGGTTGAAGAAGTAAACAATCAGTACGGAACAAATTATACATCCGCAGACAGATCAGACCCCTATAAAGCGCTTGAGATGATGGCATTGTTGTTAAAATATGATTACAGCAAAACGGGCGACACAAATTCAATGCTTGCAATGTATAATCAGGGAAACCCGAACGGCATAAATACATCGGGCGGACAAAACTACGTAAAAGCGGTTATGTCAAGAATTAACCGCTAGGTAAATATTTTTTGGCATATTCAATATCGTTTTTATAGGTAATTTTTATGTTACCCGTTTCACCCTTTATGACAAAAACATCCGAAAGACCCAAATTAACGATTAAGCCCGTATCATCCGTTACTTTTAAATTTTTTTCTTTCGCAATTTTATGTGCCTTTTTAATTAAAAAGGCTCTAAAACCCTGCGGGGTCTGACATCTTAAAAGATTATTTCTGTTTGGAATTTTTGTAATTATATTTTTATCGTTAATTTCAATTATGGTATCCCCCGTTTCAATGCCCGTATTAACCGCATCGTATTTATCAAGGGCATTGTAGCAGTTATTTATTAATTCATCGGTTGCAAACGGCCTTGCGCCGTCATGGATTAAAACTTTTGCATCGTCTTCTTTTATTTCAAAAACTCCCTTGTAGGAGCTGTCTTGTCTTAAAATTCCGCCTTCAATTATTTTATAAAGCTTCTTATATTTAAATTGCATGCAAAAATCAATGTATTCTTTGTTTGTAACAAGAATAATTCTGTTTGTCAGCCCGTTTTTTTCAAAAAGGTCAAGAGTATATTCAAGAATTGTTTTTCCGTTTATTTTAACAAACTGTTTCGGAATGGAAGTTTCCGCTCTTGAGCCGCTGCCTGAAGCTAAAATAATTGCATAATTCATAAAGAAATTTTAGCATAAATTATTTTTTACATGTTTTATTAAATTGCACAATATAAGGAATGGAAGATGAGAATTGATTCTGTCAGCTTCGGGCAGAAATTTATAAGACCCGCACAAATAAGAAATAATAAAACAAATACAAAAGAAGATGTTCATTTTGTCGAATATGAATATTCTTTTTATGATTTATCAAGAATTGCAGACACCGCAAAAAAATGGAATATGGATCCTAAAAATAATTATTCAAGAAGAATTTTTAAAGATTATATCGACTGTTATTTAAACGGAAGCAAAACAAAGCGCTTTTTCGGGCTTGAAGATAAAAACCAAAATATACTTGCAATGCTTGAAGCAAATACCGGATTGGACGAACTTAACCTTGAAGATGAAATAAATTCCCCCGAAAAATCGGTTGAAATTACATATTTTTGCACAGACCCGAAAACCGCCCACGGAGCAAAAGACAGAAAATATTCAAAAACGGGAACCGTTTTATTATCGGAGATGATTAAACATTCAAAAACCATAGGCGCCGATTCAATCGCACTTTTTAACGGAAACAGACAATTTTGGGACACAATCCCATGCTTTAGGTCCTACGGGTCGGATTGCGTAAAAATTTTGGAAGCTGATAAGTTTGACACCTGTATAAGAGAATTGGATAAAAAAGTATAATTAAAGATTTATTTTATATCTAAAAACTCAATAATATTTCTTGCAGACAAAACAAATAATATTATATATGTTTTTTCATGTTAAATAACCCCTAAAGCCCGTAATTTTTCTTTTGAAACGGTTTTTATATTTTGAATATATCATAATTTATCAAAGAGGCAGACGCTTAATTTTCTAAAAGGATAAAAATCCTTAGAAAATTTAAGCTTACTGCATCCGCCGTTTCTAAATTCGCCCAAGCTCATTTAAGTAACGGCGTAGGATTCAAACCCTCTTATCTCGGGTTCTTCATCCCTCAATTAAAAAACACCTCTGTAAAGAGGTGTTTTTTAATTCGGAGAAAGAGGGATTCGAACCCTCGATAGAGATTACTCCCTATAACACCTTAGCAGGGTGCCGCCTTCAGCCACTCGGCCATTTCTCCATACGGATTATATTTATCTTACCATAAATCTTCAGTTGTTCAATATTTATGGTCTAAAAGGCGGAAGAAAAACTTCCGCCGAAATTTGTCTTAAACGCTTGCAAGTTCTTCTTGTGCATTTTGCTGTAATTGAGCCATTTCATCAATTGAAGCAAAAACGCTGTGAGCGCCGCAGTCAACAAAATGAATTTCGCCCGTAACGCCCGATGAAAGGTCGGACGCAAGGTATAAACCGGCTTTGCCGACATCTTCCAACGACGGTGTTCTTTTTAGGGGAGCTTTAAGAGCGTTTGCCTTTAACATTCTGTCAAATCCGCCGATACCTTTAGCCGCCATTGTTTTAACGGGACCCGCAGACAAACAGTTACATCTTATATTATATTTGCCTAAATCCATTGCGATAAATCTCATTGAAGATTCAAGCGCAGCCTTTGCAACGCCCATTATGTTATAGTTTGCAACAGCTTTGGTTGAACCGAGATATGTTAAAGCCAAAATTGAACCGCCGCCCGTTGCTTCCATCTGTGGTTTTGCATATTTACTTAAAGTAAGAAGCGAATAAGCGCTTACATGCATGGCTAAATCCCAGCCTTCACGGCTTGTTGTATAAAATTCACCCGTCAAATCCTCTTTATTTGCAAATGCAACGGCATGAATAACAAAATCCAATCTGTCATAGACTTTTTTATATTCGTCAAAAACCCTTTTAACATCTTCATCTTTGGTAACGTCGCACTCAATACAAATTTTAGCGTTCATGGATTCCGCAATCGGACGAACTCTTTTCTCCATTGCTTCGTTAGCATAAGTAAAAGCCAGTTCGCCGCCTGCCGCATTAATTTGTTCCGCTATGGCATTTGCGATTCCGAATTTATTTGAAACTCCGAAAATAATACCTTTTTTACCGTCCATTATGCCCATAAATAAAGCTCCTTGTTTTTATTACAAGCTAAATATACAATAAATAAGAGTTTTTGTAAAATATGGATATATTTTATTTTAAGAGTATAATTTTTCTATATGCGGGCGTAATTCAGTGGTAGAATGTTTGCTTCCCAAGCAAAAAGTCGCGAGTTCGAGTCTCGTCGCCCGCTTTTTAATCTTGAGCCGTTTTTAAAAAGGCAAATTATATCTTTCAGGTTTTTTATAATAATATATCCTCATTAATAATTAAAAAAATAAAATGATAACTTTTGAAGGTAAATCTAAAAGCGATATAAAAGGCGCCGGCAATTCCAAAAAGCGCCCCGTGCCAATGCAAAGACAAGCCGATTTCAGGCTGTATGATGCAGAAAGCGGGAAATATATAACAATAAAAAGACCCTTGAGCGATGACAGAATTGAATTAAGGCGGCAGGAAAGAAAAACGCCTCCCGCAAAAAAGCCTCATTACAGAAAAGCAAAAAATAACAATAAAGATAAAAAGGGGTTAATTATAGCAGGGGCAGGCGGTCTTGGCGCAATAATATTCACCTTAAGCTGTCTGTTTCCAAACTCAAACAACAATAATATTGTTCCTGCCGCTCAAAGTGCACCGGAAACACCGATTGTCGTTGAAGAAACGTATGATCCATACGGAGAAGTTTCTTTAATACTTGATGAAAACGAAGACGTTAATATTGCATATAATAACCTTACATCCGCTCTTGAAACATTTTCAAATCAAATGGGAACGGACGGTCTTGAATTAATCAGACAAAGAGTTGATGAAATTTCAAAAGGCAAAATTGATGTTATTGATGTTTTAAAAATTCTTTGGATTGAATCAAGAGGAAATGTATATGATGAAAACGGCAATATCTTAGAAAGCTACACAAATCAGGCATACGGTCCTTTTCAGCTGACACCCGATACCGTTGATTATATAAATAATTATTACGAGCTTAATCTTGATGTAATGGATCCTTATGATAATTTGGACGCTTGTATATATAATTTAATGTTTTTAAAAGAACAAAAAGAAACCGAACTTGAAGAAACAGGAAGCCTGCTCACCGGAAATGATGACATTATGAGAGCCGTTTTCTGGGGATACCATGACGGCGCCTGGGCAGAGGGAATAACCGACCATGGCGAAGATTATCTTAATAAATATGATGAATTATCCGCAATTGATAGCTATGCGTGTGTTGTTGATTATATAGAAAACGGACTTTGTTAAAAAATTAATTCTGCAATTTATCAAGAAGATTTTTAATTTCACGGATTTTTTTTGCCGCTTCCTCTTTGTTTGAAAATGAAGCAGCAACACAGTTTTCAAGATGGGTTTTTAAAATATTGCTCTCTATTCTTTTAATTGCGGATTGAACCGCTTTTAGCTGAATAATAATATCCGGGCAGTATCTTTGTTCTTCAATCATTTTTTTAATCCCTTCCAATTGCCCGATTGCACGGTTTAAACGGGGGATTTCGTGTTTATGGTCAGGAATTTTTAATTCATCTTTATTATCCATAAAAAAATTATAACATCAAAAAGGCGGTATAAAAACCGCCTTTGATAAAGAAAATTATTTTTCTTTTTTTTCGGGCTGATTGCACTCGGGCGGACAGTTGCATTTATCGCCCGTGCAGGTGCAGTTTTCTCCGCAGGTGCAGTTAATGCATTTGCATTTTGGGTTTGAACATTTAGCCATAATTTGCCTTCTTTTTTATATACCCCTTGGGGGTATCTGCTTATATTTTTAATATACCCCAATGGGGTATATTTGTCAAGGGGTAAAATTTTTTTTGATAAAATATTTTTGTTAATCAAAAGGATATAATAATTTATGCACTGGATTCATTTGCTTATTGCGGGATTATTTGAAATCAGCTGGGCTGTGGGGCTTAAGTTTTCTCACGGTTTTACAAAATTAACTCCTTCCGTTATTACAATCATTTGTATGATTTTAAGCTTTTATTTTTTATCTCTTGCATTAAAAAACCTGCCTTTGGGCACTGCTTATGCAATTTGGACGGGAATCGGAACAATCGGAACCGTTGTATTCGGAATTATTTTTTTTAAAGAACCCGTAAGTTTAATAAGATTTATTTGTATGGCGTTTATAATTTTTGGTATAACGGGGCTTAAGCTGATTTCAAACTAAGGCAGGGTTATTTATCTCGATTTTGCAGCCGCATTTTATAACGGGTTTTTCATTTATGATTTCGCCTATTATATCGGCCGTGATAATTCCTGATTTGGGGTTTTTAACAGAATCTATTTTTCCTTTTATATCCGCATTAACATCGGAATATTCAAAAGCAAGGTCGCAGTTTATCATTTTACAATTTATAAGTTTAAGGTTTTTTGCGTAACATAAAGGCTGTGTACCTTCAATTGTACAATTGATAAATGTTAAATTTTCGCTGAACCAGCCTAAGTATTCACCCTTAACAAAAGAATTTTCAACAACAATATTTTTTGAATGCCAGAATGCATCTTTTGTATCAAGATTTGAATTTTCTATATGAAGGTTTTTCATATATTGAAAAGAATATTTCCCATTTATTTTTAAATTGTCAATTTCAACATCTTTTGATTCAAACAAAAAATAAACGGAATTTATTTCGGAATTTTCAATTTTTAATTTTTTGCATCTCCACCCGAATTCATCGGAATTTATTATTGAATTTTGAATTAAAATATTTTTGCATTCCCTTAAACATTTAATTCCTTCTACTTTTGACGATTCAATAACACCGTCATTTGAATACCAAAGAGGAGCGCGGGTTTTATCGTCCATTTTTGAATTTTTTAAAACGAATTTTTTTGCATGCCAAATGGGATACCTTAAAGAAAAAGAACAATTTTCAATATCAATTTTTCTGCACTCTTTTAAAACCGATTCGCCGTCTTTCGCCCCCGCAAAATTACAATTTATAACCGAATAATTTTCTAAATTGTATAACGCACGCTCTTCATCAAAGGTTTGATTTGAAATTGTCTTTTTCATTTTGTTTCTCCTTTCTTAATTGAAGGTATTCGGGAAAAAATAATCGCAAAAAGCATAATAATGCACCCCAGAATTTCTTTTAAATTAAGGGTTTCACCCAATAAAACAACACCGCCCAAAACGGCAAACAAAGCTTCGGAACTTAAAATTAATGTTGCCAAAACGGCACGGGTTCTTTTGTGTCCGAAAATTTGCAAAGTATATGCAACGGCGGTTACTATAACGCCTATAAAAAGAACGGGCTTCCATCCCGCTAAAATTAATTCCATTTTAGGTTCTTCAAAAGCGAACATTAAAACGGAAGATAAAACCCCCGCAATTAAAAATTGCACAAGAGACAATTTGATTGCGCTTTGTCTTTTTGAATAATAACTTACGGTCATTATATGAATTGCAAAGAAAAATGCACTTATTAAAAGCAAAAAATCCCAAATTGAAAATTCCGTCCAATTTTGAACGCAAAGAAGATATAAACCGAAAATTGAAGCCAAAACACACAATTTTATTCTGTTTGAAAGCGGATGTTTAAAAACAACGGAAATTAAAGGCACAAAAAGAATATATAATGAGGTTATAAACCCTGCTTTTGAGGCGTCTGAATATATCATTGCGATTTGATTTGTTGAAAACGCAAAAAATAAAATAATGCCTGAAATTATTCCGCCTTTAATAAAATTTTTGTTTTTATCGCCGTGCATAAAAAATAACGGCGGCAAAAGCGAAAGTGCACCTATAAAACACCTTAAGGCATTAAAAGTAAAAGGTCCGACATAAGCCATGCCGAGTTTTTGCGCAACAAAAGAAAGCCCCGAGATAAAAGCGGCGCCAAGCAACGCTAAATTACATAATATATACATATTTTTATCCTGCATATATTTTTATTATTTACCCGTTTTTAAAAATAGCAAATACTTATATTCTATGGTTAATTATGCTAAATAAGCATAATTAAATATTTTTTCCAAGCTCATACGCCTTTTTCGGATATTCCGTATTATTTATACTTCCCATACTCCAGACGCCGCTTGCGATAATTTGTCCAGAATCTTCCCAGTTAAGGTAATTTAATAAAGTTTTATAGTGCAAAATAATCGGTTCCGCTTCAATTTTAGCTGTGTCGGCGTATGTCATAAGCAAAACGGCTTTTTTCGGCGTACTGATTTTTCCGTTTATTGAATAAAATCTGTCTATAACGGCTTTAAGCTGCGCCGAAATTCCGAAATAATACATAGGGGTTGCAAAAACAACGCAATCCGCATCAATGATATTTTCTTTTACGAATTGAAAATCGTCTTTATATACGCATTTACCGTCCATATTGCATTTATTGCAGGCGCTGCACGGGTGAACGTTTTTAAAGGCCGAATCAAAACGAACGACATTATGCCCCGCTTCCGTTGCACCTTTTGAAAAATAATCGGCAAGAGTATTTGAATTGCCGTTTTTTCTGGGACTTCCCGTTAATATAAAAATTTTCATCTTCTTTTCTCCTTTATCAAAAACAAAATTATTCTTACAGCCCGTAAACATAAGAGCGGAAAGAACAATTGATGTATTTTTTATAAATTCTCTCCTTTTCATAAATAAAATTTTAATTCCTGATAGCAGCTATCAGTCAAGAAGAAAAAATTTTTATTAAAAATTAAAAAAGCAATATAAACAATTATTAATGCGCCGGTATTTAATATATAAAAAAAGAGCCTTATGGCTCTTTTAAATGGTACCCCCAAGCGAATTCGAATCGCTGTCTACACCGTGAAAGGGTGTTGTCCTAGGCCTCTAGACGAT
>CALUYY010000006.1 GCA_944325155.1 Candidatus Gastranaerophilales bacterium | reverse complement strand
AGAGCTGAATTAAAAAAGGAATTTAACTTATCAAACGATATGCAAATTCCGAGATTACATAAAATTGTTCTTAACATGGGTGTCGGCGAAGCAAGCCACAACTCAAAACTCGCTGAATCCATCGTTAACCAGTTAACTAAAATTGCAGGACAAAAAGCACTTGCAACAAAAGCTAAAAAATCAATCGCTTCATACAAATTAAGAGAAGGTATGCCGGTTGGTGCAATGGTTACATTAAGAGGCGAACGTATGTATGATTTCCTTCAGAAATTAAACTGCGTTGTTCTTCCCAGAATCAGAGACTTCAGAGGAATTTCCCCCAAAAGTTTTGACGGCAGAGGCAACTATACGTTCGGTTTAAAAGAACAATCACTGTTCCCTGAAATTCACTATGAAGAAGTAGATATTGTAAAAGGTATGAACGTTTCAATTATTACAACCGCTCCCAACGATGAAATGGCAAGAGCATTGTTGAAACATTTGGGTATGCCTTTTAAAAAACACTAAGGTCATAAGGAGATAATATATAATGGCTAAAAAATCTATGATAGATAAAGAACAAAAAAGAGAAGCACTTGCAGCTCAAGGAAAATATCCCAAAGTAAGGCTTCATAACCGTTGTTCTATATGCGGCAGACCCCATGGTTTCCACAGAGATTTCGGTCTTTGCAGAATCCACCTGAGAGAATTTGCTCACAGAGGTTTATTGCCCGGCGTTACAAAAGCTTCATGGTAGAAAATTTTGAAATAAAAATGCCTTATATATTTTAAGGCATTTTTATTCATTTAACCGGTTTGCAAAAAATTTTTGTTTGTTTTAATATTAATTTTGCTTATAAACTATAAGCTTTGTTACCACTAAACTACAAGGTTTTCCCTTGCAAGTAGAAAGGAAGAATTTTTTATGACAGTTACTGACCCTATTGCTGATTTACTTACAAGAATCAGAAATGCCAACATGGTAAATCATGCACAAGTTGAAATCCCTTCTTCAAAATTAAAAGTTGAACTTGTTAAAATTTTAAAAGAAGAAGGTTACATTCAAGATTATGAAATCAAAGAAAAAGACGGCTTTAAAGTTATTGTCGTTGAACTAAAGTACATTTCAAACAAACCCGTAATCAGAGGGTTGCAAAGAGTTTCAACACCCGGCTTAAGAACATATTCAAAAGCAAAAAATCTGCCCAGAGTATTCGGCGGCATGGGCGTTGCAATCGTATCGACAAGCAAAGGACTTATGACCGATAAACTTGCAAGAAAAGAAAATATCGGCGGCGAAGTTCTCTGCTACGTCTGGTAGCGGATTTTGCGGAGTGCGAAGCCCTGAAAGGGCGAAGTTCAAAGACAGTGAGCCGCCGGGAAATTCCAAACAACTAAAGGGTTAAATCGTAAAAGATTACGATGCGGTCCCGCTTAAATCACAAATAAAGCAAAAGGAGAAAAACTATGTCAAGAATCGGTAAATTACCGGTAGAAATTCCTCAAGGCGTTGAAGTAACGGTTAACGACAACACCGTTACCGCAAAAGGCCCCAAAGGTACAGAATCGGTTACAATCAGAGAAGAAATTAAAGTTGAACTTGTTGACAACCACATTGTTCTAACAAGATTAAACGATGACAGAAAATCACGTTCATTGCACGGTTTATCAAGAACGCTGGTTGCAAACGTAGTAAAAGGCGTTAAAGACGGTTTTGAAAAGAAACTTGAAATTCAAGGCGTCGGCTACAGAGCTCAAATGCAGGGAAGCGCAATTAACCTTCAATTGGGTTATTCTCACCCTGTTGTAATTGAACCTCCGAAAGGTATTCAAATTGCTGTTGAAGCAAACACAAAAATTACCGTTTCGGGCTCAAACAAACAACTGGTGGGTGATGTTGCCGCTCTTATCAGATCGAAACGTGAACCTGAAGTCTATAAAGGCAAAGGTATCAGATATGAAGGCGAATACGTAAGACGTAAAGCCGGTAAAACAGGTAAGAAATAAAAATTAAAGCCTATATGAACCCTTGTTAAAAGCAAGTTAGGTTAAGGTGAAAGGATAAGAAAATGATTAAAGTAGTTAACAAAAAAGCACAAACACAAAAAAGACACCAGAGAGTAAGAACTAAAATCCAGGGCACATCAGACTGCCCCAGATTAGCCGTATACAGAAGCTTAAAACATATCTACGCTCAAATTATTGATGATACAAAAGGCGTAACGCTTGCTGCGGCTTCCACGAAATCAAAAGACCTTGCTTCAAAACTTTCCCATGGCGGAAACGTTGAAGCTGCAAAATTGGTCGGCGAAGAAATTGCCAAAAAAGCAATTGAAAAAGGAATTAAAGACGTTGTTTTTGACCGCGGCGGCTTTTTATTCCACGGCAGAGTTCAAGCTCTCGCAGATGCTGCAAGAGAAGCAGGCTTAAACTTCTAATTGTATATTGTTAAATTAAATTGCTTTCCTTATTTTTATAAGGGGAGCAATTTTTTTAAGCGTCCCAGTCGGAAATAAAAACAGACTGATTGTGATATCCGTTATTTGTTTTTCCGCCGAAGGCGCCCGGTTCAAGCTTGAAAATAAAATCCGTTTCCATAGGGTCTTTAAACCCTTGAACCTTGTCATTTTGCCCGAATTCTTCGTTTCCGCCGAAAAGTCTTATTCCGCCTATTTCCATAAACAAAAAATAACTCCGATTACTTCCTTATAAGAAAATAAAAACATTTCGGAATTAAAAATTGCCAATTTTTTAAAAAATTATAAGTCTTTCAATTCTTTTGTCGTATCCAAAAGCTTGGCCAATGTTTTGGCGTCCCCTTTTAATTTAAAATATTCGGCAAATTTAGGAGTTGTTTTAAGGTTGTATGAACGCCCGTTTTTATCTTTTGTTCTTGAAATTAAACCTTTTTCAAGAAGCTCTTGAATATGTTCGTATGCATTTGAGCGCATTTCTTTTAATTCTGTCTGTCTTATCGGTTCTTTCAGCGCAATAACCGTTAAAGTTTTTACAACTGCGGGCTTTAATTCAACGGGGCATAACTTTTCAACAATATCAAGATGTTCCGCTTTAACCTGAATTATATATCCGTCTTCATCATCAATTTCAAGCGCACCGTCACGGGAAGAATAATCAAACACTAAATCCAAAAGTGCACTTTCAACATCACCGACATCCGCCTTTAAGATTTCCGCTATTTCATTCGGCTGCATTGCTTTTGCAGTTACAAACAAAACGGCTTCTATTTTTGATTTTAAATTTTCAACCGTCATTTAGCCTTCCTTAACCAATCTTTTTTCGGGTAATTTTACAAACAAATCCCCGTAAAATTCTTTTTGCTCAATATCATATTTTCCTCTTGAACAAAGATATAAAATTGCAATATAAGCGGCAGGCTTTGAAAAGCCGATAACGCTTAATTCTCTTAATTCGATTTTTTCTTCTCTTTCTAAAATTTTATTAAGATTTTGGTCCATTTTATCAACCATCTCCTCAATATATTCATCCTGTGTCATATCAAGGATATCGGTTGTCGTTAATTTGGAATAGTTTTTAATTCTTCTTGAATGGTTTCTCTCTATTGCGTTTTTGACCGCTTTTTTCTTTTCTAATTGTTCGTAAAATTCTAAGTGTCTGATTAAATCGTTTAAGGTAATTGCTCTCGAGCGGTTTAATTTAACGCTTGTTCTTCTCTGTAAAACTTCGTCAAAAGAAATTACGTTGGATGAAGGAATTTTTAACTGCTCCCCGTCCATTATACTATCCATTTCAAACCCGTCATAATCATCCATGGGTTCTTCAACAGGCTCAAAATCAGCCAGGCTCAATCCGTTTAGAACTTTTGATTTTAAATTTAAAAGAATGGAAGCAAACAAAAACGCTCTTCCCACAAATTTTAAATTATTCTGTGCATTCAGTTCGGCAAGCTTTTTCATATACTCATCGTAAACTTTAACAATATCAATGTTCCAAGGGTCAATTTTCCCCGTTTTTGCCATATCGACAATAATTTCAATGGCATCAACCGGATTTTTTGTTGCGTTTGAAAACGTTGATATCATCTCATATTCAAAATTAGAAGCGGTTGTGTAAATTCCCGTTTCTTTCATTAAATTTTGATTTTCTTTTATATCATTGTTATAAAAATTTATTGCGTTATTCATTTTTTCTATCCTGCAAGGGCTGCTTCTCTTGCGTTATTTAATTTTACTCCGCTTATTTTTGTAACCCCTTTATCTTTTTGCGTTACGCCAATCATTCTTTCCGCCGATTCTATCATCTGCGACCTTTGGCTGATAACGACAAATTGTGTTTTTTCGGATTGCTTTGTAATCATTCTTGCAATCCTTTCAACGTTAAATCCGTCCAGTGCCGCATCAACTTCATCAAGCGCATAAAAAGGCGCCGGCAGATATCTTTGAACGGCAAAAACCAAAGACAGCGCCATTAAAGTTTTTTCGCCGCCCGACATTCCCGCAAGCTTTTGTTTTTTCTTGTCTTTTTGCTGACCTTCAACAGTAAGCCCGCCTAAAAACGGATTTTCGGGGTTTTCCAAAACAAGTTTTCCTTCTCCGTCCGTTAAATCGGTAAAGATTTCTTCAAAGTGTCTGTTTACCTGATTAAACGTGTTTATAAAAGTTTCTTTTTTAAGATTTTCATATCCCGTCATTCTGTTTTGAATTTCGGTTTTTTCTTTTTCAAGCGTATCGAGTTTTTCTTTTAATTCGTTTTGCTTTGTCATTACTTCTTCATAAGCCTCAACGGCTCTCATGTTAACAAGCCCCAGTTCGTCCATTTTCTTTTGGAGTTTTTGAATTTTATTTGTAATTTCATCAATTGTCATTTCGGTCGGCTCGATTGAATCAAGCTCAACTCCTTTTTGTTTTAATTCTTCAACCGTTTCTTTTAATTGAGGCTCAATTTCATTTCTTCTTGCTTTTGAACTTTCGATTTGTTCTTTAATTCTTTCAATTTCATTTTCAAGAATATTTTTGTCGTTTTGGGATTTTAGCATATTATCCTGAATTTTTTGTCTTAAATCCTGTAATTCTACTAAATTTTTCCCTAATTCAACAATTTTTTCTTCAAGCTCAAAAAGAACTTTTTCTAAAACTTTAATCTCGGCTTCAAATTTTTCTTTATCCGTTTTCAGCCCCGCATTGTCATTTTGAAGTTTATTTATATCAAGCTCTTTTTGTTCAATCATTTTGTCATAGAAAATTATGTTTTGATTATCTCTGTATATTTCCGTTTCAACGTTTGAAATCTGTTTTTCGATTTTTTTAATTTCTTCTTCGTTTTCTTTTGTTAAATCTTTTAATTTGTTCAGTTCGCCTTCATCAATAAATTTTTCGACTTCTTTAATTTCTTCCTGAATTTTTGTTAAATCATCAATAATTTTAACGTGTTTTTCTTCCAGTTTATCCAGTTTTGAATTTAAACTTTTAATTTCGGGTTCAATTTCTTTAATTTTATTGTTGTGTGCTTCCAATAATTCTTCAGACTTTGAATTATTCGCAACTAAAGCATTAAGCTCGATTTTTGCGCCGTTATAAGAATTTGAAGCGTTTGAAAAATCGTTTCTTATTTTATCGAGTTTTTTATCAAGCGAATTTTTCTTTTCTTCCGTTTCTTTATATTTTGTTTCAAATTCGATTAATCTTTGTTTATATTTTTCAAGCTCTTTATCATCAAGCTTGCCGAACATCATTGTATTTTTTCTTTTGGCGCCGCCCGTGATTGCACCGGATTTTTCAAAAATTTCACCGTCCAGGGTTACTATTCTGAACTTGCCCATTAATTTTTTTGCGGTTTCCATATTGTCTACAACAAGCGTTTCGCCGAGTGCAAAATAAAATGCGTCAATATATTTATCGTCAAAATCCATTAAATTAATTGCAAAATCAATAACCCCTTTATCTTTGGGAAGCGCCAGTTTTGAAGGTGCCGGTTTTAATTTATTCAAAGGCAGAAATGTTGCTCTGTCCCTTCCCTGCGATTTTAAAATTTCAATAGCTTGAGATGCCACATGTTCGTTTTCAACGATAACAAATCTTGCCCTTGCACCTAAGGCTTCGTTTATCGCATCAACATATTCGGCTTCAACGTCTGCCAGTTGTAATAACGGCGCATGAACTCCTTTAAGATTGCTTTGCATGATAGTTTCAACCCCTGCGCCGAGCCCGTAGGTTTTAAATGCTCTTTTGTTTGCTTCAAGCTCCGATATTTTTTTGTTTGATAATTGAATATTGTACATAATGTCGTTTGAATCATTTTTTGTTTTATCGAGGCTCTCAAACGTTAATTTCTGCAAAAGTCTTAAATCTTCCATTTCTTTTGATAATTTTTCAATCATCAATTCAAGCTTGTCTTTATCTTCTTTAAATGTTTTTTGCCCCGATAAAATGTTTTCTTTTGCGTTTTTGGCGTTTGTTAATTCATTGTTTAATAATTCAAGCCTTGATTCAAAAGAAAGTTTTTCTTTTAAGATGTTTGTTTCTTCGTCTTTAATTAAATCCGAATCTTTTCTTAATTTTGCTCTTTTTTCAATATAAGTATCCGCTGTTTTATTCAACCCCGTTACTTCTTCAAGAACCTTGTTTAATTTTTCTTTTGCAAGCTCTAATTCTTTATTTAATTTTTCTTTTTCTTTTTCTTTTTCTTTAATTAAATCTTTGCAGGAATTTTTCTTTTCAATAAAATCTTCAATTCCGTTTTTGGCATTTTCAATTGTTTTATTGTTTGTAAAAATAACTTTATCGGTATGGATTATAGAATCTTTTTTGCGCTGGATTTCGCCTTTTTTTTCTTCCGATTGTCTTTTAACCTCAAGCTGTTTGTCTTCCCCTTGGGCTTTTACTTTTTGGCAGATTTCATCATATTCTTTTTTTATTTCTTCAAGATTTTTATCAAGCGCCTTAACTTCGTTTTCTTTTAATTTCTGGTTTTTTTGGGCTTCAAGAATATTTTGATGAACCATATCAAGAATTCTTTTAAAATCAAAATATTTTACAACGGAAATTTTGCTCTCTAAACTGTCTTTATTTTCTTTTAGTTCTCTGTATTTGAGCGCAACTTCCCTTTCTTCTTTTAATTGTTCAACTCTTGATTGAATTTCGTTTAAAATTATGGTTGAATTTTGAACCCTTTCTTCAACCCCTTCAAGCTCTTTTGTTGCCATTTCTATTTTTCTGTCAAAATCGGCGGTGCCTGCAACTTCGTCGATAAATTTTCTTCTTTCCGTTGACGAGCAGTTTACAAGGCTTATAACATCACCTTGCATGATAATGTTATAACTGTTAGGGGTAATTTGATATTTTTCAAGCTCGTTGTGCACCTGTGTTTGGGTTTGGGGCTTATCGTTTATATAGTATGTACTTATGTATCCTTGTGTTGATTTTTTAACTTTTCTCGTGAAAGAGATTTCGTTTCCTTCTTCATCATCCAAATCAAATACGACTTTAACCGAAGCTTCGTTTCTTTGGTTATGGGTTGAAATTAAATCGGCAATGCCTTTTTCGGACCTTAAAGCTCTTGCCGAGCTTAAGCCCAGAGCAAATAAAATACTGTCAATAATATTGCTTTTTCCCGAGCCGTTTATGCCCGCAATAGCCGTAAACCCCGTCAAAAAAGGGATTTCCGTTTTGCCCGAAAAAGACTTAAAATTATCAATTTCTAACCTTTTGATGTGCATTAAGCTATTTTACCTTAAGGGATAGTTATGTACATAATTTATTACACTATACATCGGTATTTTGTGTCAACTTCCTTAATAAATCGCATTATATATCATACTTTTGTATGAAAAGTATATTCATATTTTTTATAAAAACCTTTAAAAAATAGCTTAAAATCCTTGTAATTTATCTTTCTTTTAATTACATTATTAAGTAAACGGTACGGAAATAGTGTAATTTGAATGGAGGTTGCAGTTATGCAAAATAAAACAATTACGGTTGACGGTAACTATGCCGCAGCGCATGTTGCATATGCGCTGAGCGAAGTTTCCGCAATCTACCCCATCACGCCTTCTTCCACTATGGGTGAATGGATTGATGAATGGGCATCACAAGGAAAGAAAAATATCTGGGGCAAAGAAGTTAAAGTTGCAGAAATGCAGTCTGAAGCAGGCGCTGCGGGTGCAGTTCACGGTTCTTTGGCTGCAGGTGCCTTAACTTCAACATATACGGCTTCTCAAGGCTTGTTATTAATGATTCCCGTTATGCACAAAGCCGCAGGCGAAATGCTCCCGCATGTTATCCATGTTTCCGCACGTGCGCTTGCCGCTCAATCATTGGCAATTTTTGGCGACCATACGGACGTTATGGGTTGCAGAAATACGGGTTATGCAATGCTTGCCGCAAATTCGGTTCAGGAAGAAATGGATATGGCCCTTGTTGCACATCTTGCGACATATAAAGCAAAAGTTCCTTTCCTTCAGTTCTTTGACGGCTTCAGAACAAGTCATGAGGTTCATAAAATCGAAGAAATTTCTTATGAAGATATAGCTAAACTTGTTGAACCCGAATATATCGAAGAATTTAAACAAAGAGCAATGCGCCCCGAAGCTCCCGTTTGTAAGGTAGGTGCGCAAAATACGGATGTATACTTCCAGGGCAGAGAAACCGTAAATAAATATTATGATATGGTTCCCGATATCGTTCAGGAATATATGGATAAAGTTGCAAAAGTAACTGGCAGGCAATATCATCCGTTTGATTATGTCGGCGCTCCCGATGCAACCGATGTTATCGTTGCAATAGGCTCCGCTTGTGAAACGATTGAAGAAACAATCGAATATTTAAATGCAAAAGGCAAAAAATACGGTCTTGTAAAAGTAAGATTATATAGACCTTTTGATACAAAACGTTTCACTGAAGCGTTGCCTAAATCGGTTAAAAGAATTGCCGTATTGGACAGAACAAAAGAACCCGGTTCAATCGGCGAACCTTTATATATGGATGTCGTTGCGGCATTAGACAATAAAGGCATAAGAGTTATCGGCGGAAGATACGGTTTATCATCCAAAGAATTTACTCCTTCAATGGTTTATGCCGTATACAAACACTCCGAAAACGAAGGTTTCCATAATTTTACGGTAGGTATTGAAGATGATGTTACGCATAAATCTTTAAAAATCGACGAACATATAGTAACCGAACCCATAGGCACGACTAATTGCATGTTCTGGGGTCTGGGTTCTGACGGTACCGTCGGTGCAAACAAAAACTCGATTAAAATTATCGGTCAATACACAAATAAAGATGCTCAAGCCTACTTTGCATACGACTCTAAAAAATCATTCGGCGTTACCGTTTCTCACTTAAGATTCGGCGACAAACCGATTAAATCAACATATCTTATTACGGCTCCCGATTTTGTATCATGCTCCGCTCATGCATACATAGGAAGATACGATTTATTAAAAGGTATCAAAGAAGGCGGAACATTCCTTCTTAACAGCCCCTATACAAAAGAAGAAGCATTTTCTCATTTAACAAGAGATATGCAAAAAACAATAATCGATAAGAAAATTAAATTCTATAACGTCGATGCGGAAAAACTTATTGAGCAGCAGCCCGGATTAAGAGGCAAGGGCGCAAACACGGTTATGATGGTTGCATACTTTAAAGTATCGGGCATTATTCCTTTTGAACAGGCCTTAGAAGGCATGAGAGAAATGACAAAGAAAACCTTTAAGAAAAAAGGCGACGATGTTGTTAATATGAACCTTGCTCTTATAGATGCAGCCGTTAACGCAACCGAAGAAGTAATAATTCCTTCTTCGTTGGACGGCGTTAAATGTGCCGATGACGTTAAATTAATTCCCGATAATGCGGATGAATTCGCAAAGAAAATCATTGAACCTTCAATGAGACAAAAAGGCGATGATATCCCTGTCAGCGCAATGAGCGTTGACGGCGTTATCCCGACCGGAACGGCGTGTTTGGAAAAAAGAGGAATTGCACCCAGAGTTCCCAAATGGAACAGTGAAAACTGTATCCAATGCGGCATTTGCGCTTCCGCTTGTCCTCATGCCGCTATCAGAACAAAGCTGGTTGAAAAGGAAAACTTAAAAGATGCTCCCGCTTCATTTAAGACTGTTCCCGCAAGACCCGCTTTAGCCGATGAAGAATTTAAAGTTCAAATATATTGCAAAGATTGTACGGGTTGCGGTGTTTGTATCGATCAGTGCCCCGCAAACAAAAACCCCGAAAAACAGGCTCTTATCTGGTCTACAATTGATGCCGAAGAAGCAGCCGGTGAAGTTGTCAATGAAAAATTCTTTGATGAACTTCCCGATAACGTTATGGGTAAAAACACAACCAAAACAATCAAAGGCGCAATGTTAAGAAAACCCCTGTTTGAATTCTCGGGTGCATGCGCAGGCTGCGGCGAAACACCTTACGTTAAACTCGTTTCGCAATTGTTTGGCGAAAATGCAATCGTTGCAAACGCAACAGGTTGTTCTTCAATTTATTCGGGTACTTTCCCCACCATTCCTTATACAAAAACAAAAGAAGGCAGAGGACCCGCTTGGGCAAACTCATTATTTGAAGATAATGCTGAATTCGGTTTCGGTATGAGACTTGCCGTTGATCAAAACAGAGATACCTTAAAAACTTACGTTGAAAAAGTTTTGAATAACGAAAAAGCTCCCGCCGACTTAAAAGAAGCTCTTCAAAACGCAATAAGCCACTTTGACAATTCAAAAACCGATGAAGCTGTTAAAGCTCAGGATAAAGCAAAAGAAGTCTTGGCTAAATATAAAGACGTTCAATGTCCCGATTTGGCAAAAGTAAGAGAACTTCAAGACTACTTTACCGATAAATCCGTTTGGATTATAGGCGGCGACGGCTGGGCAAACGATATCGGATACGGCGGTATTGACCATGTATTGGCGCAAAATAAAAACGTTAATATTTTGGTTCTTGATACCGAAGTTTATTCAAATACGGGCGGCCAGGCTTCCAAATCGACCCCGACCGGTGCCGTTGCAAAATTTGCTACGGGCGGCAAAAAGACATATAAGAAAAATATGGGCTTGATGAGCATGTCCTATGGCTACGTATACGTTGCATCGGTTGCCTTGGGTGCCGACAGAGTTCAAACCTTAAAAGCATTCCAGGAAGCTGAAAGCTACGACGGGCCTTCAATTATTTTTGCTTATGCTCCTTGTATCGCTCATGGTATCGATATGAGCAAAACCCAGACAGAGCAAAAACGTGCGGTTGAAGCCGGATACTTCCCTCTATACAGATATAATCCGGCAAATCCCGAAGCTCCGTTTACCTGGGACGCTAAAGATCCTAAAGGAAGCTATCAAGACTTTATACGTTCCGAAGGGCGTTATAAATCTCTTGCCAAAACAAACCCCGATCATGCGGAAGAATTATACGTTCAGGCGGAAGCTGACGCAATTAAACGCATGAATCAATACAAGGCAATCGGCGAATTGTTAAAATAACAATTTTTGACGATTGATAAATTTAAAAAGGGCCTTAAAATTTAAGGCCCTTTTTTTATTAAAACACCGCTTATTTTAAAGTGGGATTTTTGGACGGATTTATTTCATGGTCAATTCTGTTTTTTATTTTTCTTATATTGTTAAAATCAAGCTCTTTGGGAATTAAATCAAGGTCGTCCGGGATATGTAAAAATTCGCTGAATTCATCTTTATTGTGCAGGGGTTTTAACCTTTCAAATTTATATGCCCTTTTTGTATATTCAAGATACTGAGCCATAAAATCTTCATCGCCTCTGTAAGGTTTAAATAAATCTTCAATTTCTTTGTATTTTTTGCCGACGCCTTTTCCCGCATGGCATTTATAGCACAAATCTTCAATTTCTTTAAATCTTTCAACGTCAAGACCCATAATTTGAATTTCCGCACTGAAACCGTCTGCTATATTTTCCGTTAGCAAATGTACGGCAAGATACCCCGAATCTCTCGGTTGATCGACATATTCGCAAGTCGGGCTTCCGTTTTTTCTTGATGCCGCAATTAATCTGTCTAATGCTTTTTGAGTTGTATATTTTAATCTCGGGTTTTGCTGCCCGTGGTTTTTAATTTTTTTTATTTTTAAGGGAGTTTCTTTTACGCCTTTTGTTAATCTGTCAAGAACATAGTCCCCTTCTTTTGTCCCGACACCCGATACTATAATCCTTGCGCCTATAATATCATGCATATTATTCCTGACCTGTGCTTTGCTTCTTATATGAAGCTGACCCATCTTTTCCGCAATTGAATTAGGCTTTTTTCTTCTTGATGTTACATATAATATGGGATTATTTGCATTTTCATCAATTGCATTTTTAATTCTTGTTTGTGCGTCTGGTTCATCTAAATCTATTATTGTTTCATCCAAAACGGTTCCTAAAATATATTTAAAAAGAGAATAAGCATTATCGCTTTCCCTGTGAATTTCCGTTGTTAATCTTCTTGAGCCTCTTTCTGCGGGATCAAGTTTTTTATTTTTTGAACTGGATTCGGTTTTTTGGGTGCCGCTGAATGTTATTGTATCTTTATCCAAAGGCGCCAAATTGGAGCCTGTGAACGGGATTTTCGGTGCATAGTTAATTTTTTGAAAATTATTTAAGGGAAGTATATTTAAAAAAGAGCCGTCTATTTTCATATAAAATAAGCCTTATTTTTTAACCTTTTATTTAAAAACCCCTGAAAAAAATTTTTTTAGTCCGCACCTATATTTTTTATATATGTAAATTCAGGCTTTAAGTTTTTTAATTCAATTGAAATAGCATCAATTCTGTAACTTTTAAATTTTATTTTTGTGTCTTGTATATATTTTTGAATACAGGAAGTAATTTTTATCAGCTTGTCTTTTGTAATTGCTTCCAGACCGCTTCCGAAATTGTTATTTGTTCTTGTTTTGACCTCTATGAAACATAAAGTATTTTTATCAAGCGCAATAATGTCAATTTCGCCGTATTTTGAATATTTATAGTTGGTTTCAATTATTTTTAAGCCCTGTTTTATTAAAAATTCTTTGGCTAAATTTTCTCCGTATTTACCTTTTTGAATGTTTGACATAGAATAATTTTAACAAAAAAATTGGAGTTTTAATCTATGGAACTATTGAAAAAGACTGCGGTTGAAATAAGAAAAGCGCTTATAAATAAAGAAGTATCCGCTGTTGAATTAACCGAAGCCGTATATAAAAGAATTGATGAAGTTGAAGATAAAATCGGAGCTTTTAATTCTCTGACAAAAGAATCCGCTCTTTTAACGGCAAAAAAAGTTGACGAAAAAATTCAAAATAATGAAGAATTGCCGCTTTTGGCGGGAATTCCTCTTGCCCTGAAAGATAATATAAATTTTAAAGGATATAAAACAACGGCATCGAGCAAAATATTGGAAAATTTTGTTTCGCCTTACGATGCAACGGTTTCAATTAAATTAAAAGAAAACTTAATTCCCGTTATAGGAAAAACAAATCTTGATGAATTTGCAATGGGTTCAAGCAACGAAAATTCCGCATTTAAAAAAGTTCATAACCCTTATGACTTAAATAAGGTTCCCGGAGGTTCATCGGGCGGCTCGGCCGCAAGCGTTGCCGCATTGGAATCTTATCTTGCGCTCGGGTCCGATACCGGCGGTTCCATCAGGCTTCCTGCAAGTTTTTGCGGTATAACGGGCTTTAAACCCACATACGGCAGAGTTTCAAGATACGGTTTAATTGCTTTTGCCTCATCTTTGGATCAAATAGGTCCGTTCGGAAGATGTGTTGAAGATGTTGCAAACCTTTATTATGCAATATCGGGACTTGATAAAAAAGATTCAACATCATTAAATATGCCACTTGAAGATCCTCAAAAAACTCTTAAAAACGATATTAAAGGTCTAAAAGTAGGCGTTATAAAAGAATTATTAACCGATGATGTCGACGATGACGTTAAATGCGCGGTTCTAAATGCCGTTAAAGTTTATGAAAAACTGGGCTGCACCGTAAAAGAAGTTTCGCTTCCTTTGCTTAAATATTCAATCGGAATTTATTATATTGTCGCAACGGCGGAAGCAAGCTCGAACCTTGCAAGGTACGACGGTGTTAAATACGGATACCGTACGCAAAATCCTCAAAATTTAATGGAGATGTATACAAAAACAAGAAAAGAAGGTTTCGGCGATGAGGTTAAAAGGCGTATAATGCTCGGCACCTATGCGCTTTCAAGCGGATATTACGACGCTTATTACAAAAAAGCGCAGCAGATAAGACACCTTGTTAAAGAAGATTTTGACAGAGTCTTTAAAGATGTTGACGTTTTAATTTCTCCGACATGTCCGAACACCGCATTTGAAATGGGTTCAAGAAACGATGACCCGATAAAAATGTATTTAACCGACGTCGGAACAATTTGCGCAAACTTAATCGGCTCGCCCGCAATAAGCATTCCCGCCGGGTTTGATAAATCAAATATGCCGATAGGCGTTCATTTAATAGCGGATTGCTTTAAAGACAATTTATTATTGCAGACGGCATATAATTTTGAAAAAGAAACGGATTATAATAAACATTTTGCAAATCTTTAAAAAAATAAAAGCCCTTAAAATTAAGGGCTTTTTTAATTTGCCTTTACTAAAATTGAAGTGCGCGGGCAAAAAGTTCGCCTATTTTTTTATTGTATAATTTGCCGTCATTATGCGCAAACGCATTATAATAGTGGCTCTCCGGCGTTCCGTCCGTTGAATAGGAAGGGTTTGTCATCATTATATGGTGTGTGTTTGTATCGTATCTTAAAGGAAAAATGTCGTTTGTCTGCATAAAAGAAGGCAGCTTATCGGATGCAAGATAATAAGCAAATAATCCCGTATTTACCCTGTTTAACCTTTGTTCGTATGTCATTCCGCCTTCATAATTATCGTTTTCGATTTCGACACCGGGGGCGTATTCTCTATTGTATTTGATATTTTCGGATAATTCTCTCACCTTATAAAAATCATCACCGGTTATATAATCGGTTCCCGCCGTTAAACCCATATTTTTATATCTTATAAAATCATCGCTGCTTTTTTCGCCGACAAAACTCAAATTGTTCTTGCCGCTTCTTTTTCTTATTTCATATAAAATGTATTGCATTTGACCGTAATTCGGCAATGCTCCGACGCCCGTATAATTTTTCATATCATATCCGCCTATATGCTTGGCAGAATCTATAAACATTGCTTCAAAACCCGTGTTTATAAGCTTTGTGCACTCATCTATAAATAATTCCTGATGTGAATAATTATTCCAATCGAAATTTTCATCTTTTTCATTTTCTCTTGCAATTTTTATCTGGTCGGCGGAAATTACCATCCTGAAGCCCGTTTTAATTCCCCGAAACCAGCACAATTCGTTAAACGCTCTTAATTGTTCAGTCGGACTTATTTTATCTTGTATTTCATAAGAAATTATATTCTCGCTGTATCCTGCGTTTAATTTTATTCCGTATATGGAATTTTCTTCAAACGGACCTTTATTATATCCGTCGCCGAAAATATTAGGAAAAATTTGGGATATTATGATACAGTTTGCAAAACTGAAAGCGGAGGGCGGAATGGCGGGCAAAATTTTTATCATGCCGAAAATTCCGTTTTTACATCTTTCATTATGCATTTCTGAAATATATCTGTTATTTATTTCGATATAATTTGCAAGCCTTCCCCACTTATCGCCGTAATTCGGCGAGGACATATTTTCGGGGAAATTTTTATAAAAAATTCCGCTTTCGCTTAAATTAATTGTATCGTTGATTGACTCTTTTATGTCTTTTACCAAAAGTTCCGATAATATAATATCCGATATCCATTTTTTGTTTTCCGCTCTGCCTAAACCCTTAAACGCCCGATTTATCACATCTTTATCAAAATGAAAATCGCTTGTTTTATTTAAGGCAAATAACAATTTATCGACAACACTTAAATTTTTACTAATCATATTATAATTTTGAAGCGGTTTTTAACTTCAAACATCACAATATCGTGCAAATAAAGAAATTATATCAACGGGTAATCTTCTTAAACCCGGTAGGCTATTTTTTCCGACGAATTAACAAAATTATCTACCCACATTCGGCATTTTTCTTCGTCTAATCCCGCCATGCTTCCGCCCGCACGGTTTTTGTGCCCGCCCGCCGTCAGATTTTTGCAATAATTATCTCTGTTATATTCAATCATCTGTCCCGCATAATCTTTATTTGAATGTACGCTTATTCTGTATCTTCCCGTTTTATAATCCGGATAAAAAACGGCCGCCATTTGAACTTTATCCAGTCTTTCAATTTCATCTTCATCTAAAAATTCATCGGGGTTTTTATGTTCCAAGACCCTTACTCTGAAATCTCTTAAAATTTTACTTGTTATATTGTTATCTCCGCCTAAATTTATCCACTCACAATCATCCGGAGCAATTACAACGTATGCCATTTTTGAATTATCGTTTAATTGTATTCTGTCATACAGTCTTTTTCTGAAATTTTTTTCTTCTTCGCTTAAATTTGCAAAAACATCAAGATGACAAATAACATCTCTTTTTTCTTCTTCGCTTAAACTTTGGTCTAAATTATCGTAAACTTCTTTTGCGTTTTTATCTTCATCAAGCTTTTTATTTGTGCTAACAACTCCGCCGTTATTTATTTTTACATAGCCGTTTTTGTTCATGTCGTCCATCATTCCGCAATATGCGGCAAGCTGTTGTCTTTTTGACATTTTTATGCCTAATGCTTCAAAAAATCTGAATATGACACTTGTTGCAGACTTTGCGCTTGAATCTATATACATATTTTTTGCCGTTTTAATGTCCGGCGCATTTTTGTGAGGTTCTTCAATTATAACGCAATTATCGGTTACGGGGGTTTCGGTGTAATGATGGTCCATACATAAAATGTCATCGTCTGAAAATTCTTCCAAATAATCAAGCGCTTTTCCTCTTATTCTTTCTTTTTGAGAAAAATCGAGGCAAAGGGCAATATCTGCTTTTTTTGTATCATCCGGGAAATTTTCATAAGTTATTATATTAAATTGTTTTTTATCAAATCCCAAATTTTCTTTTTTGTCGGAACATAAAATTCTCGGGGTTTTGCCCATATCTGCCAGATATTCATACATCATAACCGCGCTTGAAAATGCATCTTCATCGGTTGATGTGTGGCAGAAAATGTCTGCCGTTTGTGCTTGAAGAAGCCTTGAATTTAAATATTTTGCTTCATTTAGGGGCATTTTATTTGCCTTAAACGAAACGGTGTTGTTTATGCCTTGAACTTTCATAAATTTAAATTATGTAATTTTTACCCTAAATTTAATTCTTTGTCAAATACGGGATTTTAATTTTTGTAACAATATGCGGGTGTTTTATATTAAAACCCGTAAAAAAAATTTTTTGGCGGTTTATATAATAAAAATTATTTTTTATGGGGATATTTTAATGAGAATAGATTCAATAAAACCTTATCGGCTTTCGGATAATAATAAAACAAATTTTAACAATAAAAATTCAAATAATAATTCGGATAGTTTATCGTCAAATACTGAATTAAACATGCTTCCTTCATATCCGGTATTCGGACGCAAAAGAAAAACCATTTCCGATTATAAAGCTTTAAGAGGTATGAAGAATTCTTTTACTCCCGAAGCCGATAAAATATACTCTGACGCTCAAAAACTTGCGGTAATGCATAATTCGCCGACCGTTGAAACACGTTTTTTGTATCTTTCGCTTCTTGTTTCAATGAGGGAATTTTTAGCTTCAATTGACAGCGGAGAAGTTAAATACAGAGATGAACAAAGATTTAAAGTTCCCGTTGCAATAAAAAATGAAGTTTCTCCTAATGCCGATATATATTCCGATAAAAAATCAAGAGAAAAAGTTAAACGCACGGTAGATAAACATATTGCTTCAATGGAAAATATGATAAATGCAGAAGGAAAAGAGCATAAAATATTTTCTTTATCTGTTTTTCCTTCCGTTTCAAAACGCATGGTGGATGATATGTTTGAAGCGTATGAAGTTGCAACCTCTGAAGAAGATTCAAGCACATTTTATGATTCATATTTTGAATATGCCGCAAGAAATTCTTCCGACACAAAAACCGCAGCCGATGCGGAAAGCCTTATTTTGGATTTAAAGAAAGAATTTATGCTTGACGATACAATCCAGAAGAAAAAACATCATCTTCAGCTTTATGATGATAAAGCTGATATCGCATGGAAAAATATAAGCGTAGGAAATAATGTGGCTGTTCTATGCGGTTCCGATAACAAATCTTCATTTGCTCATTTTTTAAGCAGTTTTGCAAATCTTGTAAAAAAACCGGGACAGCATTATAAAAACATTGACCCGAATAATACCGAAGTTCTTGTATTGGGGGAAGATGCAAAGATAGATTTTATTGAACAGCTTGTTAATGACATAAAATCAGACAAAACAAAAAAAGATAAAACGGTTATTATTGCGGGCGATTTTATGAGTGCGCTGACTAAAAGCGGCTCCGTACTTTCGCTTGAACAGTCAAGAATGTTTGCGCAAAAAGATGCAAAAAACCAGCCCAAAATAAGATTTTTACTTACATTAACCCCCGAAGGCTATTATTCGCTGACGGAACAGGGAACATCATTATCCGATTCTTTGAGCCAATATTCAAGCCAGTCGCTTCCTGCGCTTGATTCAAACGAAACCAAAAAATATTTAACAAACAAAAAAGGCATTGCATACGTAAAAAGCGAAACCGAAAGAGACTATGACCCCGAAACAATTGCTGTTGCCGTTGATATAACAAATGATGAAGCAGGCAATTATCCCGATAAAGCAATTAAGCTTTTAAAAGAAGTTTCAACAGCAGTGTCTGAAGATAAAGAAATCACACCCGATACCATAAGAAATTTTGTTCTGGAGAGAAGAAAACTTTCTGAAACAACTTCAAATAACTCTCAGGTAAATTTTGTCGCCGACACGGGAAAAAGGCTTAAGGATTTTGTGGGTTCCCCGATGACAAAAGCCGACATTGAAAGCATTGTAGGAAGAATTAAAAACGAAACAATAGGCACAAAAGGTTTTATGGCATTTTTGGAAAACGGAACCCCCTATGGCGGCGGCAGAAAATATACGGCGGAAGTTATTGCGGGCGAAGCCGAAATCCCGATGTTTACGATAAATGCCGAAAACTTTGCGCTTAAAGATATTGATGCTCTGTCGCAAAATGCAGGTTTATCCGAATTAAAAATTCAAAGATTGATATCGGATGCAAAAGCCCAGGCCCGTGCAAACAAGCATAAAACCGCAATGATATTTATAGAAAACTTTGATAATTTTGCAATGAATCCGCTTTTCGGCGCAAATTCAATTTATGAAAGAAAAGCGTTTGTCCAGCTTATGAGCGAAATGGATAATGCAAGAAAAAATGACAATATAAATCTTGTTGTCGTAGGTTCGGTTAATAACCCCGATTTAATTGACCCGAACATTCTAAAGCCGTATAAATTTTTAAATTCCATTATCGTATATCCGCCTCAGGATGCAAATGAAAGAAAAGAAGTCATAAACTATTATATTGATAAAATGGGAATTGAAATCGAAGGCGATAACGACGAAGAAAAAAATGAAATAATACAAAATATGGCAGAAACTACCCAAGGGTTTACGGTTGTTGACCTTGTATATCTTTTAGGGTTGTTTAAACCCGTTGCGGATGAAATGGGCAAAGATAAAGTCGGCAATGAAGTTTTTCTTGAAGCCTATCTTCAAGCGGTCAGCGGCAGAACCAATATGGCCTATATCCCGGAACATAAGAAAAAAATAACTGCATCCCACGAAGCGGGGCACGCACTTGCATTGCAGGTTATGTATGAAATTGCGGAAAAGCAGGATACCCCGTGGCACCTTCCCAATAAAGTAAACTTTATTACGCTTGACCCGAGAGGCGATTTTGGCGGTGCAATGTTCCATAAAAGTTCCGATAACCACAATATTTCTTTTGAAAAGGTAATGAGCGACATTGTATGTTCATACGGCGGACATTCTGCGGAAAAAAATATATATAATATGTGCGGCTCCTGGGGAATAACCTCTGATATGCAGAATGTAAGCGCACATGCCCGCACGGCCGTTCTTGATATGGGAATGGGTAAAAATACCGGTGTCATCCATACACCGAGAACAATAATGGGCAACGCCGATGTTTCAGAGAAAAAGAAAGAATTAATAGAACAAGATATTGATACAATTGCAAATACGGGCATGGAAATTTCCGATATGATAATTGATGAGTATAGAGATTTTATTCTTGAATTTACGGAAAAATATTATTCAAGAGTAGGAACCGGCAAATGCACGATATCGTCTCGGGAATTTGTCGATGAATTAAATCTCTGGAGAGAAAAACAGCCCGAAGATAAAAAACAAAGGCTTGCCGACCTTGAAGGGATAATTATCAACAAATTGAATACGATTAAGCCCGGACAATCAAAAAGATAATAATTGTTTATAGTATAATTTTTTATATATAAATAAAAAGGTTAAATATGTCTGTTGAACTTTTAGACTGCACGCTAAGAGACGGTACATACATAAACGACGGTATATTCGGTTTTGATACCATAAAAAAAATTATATCGTCATTATCTGATTCAAACCTTGATATTATTGAATTGGGGTGGCTTAAAAACGTTGTTTTTGATAAAGAAAAAACAATTTTTTCAAAAATATCGGATATTGAACAATTTCTGCCCGAAAAAAAGAAAACAAAATATTCTCTTATGTTATACGATAATGAATATGACCTCGGGCAAATCCCCCTGAATTCAGGCATGATAGATATAATAAGAGAAATTTTTCATAAAGATAATTATAAAGATGCAATCAAAAGGTCGGAGATTATTAAAGATTCGCAATACGGTCTTTTTTATCAGGCAGTTAATACAAATGAATATAATAACCGTGATTTAATGGAATTATCGGGGCTTGCAAACAGAATAATGCCCGATTGTATTTATATAGTTGATACCCATGGTTCAATGTTTAAAGAAGACTTAAAAAGAGTTTTTGAAATATTGGATGAAAATCTGGATGATAAAATAAAAATCGGTTTCCATTCCCACAACAACCTTCAGCTTTCTTTTGCGCTTACGATAGAATTTATTGAAATGGCAAAAAAGACGAAAAGAAATATAATCGTTGATTCTTCGCTTTTCGGCATGGGAAGAGGCGCCGGAAATTTAAATACGGAACTTATATGCGAATATTTAAACAAATTTTATTTTAAAAACTATGACACAAGTATAATAAATGAAATCATAGAGGATGAAATTTTAAAATTTAAAAAATTGTACGAATGGGGATATAACGTAAATTATCTGCTTTCCGGTTCATATAATATCCATAGCCGCTATGCAAAATATTTAACCGAAAAATATCATATAAGCCCGAAAGCTTTAAGAGAAGTCTTTAATCATATAAAAGATAACGATAAAAAAACGTTTTCCCCGTACATTGCCGAGGATGCATATAAAACGGTTTTATAGATGATGGAATATAACAAATTTAAATCTTTTTACAGACAATTATTAAATAATATTTTTAAATTTTTTCTAAACCTTATACCGATAAGAAAATTAAGAGCAAAGTTAAAAGCCGCTTGGACAAAATTTCATATAAAAAAATATGCACTAATTGCGCTTGATAATTATGATGAAAGCAAAATAAAATTTAATAAATCGGATAATCCCGTTATCTTTCAATACTGGGAGCAGGGGATTGAAAATGCGCCCGATATCATAAAGGCCTGCGTGTCATCAATAGATGTGTTTGAGCCTGATTCGGGGCATATAATTTTAAACAATAAAAACCTTGAAAATTATGTTGAAATTCCTTCTTTTATATATGACCTTAAAAACAAAGGCAAAATAAAACTGCCCCAGTTTTCAGACATTGTGAGAAGTTATTTATTGGCAAGCTATCCTTGCGTTTGGGCGGATTCATCAATTTTATTAACGGATAAATTTCCAAAATATATAACGGACAATGATTTTTTTGTTTTCAAAGGAGATAATATTACCCCGACGCCTGAAAAATTTGCATGCGCCAATTTTTTCATTTATTCAAAAAAGCCTAATTCCATACTTATTCAGGTAAAAGACGCAATAACGGAATACTGGAAAGATAACGATTTTTTAATTTCTTATTTTACCCATCCGCATTTTTTATCATTAATTTCAAATATTAATGAGGAGAATAAAAAACTTTTTGATAAAATTCCGTATAAAAATGAAATTCTGACTCTTCGGATTTCAAATTTGCTTTTTGAAAAATATAATAAAGAAAAATTTGATAAATTAAAAGCCGAATGCACTGTTCATAAATGCACCTATAAAATACCGGATAACTTAAAAACCGGTATTGATAATACACTTTTTGGAAAAATCATTGAAAAATACGGAAGGAAAGTTTAAAAATGGTTGAAATTTCTGTTATTGTTCCTTTATATAACGGAGAAAAATATATAAAAAGGTGTTATGAATCAATTAAAAATCAGGATTTTAACAAAGAAATCGAGATTATTTTTGTAAATGACGGTTCAAGCGACAATTCAATCAATATATTAAATGAATTAAAACAAAAAGATACAAGAATAAAAATTATATCCCAGGAGAATAAAAAACAAGGCGGTGCAAGAAATACAGGGATAAAGGACGCAGCCGGAAAATATATTTCTTTTATTGATGTTGATGATTTTATAAGCGGGGATTTTTTATCCTCTTTATATGAAACAATTGAAAAGTATAATGCGGATATTGCGTTTTCATCCGTTAAAAGAGTTAAAGAAAACGGGGTTGAATCCGTACTTTTGAAATATGATAAAATCCAAGTCGAAGAAGAAATAAACAAAAAAGTTTTTCTTGCATATTCAAACGGCACGGGCTGCGGAGTATGGAACAAGTTATATAAGAGAGAATTTTTATTAAATAATAATTTATTTTTCAGGGAAAACGTATTTTATGAAGATGCCGATTATACCGCAAAAGCGATTTATTATGCAAAACGTATAGTGTCTGTTGACAGAGGGTTTTATTATTATTATGTAAATAAAAAATCAACCATGAGACATAATCTGAACAAGAAAAAACAATATGACAAATACACGGGCAAAAAACTTATGATTTTATTTGAATTAAGCCACGGTATAAAAAGAAAAAATTGTGTTGCGGAAAGATATGATTTTAAATTGTTTGGTTTAAATTTATTAAGAATAAAAGAAAATGTGGGAATTGAAAATTCAATTGAAAAATATTATTTGTTTGATTTAATTAAGATTTTCCAAAGAAAAATTAAAACCGAAGTTTAAATAAACCTGTTTTTATGCTATTCTTTCTTTGAAGATTTTATATCGGGATGTAGCACTCTGCCGACGAAAAAATGACTAAATGTCATTTTTGAGGAGAGGTTGGTAAGCGCCTGAGCGAAGCGAATGAGCTACCAAGCTGCAAGACCGACAAAATGAAAATTTAATATTATAATCGGGATGTAGCGCAGCTTGGTAGCGCACCTCGCTTGGGACGAGGGGGTCGCAGGTTCAAATCCTGTCATCCCGATTTTTATTCTAAAAATCGGTTTCCCGGTTGAACCTACGGTTAGCTCATTTACAATCCGTTGTTCGCAATGCTCACACGGCTTGTACAATTCCGCATACTTATCCGCATGGCTCATTCTTCGCCTACGGCTAAGCAAAATCCTGTCATCCCGATTTTTATTGTTTTTTGGGCTGTACTGCAATTGCCCGTGCTAATATCGGGATGTAGCAGGGTCGCCCGTAAAAAGTTGACTAAATGTCAAGTTTTTACGGGGCAGGCGAATGGAGAACCGAAGGTTCGACGGAGCCGTTTAAAAAAATGCAAGCGAAGCTTGCGGGCGCACCTCGCTTGAGGACGAAACGGGTCGTCAGGAACAAAATCCTGTCATCCCGATTTTTATTCTAAAAATCGGTTTCCCGGTTGAACCTACGGTTAGCTCATTTACAATCCGTTGTTCGCAATGCTCACACGGCTTGTACAATTCCGCATACTTATCCGTATGGCTCATTCTTCGCCTACGGCTAAGCAAAATCCTGTCATCCCGATTTTTATTATCCGGTTTCACTTTTTGTAATAAAAATTAATTTATTTTTCGCCTGCGGCGTTTGCTTTTATATTTTTGCCGATATGTATTTTGTGTTAAGATTACTTCATTTCGGCGATTAATTTTTTCACTTTTTGTAACATTAATTTTTTCAGCCATTAAAATTTATTTTTTACATGTTTTACTATATTGCCACGCTATGAAAGTACAAAATTCCACATATAGACAATGCGGCCCCGATTTTAAAGGAATGCAAAATGTCGCAAATAAAGTTGCAAAAACCTTCGCCAATATGGGAGAAATCGGCGAAGGAGCCAGCATTACCTGTGATTTTTTAGGAAAGGCGCTTGTTGTTCCTGCCGTTATTATGATGGCGTCAAACGAGCCGAAAGACAAAAAAGAATTTTCGGCGCTTAAAAACCCCGTGGCAGCAACAATACAACTGGGACTTGAGGTCCCTGTTTTGTTTTTCGGTTCAAAATTTTTGGGCAAACTTGCAAATAAAGGCTTTTTTGATAAAGACCCCGAAAAATTTTCATATAATGAAAAATTGTTCCGTGATAAATTTATAAAAACAATTGAAGAAACATCAAAGCAAAATGACTCAATTAAAGATATTGCGCCCGATTTAATTAAGGATATAAATAAAAACGGCTATACCAAGAAGATGGCGGACGGGTTTGAAGATTTTCTTAAATCTTTGGATGAGGGCGCAAAACAGGATATAAAATATTCTTTTGATCGTTTCAAGCAGGCATATAAAAACCAGTTTCACCTGAAAAACAGAATTTGTTTTCTTGCCGCCCTTGCCTTAACCCCCGTTTTGTGTGCAATTGAAAATTGGGCGCATCCTAAAATTATGAATAAAATTTATGAACACAGGAATAAAAATAAAAAACCGTTAATTTTCCCCGATATTGATACTTTTATAGTGAGCACAAAAGAAAACAGGGAGGTTAAAAAATGACTCTTCAAAAATTAGCCTCCGAACTTGCAAACTCAAAATTAATCAAAAGACACATTACAAAAAGCGTTACAGACCCTAAATTCTTATCAAGAACACTTTTAATTACAAGCGTTTCAAAGGATGTTTTTGCGTATGCCTTAAGGGTTGAAAACACTTTGCATAACGATGAAATCCCCGAAGATAAAAAAGCTTTTACCGCAAAAATGGATGCCGCATCGGGTCTTGCGACCGCAGTAACACAAATTGCAACGGGAGTTTTAATTTCAGGCGGCAAATTCCAAAATTTTGTGTCCGATAAATTGTTTAAATCCCTGAAAGATAACCCCAAGGCCTTATCCGCCGCCAAAGCTTCATTCAGCGCTTTATCTACTCTTGTTTTAGCTTCCGTTTTTGCAAAAAGAGTTGTAACACCTTTGATTGCATCAAAATTTGCTTCATACAAAAAAGACAATAATGACAAAAACCCGGACAAGCACGATAATTTCGACAAAGTCGTTTAATTACCATTTTTTAAATATAAAAAACACGGCAAGAATTATAAATAAAAATCCGACCAAATAATTCCATTTAAATTCTTCTTTTAAATAAAGAATCGAAAAAACGCTGAAAACAATTAATGTTATAACTTCCTGCATTGTTTTTAACTGCGCCGCACTGAAAAATTCATGGCCTATTCTGTTGGCGGGAACCTGAAAACAATATTCAAAAAATGCAATCCCCCAGCTTACAAGAACAACAACCCATAATGCGGTGCCTTTGAATTTCAAATGCCCGTACCATGCGAATGTCATAAAAATATTTGAAATTGTAAGTAAAACTACGGGTGCAAATTGTCTTAACATATTTGAATTTTATAATAAAAATTTTATAAGTAAAATGTGCCTGATGCGACTTGAACGCACAATCTTTGGCTTCGGAGACCAACGCTTTATCCCGTTAAGCTACAGGCACACATAAAATAATTTTATCATTAAATCATGATTTTGCCTGCCGTTTTTTATCTCTTTCGTGTCCCATTTGGGTTTTAATTAATAACAACAAAGGAATTATAACAAGACAGCATATTGAAAAAATTCTGAATGAATCAATAAAAGCCCATAAATTTGCCTGTTCGATTAATTCTCCATACAGGCTGTATTCAGCCATATAATTTGCCATATCTGGGCTTGTATATGCGCCGAGCGCTCCTGCCGTCGAACTTAATTTTTCATTATATATATCATTTAAAGGTGTTAATTCTTTTACCATATAGTGCTGGTGAACCTGTGCAAAACGTGTAAGCATTGTTGCAACCAGACTTGTTCCGATTGCGCCCCCTATATTTTTTAATAAGTTTTGAATACCCGAAGCGTTTGTCATTTGTTCGTTTTTAAGGGTTTCAACAGACATTGCAAGCAAAGGTATCATGCTGAATCCCATGCCGAACCCCATTAAAATGTTGGGTAAAATTATATTTATGTTTGAAATCTGTAAATTTAACATACCGAGCATAAACCCTGCGGTTGTAACGCAAATAAGCCCTATGCAAACCAAAATTTTTCCGCTCACTCTTGTTGATAAATACCCGCATAAAATTGTCGATACAAACGCACCTATGCCTCTGGGCATCATGGTGGCTCCGCTTAAATAGGCGGTATAGCCGAGCATACTTTGCAAGAACTGGGGCAAAATTGCAAGTGTTGCATATAAAACGGCTTGAATTACGACCATAATAACCGTTGCGGCAACAAAATTTCTGTCTTTAAAAACTTTAAGGTCAATTAAAGTGTCTTTTCTTGTTAACTGGGTTATAAAAAATATAATCCCCGAAATAACGCTTATCGTAAATGTCCAGCAAATCCATCTTGCATTAAACCAATCGGCGTTATTCCCTTTATCAAGTACAATCTGCAGCGTTACAAGCCATATTGTAAGAAATAAAAATCCTATGCCGTCTGTTTTAACGTTCTTTTGCTTTCTTGCATAAGGCGGATCTTCTATAAATTTATTTGCAAAATATATTCCCAAAAATCCGAACGGAACATTAATAAAAAATATCCACGGCCAGCTCCAGTTATCGGTTATCCACCCGCCGAGAACCGGTCCTATTATGGGTGCGGTTATCACGCCCAAACCAAACATACTCATTGCCTGGCCTCTTTTTTCTCTCGGGAATGATTCCATTAAAATTGCCTGTGCAATAGGGATAATCCCTCCTCCGCCAAACCCCTGTATTACTCTTGCAATAACCATAAATCCTAAATTTTGTGCAAAACCGCATAAAATTGAGGCAACGGTAAATAATAAAACGCTCAGCATAAAAAAGTTTTTTCTTCCCAAAACTTTTGAAAACCAGTCTACCATAGGGATAACAATGCCGCTTGCAATTAAATAGCTCGTTAAAATCCACATGGATTCATCTCTTGATGATGAAAAACTTCCGGCCATATGAGGCAGGGCAACATTTGCAATCGTGCCGTCAAGCGCAAATATAAAAACGGCAAGCATTAAAGCCCCTGCGGTATACCAGGGGGGAATTGTCGGTTTCCATTCTGTATTAACGGTGTTTTCCATTTTTATCTTACTTTAACCTTCGGCACAACCGACATTCCGGGAATTATATTATATTTTTCATTATCTATATCTTCACAAAATACAATTTTGACGGGAATTCTCTGAACTATTTTAACAAATGACCCGACTGCATTTTCCGGAGGAAACAGGCTTGATTTTGCGCCCGACAGTCTTTGGATGCTGTCTATTTTTCCTTTAAATTTTTTATTCGGGTATGTGTCAATTTTGATTTCAACTTCCTGCCCTTTTTTCATATTTGTTAATTGGTTTTCCTTAAAATTGGCAACAACCCAGACTTCTTTCGGCACTATTTTAAACATCGGAGAGCCTACTTGAATATATGTTCCTTTTGAAACCCTTTTATTTGTAATATGTCCCGATTGGGGCGCATAAATTTCGGTGTATTCAAGGTTTAATTTTGCCTGCTCCATTTTGGCCTTCAGTGCTTCAATTTCTGCATTTGCAACGTTATTTTCCGTTTTTGAAATTATTGCCTGATTGGCATTTGTTTTATTTGCCTTTAAATTGTCATATTTTGTTTTTGCATTATCAAGCGTTTGTTTTGAAACAGCTCCTTCTTTATATAATTTTTCATATCTTTCAACATCTTTTTTTGCAACGGACAATGAAGAATTAACCGCACTCAGATTTGCTTTTGCATTTGTTTGATTTAATAATGCTTTTTCATATTCGGCTTTTGCCATATTGTATGCAACTTTATAATCTCTGTTATCAATCTTAACGAGCAAATCACCCTCGTTTACAAATTGGTTATCCTCAACAAAAACATCTTCAATTTCGCCTCTTACCTTCGGCGCAACCTGAACGTTAAGATTTTCAACGTAAGCGTCATCCGTTGTCTGATAATAATAACCGTTATATCCTAAATATCCCAAAACTAAAATTGCGGCCGATATGAGCGGAATTATAATTCTTTTTTTGGGTTTTTTATTTTCTTTATTTTCTTCCATTTCAAATTCCTTTTATATTTCAATTTCAATTGAATCTTTAACAACCTGTCTTATTTTTCTTAAATTGTCTATAATTAAATCCGACTCTTCTTTTGAGATTGACCGGACCATTTTTTGAATTGCCGGTCTCAGGATTTTTAGCGTTTCTATGTATATATTTTCACCTTCTTTTGTTAAAGTAACAACCTTAACGGGGCGGTTTTGTTTTGTTGTTATTTCTCTTTTTACAAGCCCTTTTTTTTCGAGATTATCTAAAATTTTTCCCATGTTTGCTCTGTTTACAAGGAGCATTAAAGCTAAATCTCTCTGGCATATTTTTTTTTCTTCGTTATACAAAACGTCAATAGCGCAAAATTCTTCCGTGTTAAGCCCTATATTCAATTTTTTATAATACTGCTCGCCCACTTTTTTACAATATTTTGCCGTTAAAGATATTGCATAAAAAAGAGATTCCGTATACTTTCTTTTTGGCACCCCTTCAATAATTTCAACTTCTTTTTTATTATCTTCCATAAATCAATTCCATTTTGTTGTTTTAAAAACATGTTGCATTTGCAACATAAATATGCTAGCATATCTATTGAAAATTTGCAATAAGAGAAAAACTATGGAATTGAAGAGATTAACGGCTGTCATATTAAGCTTGTCCCTTTTGTTATCGCAGGGGGGTTATTTATCTGCCGTTGCAATTGAAGAAAATATAAAGCCTCCCGTTACGGAAAAAGTAAAATATAAAAAACAAAAGAAAAATAAAAAAGATAAAGAAGAAAAAATAAATAAACTTGATTATATAAATCTTGATTTTTGGAAAAGATATAATGATGATAATTTAAATTATTTTATTCTCCGTGCAATGGAATCAAACCATGATTTAAAGATTGCATCCGAAAATGCGGATATTTATTTTGAATATATTAAAATGCAAAGGTCAAGGCAGCTGCCTTCAATCGGAGTCGGGGGGTCGCCCGGGTATTTAAAAATGATGAATACATCCGATTACGACTGGATGTTTATGGCGCCCGTTTTTGTAAATTATGAAGCCGATATTTTTTTAAAAAACAAAGATAAAATAACACTTTCCAAAAAAGACTATGAAATGAGCCTTCTGGATGAAAGAGCGGCATATATTTCCGTTGCCTCAATGACGGGAACGGTTTATTTCAATATTTTAAAAATCAATAAAGCAATTGAAATTCAGGAAGAAATTGTTTCTTTGAGAAAAGAAATTTATGAGCTTATGAAATTATCCAATGAAGAAGGGATAATTTCAATTCAGGATGTCATAAGAGCGGATAAGGCCTATATAAAAGGTTATACGGACCTTGTTGAATTAAAAAAACAAAAACTCCAATTAATAAACAATCTTGCCGTCTTAACAGGAACAAAACCCGATGAAACTGCTGATTTTAAATATTCGGATATTGAACAATTAAACGATATGGAAAATATTCCCGATAATTTTATGTCGGATTCAATTACAAAAAGACCGGATTATCTAAAATCGGAATTAAATGTCGAACGTGCGGGAATAGATATCAGGGTTGCAAAGAAAGAATTTCTGCCTTCAATTAATATTTCGGGCATGTCGATTTTTAATGCAGGTGATTTGGGAAGTATTTTTACGACCAAAAATGCAATTATCGGTATAAGCGGGCTTATTGCGGGCGAATTATTTTCGGGCGGAAGAAAAATGGCAAATTTAAGAGTTAAAAAATCCGTTTATGAAAATGCGCTTCAAAACTATGAAAAAACAAATTTAACTGCACTTCAGGAATTAAATGACGCGCTTGTTAAAGTTAAGCATGATAATGATAAATATGATAAAAATATAAAACAAAACGAGCTTGAAATTAAAGATTATTCTTTAAGGGAAATGAAATTTAATCAGGGGGTTATATCGAAACTCGAGCTGATTCAATCAAAAGAAAATCTTCTTTCGACAAAAATGCTTGTTTTAAATAATAAAGCGGACTGCTTTATAGATTATATAGGGCTCTATAAAGCACTCGGAGCAAACATTTAACTTACTTACACTTACTACTACCTTTCAATTCTGCTAAATGGGAACAATGTTTTGTTCCCTTATTTTTTTGTAAGTTTCAAACGCCATATAGCTGCTTCTTGCTAAAGGTGCGCTTATGCAGGCTTTAATTCCGATTTTTTCCGCCAGTTTTTTTAAATCTTCAAATTCTTCTTTTCCGTAGTATCTTTTAACTTCAAGATGATTTTTGGAAGGGCGGATATATTGCCCTATCGTTAAAATGTCAACATTTGCATTTTTTATGTCTTTTATTGTTTCTTCAATTTCTTCATAAGTTTCGCCTAGACCCGTCATAATTCCCGTTTTGGTTATAATATTTGGGGAATTTTTTTTAACGTACGATAAAACATCCAAAGACCGTTTGTAATCTGCCTCGGGGCGGACGGTTTTATATAAGGAAGGAACGGTTTCAATGTTATGGTTAAAAACATCGGGGTTTGCTTTTATTATTGTATCCAGTGAATTTTTATTCCCTTTAAAATCGGGCGTTAAAATTTCTGTTTTAATTGAAGAATCCTTTTTTCTTATTGCATCAATCGTAAGTTTAAAATGCTCCGCCCCGCCGTCATTGATATCATCTCTTGTGGTCGATGTTATAACGGCATATTTAAGCCCCATTTCAATAACGGCGTTTGCAACATTTTCAGGCTCGTTTTTATCCAAGGGTTTCGGGGTATTTGATGCAATATTACAAAATCTGCAATTTCTTGTGCAAATTTTTCCCATAATTAAAAATGTTGCCGTGCATTCGCCGAAACATTGGGTTTTATTCGGACACCTTGCACTGTCGCAGACCGTGTTAAGGTTATATTTTGATAAAATTTGTCTTACGTTTTTATTTTCGGCATCGTCAAGTTTTGCAATCGGGCGTTTCAGGTATTCGGGAAGCCTTAAATAATTTTTATCCATTTTTAAGCGCCTCATAAATACCTTCGCTGTATGTCGGGTGTGCAAAAACCGTTTCTTTAATTTTATTGATTGAATAGTTTGTATTCATCATAATCTGAATTGCGCAAATAAGGCTTGAAGCTTCTGGGGATATAATATGCGCGCCTTTTATCAGATTATCTTTTGTGATTATTTTTATAAATCCGTCCGTTTTATTATCGCACCATGATTTTGAAAGATAAGAAACGGGAAGATTATGTATTTTATAACTTTCATCCGTTTCCTGTTCGATTAACCCGATAGAAGCCGCTTCCGGAGAGCCGTAGACGACGGACGGTATAAGATTGTCTTTTGTTATTTGATATTCTTTTCCCGCAATTTTATTCATTATGCAGTTTGCATGCATACTTGCCGTGTGTGCGAGCATTTTTTTTGCCGCAATATCCCCTATGGCATAAATGTTGTCATAATTTGTGGTTAAATCGGGGTTGACGGTTAAATTGCAGGGGATTATTCTTTTTCTTCCGACGGCAACAAGAACAATATCTGTTTCAATTTTTTCATTGTTGTCTAAAGTTAAAATTTTATTTTCATACGATTGCGCACAAACGCCCGTTAAAACCTTAACTTTTTTCATTTTTAAAATTCTTAAAATTCGTTTTTGAATATCAATATCAAAATTAGGCAGAATTGAATTTTCTTTTTCAATTAAAGTAACATTAACATCAAAGCTTGAAAAAATTCTTGCCCACTCGATTCCGATTGCGCCCGAACCTATTATTGCAATCGATTTCGGCAAGTTTTCAAGGTTTAAAATGTCATCGGAGCTTAAAATATCTTTTTTGTTAAATTTTAAATTTGAAAGCTCATACGGTTCGCTTCCCGTTGAAATGATTATATTTTTTGCTTTTTTGCCGTTTACGGATAAATTTTTATAATCAACGGAAGCATTTTCTTTTATAATTTCAAGCCCTTTTTTAATGAATGCGTTTTCTGCGGCCTTTGCAAGTTTTTGAACAATGTCGTTTTTTCTTTTTATTATTGAAGAAATTTCGGGTTTAATTTCCCCTTCAGTTTTAATTCCCGTGATTGAAGCTTTTTTCATTTCTTCAAAAATTTCGGCGGAATGCAAAATTGCTTTGGTGGGGACACAGCCTCTGTTTAAACAGCATCCGCCTATTGTTTCTTTTTCAAATGCAAGAACCTTAAGGTTATTTGAAAGTGCAATTTCTGCCGCCCTCATTCCCGCAGGACCCAGGCCTATTATGATTAAATCGTAAATATTTTCCATAAGAAAAATTCTAGCACAAAAAAAGACCTCTAATATTAAGAGGTCTTTTAAATATTAAAACTAAAAAATTAATATCTGTAATGAGCAAAAGCTTTGTTTGCTTCGGCCATTTTGTGCGTATCTTCACGTTTTTTGCATGAAGCGCCGATTCCGTTTGAAGCGTCCATAATTTCGTTTGTTAATTTTTCAATCATGGATTTCCCGCTTCTTTTTCTTGCCGATTCAATTAACCAGCAGGAGCCCAAAGCCTGACCTCTGTCGGGTTTGACTTCAACGGGCACTTGATATGTTGAACCGCCGATACGGCGAGCTTTTACTTCAATAAGAGGGGTTGCGTTTGTTAATGCTTTTTTGAAAACATCAATAGGATTTTCTTTTGTTTTTTCTTGAATTTTATCCATTGAAGAATAGAAAATTCTTTGTGCAATTGATTTTTTGCCTCTTTTCATAAGGCGGTTGATAAATTTAGCTATATCAACGCTGTTGTATATAGGATCCGGTGCGGGTATTCTTCTTGCCGGTTTTGAACGTCTTGACATTGTAATTTTTGCCTTTCTTTTAATCTAAGTTGTAATTGTTCAGCACGAATTATTGCAACTCTTTAATTATTTTTTATTGGCGCCCTGTTTAGCTTTTTTAGCGCCGTATTTTGATCTTGATTGTGTTCTGTTTTGAACGCCTGCGGTGTCAAGCGTACCTCTTATAATGTGATAACGAACGCCGGGAAGGTCTTTAACCCTTCCGCCTCTAATCATAACAACGGAGTGTTCCTGTAAGTTATGACCGATACCGGGGATATAAGACGTTACTTCAAAACCGTTTGTTAATCTTACCCTTGCAACTTTTCTTAATGCAGAGTTCGGTTTTTTAGGCGTCGTTGTGTAAACTCTTGTGCAAACGCCTCTTCTCTGGGGGCAGTTTGTAAGAGCCGGTGATTTGGTTTTATCTAAAATTCTTTTTCTTTCTTTTTTAACTAATTGGTTAATTGTGGGCATTATTATTTCCTTTTTTATTCAGTAATCAGCATTCTATATTTGACAATAAACATACTCTAAAGTCAAATATACTTTAAAACTGATTTTTAACACTCTTTACAAAACTTTAAAATTTTTTGTTTTGCTATCTTTCTTTTATGATTTTATCTTTATATTTCTCAAAAAATTCGTTTCCGTTGAGCGCTAAAACGTCTTTATATATGGGATATCCTCTTAATTTTGAAGCGATATTTTCATCAAAATTTTCATTTTTAGTTTCAAGAAGAACTTTTTTCATCTCGCCGTAAAATTCATCTTTTTTCTCGTCTGCCGTTTCAAAGAAAAAATAGCTTAAATTTGTGTATTTATGCTGAAGAAGTGCGTATTTTAAATATTCATAATATTCAGAACCCTTGATTGTTTTATCTATAATGTCGATAATTTTTAAAATGTCAAAAGTTTTATTTGAAAGATTTCCCATAATATTGGCTTTTGTTCTTTTTATATAAGCATAATAAGGCTTATCGTTTACTATGATTGATTTTGCCTTAATGAAACATTCCGTATAAAAAGCCTGGTCTTCAAAAATTAATCTTGAAGGGAACCAGATATTATTGCTTTTTAAAAAATCCGTTCCGTAAATTTTGTTATACACGCCGAAATTGCCGGAAAACGGACGTTTAAAATCTTTCAGCGTATGAATTGTATAAACCGATTCGTGGTTTCTTATATCTCTTATATTGAAAAAAACATCGGTAAAAATTTTATTTTCATTTTCTTTTATGGCGTATGCGTTAAAATTGTAAATATCAATATTTTGATTTAATTGATTTAAAATTTTAACAAAATCATCAAATAAAGTTAATGAAACCCAGTCATCCGAATCAATAAAAGAAACATAATCGCCTTCCGCCTTATCCAGACCGTGGTTTCTTGTATCCGAAAGACCGGTGTTTTCTTTTGTATAAACTTTTATTCTTTTATCTTTGTTTTCGTATTCTTTTAAAATTTCGGCGCTTCCATCGGTTGAGCCGTCGTTAACGCAAATTATTTCAAGATTTTCATACGTTTGATAAATAATTGAATCAAGACATTTTCTTAAATATTCTTCGCTGTTATATATAGGGATTACAACCGAAATTTTAACCATTTTTGTTTACCCCCGCAGCTTTTATTCTTTTTGTATATTGAATAAATTCTTCATTATTCATTTTTAAAATCTTTGCATAAACATTTTTAATTTTTTCGATTTTTTTGTTGTCAAATTCTGAATAATTAAAATTATTAAATTTTTCTTTTATAATTTCAAACATCTCCAAACTTGTTTCAATGTTTGCGCTTATCGTTCTTGTCAAAAAATCTTCCATTTTAATGACAAGTAAAACTTCTTTAAATTCTTCGTATTTTCCGTACTTTTTGAATATTTCTTCCTGCTTTTCCCTCATTTTGAAGATATTTTTGTATCCTTCGTTTTTTTGATTCATTACGGAATTTTCTCTTCCCGTACGGTAAATATAATAAGGATTTTTATCGTAAGCGATTATATTTGCCTTAAGATAAATTTCCGTTGTATAAGGAATATCTTCGAAAACGGTGTTTTCATCAAAAATAATGTTATCTAAAAATTCTTTTTTATATAACTTTGCGCAGACAATATTTGAAATACAGGCATAAATATCTTTTATAAGCACTTTTGCCGCACAGATTCTGAGTGCATTTTGGAAATTTTGGTTATCCGTTCCCAAGTTCCAAATTTTATTCTCGCCCGTTTTTTCGTTTGAGCACAATACGTTGCAAAATGCAAAATCCGCATTGGATTTTAAAATGTCATTGTATAAATTTTCAAGCATTAAAGGTGAAATTGTGTCATCCGAATCGACAAAAGTTATAAATTCGCCGCATGCAACTTTTAATCCTTCGTTTCTTGCTCCGCCCGCACCTTTATGGGATGTATTTATATATTTTATTCTGCCGTCAAATTTTGAATAATTTTCAAGAATTTTTTCGCTTTTATCGGTTGACCCGTCATTAACGCAGATAACTTCAAAATCTTTAAAACTTTGAAGCAAAATAGAATCAAGACAAAAGCTTAAATATTGTTCCGTATTATAAACGGGAATTATTACTGAAATTTTCGGCATAATGCTATTTTACTATTTTTTTATGAAAAATGCCAAACTGTTAAGCTTTTGTTTGAAGTTTTGTATGTTCATGAAAAAAATCTTCAAATCTGCCTTCGATGATTGATTCTCTTACCTGTTTTGCAAAATTAATTAAAAAGTGAACGTTATGAATGCTTAAAAGTATTGCAGCCGTTGATTCCTGTACTTTAAATAAATGTCTTATATATGCTCTTGTGTGATTTTTGCAGGCATAACAATTGCATTTTTCATCTAACGGTGAAAAATCTTCTTCAAATTCTTTATTTTTAATAATCTTGTTTCCCTGATACGTAAAAAATGCGCCATGGCGTGCGTTTCTTGTCGGAAGAACGCAGTCAAACATATCGACTCCGTTTTTAATTCCGTATAATAAATCAATCGGAGTTCCGACTCCCATTAAATATCTCGGTTTATCAAAAGGCAGTTTCGGTGCCGTCAATTCGACAATTTTATTTTTAACGTCAACCGGCTCCCCGACGCTTACTCCGCCGATTGCATATCCTGCGGCTTCAAATTTTGTAACTTCTTCAATTGCCTTTAATCTTAAATCTTCAAAAAAAGCACCCTGAACAATCGGAAACAGCGCTTGTTTCGGGTTTTTGTGCGCGTCAAAACACCTTTTAAGCCAGAGTGTCGTTTTATCGAGAGCTTTTTTTGCATGCTCAAAATCGCAAGGATACGGCGCACATTCATCAAATGCCATAATTATATCGGCGCCCAAATCGTTTTGGATTTGCATTGATTTTTCGGGTGTTATAAAGTGATATGAGCCGTTTTTGGGGTCTTGAAACTTAACGCCGTCATCGGTTATTTTTCTTAAATTTGATAAAGAAAAAACCTGAAATCCGCCCGAATCGGTTAAAATCGGCCTATCCCAGTTTTGCCATTTATGAAGCCCGCCCGCTTTTTTGATTAATTCCGTTCCCGCTCTTAAATACATATGATACGAGTTATTTAAGATAATTTCCGCTCCCATATCATACAGGTTTTGATTAATAAGCATTTTAACCGCAGAATTTGTCCCCACGGGCATAAAAACGGGAGTTTTAATAAGCCCGTGGGGCGTTAAAAACTCTCCCGCTCTTGCGTTTGTTTTTTCGTCTTTTTTTATAACCTTAAAGTCAAAATATCCGTCGTTTAATGGCATTTATATACCCATTAAAAGTTCTAAAGACGTTTTATAATTGCTGCAGATTTCATCTTCATTAAACCATAATGAAATCTCTCTTTTTGCGCTTTCGGCCGAATCTGAAGCATGGATTGAATTATATTCTTTTGTCATGCAAAAATCCGCTCTGATTGAGCCGACATCCGCTTCATCGGGGTTTGTTTTGCCGACAATGTGTCTTGTTCCCAAAATAACGTTTTCTCCTTCAAGAACCATGGCAACAACGGGGCCGGATGTGATATAGCTTATTAAATCGTTATAAAAAGATTTGCCGAAATGTTCTTCATAATGCTTCTCGGCAAGCTTAACGGGCACGTTCATCATTTTCATCGCAACGATTTTATACCCTTTTTGTTCAATTCTTTCAATAATTTTACCCATTAAACCTCTTTTAACCGCATCGGGTTTAAGCGCAATAAATGTTCTTTCCATAGTTTACTCCTTGAAAATGCTTGAATAATTATACCTTTAACAAAACCGCCTGTAAAATTTTTGTAAAGATACTTTATTTTTTTAATAAAATTAACTACCATGGTAATATGCTTTCGGCATGGAGATTTTTAAGGATATAATTTTGCAGGGTTTTGAACTTAAAGAGGCGGCAATAAGAGAATATAAAAGCAGCTATCTTGATGAAATCAGCTTATCGGGGCTTTTTTTAAGGTCCAAAGTTTCTCCGTACCAGAAATCGCTTGCAAATAACTATATCACAATAAGAAAAATTTTCTCTTATACCGTTGTTCAGCCAAAAGTTACAAACGTTGAATACAATAAATTAAGAGAAATTAATTTTGCCCCCGTTGAATATACCGCACCCGAGACCATGTATGAAGAATTAATGCTTATTGTCGACTGGTCAAATTCAAAAGATTATTACACAAGAAAATTCGCCGATGAAGTTTTTGAAATAAGAGTTAGAGAATTAAAATATCTTCTTGCAAACACATCAAACGTTAAGCTTATGGAATTAAACGGCGGATACAGAGTTCTTGAAAGATATCTTGAATTTATAGCGGGTTAATTTTTAAATTTTTCGCAAAAAAAAACCGGTATGACCGGTCAAATTTACCACATATTAGAGAGAGGAATTAGAGAGAGAAACTTTTTATAATCTTTTTGATTAATTATCTTAATTACACTTTATATGTTCCACGTTTTGTAAATTTAATAACATGTTTTTTGCGATTTTCTTAACATTTCTTAATATTTTATATTGAGATGTTTTTTTATTTGGTATAAAATCCAAACGTTATGTTAAAAGAGTTTTTATTTGCAAAAATCCACAGAGCAACCGTAACTGACGCAAATCTTAATTACGTGGGTTCCATCACAATAGATAAAGCCCTTCTTGAAGCATCGGGCATTTGTGTAAATCAAAAAGTCGATATTTTAAACGTAAATAACGGCGAAAGATTTCATACATATGTTATCGAAGGAAAAGAAAATTCGGGGCAGATATGCTTAAACGGTGCGGCGGCAAGAAAAGTTCAAAAAGGCGACACGGTTATCATTGTTGCATACGCACTTTTAGACGCCAAGGAACAGGAAACATTTAAGCCTAAAATCGTACATGTCGATTTAAACAATAAAATAACATCGGTTAATTAAAATTCTTTTTTACAAACTTTTGTAAACATCCTGCCGTCGAAATAGCAATTTAAAATATTCACCGCTCTTTTATGAGTTGTCTGATACGGTATCACTTCCAAAGAAGGTCTATGAAGGTTAACAATATACAAAATTACAATGTTTACGCTAATTCTTCCTCTAACGGATTGAATAAAACCGCACCCCAAAAGACACAAAACACACCATCTTTTAAAGGGGATGCCATGATTAATTTTTGGGATGCCGTTGCAAGAGGCGGTTTTGCCGCATCTTTTACCATTCAGGACATGACGGGCACCAATATCCCGAGAACCTGGCAGGCTCTTCAGAGAAATAAAGATATAACCGGTGAATATAACTATAAAGCTGCGGCTGAAGTTGCAATAAGGGAATTTTTGACCGGCCCGAGCATGTGTATTATTCCTATGTTTGTTCTTGCATTATCTAAAAAATATGCAGGTTCGGCAAACGATGTGCCGCTAAGAAACATTGAAGCATTCACGGAACAAATGCGCGCCATTCTAATAAAAGACGGGTATATGGACAGAGTTGATCTTGATTTTCCCAAAACAGATCCTCCGGTGTTTGCAAAAGGCATAAAACAAAAATTCTACGAAAGAATGTTTGCTCTTTCGCTAAACGAAGATGTTATCGGTGGCGCCGAACCTTCGGATAATGCAAAAAAACTTGCGGGGCTTTTGGTTGATTATGACAATGCTCCCAAAAGAGGCATTTTAAAACAATTTTTAAACAGAGATTTAAAAGAAAAAATAACGGACGGCTCGGGAAGAAAAAAAGGCGATATCATAAAAGCAAAAGACCAAATTTATGATGAAATCGTATCTTTATACACCGATGTCAAAAAAACCGTTTCTGACGATTTCGGTTCATTGTTGTCGACCAATCTTAAAGGAACGCTTAAAGGTGAAGATTCCATTCTTACTCTTATAAAAGATTTTTCAAATTTCGGAAACGATGTTCAAAAAACAATGATTAAAGATTGTTCCAGAGGCGGTTCCGTTACAACCGTTAACCTTGACTTTGAACCGTTCATGGATTCGTTTAAGAAATTAAGAGTAGGCTCTAAATTCATTACAAATATTCTTATGGTTGTATTAACGGGTCTTTTTATGATGAATATACCCAGACTCTACACCCTGCATAAAACAAACCCCGAAACCGATGCTTTCAGAAATAAAGAAGGTGAGGTAGTTCGTGCGGATAAGTAATAATTTAATTGCGGATATATCAACCGCAACAAAAAAACTGGGCGCTAAAATTACCTCAAACAGACCCGATGAAGCTAAAACTTCAAAAATTTTAAGAGGAATTAATAATTTTGTTGAAGGCGAAAGCTATAACCCCGGGCGCAGCGCATATTACGCTTTAATTACTTCCTGTGTTCTTGTTCCGAGGCTGATTCAGGCAAGAGAACCCGACGAATTCAGAGAAATTGCAACAAGGGATGCCATAACAATTTTGACAATACTTTTTGCAATGAAGGGTTTAAAAACCGGTATGTGTTCTTTTGCGCAAAAGAAAAACGGACTTGTATTAATAAAAGACCATATGGGGAAAGAAGCGGGCAAATTGACCCGCTTAAGAGGTTATTTTAAGGCAAATAACGGTATCGACCCGCTCGGCAAAGACGATATAATTGCAAGATATTCAAATATCAAAAATAAAGACCAGCTTGTAAATATGATGACAATGGTTGATAAAGAAGGCGGCGACTTGTCAAAAATGTTTTCAATGGAAACAAATAAAGGATTTTTATCTAAAATTAACCCCTTCAAAAAAAATAAAAACGCTGAAACTCCTCTTTTTGATGCCGCAAAGAAAATTTTCGGCGATGATTTTTCAAAACAAACAAACGAAGAAATGATTAACACCGTAAGAAACATTACCCCCGATAACGCTAAAGCCCGGGAAGGGCTGGATGAGCTTATCGGTATTAAGGCGGCGGACGGCAAAGATACAATAAAAGGTGTTTTAAATAATGATAAAAACCCGATTACGAAATATGCAAGAAATGTTTCCGCTTGGTTTGAAACAATTTCACTTGCTCTTGTTACAGGTTTTCTTGGCTTCGGGCTTCCTAAATTTAACGAACAATTTACAAAAAGAAAACATATAAATAAACCGGGTACCAATATTGAACGTGCGGCAAAACCTGCCGATGCCGACCCTTCAATGAAAACGCCGATTATAAGCAATCTTAAAAATCCCGAATATCAGGCATTTCAAAGGTTTGTTTAATTTATTTTGCAATTCTTAAAGGACAATTTACTCTTTCTTTTGTAACGGAGCAAATGTCTATTATTCTTGACGCAATGGATTTTACGGCTTCGCCTTCGGGGTTTTTTTCAATATATTTTTTATAAAATCTTACGGCATAAGAATATTTTTCCATTTTATCAAAGCAAATCCCGAGTCCCAGATATGCCCTGTAATATTCATCATCAATTCTTAAAATATCAAAAAAGATTCTTGCCGCTTCTTCAAAATCGCCCATACTCATTAAAAGACCGGCTTTATGGTTATGGGCAATTATAAAATCGGGCTTTTCTTCAATAATTTTTTCATAAATTTTATATGCCATATCCGGTTCATCCATAAGCTCATGGGAAATTGCCAATTGAACCTGTGCATTCAAAAAGTCGGGGTTTAACTTAATGGTTTTTCTGAAATTTTTTGTGGCTTTTTCAAAATCGGTGTTTAAAAGATGATTCAGTCCCAATTCATAATAAATTTCATAATCAAAAGACGCTATATTTTTTGCTTTTTCAAGGTGTTTGATTGCTTTATCGTATTCTTTTAATTCTTTATATGCTCTTGATACACAGAGATAATTTTTTGTATTTCTTTTTTCATAAAACAAAGATTTTAAATATTCGCCCAAAGCTTCTTTGGGTTTATGCATACGCATAAATTCGTCGCCTTTTTTTATGTTTTCTTTTGTCTTTGCATTTTCTATCGCTTTTTGTATTGTCTGCATAATAAAAAATCCCTTCGCATCCTCTTATTCAGTTTATTAATTTTCAGGTTTTTTTTTATTAATCTTGAGGTTGATTTTTTACCTATCTTTGGTTCTGTTTTTTAGTGCTATAATTTTTTTAAATAATAAAGGATGAATTATGATAAACGTTGCGGATATAAAAAACCTCGAAATGCTTATAGAAAAAATCGACATAGGGGTTATTATAAAAATTTCACTTGAAATTGTTTTTTATTTTATCTTCTTATTTATTTCAAAAAAACTGATTGAATTATTCTTCAATAAAATCGTCTCAAAAATCCACGATACGGAAATCAAACGCCAATATAACACAATTCAGGTTTTATGTAATTCAATCGCAAATATTATATTAATTCTTTTCTTCTTTTCAAACATACTGGGCGATCTAGGCGTTGATATGAAACCGATTTTGGCAACGGCTGGTGTTCTTGGCGTTGCAATAGGTTTTGGCGCAAAAAGGTTTGTAGAAGATATCATTTCAGGGCTTATGATTCTTTTGAGCGGACAATTGAGAGTCGGCGATTATATCTCAATCGGTGATTCAACCGGAACGGTTGAAAAAATCAATCTTGCAATGATTAAATTAAGAGCTTATAACGGAGATGTTCATTATGTAAGAAACGGTTTAATCGATAAAGTGGTTAATCATACAAGAGATTTTTCACATCCGATTGTTGATATTCCCGTTTCATATAATGATGATGTTATTAAAATAACGGGAGTTTTAAGAGATTTGTGCAGACAAATTCAAAATGACCCGAATCTTGGGCAATATATTCTGTCAGAACCCGAAATTATCGCAATTGACGCTTTTAATGATTCATCAATGCTTGTAAGAGTGCGTTTTAAAACAAATGCAATGCAGCAGTGGAATGTTCACAGATTTTTTAGAATTATGGTTAAACAAAAATTTGACGAATTGAATATATCAATTCCTTTTAACCAATTAGACGTTAACTTAATTCAATCAAAAGAAAATTAAGAAGTTATTTTGCTTCTTTTACTTTCTTTTCCCTCTTTTCTCTGTTATATTCGGCGGTTGTTTTGCCCAAAGAGGCATCGCTTTTCATATCATAAAGTTGTTCCGTTGTTTTATTTTCATTTACGGCAGAAGTTTCTTTTTTGGATTTAATAAGTCTGTTTGCGATACATCCGCCTAATGTGCCTAAAACTACGGCACCCGCAACGGCAAGCATTCTTCCCGTTTTGGTTACGTTTTTATATGATTTTAAAATATCTTTTGTTAATTTTTTATTGCTTAATTTATCGACGCTCTCTTGAAGGACTTCGCCCGAGAATTTTTTGGACAAACTTTTTGCGGCTTTATTTCTGTATCCGTCAATGACCTCTCCCGTTGCTTTGCTTACTTTGTCCGCAAGGTCATCTCCCGCTTGAACGTTTTTCCCTAAAAGTTTGTTTATTTTGCCGAAGAATCCTTTTTTTGATTCAACCGCCCTTGTAATTAAACCGTTATGCTTTGCAACAAAACTGTCGCATTCCGAAGAGGCGGCACCGAATGCTTTTGTTGTTCCTTTTGCAATGTGTTTTAAGCCTGCATTCATGGCGCCGTATGTGCCGATTCCGCCAACGGCAGCGCCCGTTAAGGCTGACATATATGTATCATTTGATATTTCGGGTCTTGTTATTGAATTAACGCTCATTTTCACACTAAAAATTTAACTTCACAAAGAAATAAAAAAATAAAACGGGCAAAAATTGCCCGTTTTTAATTTAATGTTAACTTATATTAATTTTATTTCATAATGTAATCTGTAAGCGTTCTTACCATAACTCCGGTTGCGCCTTTTTGAAGCTCTTTATAGGGTTTATCGATGTATGCGGTGCCTGCAATATCTATATGAAGCCAATTTTTTGATTTTGTATAATTTTGAAGAAATCTTCCCGCAACGGATGACCCTGCGCCTCTGGGGCCGGTATTTTTCATATCGGCTATATCGGATTTTAAACCTTCCATCATATCGTCATATATGGGAAGCTGCCAAACGGGTTCACCCAGAATATCGGCAACATTTTTAAATTTATCAATCATATCCTGATTGTTGCCCATAATGCCCGTTATATTGTTTCCGAGCGCAACAACAACGGCGCCCGTCAGTGTTGCAATGTCTATAACTTCATTAGGAGCAAATTCGTCCGCATAGGTTAAAACATCGGCTAAAGTAAGTCTTCCTTCGGCGTCCGTGTTATCAACTTCAATTGTTTTTCCGCTTTTGGATGTTATAACATCCCCGACTTTATAGCTTGAACCCGAAGGCATATTTTCACATAAAGCAGACATCACATGAAGTTCAATATCGGGCTTAATTTCGCAAATTGCCTTCATAACGCCTAATACAGTGGCGCAGCCCGTCATATCCGTTTTCATAGTAAGCATTGAGCTTGGCGGTTTAATATCCAATCCGCCCGAATCAAACGTTATACCTTTTCCTATAAGTATGATTTTTTTCTTCGGATTTTCGCTTTTATATGTCAGATGAATAAATTTCGGCTCCTGAATGCTTCCCTGCCCGACTGCAAGAAATGCGTTAAAATTCATTTCTTTTAATTGATTTTTATCATAAATTTTTGCTTCAATTTTGTATTCATCTGCCAAATTTTTTGCAATTTGCGCAACTTTATCCGGCGTCATAATTTCCGCCGATTCAAAAACCAAATCTTTTGTAAAATTCATTGAATCGTTTAATATATCCGCTTTTTTTATTCCTTCAACAATTTTTTCGTCAAAATCAAGGGATAAAATTTCTAAAGTTTCAATTTTTTCATCTTTTTTTGTTTTGTATTTATCAAATTTATAATTCGCAATTCCTGCCGCAATTACCGTTGTATATGCGGTTCCCTTCAGGCAAAATCCTTCTTTTTTTATAAATTCAACCGATAAAATATTATCTTTCATATATTTTTTTGCGGCCGAAATTGTTTTTGAGAGGGCTTCTCTTAATTTGTTCAATGTTAATTCTTCTTTTTTTCCTAATCCCGCCGCAATAATTTTTACTCCGTTTTCAAGCGGAAATGTAAGAGTTTCATTGAATTTGCCTTCAAAATTTTTAACGATGTTATTTTTAATAACGCCTGAAAATTTTTCATCAAGCGCTTTTTGAACATCGCTTAATTCTTTTTCGTTTTCATAAAAGCAGGTGATAATTACCCCGGAATTTGTTTCAAAGGGCTTTAGAAGGTTTGTTTTCATAAAAATTATGCTCCTTTACAAAATATTTTATAAAGGTGTTATAGCATATTTTTTAATTCTTGAATACAATCTGTTGAACGATTGGCAAGCAAAGTATTTTTTAAATTTTTATCTTTTCTTGTTTTTTTATCAATTTCCATATCTTCGACTATTCCCCAGTTTGAATTTACGGGCTGAAAATTTTTATGACCTTCAAAGGTTATATAATTTATTAATGCGCCGAGCATTGTTTTTGAACTTAGTTCAATTAAAGGAAGATTATTTATGTACCGGTAAACGTTAATTCCCGCAAAAAGCCCCGTTGCGATAGATTCCGTGTATCCTTCAACTCCCGTTATCTGACCTGCAAAGAATAAATTCGGGTTATTTTTGCAATTTAAAAATTTTGTTAAAATTTTCGGGCTGTTTATAAAAGTGTTTGCATGCATAACGCCGTATCTTGTAATTTCCGCATTTTCAAGAGAAGGAATTGAACGGATTAATTTTTTCTGTTCTCCCCATTTTAAATTTGTCTGGAAGCCGACCAAATTATATAAATTTGCTTCTTTATCATCCTGTCTCAATTGAACAACGGCATAAAACTGCTGTTTTTTAAAGTCGCAGGGTATTCTTTTATCAAACAAACCGACCGGTTTCATCGGGCCGAATCTTAAAGTGTCAATTCCTCTTTTTGCCATAACTTCAATCGGCATACAACCTTCAAAATAATTTGCTTCAAAACTTTTTAATTCAATGGTTTCGGCCGTTGTTAAAATTCTATAAAAATTTTCATACTCTTCTTTTGTAAAAGGGCAGTTTATAAAATCCGCATCCCCTTTATCCCACCTTGAAGCAAAAAAAGCTTTATTAAAATCAATCGTATCTTTTTTTATAATGGGTGCAACCGCATCAAAAAAATGAAAATTATCCGTTCCCGTTTTATCTATAATGCTTTTGCATAAATCTTCGCTTGTTAAAGGCCCCGTTGCAATAACGTTAATCCCTTTATTCGGGAGTTCTTTTAATTCTTGTTCAATATAATTGATATTGGGGTGGTTTTTAATTAAATCGGTTATTCTTTTTGAAAAGCCGAACCTGTCTATTGATAAGCTGGCGCCTGAGGGAACGGAGTGAGAAAATGCTTCTTTAATTAAAGTTGACCCCAAAAGCCTTATTTCTTCTTTTAAAAGCCCCGAAGCAGACGTTATATTTACGGCGCCCAAAGAATTGGAGCAGACAAATTCCGCGCAATAAGACGTTGTGTGCGCTCCTGTTGTTTTATTCGGGCGCATTTCAATCAAATCGACTTTTATTCCTTTATCCGCAAGATATAATGCGCATTCTGACCCCGCAAGCCCTGCGCCTGTTATTGTTACTTTTTCCATAAAAATATTTTATGTTAAAATCTTTTTCTATGGAAGAAAAAATTGTTTTAACAAAGTTAAATGAAAATGAACTTTATGATTTTGTATCAAAATACGACGATAAAAAGTTCAGAATAAATCAAATAATAAATTGGATTTACAATAAATCCGCTTCCGGTTTTGACTGTATGACGGATGTTAAAAAAGAGCTGAGAGAAAAATTAAAAGAAATTTCAATTATAACGGATGTCAAAATTAAAACCAAACAAGTTTCAAAAGACGGAACAATAAAATATCTTCTTGAATATTCGGACGGTAACGTTGCCGAGTGTGTTTTAATGCGCTTTGATAACAGAGGAAATTTAACCGCCTGCGTAAGTTCTCAAATCGGCTGCCCTATGGGATGCGTTTTTTGTGCAACGGGGCAAAGAGGGTTTATAAGAAATATGCTCCCTTATGAAATAGTTGAGCAGATTTTAACAATTCAAAGGGATACAAAATTAAAAGTTACAAACGTTGTTTTTATGGGGCAGGGCGAGCCTTTAAACAATTTTGAAAATGTATATAAAGCAATTGAAATTATAAATTCGAAACTTCAGATAGGAATAAGAAGAATAACGGTTTCAACCTGCGGAATAGCGCCGAAGATAAAAGAGCTAACAAATAAACCCCTGATTCCAACCCTTGCAATTTCGCTCCATGCGCCGAACACTCTTTTAAGAAAACAAATTATGCCCGTTGAAAATAAATATAATTTATCCGAATTAAAAGAAGCTCTTAAATACTACATTGAAAAAACGGGCAAAAGAATAACTCTTGAATACGTTTTAATAGGTAAGTTAAACGACACAAAAGAAATCGCTCTTGAACTTATTTCATATATGAAAGATTTAAAATGCAACGTTAATTTAATTCCCTATAATCCGGTTTTATCCGACTGCGATATAAAATTAAATAAGCCCGACAAAAAAGACATTATGCTTTTTAAATATCTGATAGAATCATCGGGCAAAAAAGTAACAATAAGGCTTGAGCGGGGCGCAGATATTGATGCGGCCTGCGGGCAGTTGTCGGGGAAAAGCTGAATAAAATTTATCTTAAAGCGGGGCAGGTTTCTTTTTTTGAACATTTGCAATCGGGTTCGGCGTGGATAATAACGTTTGTATTTTTTAATTCCGCTTCCAATTTTGCTTCAATTTTATCGCACAATCTGTGCGTTTCTTTTAAAGTTAAAGAACAGGGAAGATAAACGACAAGAACAATGTTTTTAATGTTTCCCGATTTTGAAGTTTTGATTGTTTTAATGCTCAAGCCGCTATCTTTATAATTTTCCAAAACATTTTCAATTATTTTTATGTCTTCATTGGGAAGCGAAGAATCCAAAAGGCTGTCGCCCGTTTTTTTAATTAATGTAATTCCGGTTTTTAAAATCATAACCGCAACTATAATGGCAATTACGGGGTCTAAGATATAAAATCCGCTGAATTTTACCGCCAAAAGCCCGATTGCAACCGCAAGCGAAGAATAAACATCGCTCATAAGGTGGTATCCGTCACCCAAAAGCGCATTGGAATCCGTTTGATGCCCCTTTTTTAAAAGATATCTTGCAACGATAAAATTGACTGCAACGGAAAATATCATTATATATACGGCAATATCCGCCTGAAAAGTAAATTCTGAATTTTTTGTAATCAGTTTTTCAAAACCGACATACAGAATAAATAATGCCGTTACAATAATTAAAATGGCTTCTATAAACCCCGCCATATCTTCAAATTTGCCGTGCCCGAACTGGTGCTCCTTATCGGCGGGTTTTGAAGATTCTTTTATTGAACCCCACGCAATTAATGAGGCAAGAAGATCGCCGAAAGAATGAAGCGCTTCCGACAATAAGCTTACGGACCCCGTTAAAACTCCCGATACAAGTTTAATTAATGTTAAAAAGCTGTTTGAAATAACGGATATTATTGCAATTTGTTGTTTATCTTCCATAATAATCAATTCCCGATATTTTTAATTATCACATAAATAATGTATTTGGGCATTAATATATTTGTTAAATGAATACTTTAGAGTATAATTAAAAAAGCAGGATAGAATACAAAAGGAAATAATACATTGGGACAACAGCCCATCTCGGAATTATTTTTAAATAATATTGACGTTTTGCCTCTCTGGGTAAAGCAGGTTTTATATCTTAAAACAAGAGATAAATTAAGAGCGGAACTTGCCGAATTTTCCGATATTTTATTAAGCGATAATTTAATGCAGTATTATATCCCGAAACTCACCTTTGCCGGTAAAAGCGAGCTTGAAACAAGAGAAAAAAGACTGCCCGATGAATTTTATACGTTCTATCAAAATTGCGCAAATTCTCATGATTTATTTGAAATTACGCTTGCAAATTATTGGACGTTTGCGCAGACCTGTTCAATTTTTGTGCGCTCGATTGAATTACAGTTTATTACAATCCCCGAGGATGAATCAATAATTTCAATCGCACAGTTTATGGCGGGAAAAATAAGAACGGGTGAAATGCTCAAAAGATTGGGTAAAATTGATGTTTTGCAATTGGAAAAAGCAATAAGAATTCAAAAAGAAAGAAACGAATCCGGAACTCCCGTTAAAATGGCGGAATTAATGATAGAATTAGGCTATATTACCGATAAAGACATTAATATTCTGCTTGCATTTAAAGATGACGCAAAAAAACGCTTTGTTATGGGAATAGGTTTTTCGCTCGTAAAACCGCATAATGAAGCGGAAACACAAACTCTTGTTAAGGGAATGCAAAAAGAAATAAAACGGCTTGATGAAGAAAACAGAATTTTAAAAAACCGTTTGAGAAAAATTTTAAATATTAAAGAGTAATTATGAATCTGCCCCTTTATTGTCCTCTTGTTGATATTTACCGCTCGGGCTGCATAGATAACAGATTTTATGCACTTATGTATCTTGCGGATAAAAACGGCGAAATTATAAAATTTAAAGGCGATGACAACAATTCAAAATTCTTTTTAAGAAGCTTGTTTAAACCGATTCAATCTTCTATTCTTGCCGAAGATAAAATTTATAACCGTTTTAAATTTACTGATGCCGAGCTTGCAATTATGCAGGGGTCGCATTCGGGCGAGCCTTTGCATATTGAACTTATTCATTCGATTTTAAATAAAACGGGTTTAAATGAAAATTGTCTTTTATGCCCCCCTATAAAACCGTTAAATACAGCCATATATAATAATGATGAACTTTTTTTATCAAAGGTATTCAACAATTGTTCGGGCAAGCATTCAATGATGTTATCTTATTGCGTATATAAAGGGTTTAATATTGAAAATTATATTGATTTTTCCCACCCCGTTCAAAAAAAGATTAAAGAAAAACTGATTTTTTACGCAAAAACATCCGATATGACAGAAACCAAAGACGGATGCCTTGTTCCCGTTTACGGGCTTAAAATAAAAGATATAATAAAAGCTTTTATCAATTATTATAACGATAAAGAAAATGAAACTTTAATCAACGCTTATAAAAACAATCCGTACGTTATAGGCGGTTTTGACAACTTCGGTGAAAGAACCGATACAAAAATAATGAGGTTAAATAAAAACCTTATATCAAAAGTGGGTGCGGGCGGATTTATATACGTTTTTAACATTGAAACGGGAGGATTTCTGCTTTTAAAAATGGCGCAGGATAACAATAAAATAAGAGAAATTATAATCCTGGAAGCTCTATACAAATTGAATTGGCTTGATAAGAGGCATTATGATGAATATATAAGAACCGAAGATAATAACCCGATAGGAAAATACGTTTTTAATTTTTAGCCGTCATTATATCTTTCATACATTCTTTTTTGCCGTCCGGACCAGGCGCGATATGCATCGGGCGCATATAATCTCATTAACCCGTCAATAATTCCGACATTATCTTCATAAACGGGCGTTGAATTGTTTGAAATTCTGGCGGGGCTTACATATTGTCTTATTCCGACGGGAATAGAAGTTCCCGATAACATTTTTCTTTGGCTTGCAAGTTTTAATCTTCTTATTCTTTCTTCAACGGGCGAATATTCCCAGGTTCTTCCCAGAAGATGTTTTTCAAGCCTTACTATTCTGTATTTGGGGCTGTCAAATTTGCATACGTTTGCAAAATGTCTTTTTTCCATTATTTTTACTTCTTTTTCCGTTTTTTCCGTTAAATAAACTTTTGCTTCGGTAGGAACCGCATTATCTATATCTTCTTTTGTAATAATAAAATCCGCCTGTACATTTCCGTATGCAGGCAATATAATTGCGCACAAAAAAAATGCGCATATAAAAACAATTTTTATGTTTTTATGCATCTTATTTGTTTGATAACGCCTTTTAACTCACTCGCTACAAATTCAGTTTAACTTTTTATGCTGCCGGATTTATGCTCTAAGGGGGCAATTCGGATGTATATGTAAATAAATGTAACAATGATAGATAAAATCTTAAAGTTTTGTATTTTGTCTGCCGAGATAAGGAGTATCAGAGTTTAGTGAGTAATAATGAGTCTGTGTAGTATGAAAAAGTTTTTAATAGCGGTAATAATATGCCTTACGGTATTTTTTACAAATAATATAGGGCACACAAGTGATTTTGCAAACATTACCAAAAACACCCAGATTGCGGCTGCCTTAACCGCTCTTGAATCGGTAGGAAAGGGCGATGTTATTTCGATTTTAAACGGCAGAAACGCAACGGGAAAACCGATTAGAGTAATGTTTAGAGATTTAACGATTTACGGTGCTTCGGATTGCGAAGCTTTGACCACAAAAACAAATTCGGGCAAAGTTATTATCTATATTAACCATGAACACAAAAATGCCCCTGTTGAAGCAATTGCCTGCTTAATAGCTCATGAATCACAACACCACACAATGACAAATACAAAAGCGGAAGAAACAAGAGCATGGTTTAAAGAAGTTTCAACCTGGAACTCATTTGTAAGACGCGACAGAACCGTTGCAATGTCAAATCATCCTCTTGTTAAACGTGAAAATTATATCGCCAAATTAAATGCAAGAGATAACGGCAAAGGCGACGAAATAAGAAAAATTATAGCTCAACACCCTGTATACCAAGGGTTAAACTAAACTCAAACTCTATTATAAAAACTATTAATCACTAAACAGACAAACTCCCTTCCTCAGACAAGGAAGGTTTTCTTTTATTTTTGGGGAGTATATTTATAAAATGTATATTTTTCGCCCTTTTTATATAAGGTAAACAATTTTAAATCGTTCTTTGAATATTTTTTCTTGTTTTTTGTAATAAGATAAATAACTTCTTTGTTTTTAACGGCGGAATTTACAGTATTTTTAAAATATTTTTTATGTTCTTTTGATTGTCCGTTTATAAGGTGAACGGGTTTTTTATTGTAGCTGTTTAAAACACTGTATTTTTTGGAACAGTCATATAAAATAAATTCGTTTTCACTGTTTTCTCCGGCTGCAATTTTTGCATATTCTTCAATTTCATCCTGCCCGAAGCTTGTTACAAAATTAAATAAAGGCGGGCAAGTAAAGCATAATGATAACGAAAGAAATAAAAATACAAACCATAGCGCAAGTTTTTTCTTTTTATAAAGAAAATAAAATCCGAATAAAGGTATTATAAAAAATGATAACGCTAATATTATCCCGACATTTATATACCCCAATCCGTAATAAAATATCCCGAAAAGCCCCGATAATAAGAACAATGTTAATGTTATAACGCCTGATATTTTAATATATTTTTCATATTTTATATCTTTTATATACCCGTACCATAAATATCCCGTAATAATCGATACCGGAGGAAAAACGGTTAAAATATATGTGGGAAGCTTGGTGCTTGAAATTGAAAAGAAAACAAAAACCGATACAAAATAAATAATTGAAAATAAAATTATGCCATCAAACCTTTTGTCCAAAGACAAGCTTATAAATTTGTTTTCTTTAACGCCGTTTTTAATTCCTTTTATAACGGATGAAATAAAAAACATACTCCAAGGCAGCAATCCTCCCAAAACAATCGGAATATAATAGAAAAAGCCGTGTTTTCTTTTTATGCCCATGGAAGAGTCTATAAATCTTGCAAAATGGTGTTTTATAATGTATTCTCTGAACCAGACTTCCCCGTTTGCCTTATACACAAGATAATGCCAGGGGATTGTAACAAGAAGAAAAATAATAACACCCGGGATTATATAAGAAGGCCTAAAAATTTCTTTTGCTCTTTTATATATTAAAAACGCTATAAAAACTACCATTGAAGGAATGATTATTCCGATTAAGCCTTTTTGAAGCACCGATAAACCGATAAAAAGATACCCCAGATACCATAAGATTTTCTTTTTTGTTTCATTCTCAACATATAAAGTAGAAATCCCGAAATATATTGCACACATCGTAAGAACGACAAACCCCAAATCAAGGATTGCGATATGGGAAAATAATGTATACCAAAATGCAGACATTAAAATGCCTGCGGATAGATATGCAAATAATCTTGATTTAGTTATAAACAGAACAAAAAAATACGTTGCAAAAACGCCTGCGGAAGATAAAAACGCAACCGGAAATCTTGATGCAAATTCGTTTGTTGAATTAAAAATTTTATAAGATATAACACACAGCCAGTAATACAAAGGCGGTTTTTCCAAAAACGGTTCAAAATTTAAAACGGGCGTTATATAGTCTTTATTTTCAAGCATTTTTCTTGCTATGTTTATATATCTTGTTTCGTCAATATCAATTAATCTGTAATCGCCGAGTCCGATAAAATAAAATAAAATACAAAAAACAATTAAAGATAAAATGCAAAATATATCTTTATATTTTATAACCGTATTTATAACGGCATTTTTAAGGTTTCCCATCTTTTTTCCTCTATTGAACGCTTAAAATTGTGGCGGTAATTGAATATGTTCCGTCTTTATTATCATAAATTTTAATTTGTTCGTATTCCCCCGTTTGGGATAACGCCCCGACGCTTATATGCTTAACTTTGTTTTTATCTTCAATAACGTTTTCTCTGTGGTAATGTCCCGAAACAACGGCAAGAACGTTAGAATGTCTGTTTAATATATCTATATATTCTTCCGGCTTATAAGTCTGCCTCATCTCGTCTTCACAGGGCGGAATAACCGGGAAATGCTGGAAAATTATCGCTTTTTTATCCTTGAATTTATCCAGGGTCTTATCCAGAAACTCAAGCTCGTACGCCTTATAATATCCTTTATATGTGGGGAAAGTTTCGTTTACGCCCGATAAAAAGATAAAAATTAAATCGTCCGCTCTTTTATAGCAGGGCATTTTGCTTGTTTTGTTTGAGGAAAATTTATTTACAATTCTAAAGTATTCTTTTTTATCCATTCCTCTTGTTTTGCTGATGTCTCTGTTCCCGATAACCGTATAATAAGGTTTATTCAGCTTTTTTATTATTTTTGAAAACATTGCCGTATCAACTCTGTCCGCATTTTGAACGTTATCGCCCAAAAAAATTACATAATCCGATGAATCAATGTTTGTCTGCTCAATTGCCTTTAAAAGCTTTGCAATTGAAGGAGTCATCGTATTATCTTTTTTATCCGATTTTATATGCGCATCCGATATAACGGTTATTGTTACATCTTTTGATATAGCCTGCATTTGAATAAAAAACGCAAAAAATAAAACAATAATTAATCTCAAAATATTTTTCATGAAATTAATTATACTTTAAACTTTTTATCTTGTGCAATTTTTAATGATTAACCCGCAAGCATCTCCATTATCATATCGGGAAATTCTCTTGATAAAATTTCCGAAAAATCCGTAGGGTCAATTTGCGTTGCAACAACCTGAATTAAATCTTTGGGCAATTCTTCAATCATCGGAACCAAAAATTCGGGATCAAGCGTTGTCATCGTTTTTATGATGTCTTCTTTTTCCATATTTATTATCATCGGTCTTGCAAGAATTGAATTATCAAATTCATAGTAATAGTCGGGGTTAATTTCGCAAAGTCCCGCTATCATTTCCATTTTTTCTTCTGTCTGCATTCCCAAAAGAAATCTTTGATAATCTCTGTCTTCCATATTTTCAATGTATTCAAGATATTCTTTTGCCGATTTTTCTTTAAATTCGGGTCCGAATTGGTTCATCATAAGCTTTTGGAATTTTTCATATTCAAGACCTTCGAAATATTCCATTACGTCTTTTTTCTCAAGGTGTGTAGATTCCAAAAACTCATCCATTTCGTTAACCTGCATGAAAGGCACAACGTCTTCCATCGTGAAATGCTGAAGGAGCAAAAATATCATCTGTTCTTTAGGCAGATTTATCAACAGTTCGTTTAACCCTGCGACCGTAAAATATTGAAGACCGAACGCCAATTGTTCGCTGGTCAAAAACGGAAGGAGCTTCACAAGGTCTTCTTCATTGAATTGTTGAATTATTAAATATCTGTTTTGGGGATCTTCCAGTTTTAAAATTTGAGCCAGTTTTTCGGGCTCTTCAAGGAGTTTTTGCAACAAAGCGCCGTTGACGGTGATTTCGCCGTCTTCGGTTTTAATGGTGATATTTTCGCCGTTGTCCTCACCATTTTGCATACCAAGCCGGTATTCAAACATTCTTGCTGTTGAAAGACCGTAATATCTTGATATGTATGAAATATCAATAGATAAATCAATCATAATATCTCTGCCTTATGGCAATATTGCTCCTTATCTTATCTAAAAATTTTTATCGGCATATATCCCCCGAAACTTTAATTTTGTTACATTTTTTAACAATAAAAAACTCCCTTTTTAAGGGAGCCAAATTCTGTTTTTAATCCTCTTTTGTGGTAGTCGGTAAGTGGTATTGGTTTAATGTCTTTCTCTCTCTTTGTTTTCCTCTTGTACTTATATAAAGTAAATTATTGAAAAAATATTGCTTTTTTATATACTTTATATTTAACATTTCTTAACATTATTTTGTTATGACAAATATGGCCTCTTCCGACAGCAAATTTGCAACCGCTTTTATAATTCTTTTTCTTGCTTTTTTCTTTGCAAGATAAATGGATTCTAAAATTGTTATATTATGAATTTTGCAAAATTCAAAAAAATCTTTAATTGTATTAAGGTGAATATTCGGCGTATTGTACCATTCATAAGGAAGTGCTTTTGATTTCGGCATTTTACCCTTAAAGAAAAGATAACATCTTACTCTCCAATATCCGAAATTGGGAAATGAAACAATCGCTTTTTTTGAAACCCGAAGCATTTCTTCCAAAACATAATCGGGCTTATCGGTTGATTGAAGCGTCTGGTTCAAAATTGCATAATCAAAGCTTTTATCGGGAAATTGTTTTAAACCTTCGTCAATGTCGCCCTGAATGATAGGAAGCCCTTTTTCCATTGCTTTTATGACTTCTTCCTGATTAATTTCAACGCCGACGCCTTTTACCTGTTTTTCATCAACAAGCTTTTTAAATAAATATCCGTCGCCCGAACCCAAATCCAATATTCTTGAATTCGGCTCGACAAGTTTTGTTATCTGCTTATAGTTTAATGTTCTTCCCAAAATTTATTCCCCGCATTTTTTAAGAAAGCTTTTAATTATTTTTGTCTGGTTTTCAAATTCAATTAAAAAGGCGTCATGTCCGCATGGGCTTTTTAATTCGACAAAAGATACGTCTTTATTTATATTAATTAATGCGCTTACCACTTCTTTTGCCTGTTCCGTCGAGAAAAGCCAATCGGATGAAAATGATATAACCAAAAATCTTGCATTTGTATTTTTAAATGCATTCTCTAAACTTCCGTATTTTGTAATGGGGTCATAATAATCAAGCGCTTTTGTAATGTAAAGATAGCTGTTTGCATCAAACCTGTCTACAAAAATTCTCCCCTGATATTCAAGGTATGATTCAACCTGAAAATCGACATCAAAATCAAAACGGGGCTTATCTTTAAAATTGCGCCCGAATTTATTGTGCATGGCTTGTTCCGATAAATACGTTATATGCCCCACCATTCTTGCAATTGCAAGCCCTCTTTCCGGGTGTATTCCTTCGTAATAATCGCCGTTATTAAAATTGGGGTCCGATATGATTGCGTTTCTCCCGACCGCATTAAAGGCTATTCCCTGAGCGGATAATCTTGAGGCGGACGCCGTTATTATAACGGAATCAACATACTCCGGGTACTTTATTGCCCACTCTATTGCCTGCATGCCGCCCATAGAACCCCCGACCGTTATTATTTTTTTTATTCCCAAAAAGTCGATAAGTTCTTTTTCGACTTTTACCATATCTTCAACGGTAATAACGGGAAAATCATGCCCGTAGGGTTTATTTGTGTCGGGGTTAATGCTTGAAGGCCCCGTTGTTCCCTTGCAGCCGCCAAGAACGTTTGAGCAGATTACAAAAAATTTATTTGTGTCAAACGCTTTATTCGGGCCTATCATGGAATCCCACCAGCCCGGTTTTCTGTCATTTTCGCTGTGGTATCCTGCGGCATGCGCATCGGCCGTCAGAGCATGACAGATTAAAATCACGTTATCTTTATTTTCGTTTAAAGTTCCGTATGTTTCGTATGCTATTTGAATATCTTTAAGGCTTTTTGTACATTCAAGAGTCAATGTTTTATTCAGCTTCAGATATTGCGTTTGAACTAAACCGATTGAATTTTCCATTCCCAAATATTAACACATTTTTCATCCATATGTATGTTTTTTACAAACTAAAGTATAATTTTTGTAAAAAAAACCAAAAGTTTTGACAAAAAATGCCGATATAATATTTGGAAACGAAGTTAGGATATTATTTATCAGATAGGAAAATATTAAATGGAAGATGCCAAAAACCGAGAAGAATTAGATATTTTAAAAGACGGCGGGGTTTCGCTGTTTTCACGTTCTATGGATCTTATGAACGATGATCCCTTAGAAGAGATTTTTGCTCTTAACCTCGGCGATTTTTTATGTGAAAACTTAATAAACGATTCTCTTGCGGATAAAATTTCACATCACAAAAAAGATAAATCGGAAAGTTTAAAAGAACAATTAAAAGAATTAATTTCCATTTATTCTATTGATTCCACCTTATCTTTGCTCGGGTTCGGCAAGCATGAAGATTATATAATTTATGATTCTATTGCAAGAGCAATTAAATTAATGCTTTCGCTAACCGAATGCAATATCTATTTATCAATTAAAAAGGCGCCCTTAAAATTTGCGGGCTCATCAAAAAATGTCGTAAAATCAAGAATTAATTCCCATATAAGAGAATGTTTCGAAAAAGAAAAAATTATAACCGTTAAAAATAAAACCACTATAACAAAAGTTTTTCCGATGAAAAACAATTTTGAATGCATAGGTTCAATTGAAGTTAAAAGAGAAATAAATAAGCCTCTTGAACCCAGATATGCGGAATTATTAAAAATAACGGCCGGTCTTTTTGTTACATCTTTAGGTATTCAAAAGCTTATTGACGAGGTTAAAAAGGTTTTGGCGCATGATGTCGTATCAACTTCGGAGCTTCAAAACCTGAGAGCCCAATTAACCGCAATTATAGGCGACCTTCAAGACCAGCAGCAGGCTTTTGTTGAAACAATGGCAAGTGCGGTTGACCTTAGAAGCAGATATAAAAATAACCATTCAAAAAATGTTGCGGAATTATCCAGAGAAATCTGCCATACGTTGGGCTTAAACGAAAAAACGACAGACCTTATATATTATGCGGGATTATTGCAAAATATAGGAAAAATTACTTTAAACGAAAAACTCTTTACCAAAAAAGATAAATTAACAAATAAAGAATGGGAAAAACTTCAGCAGCACCCCAACGCAGGTGTCGGCTTATTGATGAATATTAATTTCTTATCGGAAGTTGTTCCTTATGTTTATTATCAAAAAGAACGCTATGACGGCTCCGGAAAACCCGAAGGCCTAAAAGGTTTTTCAATTCCTTTCGGCTCAAGGATTATTGCGCTTGCAGATGCTTATTGCGCTCTGACACAGGATAGAAGCCACAGAAAAGCAAAAACAAACTCTGAAGCGCTTGAAATTTTGAAATCCGAATGCAATTCAAAATGGGATCCTATTGTATATGATGCGCTTGTTAAAATAAAAGGTTAAACCCTGTTTAAAACCTTCAGTCCCGAATATTCGGACAGTTCTTTCGTTTTTATGTTATCAAGCCCTATGTCATAGGCAAATAACGCGCACAAAATTGCTTCCAGGCTTGAAGCGGGAAGAAGGTTATCCGGGATTGTATCAAACCCGAATTTAATTCTTAAGCCTGCCTGAAAGCTTTTACAGTCAAGAGAAGTTCTTTCTAAATAATCAAAATTTAATCCGTAGCTTTGTCTTAAAAGATTGATATTGCACCTTAAAACTCTGCATTTTGTTTCGTTTAATCTAAGGAAAAAGTCTTTCAGTCTTTCGTTTAATCTGTTTGTCCAGTTGTTTTTATTAACTTTAAAGTTGTCTCCGAGCATTTTATAATTTTTGGAATGAATTCTCCATTTCCCGTCCAATAAAGATTCATCGGGAGCCAAACTTACCATTGCGATTGAATTATTGACAAAAGACGATGTTTCAAAAAAAAGTTTAATATCATCCGAAAAATAAACTTTATTCAAATAAACAATTTTTCTTTCCCTGTTAATGACCGCAATTGAGCTGTCATGCGTCGAATTTGAAGCCAAAGACAAACCTATAAAATAAAATTCATTGCTTGACATATTTTCCATAAATTAGAGTATAATTGTATATCGCTTATTTTTCAAGCAATCGGGGGATAATTTTGTTTATTAAATATTTTTTTATATTACTGAATAAATTTGCACTCGGTTTTAAAAAAGAAATGTTTATTCTTTTTATAATGTCCGCAATCGGCGGCATGCTTGAATTAATCGGTATTGCTTTAATTTTTCCCGTTATGATTGTTTTAACTTCATCGGATAATTTGGGCGGAAAAAAAATTATTGAATTTATGTCTTTAATTTTTCCCTCTCTTTCGGATTCTTTAATTGCGCTTTTGCTTGCGTTAATTATGATTTTTGTTTTTCTTTTTAAAAATATTTTTATGATGATTTTAATTGATAAGCAAAATGATTTTGCAAGAAAAATAACGGATATGATAAACAAAAACGTTATAAATAAACTTCTTTTTGCGCCGTACAGACAATATGAAACAATAAATTACGGCGACAAAGAAACACTTCTGACTTCAACAATATCAGACATTTGCCTGAATTTTATTTTGCGCTCCGTTATACTTTTTGCCAATGCCCTTGTTGCGCTTTTTATAATTTTACTTCTTTTTTATAAGTTTACCGTTCCTTCAATTTTATCTTTAGCTTTTATTATTTTATATGCATATTTAGAAAACAAATATTTTAAATTTAAAGCTAAAATTCTGGGGCATGAAGGGGTTGAGCTTATTAAAGATTATTCAAAAGACGTAAATTTTGTGATTAAATCCCAAAAAGAAATTTTGATTTCAAATAAACAGGAATATTTTTCAAATTATTTATTAAAAAATTCAAAAGAAATTTCAAAAAACTTCTCAAAAAGAATAACATACGGAAACTGGCCTCTTTATGTAACTGAAATCGGGGTAATTTTTGCATTTTTGATTATGATATTGTCAATTCTTCTTTGTGATGACGTTTCAAAAGCTTCAATCATATCTTCTCTTGCCGCAATTGCCCTTATTGTTTTGAGGCTTGTTCCCCAGCTGAATAAAGTTTTGATTTCAATGTATGAAATTAATATATCAAAGCCTAAAGTTATCTGGTTTTTGGATATTTACGATAAAATTTCAAAATTCGGATATGAAGAATTTAAAAATCTCCCTAAAATTGATTTTAAAGATAAAATCATTCTTCAAGACGCTTCTTTTGAATATGAAGAAAATAAAGGAATTTTTGATATTAATCTTGAAATCAAAAAAGGCGAGTTTATCGGAATAATAGGTTTTTCCGGAGCCGGCAAAACAACCCTTATAAATATTTTATCAGGGATTTATCCTCTTAAAACCGGTAAATTATCGGTAGATGATGTTGAAATTACAAGAGAGAATTTATCTTCCTGGCAAAAAAATATTTCATTTTTACCGCAGGAAGCAGTCTTTTTAAATGACACGGTTTTAAAAAATGTTGCATTCGGGCTTAATGATGATGAAATTGATGTTGAAAAAGCAAAGCGGGCGCTTAAAATGGCGGGGCTTTGTGATATTGACATAAACGCCAAACTTGAATTATCAACGGGGCAGAAACAAAGAGTTGCTCTTGCAAGGGTTTATTACAGAGATTTTGAAGTCTTAATTTTAGATGAAGCAACATCATCTCTTGACAGTGAATCGGAAAAAATAGTAAGCGAAAATATTTCGTCCATGAAAGGCAAAAAAACAATAATTGCAATCGCCCACAGAATTCAAACTCTGAATAATTGCGACAGAATTATATATATAAAAGACGGAAAAATATCCGATACCGGCGATTTGTCATATATGCTGAATAAATATTTTAATTGATAGTATCCTTAATGTATCTTCTTTTAATTAAATTATGCTAGAATAGCTTTTATGGGTACTAACAAAAATCAAGTTTTATTTTATACGGGAACAATGCTTCTGGCGGTTGCAGTGTTTGAGTTGACCGTTGTTCCGTATATCATAAATACATTTTTCCCTGTTCTTTATATTCCGCTTGAGCCTTTCAGAACAATTGTTACAAGCTTATATATAGCAGCCTGTGTTTGCTATATGTTTTGTTCGGGATATTATAAAAAGCAGATGATATCAATCGCAACGCTTTTTGTATTCTATATATTATTTCAAATATTTTTACATTTTGCATAAAAAAAGGGCTTACAATTTAAGCCCTTTTTTTATTTTATTTTACTTCTATTCAAGTTCAAGGTTTGTTTGAGTTGAATCAATATTGTCTTTTGTTTCTTCGTTTTCTTTTGTGTTCTCATCGGGGTCAACGATTTTATTAACCGAAACAACACTGTCTCCTTCCGACAGATTTTGAACTTTAACACCCGTTGCGGGGCGTCCCTGTCTTGAAATATCGGAAGCGGAAACTCTTGTTACGACGCCGTTAGCCGAAACCACCATAATTTCATCATTTTCTTCAACAATTGTAAGAGCTACAAGTCTTGAGGTCGAAGTTTTAAACTTCGTTGCAATCAACCCCAGACCCCCTCTGTTTTGCGGTCTGAATTCGGATAATTTGGAGCGTTTGCCGAAACCGTCCGATGTTAAAACGAGAAGATCCGCATCGTAATTTTTGGGAACGACATCACAGCCTATTATTGTATCTCCGGTTCTTAATTTCATTGAATTAACACCTCTTGCGGATCTGCCCAAAGGTCTTAAATCCGATATTGCAAACCTTATTGCCATGCCGCATGCGGTGCCTATAATAACTTCGTCATCGTCTTTTGCGAGTTTAACCCAGTTTAATGTATCGTTTTCTTCTAACGTAATCGCAATAATTCCCGATTTTCTTATGTTTGAGAAATTATCAAGGCTTATGCGTTTAATATATCCTTCTTTTGTAAGCATAATTAAGTTTGTGCTTGAATCAAACTTGCTGACGGGAACAACCGCCGTTATCTGTTCGTTTTGTTCAATCGGAAGAACGTTTATAATCGGAAGCCCTTTGGATTGTCTTGAACCTTCGGGAAAATCATATACGTTTAAGCTGTATACAACGCCTTTAGAGGAGAAGAATAAAACTTTATCATGCATCATTGCGGTAAAGAAATGTTCAACATCGTCGTCCTCTTTTGTTTTCATGCCGCCTTTTCCTCTTGTGGCACGGTTTTGTCTTTCAAAAGTATCAAGCGAAATTCTTTTAATATACCCTTGTCTTGTGATAAATACCGCCATTGTCGTGTTGGGGGTTAAATCTTCAATGTTTAATTCCCCTTGTTCGGGCAGTATTTGGGTTTTTCTTTCATCGCCGTATTTTTCTTTATCTTCATCAAGTTCTTGTTTAATGATGTTCAATATTTTATGTTTGTCTGCCAATATTGCTTCATATTCTTTGATTTTTTCCAGTAAATCATTATATTCGGCTCTGATTTTATCCTGCTCCAGACCGGTCAAACGCCTTAATTGCATTTCCAGGATGGCATTTGCCTGATCGATATCAAGCCCGAACTTGCTCATTAACCCTTCTCTTGCAATTTCCGTCGTTTTTGATTTTTTAATAAGTTCGATTACTTCATCAAGCGCATTTAAGGCAATCATTAACCCTTCCAATATATGCGCCCTTGCCTTTGCTTTCTTTAAGAAGAAAATCGTTCTTCTTGTAATAACTTCGACCCTGTGTTCCACAAATTCGTTCAAAACTTCATAAAGGTTTAACAATCTCGGCTGCTGCCCTACCAAAGCTACCATATTAACGCCGAACGTAGTTAAAAGGGGTGTTTGTTTGTATAAATTGTTTCTTACAACATCGGGTTTTGCATCACGCTTTAATTCTATAACAACTCTGATGCCGTCTCTGTCCGATTCATCTCTTATATCTGAAATTCCTTTAATTTTTTCATCTTTTACAAGCTCTGCAATTTTCATAATCAATTGGGCTTTATTTACCTGATAAGGAAGTTCGGTTATAACGATTGCCGTTTTTGACTGTCTGCCCGCACCGCCCTGAATTTCTTCAATTGTAGAAACCGCCGACATTTTAATTGAGCCTCTTCCGGTTTCGTAAGCTTTTTTAATTTCTGAAGTTCCTATAATGGTTGCCGCAGTCGGAAAATCAGGACCTTTAATGTATTCCATCAGTCCTTCGGTTGTAATTTCCGGGTTATCAATCAGTGCTTTTGTTCCTTCAACGATTTCACAAAGGTTGTGGGGCGGAATATTTGTTGCCATGCCGACCGCAATCCCCGATACTCCGTTTAATAAAAGCATGGGCAGCCTTACGGGTAAAACAGCAGGTTCTTGAAGCGAACCGTCAAAATTCGGTACAAATTCAACCGTTTCGCAGTCGATGTCCGCAAGCATGGAGGTGGTAATTTTGTGCATTCTTGCTTCCGTATACCTCATAGCCGCCGCAGAATCGCCGTCAATCGAGCCGAAGTTTCCATGCCCGTCTATTGTTAAATATCTTGTTGCAAAATCCTGAGCCATTCTGACCAATGATTCATAAACCGCTGTATCGCCGTGGGGGTGATATTTACCTAAAACTTCACCGACGATTCTTGCGCATTTTTTAAACGGTTTATCGGGCGTCATCCCGAGCTCGTTCATTGCAAAAAGTATTCTTCTGTGAACGGGTTTTAAGCCGTCCCTTACATCGGGAAGCGCACGCCCAACGATAACACTCATTGCATAATCGATATAAGAGCGTTTCATTTCATCTCTTATGTTTACGGGTAATATTTTTCCATGGTCAAATAAATTAGTCTGGCTCAAAATTTAACTCCTCAAAAATAGTGTCTTATATATTATTAGTACCATTTTACAACAGACAAAAGCCATGAAGCAAATTTTACATTAAGTTTATAAAAAAAGAGCGGATAAATCAGCCGCTCTTTTAAAAAATATTATTTTAATTCTTAATTATCCGCTTTTGCATTTTTTGCGGCATCAACACCCGAAATAATTCTTTGTGCCAAGCCTGCGGCGCTTATTAATCCGGAAATTCCGAGAAGTGCTCTTGAACCTCTTAATGCGCCTTGTGTGTATGCAACAATCGGTGCAACGGCAAGAGCTGCCGAAGCTACAAAATGTCTTGCGGCTTTTGAATTTTCTTCATTTGTTAATTGTCCAAACCCGGGAACCAAAAACGAAGAAACACCTTTTAAAATTTTATCCGATGTTTTTACTTCTTCTTTTGGGGCTTCTTTTGCCGAAAATTCGGCTTTGTCGGTTTTTTCTTCAATTTTATTCGGCAGAGCAACTTTATACGAATCGCCGAATGATTGTTTTGAAATTGAAGGTAAGGTGTTTGAAACTGCATTAACTTGCATAAAACTTTTCTCCCATAAATTTATAAGTTTATTCTACAATATTTGTGTAAAACATGAAAACAATATTTTTTGCCCGAATTATTTTATATTAATTATTTTTGTGTTAATTTGTATTTTACTATGCAGGAAATAACCGGTTTAATTAATTTGGAATTAAAAGGCGGCATTGTTGACAAAAAAGAAACAATAAACCGTCTGAAACCTCTTATAAATAAAGATACGATAGCGCTTGCACAGGTTGACCCGATTGTAGGCGATATTGAATATAATTATAATAAAGCAAAACTTTATATAGAATGGGCAAACGAGCTGAAATTGGGCGCCGTTGTTTTTCCCGAATTGTTTTTAATGGGATATCCCGTTTTTGATATAATAGACCGCTTCCCTTCAATTGTTGAGAAAAACATTGAATATCTTGAAAAGCTTGCAAAATTAACGACCAATACAAAAGTTTTAATCGGTTTTTGCGAATTTAACAGATTTTACATAGGAAAAAGATATTTTAATTCGGTTGCAATTTTGCAGAATAAAAAAATCGAAAGGATTATAAGAAAAACTCTTTTGCCCGTTTACAGCGAATTTAACGACGCAAGATATTTTCAATCCGCCGAATTTAACCCGAAAGACAGGATAATTGAAATCGGTTCAAACAGAGCCGCCGTTGTTATATGCGAAGAAAGCTGGGCCGATAAAGACTTTTTTGATACACCCGTCTACGGGTTTGACCCTATTGATGAAATCGTAACAACCCAAAAACCCGACTACATTATAAATTGCTCATCGTCCCCCACAAGAGCAAAAAAAGAACAACTGTTAAATAACATGCTCTCTTTTGTATCAAAAAAACATTCAACTCCGATAATATATGTTAATCAGGTAGGGGCGGTAGATAATATAACATTTTCCGGTTCTTCAAGGTGCTACGATGAAAAAGGACAGATAATCGCAAGGGCAAAATCTTTTGAAGAGCAATTTTTCTTATTCCAGACAAAATCAAAAACTTCAAAATTCGTAAACCAGATATATTCCCTGCCATCCGGGCTGGAACAGAGCCTGAACGAACAAAAGGCTTTTTCTCTTGATTATGAGCCTGATTTAGAGCGAACATATTTAACAATTATAAATTCAATAAAAGATTATTTTTATAAAAACGGTTTTTCCCGTGCCGTTCTCGGCGTATCCGGCGGGCTTGATTCAAGTGTTTGTGCGGTATTGTTGTCTGACGCTCTCGGCAACAAAAATGTTTATGCCGTTTCCATGCCCTCCAAAATAACAAGCAAAGAAAGCAGAACGGACGCTAAAGAACTCTGCGATAACTTAGGTGTTAATTATTTTGAAGTTCCGATTAAAGATATGGTTGAAACTTCAAAAATAACCTTTTCTTCCGCATTTGAGGCAATTGAAAAAAACTGGGATAAAAGATATAAAAATCCTCTTACATCGGATAACATTCAGGCACGCTCAAGGGCGATGATTTTATGGGGAATTTCAAACGAATTTGAAGGAACAATCCCCGTTGCAACAAGCGACAAATCGGAACTATATATGGGTTATGCCACGATAAACGGCGATATGTCGGGCGGGTTTGCGCCGATTGCGGATGTTACGAAAACAAAACTTTTTGCGCTTGCAAGATGGCTTAATTCAAACAGAATAAAAAAAGACGTTATCCCGAGAGCAATTCTTAATAAGCGCCCCGGCGCCGAGCTTGCTATTGACCCGAGAACAAATAAACCGCTCTTGGCGGAAGATGCACTTATGCCTTATGAATTTCTTGATGAAATTATTTGGAGAATTGAAAATCTTCATCAGACAAAAGAAGCCATGCTTAAAGAATGGTTTCTCTATGAACAAAAACACAAAGTTACAAACCAGCAAAAATCCGAATGGATTGATAAATTCTTTAAACGTGTACAGACGGCATTGTTTAAATGGTCGATTATGCCGCCTTCGCCGATTGTTGATGCGCGTTCTATTAACAAAGCCGAATACAATCAGCCGATTACATCCAAGCTTAAATTCTATTAATAATATGCTTAAACTAAATTTATTGTAAATTATTTGTATAAGCATTTTATTGAATGTATAATCTTATTAATATGAAATAGTATGCGGTATTAGTTGGAGATAATGTATAACAAAATAAATCGTCTTATATCCCTTTTGTTGGCAATGCTTGTAATTCAGGCATGTAATACTCCTGCATACGCATTTAATTTCAAGCTTCCTTTTTTTAAGAAAAATAAGGCAAAACAGGAAACTAAAGTCCCGGAAAACATTGAACCTGCGCCGATTCAACCGACAGATACAAATGAAACCCCCATTCTCGATGATTCATCCGAAGCTCCCTCCTATACATCGGAGATTCCTGCGGTTAATGAAGAAGAATATACCGATGAAGAAAATATCGTATATATTAAGCAGCTTGAAATTTTCGGCAATAACATGCTTGAAACCGATTATATAAAAAGTCTTATATCTTCGCGTGAAGGGCATATTTATGACAGAGGCACAATTACAAAAGATTTAAACAACCTTTATGCAACCGGATATTTTACCCAAAATATAAGAGCGGTTCCAATCAGGCTTGATGACGGAAATATAAGGCTTAGAATCGTTGTTGAAGAAAATATTCCGATAACGGGTTTTACCGTTCAGGGAAATAATTCCGTTCCTTCATCAAACATTTACGACATTTTATCCGAGCTTGAAGGAAAACCGCAAAATGTTGTAACGATAAATTCGGCAATTGAGCGCATTCAGGAACTGTATTCTTCAAGAGGATATATTCTGGCAAGGGTATCTGAAGTTTCGGATGACCCCGACGGTATTATAAACGTTCAAATATCCGAAGGTGTTATAGGAAACATAAATGTTGTGGGCAACCACAAAACGAAAGATTTTATCGTAAAAAGAAATATTTTATCTTCCCCGGGAGAAGTTTATAACGAAAATATCATGCGCTCCGATATTATGCGTTTAATGGGAACGCAGGCGTTTAAAGATGTTCAAAGAGATATCGTTATGAACGAAGAAACCGGACTTTACGATATAACGATTGATTTAGACGAACAAAGAACGGGTAAAATTTCTTTAGGGGTCGGTGTTGACTCATCCTCAGGGTTCTTTGGCTCCGTCGGTTTCGGCGAAAACAACTTTAGGGGCTTGGGGCAAAAAATTAATTTAAACGTTATGGCAGGTACCGGTATCCTGATGAATGACAACAGCGTTGTACGCCGTGCAAACTGGCAGGCCGAATTGTCATTTTTGGAGCCTCACTTTAAGAAAGAAAACCAATCTTTAGGCTTTAGAGCATTTATGAGAAGCTTCGGAAGCTATCAGGTGCCTTTGGCGGTTGAAAAACGCTACGGCGGCGATGTAACTTTGGCAAGGGTATTTGAAAAATATCCGAGATTAACGGGAAGCATATCTTTGGGTGCCGAAGAAGTTGACTTATCTGAAGGCGATTATACAAGAATAAAAAATATGTTTGCTGCGCACGGGCTTTCAATGAGCCAGAGAAACAAACAGCTTGAAGGCGGATTTTACTTAAGAGCAATCCCCGCTTTGGTATATGACACAAGAGATAACGCAACAAACCCGAGACACGGTGTCGTTGCAAGGATAAGCCTTGAAGAAGCGCTTGCCGTAACGGGCGCCGATTCATACGGTAAACTGGAAGGTGTCGTCAAAAAATATATCCCTGCGGGCAGAAAATCTTCGTTTGTCGTAACCGCAAGAGCGGGCGGCACACTTCATGGCGATGTTCCGGAATTTGCAATGTATAATCTCGGCGGTCCTTACACAATCAGAGGCTTTAACATATCGGAAGTCGGTATGGGTGACGGGTATATGCTCGGAACTTTGGAATACAGAACTCCTATTCCTTTCATAGACAGATTGACGTCTAACGCATTTATAAATAACGTAAGACTTGCGGGATTTATTGACGCAGGTAAAGTATTTAATTCATCTTTAACGGATGATTTATACGACCGCCCCGGATATGCAATAACGGCAGGTGTCGGGCTTAGAATATTTATCCCCGGGCTAGGTCCGGTCAACTTAGACTACGGCTTCCCGCTTACAAATACCCACGGTTCAAGATCGAACGGCTTCTTCACGTTCGGTATGGGTGATATGCTCTAAAAATAATAAAAATAAAAGATTAGGATAATTTTTCAATTAAAATATCCGCTATTCTTTTTGAAGCAAGTCCGTCGCCGTATGGGTTTATTGCATTTGAAACTTTTTTGTATAAACTTTTATTTTCCAATAATTCCTGAACATTTTGAACGATATTTTTTGTATTAGTTCCCGTCAGCTTAACTCCGCCGGAAATAAGAGCCTCGGGGCGTTCGGTTTCATCTCTTAAAACAAGAACTGGAACCCCTAAAGACGGTGCTTCTTCCTGTATTCCGCCCGAATCGGTTAAAATTATATGTGATTTTTTCATTAAATTGCAAAAAGGCGCATAATCCAAAGGTTCAACGAGTTTAATTCTTTCTTTGTTTTGAAGATATTGATAAACCGTTGTTCTTACATTCGGGTTCGGGTGAACGGGATATATAATTTCAATATCTTTATTTTTTTCACTTATTTCAATTGCCGCTCTGCAAATATTTTTTAAAGGCTCGCCAAAGTTTTCCCTTCTGTGGGAAGTAAGAAGTATCGTTTTTAAATTCGGGTTTAAATCGATATCAAGCACGTTTTTATGATGTTCAAGTGTATAAAACAGAGCGTCAATTACCGTGTTTCCGGTTTCAAAAATCGTGTCTTTTGTTTTTATCCCCGAATTTAAGAGGTTGTCAACCGCTCCTTTTGTCGGTGCAAAATGAAAATCGGAGACGCTGTCCGCTAAAACTCTGTTTATTTCTTCGGGAAAAGGATAATTTTTATCAAACGTTCTCAGTCCCGCTTCAACATGCGCCACTTTAATTTTGGAATAAAACGCCGATAAACTTGCGGAAAATGCCGTTGTTGTATCTCCGTGAACCAAAACAACATCGGGGCTTATTTCATCCAGGACTTTTTTTGTCGATAATAAAATGTCCGATGTTAAATTCCATAAATTCTGGTTTTCTTTCATTAAATTAAGGTCGTAATCAGGCTTAATGCCAAACAAATTTAAAACGGAATCAAGCATTTGCCTGTGCTGCCCCGTTACTATAACAACAGGCTCAATCTCTTTTCTTTTTTGAAATTCAAGAACAACGGGCGCCATTTTAATTGCTTCCGGTCTTGTTCCGAATATTAATGCAGCTTTAATTTTTTTTGTCATTTCAAACCAGATTTTATAAAAAAATCCCTTCTATTGCAATTTATTTAAATTTTTATTTTTTGTGTTTATCAAAAACGTCAGAATTATTGAAGCTATAAGCCCTGTAACCGTGTGCAAAAAAGTTAAAACAAAACAGATAATAAAAATAATTTTTGCATTTTTATTTTTTATTTTCTGCGAATGCAAATTAAATTTTATAACTTCATACAATTTTATAAAAAGAATTGATGAAATTGAACATACGGGAATTAAACCTATTGTCTGCTTAAAAAATATTGAAAAAATTAAAAGAATAATAAAACAAATAAGCCCCGAAATTAAAGGGTTTAATTTTATCGTATCTTTTGCGGCGTTGTATGAAACAACCCCTGAAACGGTTCCCGTCAATGCGCTTATCGTATTTGAAATCCCCTCAATTAAAAGAACTTTATTTATTTCTTTTTGGTTTTTGATTTTTAATCCTCTTAAATTTGCCGATGTTTGAATAAAAATGACAATTGAAATTAAAATTGCGAACAATAATACATAAATTAAATTGCCAAAATCGGCGCTTTGACCTGCGGGCTTAAAATATTCAATTCTATCCGCCGATAAAACCAAATCGGTTTTGTAGAAAATATTTATAAATATGGGGATGATGACGGAAATTAAACTTTTGGGCAAAAATTTTAAATTTGATTTTGATAAGTAATGATAAATAACAAATGTTGCAATCGAGCAAATAACCGCTCCTTCGTTTATATAATTAAAAAAGTTATGTTTTGAAGCTATTAATAAAGGAAGCGAAATATATCCTTTTTGTCCCAAAATTAAAGGAACGGTTAAAATTAAAATGCTTGTTAATGCCCCTGTTATAAACCCTTGCGATACGGATTTGGGGATGGATAAAATAAATTTTTTCGGCGTTTTTAACAATGAAATTATAACCGTGATTAATCCCGCCAGAAATAATATTGCCCATAATTTTTCAAGACTTCCTTTAAGCAAAATAATGCTTGATGTTAAAGAAGCCGTTAATACGGCGCTTATTGAAAAAATAAGCGGTTTATCAAATTTGAACAATAAAAATATAAAAGAAATGATTAATGCACCGAATACCGTGCTGTGCGCTCCTGTTCCCAAAATGATACCAAGAGCCGTTATATACGGTATATTATCGCATATTCCTTTTATGCTTCCCTTAAAATCGTCAATCATAATACTAATCTGACACAAAAAATATTTTCATATTATAATGCAATTATAGCAAAAGTTGGAGTTTTTTAAAAAAGATGACAAATGAATTATATACAGGCGCCGAGATACTTTTAAAATCACTTGTTGAAGAAGGTGTTAAAGAAATTTTCGGCTACCCGGGCGGCGTAATTTTAACTATTTATGAAGCCCTATATAATCAAAACGATATTAAACACTATCTTGTAAGACATGAACAAGCCGCAGTTCATGCTGCGGAAGGTTATGCAAGAACAACCGGAAAATGCGGCGTTGCACTTGTAACATCCGGCCCCGGTGCGACAAACACCGTAACGGGAATTGCAAACGCATATTATGACGGATATCCTATTGTTGTGTTTACCGGTCAGGTCGGCTTAAACCAGATAGGAAACGATGCATTTCAGGAAGCGGATGTCGTGGGTATTACCCGTTCATGCTGCAAACATAACTATCTTGTAAAAGACGTTAAAGACCTTCAAAGAATAATAAAAGAAGCGTTCCATATTGCAACAACCGGAAAACCGGGACCGGTTGTCGTTGATCTTCCCAAAGATATCCTGACCCAAAAAACCGCTTTTAACTATCCCAAAACCGTAAAATTGGCAGGTTATAACCCCAACTATAAAGGACATCCGATTCAAATCGGGCGTGCTCTTAAAATGTTATCCGAAGCCCACAGACCCGTTATAATATCGGGCGGCGGCGTATTAACATCGGGCGCATATAAAGAACTTGAAAAAGTTGCAAACATGTTAAAAATCCCCGTTGCGCACACTCTTATGGGAACGGGCACTTTCCCTTCAACAAATGTTCTTGACCTTGGAATGCTCGGAATGCACGGAAGCTTTTGGGCAAATTATGCCGTTTCTCATTCGGATGTTATTTTTGCGCTCGGCACAAGATTTAACGACAGAATAACGGGCTGCCTTCAAAGATTTGCAAGAGATGCCCATGTTATTCATGTTGATATTGACCCTTGTTCAATTTCCAAAAACGTTAAAGCGGACATTCCCATAGTGGGCGATGTTAAAAATGTTCTTGTCGAATTAATAAGCCAATATGAAAAGAAACCTTTAAATATCTATGAAGAAGATAAACAAAAATGGCTTGAACAAATAAACGAATGGAAACAAAAAAAGGCCGTTCCGGTTCATACATCGGGCAAACTGTCGGCTCTTACAGTTATAAAAACACTGTATGAAGCAACAAAAGAATATAACCCGATTGTTTGCACCGAAGTAGGACAGCACCAGATGTGGACAGCGCAGTTGTTTAAGTTCAATGAACCGAGAAAATTTATAACTTCGGGCGGTCTTGGCACAATGGGGTTTGGTTTCCCCGCCGCAATGGGTGCTTGTGCCGCAAAACCCGACACTCTTGTTTTAAATATAGCGGGCGACGGCTCAATACAGATGAATATTCAAGAGCTTGCAACCTGTGTTGATTACGGATTTAAGGTTATAAACTGCGTAATCGATAACGGATATTTAGGTATGGTGCGCCAGTGGCAGGAAAAACTTTTCCACAAGCACTATTCTCAAACAAAAATTTCTCACCCCGATTTTGTGAAACTTGCGGAAGCATACGGGGCGCTCGGGATAAGGGTTGAACATGAAGATGAGATTGTACCTGCGATAAAAAGAGCAATTGAAGCAAAATCACCCGTTATAATTGATTTTGTAACGGAAGAATGCGAAATGGTTTATCCGTGGGTATTGGCGGGCGAACCCTTAACCAAAGTTTTATTGTCTAATGATTGTTAATCTTATACGGGGAAAAGAAAAAATGGAAAATTTTCATACAATTTCAATACTTGTAACAAATGAAGCGGGTGTCTTATCAAGAATAGTCGACCTGTTTTCAGGCAGAGGCTATAACATTGAAAGCTTAACCGTTGCTCCCACCATAGATAAACTGTATTCAAGAGTAACAATCGTAACGGGGGGCGATGAAGCCGCAATCGAACAAATAAACAAACAATTAAACAGGCTTGTTCCCGTTATTAAAGTTGCGGATTTAAACATTAAAGAAGCGCTTGAAAGAGAAATCGCATTAATTAAAATTCAGGTTAAAGACGAAGAAAAAAGCGATATTTTAAGAATAGCCGAAGCCACAAACGCAAAAATTATCGATATAACGGATAAAACATATATATTGCAGGCGGTGGGCGATGAGAAACAAATTCAGGCTCTAATTGAACTTGTAAGACCTTATAGCGTAAAAGAATTTGTAAGAAGCGGAAAGGTTGCAATTTCAAGAAATAACCAGTTTACCAATTTAAAAAATCTTTAATTTTTAAGGCTTATTATGTTTACATATAAAAATTCAGGGGTTGATTTGGAAAATTCAAATAAACTCATATCCCTGCTTTTAAAAAACGGGGTTTCAAATAATGAATTTGCGGGCGTTTTTGAACATCCTTTATTAAAAGATTATTATCTTGTTTCATCAACCGACGGAATAGGAACAAAAATTGAACCTTTATTTAAAAGAAAATTATATAATACATTGGCGCTTGATTTACTTGCAATGAATTTTAACGACATTTTAACCCTCGGCGCAAGACCGTTATTTTTTCTTGATTATATTGCCGTAAACAAATTAAACCCCGAAGTTATTTCAAATTTTATCACTGAATTAAAAAAAGAATCAAATAAATATAATTGTCCGCTTTTAGGGGGTGAAACTTCAGAATTAAATAATTTATTTACCGAAAATTCGATTGATATCTCGGGTTTTGTTGTCGGCCTTGTTAAAAAGGATAATATTTTAAAAAAAGAAAATATAAAAAAAGACGATGTAATAATTGCTCTAAAATCATCCGGCGTTCATTCAAACGGGTTTTCGCTTTTAAGAAAACTGGATGAAAAAAAATTGATTAATATTGAAAACTACCTTAGCCCGACTTTAATTTATACAAACGAAGTTTCCCTTCTTGCGGATGAAAAAAAGATAAAATGCTCTGCAAATATAACGGGCGGCGGGATAAAAGACAATTTAAAAAGAATAATCCCGAATAAATTTAAGGCTCTTGTATATGAAAATAAAATAATAAAAGATAAAATTTTTCTTGATTTGGAGAAAATTTTACCGAAAGAAGAATGCTATAAAACGTTTAATATGGGAGTAGGGTTTATTTTAATCACTGATAAAATAAATGCGCCCTACGTGCTTGAGAAAACAAAAAAATATAATTCTTATATTTTGGGAAAAATCGTAGAAAATAATGAGCAAAAAGAAACTGTTGATTTTTGCTTCGGGTAAGGGAACAAACTTTGAAGCGATAGTTAAATATTTTAAAAATTCACCGGACATTTTAATCGAGCTTTTGTCCGATAAAAAAGATGCGCCCGTTTTAAATCTGGCAAAAAAATATAATATAAAATCTTATTTTGTTCAATTTGAAGATATTATAAAATTTTTAAAAGATAAAAATTATGACCTTTATATCCTCTCCGGTTTTATGAGAATTTTACCCGAAGAAGTTATAAACAAAGGCAAATTTTTAAATATTCACCCTTCAATTCTTCCTTTATACAAAGGAAAAGACGCAATAAAGCGCGCATTTAAAGATAAAAAAGAAACGGGTGTTACAATTCATTATGTAACAAAAGAGGTTGATTCGGGCGGGATTATTATCCAAAAAAAAGTTGATTCCTATAAAACACTTGAAGAATTGGAAGAAAAAATCCATAATCTTGAACATAAAATTTACCCTAAAATTATTGAAAACGAACTTAATAAAAAAAATATTCTTATTATAGGTTCGGGCGCAAGAGAGCATGTTCTTACGGAAAAAATTAAACAGTCAGAATTTTTAAATAAATTATATCTTGCAAACCCCAATGACGGCTTTAAAAATTCGGGAGAAATAATTGAATATAAAGACTATGAAGAATTGGCGCAAATTTCAAAAAGCTTGGGCGTCGATTATCTTGTTGTAGGTCCTGAAAATCCGATGGCAGAAGGGATTGTTGACATTTTTTTAAAAAAGGGAATAAAAGCTTTCGGGTGCGATAAATATTTTTCACAACTGGAATCAAAAAAAAGTTTTGCAAAAGAATTAATGCAAAAATTTAATATAAAAACGGCTCCATATATAACGGTAAATAAAATTGATGAAATTGACAATGCGCTTAAGAATTTTTCTTCTCCCCCCGTCATAAAAGCAGACGGGCTTTGTATGGGAAAAGGTGTTTATATACCCGATAGTTTTCATTCGGCAAAAGAAATTATAATTGAATTTTTAAAAGGCAAATTTAATGACGCTTCAAAAAAAGTAATTTTAGAAAAAAGGCTCTATGGAGATGAATTTTCCCTCTTTTCTTTATATGACGGAAAAAATCTTGTTCATTTTCCTTATCTTAAAGATTATAAAAAAGAATTTGATAATAACAAAGGCAAAAACACGGGCGGAATGGGCTCTTATGCACCGCATAAAATAAAATCCGATTTATCGGACTATAAAATCAACCTTTTAAAAATGTTAAATTCAATAAATGCATATTATAAAGGAATAGTTTATTCGGGGTTAATTGAAACGGATGAAGGGGTATATGTTCTTGAATATAACGTAAGGTTCGGAGACCCCGAAATTCAATCTCTTATGCAGCTTATAGAAAATGATTTTATTGAAATTATAGAAAAAACGGTTAATTCAAAATTAAACGAACTTGATTTAAAAATTAAAAATGATACCGCATATACCGTTATTATGGCGTCAAAAGGATACCCCGACAACCCGAAAAAAGGGGCGGAGATTAAAAATATTCAAGAAGTAAAAGAAAAACACGGCGTTAAAATTTATTATTCCGGTGTAAAAATAACCGATGATAAATTTTATGCATCGGGCGGAAGGGTTTTATCCGTTACAAAAACGGGCAAAAATGCACTTTCTGATATATATAATGCGATTTGTGAAATTGAATATAAAGATAAAAAATACAGGCATGATATAGGGGATTAATTGTTTATCGAATTTTCATCCCGTTTTATAAAGTCGCACATAACTTCAAGTCTTTTATCTTCCATGGCATCGATTAATTCCTGAATGTCTTTGATTTTTTTTAATTTAAACCCCGATTCCGCCAAAACGACACAATCGTTGCAAAGTCTGTATTTGCCGTATTGAATGCTTCCCGCCATACATTTATATTCTCCGCAGGCGCTGCAATCAAAATATTCGTTGATGATATCGGGATTTTCTTCAATATCATCTTCAACCATAACTTTTGCAACTTTTTGCATTTCTTCAATTATTTTTTTGGCATCTTCCATAAGAAAAATATTAACATAAAAAATCGCACAGTATATAATTTGAAAGCAAAATTCCCTCTTTGGTTAATTTGTAACCTTTGCCGGTTTTTTCAATGTGCTTTGAATTTATATATTTATCCAGAATTTTTTTATATTTATGATTAAAATCCGTATTAAATTTTTTATTGATTAATTCAACATCAATCCCTTCAATTTTTCTGAAACCCAAAAAAATCATCTCTTCTTCCAAATCTTTTTTCTCCGTATTTATAATTTCTTCTCTTAAATTTGAAGCGGGCTCCGTAAGATATTTTTTTATATTATCCGTATTTTTATATCTTACATTCCCCTCAAACCCGCTTGCGCTTACGCCGAAACCGTAGTACGGCTCAAGATTCCAATAATTCATATTATGTTTTGAGATAAAATTTTTGTTTTTTGCAAAATTTGAAATTTCATAATGATAAAAATCCTCTAAAATTTCAGGAATTATTTCATACATTTTTCTTTGTTTATCATCATCCGGAAGGTTTTTTGGCGGATATTTTCTATAATAAGTTTTATCTTCAATTTTTAGCCCGTAGGTTGATAAGTGTTCAATATCAATTTTTTTTATAATTTCCAAATCATAGATAAAATCTTTTATTGTTTGGTTTGGAAGCCCGTAGATTAAATCAAGGCTTATATTCTTAAACCCTGCTTCTTTTGCCGAATCAACCGTTTTTAAAATATCTTCTTTTGTGTGGTTCCGCCCGATTTCTTTTAAAATTTTATCGTTAAACGTTTGGGCGCCTATGCTTAATCTGTTTACATGAAGATTATACAATCCTTTTAAATATTCGGTTGTTATGCCGTCGGGGTTTAATTCAATCGTAATTTCAGGCGTTTTTATAAAATTAAATTTATTTATTATTTTTTCAATTTGATTAATCGTAAGTAAGCTTGGTGTTCCGCCCCCTATATATAAAGTTTTAAGCGGTTTTTTATCATAATAAAAATCAATTTCATATAAAAGCTTATTTACATATTCATCGATTAAATTAAGATTCACATACGAAATAAAAGCGCAGTATCTGCATTTTGTTTTGCAAAAAGGAATGTGAATATAAGCATAATTAATCATACAAATTGATTATAACAGCCAAATAACCTTTATGAAACAAAAAATAAGGGTATAATGATAATATGCACTCATTAATGTTAAAAGAAATCTATCAGCAAAAAGAAGCGCTCCAAAGGCTTAAACAATTTTATTTTATTGATAATGAACCTGTTTTGCCTTCAAAAATGCGCTATGATTTTAACGAAATAAAATTCATAGCTTCAGGCTCCTCATATAATGCGGGGTTAATCGGAAATTATCTTTTTTCAAAATATACAAATAAAAGATCATCTTTTGATTATTCTTCCGAATTTATTAAAAATTGTGCAAATAATATTAAAAAAGACACTCTCTATTGTTTTATAAGCCAATCAGGAGAAACATACGATACAAAACTTGCGCTTGAACTTGTAAAAAGTAAAGGTGCCATGACTTTATCGGTTACAAATAACCCTAATTCTTTTATATATATAAATTCGGATATCAAAATAGATTCTCTTGCGGGAACCGAGCGTGCAATTGCCGCAACAAAATCTTTTTTAACGAGTGTTGTCTGTGTATGGATGATTGCCGTTTCTTTTGCAATAAAAGAAGGAAAAATTTCATTGGAAGAAGAAAAAGATTTTCTCGATGAAGCAATAAAAGCTTCAATTGAAACAATGAAATCCGAAAAAGAAATCAAACTTCTTATTGATGAAATTTATGACGAAAAAGGCTTAATTTTAATCGGCGAAGGGTTTCCTTATATAATTTCAAGGGAATTTGCGCTTAAAATCAAAGAAACATCTTATATTAACGCAAACGCATACCCGACCGGCGAATTTATCCACGGACATACGGCGCTTTTAAACAGAGACAAAAAAGTTATTGCGCTTTTGGATGAAACAATATCGGAAACGGAGCTTTATGCGTTTAAAAAAATGAAAGATAATTTTAGCCCCGACATAATTGCAATTTCACCCGTTAAAACCGATTTTAAAAATACTTTAAAATTAAATAATTATAAATCACAGATTGCAAAAATTACGGCTCTGACCGTTATATGCCAGCTTCTTTCGTATCATATCGCCTTAAAATCGGGAAACGACATTGATAACCCGGAAGGACTGTATAAAATCGTAAAATAAATTATTATGCTTCAATTAAAGAAGCGTCTTCTTCCAAATATTTGGATTCAATTTGTTTTGAAGGGCTGAGTCCGTAATCTTTTAATTTTTCAACCTGGCCGATAAGCCCGCCTCTTCCCTTGATTGTTGCAAAAACGCCGTCAAAATTTTTCCTTACCGTTTCAAAAGAGGTCTGAACGCTTTCAAACTTTTGAATTAAAACGGTGCATTTTTCATAAATTGTCTGCGCCAGCTTTGTTATATTTTTTATATTGTCAAACTGGTTTTTTTGCGCCCAGGCATAGTTAATTGTTCTTAAGGTTGCAATTAAAGTAGAGGGACCTGCTATAATTATATTTTTATTCAAAGCGTCTTCAATAAGCTTGTTGTTTTGATAAATATATGTAAGCGAATTTTCAAAAGGAATAAACATAATCGTAAAATCGGGCGTGTTTATTTCTTTTAAATTCGTATATTTGTTGCTTAACTCGTTTACTCTGTCATTTACGTCTTTTAAAAACAATAAAAGATGTTTTTGTTTCATTTCATCATCTTCTTCTTCGACAAAATTCATAAATTCAACCAAAGAAGCCTTGGAATCGATTACAATGCTTTTTGTTCCTTCGGATAAATAAACAACCGCATCGACGTTTCTTTGGGAATTATTTTCATCGTTTGTGTGAAATGCAACCTGTGTTTCATAATTTCCTTTTTGGGGATTTTCTTTTTTATCAATCAGCCCCGATGATTTTAAAAGTTTGTCTAAAATCATCTCTCCCAATGTACCTCTGAATTTTGAATTTTGGCTTATGGCACTCGAGAGTTTTTCTGTTTGATTACATGTTATTTGGTTTTGTTTGATTAATTCTTCAATTTTTTGTTTTAATGTTGCATTGTTGATTTTGCCCGTTTCGTCAAACTGTTCGACTTTTGTTTGAAACTCTTTAATTCTTTCTTTTAGGGGTTTTAAAAACCCCTCAAGCGAGGTTAAATTTTGCTCCTGAAGCGTTTTTTGTTTTTCGATTAAAACTTCGTTTGAAGCCGCCTGAAATTCTTTTTTGATTAAATCAATAAGTTCGTCTTTATTTGTTTTATTTTGTTCCAATATCGTTAATTGAGCGGATTTAGAATTTAATTCGTTATTTAATGAAAGGTTTTTTTCTTTTTCAAAAGCAAGTTTTCTGTAACAAACCGCACCCGTTATAATTGCTCCGAACAAAAAAGAAACAATTGAAATTAATATATTATTCATTAAAAAACATCCCCGAGCCGAAAATTCCGCTTTTATTATTAAGCCGTAAAACTTGGGCGATACAGGGCTCGAACCTGTGACCCCTTGAATGTCGTTCAAGTGCTCTACCAACTGAGCTAATCGCCCTTAAATTTTATTCCATGATTTTACCATAAAAATTTCGGTTTTTTAAATTATTATTCCCGCATTAAAAAAACCTTTTGTTTCATCATCTTCTTCAATTTTTTCGGGCGTGCTGATTGAAATTATATCAAGCCTTTTGCCGCTTGTTGAACCAAGCCCGATAAAACCTAAATTATTTTCGTTTTTAGCGCTTTCAACCGTTTCTTTTTTTATTGCGCCAAAACCCTTTTCTTTTGAATTTGAAGATGAGGCTTTTATTTTTTCTTCTTTATATCTTTTTTTATCATCGCCCGTTAAAAGATATTCTTTGTTATTAAATCTGAAACAAAGCGCACCTTCATTATCTTTAATTTGTCCTTTCCCGGGCGCCGTATAATCTTTTACGGCATAAGAAAAATAATTTCTTAATTCTTCCTGTTCTTCTTTTTTATATAAGGGGGTTTTTCTTCCGTTTAAAACGTTTAAAAATGCGTCTTTTTGCGCTTTTGCTCGCTTTTTTGTATAGCTTTTCGGAGTTGATACCCGATAAATACCGTTAAAACTTATCTGCATATTTTTTTCTCTTAAAATTAATCCGTTTAGTATAATGCTTGAAAATTTTAAATTTTGCCGTATAAATCATAATCCGAATATGATGTTACCTCAACATCATAAATATCCCCCGGGACCAAAACTTCATCGGTATTTATAAAAATCAAACCGTCGACATCCGGTGCATCTTTATATGTTCTTGCGATTGCAAGCCCGTCGCTTTGTATGGTTTCAATGATGGAGGGGATTTTTTTGCCTATCATTTTTTCGTTTAATTCGTTTGAAATTTCTTTTTGTAATTTTAAAATTTTATCTTTTCTTATCGCTTTAATTTTTTTTGGCACCTGCGGTTTTAAATTGTATGCGTAAGTTCCTTTTTCTTTTGAAAATTCAAAAACGCCCAATCGGTCAAACTTTGCTTCTTTAACGAAATTATATAAATGTTCAAAATGTCTGTCATCTTCCGTCGGGTATCCCGTTATTAAAGTTGTTCTTATTGCAAGGTCATCAATTTCATCTCTTAATTTATTTATAAAATCCAAGCCGTCAACAACGGGGCGCCTCATTGCTTTAAGAATTTCTTTATGCGAATGCTGCAAGGGGATATCAACGTATTTTACGACTCTTTCAATTTCCCTGTACGCTCTTATCAGCCCTTTTGTAAAATTGGTCGGATACGTGTATAAAATTCTTATCCAGCTTAAATCATCAATTTTATCAAGCTCGTATAAAAGCTTATCAAGGCTCGGTTTATTGTATAAATCGATTCCGTAGCTTGAAGTATCCTGTGCGATTAATATAATCTCGTTAACGCCTTTTTTTGCAAGTTCTTTTGCTTCGTTTACTATGTTTTCAATGGGGCGGGAGATAAATTTTCCTCTTAATTTCGGAATAACGCAGTATCCGCAGGAATAATTGCACCCTTCCGCAATTTTTATATAAGAGCTTGCCCCGACCGTAATTTGCGCTCTTTTAATGTCTTCCGGGTATTTGCATACGGGTTTTTCGGATACATAATAAAATTCTTCATCTCTTTTTATTAAATCGGAAATTTTATCAATGTCAGACGTTCCTATAAACCCGAAGGCCTCAGAGATTAATTTTTTTAAATGTTTTTGGTGTTTCTGGGGCAGACACCCCGCAATTATAACTTTTTTACCCGTATCAATCATATCAAATATGCTTGAAATACTTTCTTCTTCCGCATCAAAAATAAACGAACAGGTGTTTACTATAATGTAGTCAACATCGGTTGCATAAGCGTCAAGCGTTACTTCAAACCCTTTTTCGATTAATTTTCCCGACATCAATTCCGTATCGATTAAATTTTTTGCACACCCGTGGTGAATGATTGCAACTTTTTTCATATATTTTTTTTAACAAAAAAATTAAAATCAGGCAATTTATAAACGCTTTTTGTTTTATTTTCTATAAATATAAGGAAGGTTAATTATGATTAATAATCCCTCTGTTCAGCCCGCAAACTTTGGGCAATATAATCCTCAAACGCTCCCCGATGCAACGGACAGGGCTTCTGAAATCGTAGGGTTTGATATAAATAATTACGTATTCGGTAACGACACCTATACAAAAACTCTTCCTTCTTCAAACCAAAATCAACAGAATTTGCCTTCTGCAAACAACATAAAAAAAGAAAACAATAAATTCAGCGCAATTTTACTTTTAGGGATGCTTTCTCTTGGCGCTTTTGCCGCATATAAAGGGCTGAAGGGTTCTGATATTAAGCTTCCGGAAACTTCAAAAATAAAAGAAACGTTTACCGGTTTTATTGAAACAATAAAAAATAAATTTAAAAAACCGAAAGTTTAAATAAACTACTTCTAAAAGTGTAAAATCATATATTTAACTTGAAATCGGGCGTAAAAACATTATATTTTAAAATATATGAAACACATTATTTTGTATTGCCTTTTTTTAAGTTTATTATGTACGCCCGTATACAGCGCCGATATTACGGATAATATCGACATGCAATTTATAAATAATGCTTTTTCGGATCCCAATCCGACCACAAACAAAGAATTTGAAGATGTTATGGAGCGCCTTGAAAATCCGAGAGAAGGCGTCTTTACAAAAATATTCAAGTTTTTTGAAAAAGACAAATTAAAATATGATAAAGCTTTTAAAACAAAATATGAAAAACCGGGCAACCAGCCCTTAAGATTAAAAGATATCCCCGAAGAAAAGCCCACCGTTTTAATAACTTCAAATGCTTACGATTCATTCGGGAATAAAGTTAATGTCGGATATTATCAGGTTGAATTTAAAAAGGAAAACGAAAAGTATACTCTTGAATTAAAGCAGGGCGCAAACAAACATATTGCAACCTTAATTGCACGCCCCATCGATGAAGACGATAAAGCAAAAGGAATTGTATATTCAAGAGCCGAAGCGCTTGATAACGGCTTTATAAAAATTGTTTATTCAAATTTGGATGTTACTTTATCGGGGTATTTAAAAATTGAACAAAAACCCGTTTATGAATTTGAACCCTTATATTGATAGAATTTGATTTTTTATGCTATTATGAAACCAAATTTAATTTGGGTAGGAATTCGGAATGATAAACGGTAAAAAAGTTGTTGTCGTTATGCCCGCATATAATGCGGAAAAAACTCTTGAAGTCACTTATGATGAGATATATAAAGACCTTGTGGATAAGGTTATTTTGGTTGATGATAATTCAAAAGACAATACAAAAGAAATTGCCAAAAAATTAAACATTACGACAATTGTTCATAAAGAAAATTTAGGCTACGGCGGAAACCAGAAATCCTGCTATCTGGCGGCGCTTAAAGAAGGTGCCGATATTGTAATTATGGTTCATCCCGATTATCAATATACTCCGAAACTTGTTCCCGCCATGGCTTGCATGATTGCATTTAATGAATATGACGCAGCCATTGCTTCAAGAATGCTCACAAATTCCGCCCTTAAAGGCGGCATGCCTTTATATAAATTCATAGCAAATAAATGTTTAACTTTATTCCAGAACTTTTTTATGGGACAGAATTTATCCGAATATCATACGGGTTTTAGAGCATTCAGCAGAGAAGTTTTGGAAACGCTTCCCTTAAAAGAATGCGACAATGATTTTGTTTTTGATAATGAAATGCTTGCGCTTACTTTTTACCACGGGTTTAATGTGGGTGAAATTTCCTGTCCCACGAAATATTTCCCCGATGCAAGCTCAATTAACCTTAAACGCTCGATTAAATACGGTTTCGGCGTTTTGGGGGTAAGCTTATCATATTTTCTTGCAAGATTGTCAATTCATAAATCAAAAATTTTCAAAAAAGACGCAAGAAAACTTGATATCAATGATGAAATCGAATATTACCACCATGCTTAAACGCTTGTGGATAAGCTCGGCGCAATAATGACGAATTGTCTTACAAGTTCTTTATCCCACTGAACGTTTGCGCCCAATTTTAATATTTCGCAAGCTTTCTCAACCCCTAAGCCTTTTCTGTAAGGCCTGTCCGATACCAAGGCATGGTATGCATCGGCAATTGCAACAATTCTTGCAGATAAAGGAATTTCTTCGCCCTTAAGTCCGTAAGGATACCCCGAACCGTCCCAGTGCTCGTGGTGATATTTAACCATGGGGATTAAATCTCTTAATGATTCATTGGGCGCCAAAACTTTTTCCGCTCCTATAACTGGGTGTTGTTTCATAATTTCCCACTCTTCATCGGTTAACATCGTGGGTTTTCTTAAAACGTTTTCAGGGATTCCTATTTTGCCGATATCATGTAAAAGCGCCCCTAATCTTATACGTTCAACCTCGGCTTCGGGCAGTCCGATTGCTTTTGCAAGGGCTTCCGAGTATCTTGAAACAAAAGTTGAATGACCTTTTGTATATGTATCTTTGGCGTCTATTGTGTTTGCAAGCGATGTAACAACATCTAACAGGTGCGAATTTGAAATAATCTGTTCGTTATGGAATTTATTAATTAATTCATCTTCAAACTGAACGCCGATTTGAGCGTGTTTTTTGGTTAAGACTTCGGCAAAGCATTTAAGAGCTTCATCATCCCAGAAATTATAATCTTCGCTTGTAATGACCTTACAGTTGCCTAATTCCTGCGATTTTCCTTTTGAAATATACATTGCCTGTTCCGCAAGAACAAGAAGTTTCTCCTGGCTTTCCGAGGATTTGGGATAGGTTGAAATACCCATTGAAACTTTAATCGGTCCTACGTCGTCAACATAAACGCAAGATATTACATAAGATAAATATTCTGCTATGTATTTTGCCTCATCGGAGCTTGTATTTGGCATTATGACCGCTATTTCATCGCCGCCGTATCTGCCCGCAAAATCCGTATTTCTTATGTTTTGTTTAATTTTTTGCGCAACCGTTTTAATGACTTCATCGCCTTTTGCATGGCCTAAGTCCCTGTTTATTCTTGAGATGTTTGCAACGTCTACTATAAGAACGGATAAAACGGTTCCTTTATTTTCCGCCGACTGGATTTGTTCATGGAGTTCTTCCTGCAGGTGTTTATGGTTTGCAAGACCGGTCAGGGAATCGGTATCGGAATTTGTTTCAACCAAATCCATAAGGTTTTTTGTCTGTGCAAACAAACCCAGAGTGTTTGCAATCAGCTGGCAAAATTCAATTGTTGCGCTGATATGATAATTTCCGACGATATAAACACCCATGCATTCATCAATTGCCATCATCGGTATTATGGCGGTAGAAGCGTGCGTTTGATACCATGAACTTAAAAATCCCGTGTCTTGAGTTGTTACGATTTTTTTTGTTTTAACGGCTTTAACAACCGGATTGTTTTCATCGGTCATGATTGTTTTTGTTGTGTATGTTGAGCCGATTTTATCAATAAGTTTAATGTTAACGCAGTTTGAATGTTTGTTATAAAGCCCCATTGCGGTAAAATTCACCTGAAGTTTATTTACCATTATGCTGTTCAATGAATAGAACAATTGTGCCAAATCGTTCTTAATTAAAAACGCATCATTTACAAGACGCATTATTTCCTGAAACCCGACATTTGCCTGTTTTGCCAGATGTCCTCTGGTTGAGCCTGCCGAGTACAGTTTATTTGCAGATGTTCTTGTGCCGATGACACCGCCCGACATAATGGGGTTTGTCAGAATCGTGCCGATTTTCGGCTGGACTACTTTTTCTTTCGTATTTGAACCCTGCTTATTTATCACTTCACTGTTTTTGGGGTTATTGTTTGAGGTCACTTCTTAGCCTTCAATTCAATATTTCACATGTAATACAAGTAAGAACATATAATTAATTGTCATTTTTGAAATGAATTGTTAAGAAATTGTATTGTTTCTTAACATCTTTTTTCCATACCTTCTTTTAACATGTTAGATTATAGGACTTTTCGGTTTAATTAGCAAGCATTTTAGAGAATTTCTCTCCCCTTTTAATATGCTTATATTATTTTTCGGCACGTTAAATATATTGGAAAAATACTCTATTATTGCTTTATTCGCCTTGCCTTCGACGGCGGGTTTATTGATTTTAACTTTAATTATATTTTCTTCATATTCTTCGATTGAATTTTTTTTGGCACCCGCAATAACTTTGATATTTAAAATTATTCCTTCTTTATTTGAATTGATTTTGTCTTTAATATTCTTAATAAGGCGCTCTTCCATAATTTAAAAATACTTTCAATAGCTTATAGAAAATTTTATAAAAAAGATGTAGAATATCCCCATGCGTTATTATAAGACATAATTAAGCTTAATGACTACTCATCTGACACATTTTCTTGAAGTAAAACATATTTTGATGTCGCAAAACAGGCGCCCCGAAGACATTGAACAAATCGAACAAGCGTATCTTTTTGCGGCAAAGCTCCATGAAGGGCAGTATAGAATTTCGGAAGAACCCTATATAATCCACCCCATTGAAGTTGCAAAAATTCTTGCGGAATTAAAGCTTGACACCCATACGATTGTTGCCGCTTTTTTGCATGATATTTTGGAAGATACCGACACAAGCCCCGATGAAATCGTTAAAAACTTTGGCGAAGATGTTTTAAAACTTGTTCAGGGTGTTACAAAACTCGGCAAATATCAGTTTAAATCAAAAGAAGAAAGACAAGCGGAAAACTTCAGAAGAATGTTTATCGCAATGGCTGAAGATGTCAGAATAATTTTTCTAAAGCTTGCAGACAGACTCCACAATATGCGCACGCTGAATTATATGGCTGCAAACAAACAAAAAAGAATTGCGCAGGAAACCCTTGATATCTTCGCTCCCCTTGCAAACCGCTTAGGTATCGGGAAAATGAAGGCGGAGCTTGAAGATTTGTCTTTAAGATATATTGACCCCGAAAAATATTATCAAATTGCAAAGCTTGTTGCACAAACAAAAAACGAAAGAGATGCTCTCGTAAATTCATTAATCGAAATCACAAAAAAACACCTTGATGAAAACGGCATTAAAGCAACCATATACGGCAGAGCAAAGCATTATTATTCAATCTATAATAAAATGCGCCGTCAAAACGTTTCATTTGACCAATTGTACGATATTGTCGCAATAAGAGTAATCGTGGATGATGAAAAAGACTGCTATAACGCACTTGGAATTATCCATTCCCAATTTAAGCCGATACCCGGGCGCTTTAAAGATTATATAGCAATGCCTAAAGGCAACATGTACCGCTCATTGCATACATCTGTTATCGGACTGAAAAATAAACCCTTTGAAATTCAAATCAGAACGAAAGAAATGCATGAAGTTGCCGAATACGGTCTTGCCGCTCACTGGAGATATAAAGAATCGGGTTCCGTTAAGGCGGAAGATTCAACCGATGTTAAATTTAACTGGATGAGAAAATTAATCGAAATTTCAAAGGACGAAACGGACGCAAAAGAATTTGTCGAATCGGTTAAATTGGATTTATTCTCCGATCAGGTTTTTACTTTTACTCCGGCAGGTGATGTTATAGACCTTCCTTTCGGCTCGACCCCCGTTGATTTTGCATACAGAATACATACCGAAGTCGGACACAGAACCGTAGGCGCTCTTGTTAACGGAAGAATTGTCCAGCTTGATACTAAGCTTCAAAACGGGGATATTGTTGAAATTTTAACTTCAAAACAATGCATGCCGAAAATCGACTGGCTTGATTTTGTTGCAACAAAAAACGCATCAGGTAAAATCAGAGCCTGGTTTAAAAAATACAAAAGAGAAGATAATGTTGAAATCGGGCGCTCCAACCTTGAAGCAGAGCTTACAAAACCTTTGTTTGACGAACTTTTAAAATCCGGTGAAATTGACAGAACCGCCCGTGAGATGAATTATAAAGCGGCGGATGATTTATTTGCGGCGCTCGGTTACGGCGAAACCACTTTAAGAAAAGTTTTAAATAAAATTCAAAAACCCAAAGCAAAAGATATTGTATCAATTGACCATGAAACAGAAACTTATAAAAAGAAAAAATCTTCAAAGAAAAATGACATTATAGGGCTTGAAGATATGGTCTGGTCTTTGGCAAAATGCTGTTCGCCCCTGCCCGGCGAACCCATTGTGGGCGTTGTTACAAGATCAAGAGGGGTTTCCGTTCACAGGCTTGATTGTAAGTGTTTGTTTGATATCGATCCGAACAGAATGATGGATATAAGATGGGCGGATAATGTTTCCCAAGGGACATACGTTGCACATATTAGAATTGAAGCACAGGAACGTGTCGGGCTTCTAAAGGATGTCTTAACAAAAATAGCGGACACAAATACAAATGTTTCTTACGCTTACAGCTATTCAAAAAATAAAAAATTCGGCATAATTGACCTCGGTATTGAATTATCCGATATTGAAACACTGAAAAAAATCATTACAAACCTTCAATCAATGCCGGATGTATTATCGGTCAGAAGATTGCAGCAAAAAAATGATTTAACTTCCCAAAGAATGTCTAAAAAGAACCACAAATATAAACAAAAACAGCAAAAATCGGATAATTCGGATAAATAAATGAAAGTTTTTTATAATCTGGTTGAAAATAAAAATTGCGCAATTGCCTTAGGTTTTTTTGACGGGGTTCACCTTGCACATCAGGAATTAATTAAAAAAACCGTAAAAATTGCAAAAGAAAACGGCATTAAAAGCGTTCTTTTGACTTTTCAAAAATCGCCCTATTCAATTCTTCATAACCAAAAAGGGGTATATTTAACAAAAATTGAAGATAAAATTAAACTGATTGAAAATTTAGGCATAGATAATATTTATTTTTTGGATTTTAAACAATTCATGCATATGGATGCCGATGAATATATAAAAAATGTTTTAATTAAATATTTTATGCCAAAATATGTTGTAACGGGCTTTAATCATACGTTCGGGCATGACAGAAAAGGGGACGGAAAACTTTTGTCTTCTTACCCGAATTTATTTAAATATGCGGAAATTCCCCCCGTGTCCGTTGATAATGTTCTTGTTTCAAGTACAAACATTAAAAATGCAATTAAAGAAGGCGAATTTTCTCTTGCCGATAAAATGCTGAACAGAAATTTTTCAATTAAAGGATATGTTATTGAAGGGCAGAAAATTGCAAGAAGTTTGGGATATAAAACGGCAAACATTATCTGGGACAATGATATTATAAAACCTCTCTACGGCGTTTATGCGGGGCTTGCGGAATATATGGGCATAACATATCAGGCAATGATTAATTTCGGAATCCGCCCGAGCATCGATAAATTCCGAAGAGAAACGCTTGAAGTTCATTTAATGGGTTTTGACGGTGATTTATACGGAAAAGAAATCAAAGTCGAATTCACTTCAAGAATAAGAAACGAAATAAGATTTTCTTCCGTTGATGAATTAAAAAAACAAATTAATGAAGACTATATTTCAGTTCAAAATTTTCCTATAACATAATCATTGTAATTAAAACAATAAATGCGGAACAAAACATGAGGCAATACCCCATAAATTCGGCAGTAACCATTTTTATCTCCTTTTTTGACTAAACAAATAATAATTCGGCTCCGTAAAAAAATACTTATCCGATTTTATATACCCGACAGGGCAATAATAATTTTTAAAATTTATTTTTGATTTCTTTTATTGTAAAATTTTACTTAAATTCAAGGATGTTTAATTTAAAGGAAGTTTATTTATGAAACGTTTTTTTAAATGGTTTGGGATTTTTTTAATTGTAGTTTTAATCGGTTTATATATTGAATTTCTCTTCTTTTTGCCGAAACAAATCGACCTTAATTCATATAAGCCTTTAGTAAAAGATACGCTTAAAAAATATACCGATTTGGATATTGATTTTCTTGATGCAAAACTTATAACAACTCCGGCTCTTAAAGTCGGCATAAGACTTTTAGATGTTGATATCAACCTTCCGGACGGCGATAAACTCCTTGATACCCCATGCATTATTGCAAAGCTTTCAATCCCGAGATTATTTCTCCTTAACGTTAAATTAACGGATGTTATGGTGTATAAACCCGTTTTATATTTTAACGTTTCAAATAACGGATATAAACCCGTTAAAGCAATTGAGGGAAAATTATATGACATTGAAAAAGAAAAAAATCTTGACTCAATTTCAAAAAAAGAAGGTTTTAACTTTTTATCTTTAATAAGATATAATGCACCGAATATTAATATTGTTGACTATCGCTTAATATCAAAAGACGAAAAAACAAACGACTATCTTTTATTAAGGGGCGACACTCTGAAAGCTGCATACTTAAACAGAAAAAGAGCAAAACTTAAAACAAAATCAAGCCTTTATTTAAATGATGAAAAAAATATTGATTTTGATATTGATATTAATACTTTTATTCCGAAAAAAGGCGAGCTTGACAGTGAAGATGACCCCGCTGTAAGGGCGGAGGTTCCTTTTATTAACCCCGTTTTAACTTATAAAAATTATGACCCCAAAGGCGTTATAAGCGCAAAATTAAAACTTGATGAAGCAAATAACGGCATAAAAGGACAGGGCTATTTTTTTGTTGACGGTGTCAGCTTTAATATAAACGGATACAAGCTTCCAAAAAGCTACCTTAAAACAAGCTTTTTGGGCTCCAAGACATATTTTGGCTCCGACATTGCAATTAAAGAAGATCAGCACCTTAAATTAAACGGCTGGATTAAAAACAAATTCCGCCCCGATTTTGATTTAAAAATTTTATCGGACGGAATTTATTTTAACGATATAATCACGCTCTCAAAAGCGCTTCTTGATTCATTGGGCATTGAAAACAATCTTGCATATATTAAAGGAAAAGGATTTATCAGCGCTGATGCTTCAATTAAAACAAATTACAAATGCTTAAAATCAAAAGGCTTTATAAAAATAACGGACGGCGCCGTTATAAACCAAAAAACAAACCTCGGCTTTAACGATATTTTTGCATCGTTAATTTTTGACAACAACACATTATCAATCAATGACACAAAATTAAAAATAAATGACGGCGAACTCAATATCACGGGGACAATTGACAAAAAAGCCAATGCCGATATAACGATAACCTCAAATAAACTTCCTCTGCCCGAATTATATCTTGCGTTTGCACCGGAGGATATTAAAGATGAAATAAAATTAACCAAAGGTAAACTCTCGCTTAATTCCCATATAAACGGAAAACTTAAAAACCCCGTTTCAATTTTAAATGCAACAGTCGAAGATTTAAGTTTAAATGATAAATTATCAACCGTTGTTATACAAAATAAAAAATTAGTCATTGATATTAAAGACGAAAAAGAACTTTTGGGAAAAATTGCAAACGAAGGGTTTAAATTATCTCTTCCTTACAGCAATTCATACATTAAAGACGATAATTTGCTTACGGAATTTGATGAGAAAAAATTAACTCTTAATCCGACTCAGATAAAAATAAATAATAATACCGCAATCACCTTAAACGGCGAAATAGATAACTATTTAAAAAACCCGAAATATGATTTTAAACTTCAGGGTGATTTATTTGCAGGAGAAATTAAAAAGCTTTTGGGCGCTGTTTTTGAACCTTTTATTGATTCAAAGGGTATAATCCCCGTTAAGCTTACCTTGAACGGGAATAAAAGAAAACAAACCCTAAGGGCCCAGATTGTATCCGATGATAATAACTATATTACGCCCGTTCATATTAAATCGCTTCAAAATATGCAGACAATTGCACAATTGTTTGTCGATTTTAAAGGTAACAGATTAAAAATTAAAGATACCGGGCTTTATTCAAAAATTGTTCCGACCGAATTTGGCGATGATTTTGATTTGAATTTGGATGAGTCAAATAAAATTATTGCTCTTGAAGGAACTGTTATGGGAATAAATTCTCCCATGCCCGTTATAAATATGTTTAAAACGGAAATTATAAAGCCGCTTGAAATTTCTTTCGTCGGGCTTAAAGATTCATACCTTAAACTGTCCGGAAGAATTTCCGCATTCGGGAACTTAAATTCCCCGAGGTTAAAAGGAAGATTTGCTCTTGATAAATTAAATATTCCCGACGCTTCATTAAATATGGATAAATTGGTCATCGGGCTGAACGGAAAAGAAGGACACATTTCAACAAAAGATTTAACAATATCCGATTCCGATATTAAGTTTGATTCTGATATTTATACAAATAATCTTCCTTTAATTGTTCTTGATAACACAAAAGTTATATCAAATAATATCAATGCCGATAATCTGACAGGCGCATTGAATAATTTTATGAGTCTTATTCCCTCCGATCCCGTTCAAAGACCGCAGGGCGATATTCCTTTGGGAATTATAAAGGGAAATTATGACATTAATACTCTAAAAACCGGTAATATTGTTGCTTTTAACAATAAAGGCGACATTAAATTAAAAAATAATGTTTTATCGGTAAATAACATTGATACGGACGTATTTAAAGGAAAAGTAAGAGGAAATGCCGACATTAATCTTCTTAATTACTTTATGGATATAAACGTTAACGGCGAGAATATCGATTCAAACGAAGCGCTTATTGTTCTTGCCAATATGAAAGATACGCTCAAAGGACCTCTTTCTTTTGATACCGATATAACCCTGCAGGGGCTTGCATTTGAACAACAGGTAAAATCACTTGAAGGCGAATTTAATTTTACCGTTTTAAACGGGCAAATGGGACCTTTCGGTAAAATTGAAAATATTTTCTTATCGGAAAACATAAGAGAATCGGAATTCTTTAAAACCGCAATGGGTTCTGTCATTCATTCTGCGGTTTCCGTTGATACATCAAGATTTAAGACACTTGACGGTACAATTAAGTTTAAAAACGGTATAGCATATATCGATCCTGTTAATATGCAGGGAAATGCACTGTGTGTTAAAGTTGACGGCAATATGGATATCTTAAAAAATACTCTTGATACAAAAGTAAGAGGCAGATTGGGTTCAATGGTATCAAGCGTCCTGGGGCCTCTTGCAAATGTTAACCCCGTTAATATAGTAAAAGCAACTCCGGGGTTAAATGTCGTGATGGCAAAAACGTTCTCCGTATTCTGTGAAAAAATAACAAAAGAAGAGATGGATTCAATTCCCGATTTTTCAAAAGACCGTTCGGATTTTAACGCTACAAAATTTCAGCTTGTCTTAAAAGGCGACGCCGCAAAACCGTTAAGTCTTTTAAAATCGTTTAAGTGGCTTGTAACCGAAGAAGAATACGCACTTGCCGAACAATTTGTATCATCAATACCCGATACCATGCCCGAAGGCGTTACAACGCTTGAAGAATTAAGAATTTATCAGGCTGAACAGGCAAAAATAGAAGCCGAAAACAAAACATTGTTCGGAAAGGTTAAAAACTTCTTTAAGAAAATTTTTAAAAAAGATAAAAATGATAAACTGTAATTTTTAAGGAGTCTTTGAATGAAAAAAGCAATTTGCTCTGCTCTTATATTATTGATGTTTTTAAATGCGCAAGCAAGCTGTCTTGCCGTGAGCTTGCCTTCAATCAATAAAGAAAAGCAGACAAATTTAACCCTTGAAGAAGAAAAAGACGATATTGTAATTCCCAAAAAATTAAAAAAAGAAATCAAAGACGAAATCATAAAAATATACGGACTTGACGGTGCGGATGAAATTTTTAACAAAGTCTATGAAATTGCAAAAAAAGCAAAGGAAGAGCGTCCCGAGATATTACTGAAAGAAGATTTAAACAGAGACTCCGACTGGTATAAAGATGAAATTATCTATACATTCTATGCCGATCAGTTCGGAACAAAAGACACAAAAGAACCTAACAAATTTGACGACACCGCAAAAATGCTTGATTATCTTTCGGATTTAGGCGTTACAACTTTGCACATTCTTCCTTTTGCCGATTCGCCGATGAACGATGCCGGGTTTGACGTTAAAAATCCTAAAAATGTCCGTGCGGATTTGGGCGGAATGCCCCAATTTAAAAATTTTATAATCGAGGCCAAAAAAAGAGGATTTAAAATTAAAACCGATTTGGTCTTAAACCATTTTTCGGACCAGCACCAGTGGTTTCAGGATTTATTAAAAGGGGATGAATCAAAGCTTGATTATTTTATCGTAAAAGAAAAAATGCCTGAATACAGGCGCTATACCGATGAAAAACTGGGTGTTGTGGTTGAATATAAAGAAGAATCCGGTAAAATCTCAAAAAGAAGGCAAATTTTCCCTGAAATTTCGGAAAATAATTACAGAAAAATTACCGTAAACGGCAAAGATTATTATGTTTATCATACGTTTTATCCTTTTCAGCCCGATATAAACTGGGAAAATCCGGAAGTTTTATATTATTGTCTGGGCACAATTAATTATTGGGCAAATTTGGGAGTTGATATATTCAGAATGGATGCCATTCCTTATCTTTCAAAAGAAGAAGGGACAAATGCCGAAAACCAGCCTAAAACACATGCGGTTTTAAAACTTTTAAGTGCATATATACAAGCCGTTTCCCCCAGATCCGTTATTCAAGCCGAAGCCTGCCAGACGCCAAAAGAAGTTCTGCCGTATTTCGGCACGGAAAGAAAAATTCAAATTGCAAACAAATTGGGACAAAAAGAAATAAAAAGGACAAATGAATTTCAAATAGCATATCATTTCCCTTATATGCCGGGTCTTTGGGCAACTCTTGTTACCAAAGATTCAAACTATTTTAAAACGGTTGATAAGGCAACCCCCTCGATTCCTCCGAGCGCTTCCTGGGCTGTTTTTTTAAGGGTGCATGATGAATTAACGTTAGAGATGATTGAACCCGAGATAAGAGAGATTTTATATAATTCCCTTGTAAATAAGGGTGTGGAATTCAGACAGGGGTTTGGCGTTTCGGGCAGAATGGCAAACTTTTTGGATAATAACCCGCAAAGAATTGCAATGGCTTTTTCCATTCTTTTATCAATGCCCGGTATTCCAATCATATATTACGGCGATGAAATCGGAATAAGAAACAATTACACAAACGCTCTTAACTCGGCAAAGGAAAGAGAAAAAATTCAGAAAAGAAATAAAATTAAACTCTTAAGTTATTTTGATTCAAGAGATATAAACAGAGGCGCAATCGCCGCCAAAATGTTTTACGGTTCAAGCAAAGATTATTATGAATATAACAGTAAAATATACAGATACGTTAAAGAGTTAATTTCAATAAGAAAAAATTGCCCTGCCCTAAAAAGAGGAACTTTTACCCAATTGAAAACGGATAAAAATTCGGTTTTTGCGTATATAAGAAAATATAAAGACGAAAGAATTTTTGTAATAAATAATCTTTCAAACAAAAGGTCGGCGGTTGAAGTTGAGCTTCCTATCGATATTGTTTTAAAACAGGGAACAAAAAAGCTTGAATTTTATGATTTGATTCACCAAAGGTCAAGAGATGTTAAAGTTTCTCTCGTGAACAGAAAAATTACCGTATACTTAAGACCTTACGGCTACCTATGGTTCCGCCTTGAAAAAGAGCCCCAAATAAAACAAGCTGAAGTTCAAAATCAAGATAACTTAAACGCCGATAAAGGTTCTGGTGTTTTTAATGTTGAGTTTTTGAAGTCCTTTTTTAATAATAAAAAGGGTAAAGAAACTGAAAACATAGACAACAACAAATCTTAAAACCGAAATTAAAAACACGATAACCCCGTGCATAAAACCGTTAACTGGAATTGCCGCAGATAAAGAAAAACAATGGTTGAATAAAAATACATAATACCAGTGGACAAAAAATAAACCGAAACTGTATTTTGCCGTTATATCCATTAAATTGTTAAATTTTTCCATTGATTTAATTTTATCGTCATAATGTTTGAGATAACCAAGGGCAATTACCGTAAATAAAAGTTTTGAAGCGCTGCAGTTTGAAAAACCGTAATTTATATTAAGATAAATATCGACGGCAGATACAATAAGCATCAGGAAAATAAGCAGATATCCGTGATTATAAAATTTATCGATTGCATCGTCATATTTTGAAAAATACATCCCCAAAACATAGCATGATGCAAAATGAACAAACCCCATCAAAACATATTTAACATATGCCAGATATCTTCCCCAGTAATCAAGCCCCATAACCCAATCAGGTTCAATATCGCCTCTCGGGATAAAAATTGTAATTAAAAGAAGAAGGGGCAGAATTTTATATAAAATATTTTTCTTTTCCAGATAAAGAAGCAGTGAACTTAATAAGAAAAATATAACAATCATCGGAATAAACCAGGTAGGAACGTTATGAACTCTTCCGGTTGTTAAAAATGCACCGATTTCAAGAAAAATATTCATCCCGAAAAAAGGATTTTTATAAATTAAAGGAACCGTAAGACATGCAATAACCCCGGGGATTGCGGTTATAATATAGGGAATTATAACGTTTTGCCATTTTTTCTTTAAATAGTTTTTATATTCAAATTTGTATGATAAATATTGAAATAAATATCCCGCAATAAAAACGAACAAAACCGTGCCGCCCGCAAAAATTTCAAATGAAACTGCTCTTTCAATTGAGCCCGTATCGCCGAATTGAAGCGTATGCCCCATTAAAATCAAAATAATTGCAAGCCCTCTGAAAACATTGATATAATTTAACATGGGCTTTTTTTGAACGGGTGAATTTAACATACAAATTTTCCTTATAAATTTTATTTTTTGAATTTAGCATAAAAAAAATTTAATACCTAATCTTTTTTATCGTAGAATTATAAAATGCTGAATATATTATCCGTATTTTTAGGCGGAGCCATAGGTTCCGTTTTAAGATATTTAATTTCATTATTATCAAAAAAATATTTTTTAACTCCCGTGATAGGAACTTTTTTTGTTAATATTATCGGGTGTTTTATAATCGGGCTTGTATTCGGACTTGTTTTAAAATCAAATGTATTTCCCAATTTTGTAAGGCTTTTTATAATATCGGGGTTTTTGGGCGGGCTTACTACTTTTTCAAGTTTTAATCTTGAAATTTTTGAACTTATAAAAGAAGGAAAAATATTTTTAAGCTTAGCCTATCTTTTGTTAAGCCTTATCTTTGGGCTTTTATCAACGTATCTCGGGTTTATTTTATCGGGTGCAAAATAGTTTTGCCGCTTAATGTTTATGCCGGGAACAATAACATGATAAAACGCAACGGAAATGTTGATAAAATTTTTAAAAATTGTGAGAATTTTAGCGAGAATAAATAAAAACGGGGGCAATTCTAAAATAAACAGCCTTTCCTTGAAAATCAAACAAGGAAAGGCTTTAACAATTTCGGAACGACAGGATTTGAACCTGCGACCCCCACCACCCCAAGGTGGTGCGCTACCAAGCTGCGCTACGTCCCGATTTTTTCTTAAGCAAGCCGCTTAGTTTTTCACTTTAAAATTTTACCAAATCAAATAAACAAATCAACCCCGTTTTTTAAATTCGATTAATTGTTTAATTTTTGATTTTATGATTTTAAAATTTTTAACGGCGTAATAAGGTATAAAAAGCCCGTTATATAAGCTTAAAAACCCCGCCTTTATATAATTTGAACGGTTATAATCAATCATATTATAAATAATGGGTTTCGGGCATGTGCAGTTTTTATTCAGACATGGAAGAATTTTATCGTATAATTTAAAATTCTTATCTTTGATATTTCCCATTGAATGAACCCTGTTAAATCTTGAAGAATAACACCTGTAACATTCGCCGTTTTGATAAATTATGATAAAATTTTTCCCCGCAAGACAGTATTTTCCGTATGTGTTTGATTTTTCTTTTATTTTTGATATCGGAAATTCTTTTATAAAATCATTTGCTTCTTTTTTATATTCAATAAATGAATTTTTAATTCTTAAATGCTGAAGCTCGAATTTTATATTTTTTTCTTTTAAAAATTTGCTTACTTTCTTTAATTTATAAACATTCTCATCAGTAAGCACGGATGCAATTATAAACCTTGAACTTTTTTTATATTCGTTAAAAATTTCGGCTTTTTTTAAAAAATCATCTAAATTTTTAACCTGTTTTAAATGGAGCGAAACCAAAAGTTCAACTAAATTATCGCCTGAAATGTCTTTTATTTTTTTATAATATTCAATGCCGTATGAAAAATTTGAAACAACGGAAACCTTATGCCCTTTTTTTATAATTTCTTCAATGAGGCAGAAAAATTTTTTATGTATAAGAGGTTCTCCGCCTGAAATTGTTATTTCATACGGTTTTTCAAGCGTGTCTAAAAAATTTAAAAAAGCATTAATTGTTTTATCGTCCGCTTCTTCAAAATTCCCTTCAACAAATTTTTTAGACTGTGAACAATATTCGCACCTGTAATTGCAATTTTGCGTAATTAAAAAATCAATATGTCCTAAAATTTTATCCATAAAAAAATTATAAACTAAAAACCCTTAAAAGAGCTATCTTTTAAGGGTTTATAATTATTTTTGTTTTTCTATGATTTCAATTTCGTTTCCGTCGGGGTCTTCAATAAATGCTATCCTTTTCTTTCTTACGTCATTTTCGCCTTTTAAAACGATGTCAAAGGGTTCATATAAATATTTATAACCGAGCGAATGCAGTTTTTTGGTAAATTCTTCAAAATCTTCGGTTTCAAAAGCAAAATGTCCGAAAGCTTCTCCGTTAACGTATTTGTTTTCGGGTTTTTCAAAATTTGCCGTCAATTCAATTTCTGCGCCCGATATTTCATCTTTAAGATAATACAATGTGCAGTCTTCAAGGTCTGCTTTATAGTCAAGTTTTAAATCAAACAATTTTGTATAAAACTCCATTGATTTTTGAACATCGTATGATCTTATCATTGAGTGTAAAAATTTCATTAACTTATACTCCTGCTTTAATATGTAGTGCTTCATTTGTTCTTTTTAAGGTTTTATCTTTTCCGATTATAACAAGAATTCCCGCCATATCGGCGCCTCTTGTTCTGCCGGTTACGGCAGCCCTTATTGCCCACATTGTTTCTTTCGGTTTGTAACCGAATTTTTCTTTAAATTCGGTTCTTAAATCCGCAAGGTCGTTATGGATTTCTTCTTCATCTTCAAAATTCCACTTTTGGGCAAGCTCGTTAAATCTGTTTAAAACGTTTATTGATAATTCGGTTGTTAAAAGTTCTTTTACTTCATCCAAAGGAACGCTTTCGCCGAAGAAATAAGGAACGTCATCTTTAATTTCTTTCAAGGTTGTTAAAGGCTCCCTTGTAATTTCAACCATTTTTTCGAGTTTTTCTCTGGATAATTCGGATAAATCATAATCGGATAAAAAGGGAATTATCATATCCGTTAATTTTTTAATATCCATTTTTTTAATATACTGTCCGTTCATCCAGTTTAATTTGTCATATTCAAAAATGGAATTTGAACTTGAAATTTCATTTATTCTGAAATCTTGTGCAATTTCATCAACCGTTTTGATTTCATGCCCGTCCGAAGGCGACCACCCCAAAAGTGCAACAAAGTTTATAAGGGCGTCTGTTAAATATCCTTCTTTAACAAAATCGGAAACCGCCGTTGCACCGTGTCTTTTTGATAATTTGCTTCTATCGGGTGCCAAAATCATCCCCAAATGTCCGAATTCAGGAACCTTAGCGCCCAGTGCTTCATATATTAAAATTTGTTTGGGTGTGTTTGAGATATGGTCCTCGCCTCTTATAATGTGGCTTATTTTCATTAACATATCATCAATTACAACGGCAAAGTTATAAGTCGGCGTTCCGTTTGATTTCATAATGACAAAATCGCCGATAAGGCTTGTATCAAACTTTAATTCGCCTTTTACCATATCGTTAAAAGTTAATTCCCTGTGATCAACCTTAAATCTTATTGAAGGTTTTCTTCCTTCTTTAATATACTGTTCTCTAAGCTCCGGTGTTATATTAAGACATTTTCTTGAATAAACGTATGCCTTATGGTTTTTGACGGCTTCTTCTTTTTCCCGTTCAAGTTCTTCGTTTGTGCACCAGCATTCATACGCATATCCGTTATCCAAAAGCATTTTTGCATATTTAGGATATATATCAAATCTTTCGGATTGCGTATAAGGCCCGTAATTTCCGCCGACATCCGGTCCTTCATCCCAATTAAGCCCGAGAGCCTTCAGAGAATCAAAAATGTTATCTATATATTCCTGCTTTGTTCTTTCGGCATCCGTGTCTTCAATTCTTAAAATGAATTTTCCGCCCGTTTTTTTAGCGTACAAATAATTAAAAAGGGCTGTTCTTGCCGTTCCTATATGCAAATTGCCGCTCGGCGAAGGTGCAATTCTGACTCTTATCTCATCCGTCATTTTTATAATCTCCAAAAATTACTTCATTTATTATAAAATCATACATCAAAATTATAATTTTGCATTTTTTTATTGTATAATCACATTTATGGAAAAGAGTATTTTAAAAATCGGTATTATCGGTCTCGGGACCGTAGGCACGGGCGTTGTAAAAACGCTTAAAAAATTTAACAACATTAAAATTTTAAAAGCTGCGGTAAAAAACATTAATAAAAAAAGAGATGTTTCGCTTGATTATATAACGGATGACCCCTATGAAATCGCAAACGACCCTGAAATAAACGTTGTTGTCGAAGTTGCGGGCGGGGTTGACCCTTGTTTGGACGTTTTAAAAACCGCAATTAAAAATAAAAAACATATAGTAACCGCAAATAAAGAGCTTCTTGCAAAATTCGGCGATGAAATTTTCAATCTTGCAAACGAAAATAACGTTACCGTTTTATACGAAGCGGCGGTTGCGGGCGGAATTCCCATTATAGGTCCGATTAAAACAACCTTAAGGGGAAACGAATTTGATAAAGTGGTTGGGATTTTAAACGGAACGACAAACTATATCTTAACCAAAATGGAAACGGATAACCTCTCATACGCCGATTGCCTTAAACAGGCGCAGGAATTAGGATATGCCGAAACCGACCCCACAAACGATGTTGAAGGGTTTGATACGATGTTTAAAACGGCAATTCTTGCAAATATCGTATTCCATAAAAAAATTGATTTATCAAAAATTTACCGTGAAGGAATTACAAAAATTTCAATTGACGACATTAAATGCGCCAAAGAATTCGGCTATAAAATTAAATTAATGGGTATAGCCAAAAAAGTTCAAAATAAAGATGTGCTTGATATCAGGGTTCACCCCGTTTTGGTCAGTGAAAAATCAATGGTATCGGGCATAAACAATGCAACAAACACCGTTTTATTGGAAGGTTTCCCCGTCGGCGAAATTATGTTCACGGGCCCCGGTGCGGGTGAAGCTCCTACGGCAAGCTCGGTTGTGGGCGACATTTTAGCCATAGCATCAGAAATTTCATACACGGACACCGTCCTTCCTTATTCAAGAGTAAAACCTCAGGATAATGCAATTCAGCAGGATATTTTGGAAACCAAAAATTCATACTATATTGCAATAAACGCTCAAAACGCAAGAGGAACGATAGGAACGATTGGAACAATCTGCGCCAAAAACAACATCAATCTTCAAAGCATTATCCAAAAAGGAATTAAAGAGGACAACACGGCGCAAATTATCGTCATAACGGAAACTTCTCTTGAAGCGGACATTCAAAACGCATTAAGCGAATTCAAAAACCAAAATATTGAAGTTACAAATTTAATAAGAGTTATATAAAGGTAAAACTTATGAGATATGACGGATTAATCAATAAATACAGACAATATCTTCCCGTTTCGGATTCAACCCCCGTTGTTACTTTATCCGAAGGAAATACTCCTTTGATTAAAGCGGACAACATTAAAAAATATTTAGGGCTTGATAGTTGCGAAATATATTTAAAATACGAAGGCTCAAACCCCACGGGAAGTTTCAAAGACAGAGGCATGACAATGGCCGTTTCAAAAGCAAAAGAAGAAGGTTCAAAAGCAATAATCTGCGCTTCAACGGGTAACACTTCCGCCGCTGCCGCCGCATACGGCGCAAGAGCAGGTTTAAAATGTTACGTTTTAATCCCTGACGGATATATTGCGCTCGGTAAATTATCCCAGGCAATGATGTACGGTGCAGAAGTTATCGCAATTAACGGCAATTTTGATGAAGCGCTTGATGCGGTTAAAGAAATTTCTTCAAACTACCCAATAACACTTGTAAATTCTCTTAATCCGTACAGAATTGAAGGGCAAAAAACAGGCGCATTTGAAATAATTGAAGCGCTTGAAGATGCTCCCGATTATCACTTTATTCCGGTCGGAAATGCCGGCAATATAACCGCATACTGGAAGGGATATAAAGAATTTTATTCTCTGAACAAATGTTCCAAACTTCCCAAAATGATGGGCATTCAAGCAGAAGGCTCCGCCGCAATCGTTAAAGGACACAGAATTCTTCATCCCGAAACAATTGCAACCGCAATCAGAATCGGAAACCCCGCAAGCTGGAAAAAAGCGGAAGAAGCAAGAGATGAATCAAAAGGAACAATTGATATGGTAAATGATGATAAAATCATTGAAGCGTATAAATTGTTAACGGAACTTGAAGGCGTATTTTGCGAACCTGCAAGTGCTGCAAGCGTTGCAGGGCTTATAAAATTAAAAGACACAATAAAAGAAAATTCAAAAATCGTCTGCATTTTAACGGGTAACGGTCTAAAAGACCCGGATTGCGCAATTAAAAACGCAAAATCCCATGTTCAAAAAACAACATCGGATATTAAAGACATAATAAAACTAATGCATATATAATTTTAGGCGGGCGCTTTTATTTGAAGCGCCCGTTAATTTTCGGAGATATAATAATGGAAAATTTGAATATTTTTTCATCAAAAGGATTTATTACAAGAAGCGGCTTTTTTGCCGCTTATTTGATAATATCTCTTGTTATTTCATTTTTTTCAATGTTGGGAAGTGTTCTTGCATCCGAATCATCCGGTGAATTTAATTTTATCTGTTATTTGATTGCAATTATCGGATGTCTTATAGGTACTTATTTAATTTTTGTAAATTTAATAAAAAGAATTAACGATATAAAAGAAAAAAAATTATCCGGATTTTCATATTTATATTTAATTTCTTTTCTTGACTCTTCTTCGTATTTTGGCTCATTTTTAAGCAATGATACAATTTCAACCGCTTTATTTTATTATCACCTTGCTTTTTTATTGTTTATTGTTACCTTATCTTTAATTAAGGGCAAGAACAAAACAAATTATCCGCCCTTTAGTTTTGCTGCGTTTTTCGGAACAATTTTTTGGGGTTTATATAATAGATGTTATATTCCCTTGTTATTTATTTTTTATTTTCTTTTATTTGCATTATTAGATTCGCATCCGCTGGCGTATTTACTTGCGGCGTTTTCATTTTTTCCCCTTGGCGGAATTTTAATTCTAATATTTCTAATAATAATAATTACCGAGTCTGTATTTTCTCTTCCCGTTATAAAATTTATGTTTATTATGGGAATTTTAGGAAACAGACTGATTAAAAACTATAATCCCAAAGTTCAAAAAATTGATACAGCATTTTTTATGATTTTATTTTTCCTTGTCATTGTTCCGCTTTTCTGCCTTCATGAACATTTGGCACCGGGCTTCATTATCAGAAATCTCCGTGAATCTTGGCCTTTAATTACCCAATAATGAAGTTAAACTTTAATGAAAGAAAAATTGAATATTTTTGAATTTATAAAACCGGTAAAAAGCATAAAAAATCCGCTTAAAATTTATTTAAGCGGATTTTATTTTTATTTTTATTTATGCTAAAGCTTCAATAATTGCCTTTGCGGCTCTTTTTCCTGCGCCCATTGCATTAATTGCGGTTGATTCACCTAAAGGAGCAACGTCGCCCCCTGCCCAAATCTCATCAATTGAAGTTTTGCCTTGTTCGTTAATTATAATATATCCTTTTTTATCGGTTTCAAGATCCAGACTTTCGCTTTTGGCGGAATCTTGAATAATTGGGTTGGGGCCTGTTCCGAGCGAAACAATAACCGTGTCAAAATCCATTGTTTCATATTCTCCGGTGCCTACGGGTCTTCTTCTTCCGGATGCATCGGGTTCGCCAAGCTCCATAACTTCAAATTTCATTGCTTTAACCGAGCCGTTTTCTCCGATTATTTCAACGGGTGCTCTTAAAAGTTTAAAGATAACGCCTTCTTCTTTAGCGTGTCTTATTTCTTCTTTTCTTGCGGGAAGTTCTTCTTCCGTTCTTCTGTACATTATATAAACTTCTTTATATCCGACTCTGACTGCCGTTCTTGCCGCATCCATCGCAACGTTTCCGCCGCCTATGATTGCGGCTTTGTTTCCCGTTTTCAAGGGGGTGGGCGTTGTTAATTCGTTTGCATGCATTAAATTAACCCTTGTTAAAAATTCGTTTGCGCTGTATACGCCGTTTAAATTTTCGCCTTTAATTCCCATCATTTTGGGAAGTCCTGCGCCCGAGCAGATAAAAATCGCATTATATCCTTCTTCTTTTAATTGTTTCAATGTGATTGATTTACCTACAACGACATTTTTTACGATTTTAACGCCTTTTTCTTTTAAGCCTTGTATTTCTCTGTCTAATACCGTTCTCGGTAATCTGAACGGGGGAATTCCGTATCTTAAAACGCCGCCCGTTTCATGGAGCGCTTCAAAAATCGTAACGTCAAAGCCGGCGTTTCTTAAATCGTTGGCAGCGCTCATTCCTGCGCACCCTGACCCTACGATTGCAACTTTTTTGCCGTTGGGGGTAATTTTAACTTCAACGGGGCTTGAATTATCGCCCGCATATCTTTCCAATGCCCCGATTGCAACTGGTGTTCCTTTGATTCCGAGTATACATTTTGATTCGCACTGTCTTTCCTGCGGGCAGACCCTTCCGCATACCGAAGGAAGCATGTTTGTTTGTCTTATAATTTCGCCTGCTTTTTGAACGTTTCCGTTTTTAATTTCCTGAATAAATTCGGGGATATTGACGCTCACGGGGCAGCCTTTTTTACACATGGGGTTTTTACAGTTCAAACATCTTGAAGCCTCAAGTTTTGCCTGTGCGTCCGTGAAATTTTCTTCCACGGGGTCAAAGTTGCTTCTTCTTTTAATCATATCCTGTTCAACGGGTTTTTGTCGTTCGATTGCAGCCATATTATATTCTTCTCCTCATATCAATCATTAATTTTATTGTATAATAAAGAAAATTAAATTTAAAACGGATTTTATAAATGAATAAAATAAAACTTTTAATAACCGATATTGACGGAACCGTCTTAAATGAAAAATGCGAATTTACGCCTAAATTAAAAAACTATTTTGAAATTTTAACAAATAAGGGGATAAAAGTTGTTCTTGCAACGGGAAGAATGTTTATGGGGGCAGACCCGGTAAGAGAAGCTCTCGGGCTTGATACGCCCGTTGTTTGTTATCAGGGGGCAATGGTTCGGGATAAAAATAAGATTCTTTATCAAAATTCCGTTGATATAAAAATTGCAAAAGAATTAATTTGTTTATCAAGAGAGATGAAATTTCATCTTAATTTATATAATGATGATGTTTTAATTGTCGAAGACGACAATAAAAAATTTATGGAAGATTATACAAAAGGGCGCTTCACCACATATAAGGTCGTTAATTCTTTTGATGAAGTTAAATTAAACGTAATATCAAAACTTTTGTTAATTACTTATGATGAAAACGAACTTTTATATTACAGGGATTTATTTAAAGAAAAATTTAAAAATAAACTTCAGGTCGTAAGAAGCCATAAATATTATCTTGAATTTACCGATATCAATGCTTCAAAAGGAAATGCGCTTAAATTTTTATCGGATTTCTGGGGTATAAAAAAAGAAGAAATAATGGCATCGGGGGATCAGGATAACGATTATGACATGCTTTTAAATGCGGGCGTTAAAATTGCCATGGGGAATGCTTCCGATAAGTTAAAATCAATAGCGGATTATATCTGCCCCCCGATTAGTGAAGACGGTTTATCAAACGCAATAGAAAAATATATATTAAGGTAGAATTATGAGAATCGGACAGGGTTTTGATATCCACAGGCTTGTTGAAAACAGGGATTTAATATTGGGCGGGGTTAAAATTCCCTATGAAAAAGGGTTATTGGGGCATTCCGATGCCGATGTTTTAATCCATGCAATAATAGATTCAATCTTCGGTGCAATGAATATCGGCGATATAGGAGAACATTTCCCCGATACCGATCCGAGATATAAAAACATATCAAGTCTTGAACTTTTAAAATTAACGGGCGAACTTTCGGATAAAAAAGGATATAAAATTATAAACATTGATTCAACCGTTATTTGTGAAGAACCGAAACTTTTAAATTACAAAAAAGAAATGAAAAAAAATATATCAAATGCGCTTAAAATAAGCGAAGATGATATTTCAATAAAAGCAAAAACAAAAGAAAAACTGGATTCGACCGGACAGGGGCTTTCAATTGAAGCACAGAGCGTTTGTCTTATAGATGTTAAGAATGTATAAAGTGGTTTTTATACACTTGTAAAAAAATTATGATTGTAGTAACATTCAAAAGTTATGTCTTTAACTTTCCAGGAATTAATTTTAAATTTATCTAAATATTGGTCTGATTACGGATGTATTATCCAGCAGCCTTATGATATTGAAAAAGGCGCAAGTACGATGAACCCTGCGACTTTTTTAAGAGCATTGGGGCCTGAACCTTATTCAACCGCAATGGTTGAACCCTGCAGACGTCCGACAGACGCAAGATATGGTGAAAACCCAAACAGATTGGGGCATTATTTTCAATATCAGGTAATTTTAAAACCCTCTCCCGATAACGCTCAGGGGATTTATTTAAAATCGCTGGAAGCCATGGGAATAGATTTGGAAAAACATGATGTAAGATTTGTTGAAGACAACTGGGAATCGCCGACATTGGGGGCTGCGGGCGTCGGCTGGGAAGTTTGGCTTGACGGTATGGAAATTACCCAGTTTACTTATTTTCAACAGGTAGGCGGCCTTGAAGTTAAGCCCGTTGCTCTTGAAATTACATACGGACTTGAAAGAATTGCCATGTATCTTCAAAACGTTGATTCCGTTTTTGATGTTATGTGGAATAAAAAATTGAAATACGGAGATATTTATCTTCAAAATGAAATAGAGCAATCAAAATACAATTTTGAATATTCAAACCCCGAAAGGCTTTTTAAATTGTTTGATTTGGCGGAAGCCGAAAGTTATTCCTGTATTGAAGCGGATATTGTCCTTCCCGCTTACGATTGGGTCTTAAAGTGTTCACATACGTTTAACCTGCTTGACGCCAGAGGTGTTATAAGCAAAGACGAGAGAATTAATTACATAAACAGAGTAAGGAAAATGGCGTCGGAAGTTGCAAAACTTTACGTAAAACAAAGAGAGAAACTCGGCTACCCGCTCCTTAACAAATAACCGAAGGATTAACAATGGAAGAAAAAATATTCAAGGAGCCTGACGGTCTTTCCGATGATATAAAATTAGACTCCAATGAAATAAACTCACTTGTAAAAATCGGGAAAAACATGCTCAAAACCAAATCTCCCGATGAAATGTTAAAAAGTGCGGATTCTGCGGGCTTAAATAAAACACTTGGTGCGTTTGACCTTATTATATTGGGTGTCGGCGCCATTATAGGCTCGGGCATTTTTACGGTCGTGGGAATTGCTGCCGCAGGCGGCCCGGAATCCGTGGGGGCGGGGCCTGCTTTAATTATTTCAATGGTTTTAGCGTCTTTAGCGTGCGTGTTTTCCGCCATGTGCTATTCGGAATTTGCTTCGATGATTCCCGTTGCGGGAAGCGCATACCTTTATACCTATGCAACAATGGGCGAATTTTTAGCCTGGATTGTAGGGTGGGTTTTAATGCTTGAATATCTGGTCGGATACATTGCGGTAGCTTCCGCTTGGACGGGGTATTTTATGCAGTTTTTGCAAGGATTTCCTTTTCTTCCTTCATGGCTTACCCATCCGCCCGTTTATCTTGTAAATGATTATACATCCGCCGTTTCAATTTTAACAAAACAAGGGCTGAACCCTTCGGATGTTATCCCCGTGATATTTAACATTCCCGTTGCTATTAATCTTCCCGGTATTTTAATGACATTAATTATTATGGCAATTTTAATTAAAGGCATTAAAGAATCGACAAAAATGGCAGGGTTTATGGTGTTTATAAAACTTGCAGTAATTGCCCTATTTGTTATAACGGGCGCATTCTATGTCAAGCCCGAAAACTGGTCGCCTTTTGCGCCGAACGGTTTTCAGGGGATATTTATGGGCGCTTTTATTATCTTTTTTGCCTATATCGGTTTTGACGCCATTGCAACGGCGGCGGAAGAAACAAAAAACCCCCAGAAAAATCTTCCGATAGGTATTATCGGTTCGCTCGGTATATGTACGATTATTTATGTTTTTGTCGGACTTGTTTTAACGGGGATATGCCCCATCGATAAAATTGATGTTCAGGCTCCCATAGCCCACGCCATAAGTTCCGTCGGTCAGGGCTGGATTGCCGGGTTAATTTCAATAGGGGCGCTTACCGGTCTTACAAGCGTTTTACTTGTTTTAATGCTTGCCGCCACAAGAATTTTATATGCCATGAGCAGGGATAATTTCTTCCCCAGAGCACTAAAGACGGTTCATAAGAAATTTAAAACCCCTCATTTAATTACGGTTTTGGTTGCAATAATATGCATTTTGGGTTCAACCTTTTTAAATATTTCAACCGCTGCCGAACTTTGTAACTTTGGAACATTTACATCATTTATTATAGTCTGCGTTGCGGTTTTGATTTTAAGAAAAACTGATCCTTCACGCCCCCGTCCGTACAAAGTTCCTTTTTCACCGTGGTTTCCTTTATTCGGGATTATATGCTGCAGCGGATTAATGATTTATTCAATGAAATTTTTAACGACATCAAGATTTTTATTTCCTTTATGGATTGTCCTCGGTATTGTTTTTTACTTTGCATACAGCTACGGAAAGCAAAGAAGGGTTGAAGGGGATAAATAATTAAATGAAATTTGATTTTAAGGAATTTAAGAATAATCTTTTTGAGAAAAAATCTCCCGATGAAATTTTAAAGATGGCGGAATCTGCAAACTTAAAAAAAACCCTGAATGCGTTTGACCTTATTATGCTTGGTATCGGTGCGGTTATCGGAACGGGCATTTTTACGATAATAGGAATAGCGGCGGCAGGCGGCCCGGAATCCGTGGGAGCGGGGCCTGCGCTTATAATTTCCATGGTTATTGCAATGCTTGCCTGTCTTTTTTCGGCGCTTTGTTATTCCGAATTTGCCTCAATGATTCCCGTTGCCGGAAGCTCTTATACATATACCTATGCAACAATGGGCGAATTTATGGCATGGATGATAGGGTGGGTTTTAATGCTTGAATATGCAATAGGAAATATTACCGTAGCTTCCGCCTGGAGCGGGTATTTTTTTGAATTTTTAAAAGGTTTTTCCCATATTCTTCCTTCATGGCTTGTTAATCCGCCTGTATACCTTGTAAATGATTACAGAACCGCAGTAAGCATTTATCAAAATCTGGGGCTTGACCCTGCGGTTGAAATCCCGAGGCTTTTCGGTGTTATTCCGATTGCAATCAATATCCCTGCCATTATTCTTGTTTTAATAATTACTCTGCTTCTGGTAAGAGGAATAAGAGAATCCGCAAGAACGGCAACAATTATGGTCTTTATTAAACTTGCGGTAATTTTTATATTTATTTTTGCGGGTGTATTTTATATTAAACCCGAAAACTGGACGCCTTTTATGCCGAACGGTTTTGAAGGCGTTATATCCGGTGCTTTTATAATATTTTTTGCATATATAGGTTTTGATGCAATTTCAACCGCAGCCGAAGAAACCAAAGACCCCCAGAAAAACCTTCCGATAGGGTTGATTGGAACTCTTGCGCTATGTACCGTTGTATATATTTTAACTTCGCTTGTATTAACGGGCATTGTTCCCGTTGATAAAATAAATGTTTTGGCGCCTATATCTGCTGCGATGAGCGAAACGGGCAACAATTGGATAGCGGGGTTTATCTCAATCGGAGCGCTGGCGGGGCTTACATCCGTTCTTCTTGTTTACCAGCTGGGAACTACAAGAATTTTATACGCCATGAGCAGGGACGGATTTTTACCCAAAAGTCTTCAGACTATCCACAAAAAATATAATACGCCCCATGTTATAACATGGGTTTCGGGTGTTATTGTTGTTTTAGGTGCATTATTTATGGATTTGAATGTTTCGGCCGAACTTTGCAACTTCGGTACATTTACATCTTTTACGATTGTCTGTATAGCCGTTTTAATTTTAAGAAAAACCGACCCTAAAAGGCACAGACCCTTCAAGGTGCCTTTTGTACCTTTGTTTCCGATTTTAGGGATTTTATTTTGCGGCGGATTGATGATTTATTCGTTATTTACTTTGGGCACAAGCGCAATATTGTTCCCCTTATGGGTTATAATAGGCGTCATATTTTATTTTGCTTATTGTTATCAAAATATAAGAAAAATAAAAAAAGAAAATTCTTCACTTTGAAATTTTATAAGAGAATTGCAAAAAATTGCCCATTAAGTTTTCATTCCAAACTTCAACACCGTTTGGAACATCAAGCACGGTTGGCGAAAAATTCCAGATATAATTGATTTTGGATTTTACCGCATAATTTGCAATTTCTTGTGCAAAATCCGAAGGCACGGTTAAAATGCCGATTTCAACATTCATCTTTTTTGTATATTCCGATAATTCTTTTATATCAAAAACGGGCTTTGAATTAATTTTTTTACCTATTTTTTCTTTATCAACGTCAAACAATGCCATAACATTAAGTCCGTACGCTTCAAAGTCGTTATACTTTGCAAGAGCGGTTCCCAAATTTCCCGCACCTATAATAAAAGCGTTTTTAGGGTTTTTAAACCCCAGAGTTTTTTCTATTGTTTCTTTTAATCGGTTAACATCATACCCCACGCGCGATTTACCCGTATTATTTAACATCGAGATATCTTTTCTTACCTGCGAGTCGTCAATTTTTAACAACTGCGCAATAGTGGAGCTTGTGATTGTATAATTTTTCTTTTTTATATAATCAACTAAAATACAGTGATATTGCGTTAATCTGCTTATTACTTTATCCGATATTTTTTCTTTCATTTTCTTTTCCTTTATAAAAAAGCGTCCCTTTTTAAAGGGACGCTTTTAATAATCAAAAGATTAGTATTCGCCGTTGTAGGCTTTGATATACATTTCTCTGATTTCATCCATTAAAGGATATACGGGGTTTGCGCCCGTGCATTGGTCGTCGAATGCAAGTTCAACCAATTCGTCGAGTTTAGAATAGAAGTCTTCTTCCGAAATTCCCCATTCTTTGATTGAAAGCGGAATGTTGATGTCTTTTTTAAGCTGTGTAATTGCTTCAAGCAATAATTCAACTTTTTCATCATCATTCTTGCCGCCGAGGTTGAGGTTATCCGCAACCTGTCCGTATCTTGATTTGGCATTCGGGAATTTATACTGCGGGAATGTTGCCTGTTTTTTCGGGCAGTCATTAGCGTTGTATCTGATTACCTGATTGATTAAAAATGCGTTGGCAAGACCGTGGGGTATGTTAAATGCTGCACCGAGTTTGTGCGCCATGGAGTGGCAAACGCCCAAGAATGCGTTAGCAAATGCCATACCGGCCAAGCATGATGCATAGTGAACTTTTTCTCTTGCAACAGGGTCGTCTTTTCCGCCGTTATATGATCTGGGTAAATATCTGAAGATTAATTTTGCAGCTTCCAGAGCGGGAGAGTTTGTGAAGTTTGTTGCCATGGAAGATACATAAGCTTCAAGAGAGTGTGTAAGAGCGTCAATACCGCTTGCTGCCGTTAAGCCTTTAGGCATTGTATCAACAAAGTTAGCGTCGATAATTGCCATATCCGGTGTCAAGCAGTAATCTGCGATAGGATATTTAATGTGTGTTTGATCATCGGTAATAACCGCAAACGGAGTAACTTCAGAACCCGTGCCGGATGTGGTAGGAATTGCAACCATTGTTGCTTTAACTCCCAATTTCGGAGGCATGCAGATTCTTTTTCTGATATCCATAAATCTCATTGCAATATCGTCAAATTGAACTTCGGGCTGTTCATATTGCAGCCAGATAATTTTAGCTGCGTCAATCGGTGAACCGCCGCCGAGAGCAATGATGACATCGGGTTTATAAACTTCAACCATCTGCATTGCTTCTCTTATTGTTGACAAAGTAGGATCGGGTTTAACATCAAAGAAGATTTGATAATCAACGCCGATATCTTCCAAGGGTCTTGTTATGTTATATACCGCACCCGAATCAAACAGGAATCTGTCTGTTACGATGAATGCTCTTTGTTTACCTTGTAATTCTCTTAATGCTAAATCCGTAGCGCCTCTTTTGAAGTAGATTTTAGGCGGAACTTTGAACCAAAGCATATTTTCTCTCCTTTCAGCTACTGTTTTGTAATTCAATAAGTGTTTAACGCCTACGTTTTCACTTACCGAGTTGCCGCCCCATGAACCGCAACCCAATGTTAAAGACGGTTCTAGTCTGAAGTTGTAAAGGTCGCCGATACCGCCTTGTGATGAAGGAGAGTTGATTAAAATTCTGCCTGTGGGCATTGTTGTTGCAAATTTATCAATTCTTTCTTTTTTACGTTCATCGGTATATAAAACGGAAGTATGTCCCGCACCGCCCAATAATACAAGGTCATGAGCTTTTTGAACGGCGTCGTTGAAATCTGCGGCTCTATATAATGCGAGAACCGGTGATAATTTTTCATGTGCAAACGGATTTTCAACCGCAACTTCTTTTTCTTCACCGATTAAAACTTTTGCATCTTTCGGAACGCTTATTCCTGCAATTTCCGCAATTTTATATGCGGGCTGTCCGACAATTGCAGGGTTAACCGCACTTACTCCGCCTCTTTCAACAAGAATAATTTTTGCAACTTTTTCGGCTTCTTCATCGTTTAAGATGTATGCGCCTCTGTATTGAAGTTCTTTTTTAACTTCTTCATAAATGTCGTCAACCGCAACAACCGATTGTTCGGAAGCGCATATCATACCGTTATCGAATGTTTTTGACATTAATATTGATGAAACCGCCATTTTGATATCCGCTGTTTCGTCTATAACGGCGGGAGTGTTGCCGGAGCCTACGCCGAGTGCCGGTTTGCCCGATGAATAAGCTGCTTTAACCATTCCGGGACCGCCTGTTGCCAAAATTGCATCGATTTTCGGGTGTTTCATTAATAAGCCCGACAATTCAATGGTCGGTGTGTCAATCCAGTTAATTATGTGTTTGGGAGCTCCCGCTTTAACGGCAGCGTCTAAAACGATTTTAGCCGCCGCAATTGTTGATTTTTTAGCTCTGGGGTGCGGAGAGAAGATGATTGCGTTTCTTGTTTTCAATGCGATTAATGATTTAAAAATAGCTGTTGATGTCGGGTTTGTTGTAGGAACAATACCTGCAATAACCCCCAAGGGTTCTGCAACTTTTTTAATTCCGTTAATTTTATCTTCCCAAAGAATGCCGCAGGTTTTTGTGTCTTTAAATTTATTGTAGATGTATTCGGAAGCAAAGTGGTTTTTAATAACTTTATCTTCAACAACACCCATGCCGGATTCTTCGGCTGCCATTTTTGCAAGAGGAATTCTTGCTTTGTTTGCCGCAAGTGCTGCCGCTTTAAAGATTTTATCAACTTGTTCCTGAGTAAATGTAGCATATTGTTTTTGTGCTTCGTGTACCTGAACAATCATTTCTTCAAAGTCTTCAGCGCATGTTACAGGCTTTCTGTCGTCAACTTCGCAGTCGCAAACGCAAGTGCAGCTGCATTCATTTTCTGCTGTCATAATACGTTGTTCTCCTTTAAATTATATGATTTAGTAATAGTATGGTGATTTTTTAATTCGTGATTAATTTCACAATAATATAATAAAACAAAAATTTAAAATTGCAATACATCTTTATACAAACTTTATACGAAATTAAATATATAAAATCCTTGATTTTTAATATTATTTCTGCTAAATTTAAACTGTAAAAGTTAATTTTGAGTGGTATATAAATTGTTTCACATTTAAGATTTTAACTTTGAGGAATTTAAGCTTTTTATAAGTGCTATTGTGAAATACAACTTTAACAACAAATATATAAAAGATTTAGCAAAACCCGGCAGCTGGCGCAGGGGATATGAATGCTATCAAAAGGGGCTTGTTGAAGAGGTTTCTCTTAAAGATAACGTTATATCGGGAAAAGTCAAAGGTAATTTTAAAGACCACTATGATGTGTCTTTAAAATTTTTAAAGACGGGAATTAAAACAAGCTGTTCATGTCCTCTTGATGAGCCGTGGTGCAAACATGTCGTTGCATTGGGGCTTTCTGCGATTAAAGACCACCATGTTGATGAATTAATGTATGAAAAATTTGATATTCCGCCCGTCTTTTTTGATGAAGATATTCCGATGACCGAAAACCCCAAAGGCGGATATATTTTTCACTTTAACCCCAAAAGAAGGCAGAATTTCTTTTCAATTCTTGTAATGGACAGAAACACAAAACGTGTAATGAGAGATTTGGAAGGGATTTTTAAAGCGGTTCTTGAAGAACAAAAAAACAATCCCGATTTTAAATTAAACGAAGTTCAAAAACTTGAAGCGATGATGTTTTCCATGCTTTTAAAACAATCAAGGCTGGATAAAAAATCGGGCTGGTATGATGTCCAGATTAACAAATTTGACGAATTTTTCAAAATGTTATCAAAAATGGAAGATGTAATAGATGCAAAAACCCATAAAAAAATCTTATTTACCTCAGATATCTGGAAACTCTGTCTGTCGGTTAACGTTTCATACGTCGGAAACGTTTTGTTGTCTTTATATTGGAAGCGCCCCGATATAGACGAGATTTATCCTTTTGAAGAGATAAGATATTTTTCAAGAGGTCTGAAATGGGGAAGATATAAAGACAGAATCTTTCAAACCGATGTTCAGGTTTCCGTTCTTCCTCAAAACCTTATAAAGGCTTCTTTTACGGATATTAAAGACGCCGAAGGCGGAAAATTTATTTATGAAGAACTTCCCAAATTAAGAGAAGTAATGACGGTCGAACTGTCCGATGAAATGGAAAAACTTTCTTTTGAAAAAAGACCGCCCAAATGCATAGTGGAACTTGGCATAGATTATGACCAGTCATTAAAAGCTTCGCTTGATTTTGAATATGACGGTGTAAGAGTTCCGTATACAAGAACTCCGAAAACCCCCTATATTACAATAAAAGATCCCGAAAAGGATTTATTATACTGGGTAAAAAGAGATTCTTCATACGAACAAAAGGCTTATCAAATGCTTCTTGCGTGTCGCTTTGCGCCGATGCAGACAAATAACCTTGCGCTTGAAAAGGAAAATGCCATTGATTTTTATAACTATTATATAACTCAAGCCGGCCCCAATTGGGAATTTATCGAAAAAGATGATATGAGCATGTATAAGCTCACCAAAAAAGAATTAACACTTTGTGCCGATATTGACTTTGCGCTTGATACAACCGATAAATTTGAAATTGAAATGTATGCGGAAGCCGAAGGCGAGAGAATTGAATTTGAAAAAATTCAGGATTTGGTCTATGACGGGCAAAGATATTACCAGTCAACGGGCAAAGGCCAGAGTTTAATTCCGGTTGATAATGTCTTTACGCTTTTAAAATCTTTTAACACATATGATGTTTATAAAAACGATGAAGACAAATATATAGTTAAAACCTATCGTGCTGGCGTTGTTTCGGAGATGGAGAATATGAACGTTAAAATGAAGATGTCAAGAAAATTCTCCAAATTCTGGAAAGAAATTTCAACTTTTTCAAATATGGAAAATACCCCGCTACCCAAATCCACAATCGGAACCTTAAGAGAATATCAATTAAAAGGTTACAGCTGGCTCTGGTTTTTATATAAATACGGTTTGAACGGAATTTTAGCCGATGATATGGGGCTTGGAAAAACCCTTCAGACATTGACGCTTTTGCAAAAAGCAAAAGAAAAAGACGGAAAAGAACCTGCCCTTGTTGTCTGCCCTACATCGGTCGTTTTCAACTGGGAAAATGAAATTGAAAAATTTGCTCCTAATTTGAAATTTTTAACGCTGTCAGGCACCGAGAGAAAATCAAACTTTAAAAATATCCCTAAATTTGATGTTATAATTACAAGTTATGCGCTTATAAGACGAGATATTGACCAGCTGAAGAAATTTGATTTCAGATATGTTATTTTGGATGAATCCCAAAATATTAAAAATGCCCAAAGCCAGACTTCAAAAGCGGTTAAAATGTTAAAAGCAAAACATAAGCTTGCACTCTCCGGCACCCCGATTGAAAACAGACTTGAAGAATTATGGAGCGTTTTTGACTTTTTAATGCCAGGATTCTTGTTTGATTCAAACGAATTTAATAACAGATACGTTTATCCGATTGTGGAAAAAGAGGATAAACAGGTTGAACGACGTTTAAAATCTCAAATTTTCCCCTTCATTTTAAGACGTATGAAAAGAGACGTTGCAAAAGACCTGCCCGATAAAATCGAAGCGGTTGCATACTGCGAACTTACGCCCGATCAAAAAGATCTTTATCTTCAGGTATTGGATTCAACAAAAGAAGAACTCTTTAAATCAATTGAAACTGTGGGTCTGGAAAAATCAAGAATGTCTATTTTCTCGGCACTTTTAAGGTTAAGACAAATCTGCTGCCACCCGAGGCTGTACGACAAAGAAGGAAAACTGGGCATAAATGAATCCGGTAAATTTGAACATTTGCAGTCAATGCTTGAAGAAATAATTTCCGAAGGTCATAGAATTTTATTATTCAGCCAGTTTGTGGGAATGCTTGATATAATCAAACTCTGGCTTGAAAATAAAGGAATTAAACACGAGTACTTATCGGGTGCCACCAAAGACAGACAGGAAGTTGTTGAAAGATTTAATACTGACCCTACTATTCCGATTTTCCTCGTATCATTAAAAGCGGGCGGCACGGGCTTAAACTTAACGGGAGCGGATTATGTAATTCATTATGACCCGTGGTGGAACCCCGCCGTTGAAGATCAGGCAACGGACAGAGCTTATCGTATCGGACAGACCAAAAAAGTTTTTGTTTACCGCTTAATTACAAAAGGCACCGTTGAAGAAAAAATCCAAAGATTAAAATCCAAAAAACGTTCTCTTGTGGATTCGGTTATCTCCGTTGACAGAAACATTGCAAAAACCCTCACATATCAAGATATTAAAGACATTTTCTCGGTTTAATTTTTTAAGCTTAAAACAAAATTAACGGCGTCTTCTTTTGTGTTTATCAGTCCTTCAAGTTGTCTTTCGTTTATTTCGTCAATAATTTCTTTCAGTTTTTTGGAAGGTTTTATGTCCAAAAGTTCCATAATCTTGTTTCCGTCAATTAATTTCGGAAGAGTTTTTAATTTGGGCTGAATTTCATAATAAAAATTTAAAAGTTTATCTAAATTTGAAAGGTTATTTTCAACCATCTCATCACTGACTGCTTCCCCTCTTGCAGACAATCTGTCCGCACGGGAAAGTTCAATTAAATCAATTGTATCTTCACCTATTTTTTTAACAAATCTGATTTTTGCCCTATCCGTTACATCGGGGTTTGCCATTAAAGATGAAGGGTATATATGATATTTGATTAATTTTGAAATATATTCAATTTCTTTATTTGAAAATTTTAAATTTTTAAGATAAGGAATAACTTTTTTTGAACCTATATCATCATGCCCTATAAATCTGTGGCGGTTTGTTTCTTCTTCAATCGTCCAGCACTCGGGCTTTCCCAGGTCATGTAAAAAAGCCGCAATTTTTAATAAGGGTTTATTTATTCTTATATTTTTGACTGTTTCAATTGAATGATGAAATAAATCAAGATGGTGATGAGAATTTTTGGGAATTTTTTTAATTTCTTTGAAAAAAGGAAAAATAATTTCCAATATTTTGACCTCATCGGCCAAAAATAACGAATCAATTAAAAATTCTCCTTCAAAAATTTTTAATAATTCCTGATGTATTCTCTCGGGCGCCGTATTATTCAACAGCTTGTTATTTTCTTTTATAAAATCCGTGATATCTTTATCGACTCTAAACCCCGTTTCCGCTTTAAATCTTATTGCTCTTAACATTCTTAACGGGTCATCCGATAAATTTTTAAGATTTTTTGTTCTTATGATTTTATTTTTAATATCTTCTATGCCGTTATTTTTATCAATAATTTTATCATTATTGATATCATACATTATTGAATTAATCGTAAAATCGCGTCTGTCCGTGTCAAATTCAAGACTGTCGTTTTCAAGCCTTGCAAAATCTATGTATTCATTACCGAAAACTATCCTGTATATTTCGTTTTCACTGTCTAAAACGACAAAGCTGCCCCCCGATTCATCCGATATTTTTCTTGCAAGGTTTTCTAAATTGCTGCATTTTATCGTAATATCTCTGTCGATTGAACCGTGGTTCAGGAAATATTCTCTTAAATAACCGCCGACAAGATAGCATTCATAATCTTTTATATATGGTTTTATTTTCTCAATTAAATCATCTTTTATTTTCATATTCGGATATTATCCCAAACAATCCCGCCGTTATTGCACTCGGCGCTTTGAATATTAAATTCCCAAGTGTCGTAAGCTTTAGATTTTCTTTTTTAAAATAATTAAATTCATCCTCGCAAAACCCTCCCTCGGGCCCAAACACCGCAAGAATTTTTTCTTCTTTATTAATATTGTTAAGCGCCTCTTTAATTTTAAACGTTGCGTCTTTTTCCGCAAAAATAATTATATTTTCTTTTTTGAATTTTTTAAAAATATTTTCAAATGTGTCAATTCCAAAAACATTCGGAATATCTGCCCTTTCACACTGTTTGAAGGCTTCTGTTGCAATTTTTTGCCATTTTTCTTTTTTATCGGTTATTGAATTTAATTTAACGGCGGCGTTTTTGGAATATACGGTATAAATTTCTTTTGCACCCGATTGAACCGCATTTTGAATTGCAAGATGCATTGCATCGGGTTTTAAAACGGATATTAAAGTACACAAATTAAAATCAAGTTTTCTTTTTGATTTTTCTCTTGAAATTATCTTGGCAACGAAATTTTTTTTATCCGCATTAATAATTTCCGTCAAATAAACATTTTCACACTCATCTATAAACTTTACTTTCTCGCCTTTTTTAACCCTTAAGGATTGAACAAGGTGTGAAATTGTTTCAATGTTTTTAAGTTCTATTTTATCTTCTTTTATTTCGTCTTTTTGTATTAAAAAATGCGGCATGGTATGTTTATTTTATCATAATAATTTTGTTGGTGCTAAGATAGATTTGTTTTAAGGAGGATATAAAAAATGCTGGTAGTAATGCGCCACGGGGCAAGCGAAGATAATATACAAAAAGTTATAGATTTTATTAAATCAAAAGGTTATGACGCCCATGTTTCAAGGGGTGATTTGCATACGGTTATAGGCGCCGTCGGCGGAAAAGTTATGGACCCCAGAGACCTGGAACTTTTAGACGGTGTTAAAGAGGTTATAAAAATAACTTCAAGTTATAAGCTTGTATCAAGAATATTTAAAAATGAAGATACGATAATTGAAGTTAACGGTGAAAAATTCGGCGGCGACTATGTCGGGATGATTGCGGGCCCCTGCACGATTGAAAACGAGGACCAGATAAATGAATGTGCAAGGCTTATGGCACAATCCGGCGTTAAAATTATAAGAGGCGGAGCCTTTAAACCGAGAACTTCACCTTATGCTTTTCAGGGGCTTGGCGAAGAAGGTTTAAAGCTCATAAGAAATGCGGCGGATAAATATAACCTTGCGGTAACATCCGAAGTCATGGAGATAAACCAAATTCCTTTATTTTTGGATTACGTTGATATTCTTCAGGTCGGCGCAAGAAATATGCAAAACTTTAATCTTTTAAAAGAGCTGAGCAAAGTTAATAAACCCGTTATTTTAAAAAGAGGGTTATCCGCCACAATTGAAGAATGGCTTATGGCGGCCGAATACATTTTATCGGGCGGAAACAGAGAAGTTATACTTTGCGAAAGAGGAATAAGGACTTTTGAAGTTGCAACAAGAAACACTCTTGATTTATGCGCAATTCCCGTTGTGAAAAAATTAAGCCATCTTCCGATTATTATTGACCCGTCCCATGGAACGGGCTTAAGAGATAAAGTGGCGCCGATGTCTATGGCGTCAATTGCCGCAGGCTGCGACGGACTTATGATTGAAGTTCATAATAAACCGGAATGCGCACTTTGCGACGGCGCACAATCATTGTATCCCGAACAATTTGACGAATTATATGCCAAACTTAAAAAAATCGCACCCGTTGTGGATAAAATTATGGGATAAAATTTAAGCCCCTTAATTTAAGGGGCTTACTTTAAATTTATTTTATTTCATTTAACAAATTAACAACTTCAATTGCGGATTTTGCGGCTTCAAAACCTTTATTTCCCGCTTTTGTTCCTGCGCGCTCAATTGCCTGTTCAAGATTATCCGTTGTTAAAACCCCAAACATTACGGGGATGTTTTCCGTTAAAGAAACGTTTGCTATGCCTTTTGAAAGTTCGGCCGCCACATAATCAAAATGGGGGGTTGAACCTTTAATGACGGCGCCGAGCGCCACAATTGCGGAATATCCTTTTTTTGCCATTTTTTTGCACAACAAAGGAATTTCAAATGCCCCCGGCACCCAGACAACATCAATGTTGTCTTCTTTAACACCGTGGCGTATAAAAGCGTCAAGCGCACCCGATAATAATTTTGAACCGATAAAATCGTTAAATCTTGAAATTACTATACAAAATTTATCCGTTTCTTTTGCTGTTAGTTTGCCTTCAAACGTGTTTACCATTTAGTCCCTTTCTTTTTTATTTTTCTTCAATCGCTTTTACGTCGATTACGGCGTCCGATGCATTTTTTGAAGTTTTATTTTCACTGTCTTTATCAATTTGTTTATTAATTATTACTGTTTGAATGATTTGGAAAATGTTAGATGTTACAAGATATAAAAGAACGCCCGCCGGAATCGGAACAAAAAGAAACGTTAATGTTATCATAACGGGCATGACGGTGGTCATTGATTTTTGAATGGCGGCTTGCTGGGGGTCTTGGTTTTGTGTATTGGTTTGAGCCATCATGACCTTTTGCATTATAACCATTGTAACAACAAATAATACCAATAATGCTATAACATCGTAGTGTATCGCTTGAACCGCTTCAATTGTCGGCATTTGCGCAATTAAGATGTCGCCTTGTTTGTTAAATGTTACGGTTTCAATTTCTTTTGTCTGTGCGTTTGAAACCTGAACATCAACTTCTTTTACTTTATTTAAAGTTGAATAATTAAGGTTTAAATTATCAATTACAAGTTTAAGATCAATTGGCTCTCCGGGGATTATGTCTCCCTGAACCACAACCGCTTTTTGCGGGTCTTGGATTTTGACGTCTTCTATAACTTCGCCCGTTGTTAAATAAACTTTTGCATTTTTTGCGCTCTGCAATCTTGAAAATTTATCAACCTGAAATTTTCCGTCGTTTGAAAGACCCGCATTGCTTCTTATTGTTGCATCAAGCCTTTTTACAAAAAGAAAATCGGCGTTTCCCGCTTCCGTTATAAATTGCGGGCTCATAAGAGCGGAATATAACAAAATAAAAATGGGAAGCTGAATTAACATAGGCAGACACCCCGCCATGGGGTTTACTTTGTTTTCCTTCCAAAATTCCATCATTTTCTTTTGCATCATTTCGGGATTTGATTTGTATCTTTCCTGAATGAGCTTAATTTTGGGCTGAATTAACTGCATTGTTTTCATTGATTTTTGCTGTGCAACGTTAGCGGGCCAAAGAGCAACCCTTATAATTAAGGTTAAAACAATAATCGCAAGCCCCCAGTTGCCGACTATATTTGTCAAAAACTTCAAGAATAGTATCGTAAGCGTGTTAAAATCCATAATATCTCTAATTTCCCCATTTAATATTTATTTGTCATCTGTTGTTGATTTTATTATAAACATGATAATATTTACAATGATGAGTAACTTTTTTGAAACAATTACGGCTCCCGCTACCCCGCTATCCTATGGCGGGATTGGTGTTATAAGGATATCGGGCGATAAGGCTTTAGATATAATTAAACTTTTTTTTAACAGAGAAATTAAAGAAAATTCAATTAACCATGGCTGGATAATTGAAAATAACGAAAAAATCGATGAAGTAATCGTTCTTTATTTTAAAGCGCCGAAAAGCTATACGGGTGAAGACGTTATAGAAATTCAAACCCATGGTTCTCCGGTTGTCATAAAAAGAATTTTAAATTTAATTTTAAATTCGGGCGCAAGGCTTGCTGACAGAGGCGAATTTACGAAGCGTGCCTTTTTAAATCATAAAATGGATTTAACCGAAGCGGAAGCGGTTTTGGAATTAATAAATTCAAAAACTTCAAAATCCGCATCCAAAAATGCTTCAAATTTATCCGGCGCATTATACAAAAAAATATCCGACATGAAAGATAAAATTGTTGAAATTCTGGCTAAAATTACCGCTTCGATTGATTTTCCGGAAGATGTTAAAGAAGTTTCTTATGATGAGATAATAAATGCGCTTGAATTTGTGAAAATTGAAATTGAAAACATTTTAAAAAACGCAAAATCTCATAATATTTTAAGAGAGGGGATAAATATTGCGGTTATCGGGCGTCCGAATGTCGGAAAATCTTCTCTGTTTAATAAACTTTTAAATTTGGAGCGTGCAATCGTAACCGATATTGCGGGAACCACAAGAGATATAATAAAAGAATCTTTTGAAATAGAAGGAATTTTTGCAACCTTAACCGATACTGCGGGAATCAGGGAAAATGAGGACATTGATAAGGTTGAGCAAATCGGAATTAATCAGGCGAAAAATTCAATAAAAGATTCAGATATTGTTCTTTTGCTTTTTGACGGAACAAAAGGAATTACAAAAGAAGATGAAGAAATTTTTAACCTTGCAAAAGACAAAAAAACAATTCTTGTTGCAACCAAAGCCGATATTAACGATACAAATTATCAAAACGCAATTTCAATAAGTTCAAAAACGGGTTTTAACATTGATAAATTAAAAAGTCTGATTTATCAAAACGTAATTAATATAAACGTTGATGATACCGAATTTACGACAAACCAAAGACAGCAGGAAAAATTGTCCGATGCGCTTCAATTTATAAATAATGCGCTTATTGCTTCAAAAAATAACGAGCTTCAGGATTTAATTTCAATTGATATAAAATCTGCGCTGATTTCGCTCGGCGAAATTTCGGGCGAAGTTATAAACGATGAAATTTTAAACGGAATTTTTGAAAAATTCTGTATCGGAAAATAGTTTTATTGTTCAATCCACATTCTTTTTTTGCGGTCGTATAAATAATATCTTTGTACTCCGTCATCATCTTTCAGACTTACGGTTGAATCTTTTGTTTTATCGTTTGAAAATTGAACTTCAAAAATTGTTTCTTCGGCGTTGTCAAATTCGTCTTTTCTGCCGCAGAAATAATAAAAACCGTTGCGGGACGGAATAATTTCGCAAATGCTTTTATCTTCGTTGTTTGTTTGTCTTAAATAAAGCAATTTTCCGTTTATATAATCGCTTGAAACAACGGCTCCTTCAAAAGAATAATCTCTTTTTTGAAAAGCGTTTTCCCCGTCAAATAAACTGTATGCGCAAACGGTCTTAAAAGCCCCGTTTTTTGTGTTTATGACAACCATTTCTCTCGGGCGTCCGTTTTCGTCAAATTCTCCGAATTTAAGCTTTTCGCCGCTTTTTTTGTTTACGGGTATATAGCCTTCAAATCTGCCGTATTCGCCGATTTTAATTAAATCATGCAAAATTGCCTTTTCCCATTTTGCATTTTTTACCGACTGCCTTACTTCATCCTGAACATGTCCGACCACCTCTTCTATTTCACTGCTTGTTTCTTTTTCGGGGGTTAAATTTTCCGCTTCAAAAAACGATGCAATTTTTTGTATAAAAGAAGGCTTCAAACTTTCTTTTTCGCCCGTAAAACTTATATAATCGGTTTTTGATGGCGGAGTTTTATAATTTGTATTTTTATTTTGTATATAATAATTTGAATTAATTTTTTCTACTCTCATTTTTTCCTCAAATCAAAAAATAAATTTGTTTTTAAAAAACGCCTGAAACATTCTTTTTGCTTTATGTTATAATTTTTTTATTTGGAGTTAATAAATTATGGAAAAATTTTCAATAACAACCGCAATTGATTATGTTAACGGCGAAGCGCACATCGGGCATGCTTACGAAAAAATTTTTACCGATGTTGTTTTCAGGCATTATAAAAAACGCGCCGATAAGGCATTTTTCTTAACGGGCACGGACGAACACGGAATTAAAATTCAAAAAACCGCAAAATCATTAGGAATTGAACCGATTGAACTTTGCGATAAAAACGCAAATTCTTTTATTGAAACCTGGAAACTTTTAGACATTAATTATTCACATTTTATAAGAACAACGGACGATTACCACGTTGATGCCGTTCAAAACATTTTTGAAAAACTTCTTGAAAACGGCGACATTTATAAACATAAATATACGGGGCTTTATTGTTCGGGGTGTGAATGTTTTTTAGCCGAAAAAGATTTGGATGAAAACGGCTGTTGCCCGATACATAACAAAAAACCCGAAGTTGTTTCGGAAGAAAATTACTTCTTTAAACTGACCAAATATAAAGACAAAATCATAAAACACATAAAAGAAAACCCCAAATTTATTCAGCCTGAATTCAGAGCGCAGGAGGTTTTGAACCAATTGGAAAATATCGAGGATATTTCCGTTTCAAGGGCAAAAACAAACGTAAACTGGGGAATTGAAGTTAAATCGGACCCGAGCCAGGTAATTTATGTTTGGATTGATGCATTGTCAAATTATATAACGGGGTTAGGTTATAACCCGGAGGGCAACATAAAAGAAGATTATGATGAATTTTGGCCCGTTAATTATCATATAATAGGAAAAGACATTTTAAAATTTCATTCAATTTATTGGATTGCAACCTTAATGGCGCTCGGGCTTGAGCTTCCAAAAAGCATATATGCTCACGGCTGGATTATGATTGATAAAAATAAAATGTCAAAATCAACGGGAAATGTTATTTCGCCAAAAACGGTTATGGAAGCGTTTAATCTGGATAAACCCGATGCCTTAAGGTATTTTATGGCAACGGCGGCATCCGGCGGAAAAGACGGAAACTATTCCGATGAAGATTTTAAAGAAAAAGTTAATGCCGATTTGGCAAACAACATGGGCAACCTTTTAAACCGTACTTTGAATATGCTTGTTAAATATTTTGACGGCGAAATAAAAGAAGAATTTATAAATAATGAAATGACGGATAAGGTTAACAAAACAACAAAAGAAATCTTAAAGCTTTTTGATGAAATGGAAGTTGCGCTTGCAGCGCAAAAAATTATTAATCTTGTCGATGAAACAAATAAATATGTTAATGATACCGCCCCCTGGGCTTTAGCAAAAGAAGAAAAAATGACGGAATGCGGCAGGGTTTTATATACCGTTTTAAACATTATGGCGCATGTTGCAATTTTAATTGAACCTTATTGCCCCAACATTGCCGCCGATATGGCAAAACAATTAAAAATCGATGTTAATCAAAAATTTGCTTCAATGGATGATAATATGGTTAAAGCGGGCAAATTAATTTCTAAAGAAGAAATTTATCCAGTGTTTTTGCGTCTTGATTCAGAAATTATGGGCGCAAAAAAGAAAGCATAAAAATCATATGCCCTTTTAGCAAACCATATCATTATTAACAATCCAAGCTCAAAAACATTAAAAATTGAGCACACGGTTCCGAACTGCATAAATTCTAAATTGCGCAAAAATAAGGGTTTGGGGAAATAAAGGCTATTTTACCCCCCCCCCCCGAGGATTTTTAAGTTTTTATTTTTAAAATATTTAGCACAGGGCGCTTCAACAAAATGATAAGTAAATATCCCTAAAATAAAAACCAAAGCCAATGTGATAAAAAGGTTTAAATAAGGATGTGCAATAATAATTTCAGGGTGGTTTTTCCAAATTGAATTTTTTATCGCATTAAACACGAAGCTGTGTGTCATATAAAAAGAATATGTATATTTTGCAATGTTAACACACCAATCTTTATTTAAAAACCTTGAAATAAAACCTTTATTAATTAAAAACGCAATAATAACCGCAACAAAAGCTATGATAAAAACAATTTGGTTTTTAAATTTTAATTTATGAAGCATTAAATTATTGATAATAAAATATAATGAAATAAATTCAATAAAAGTTAAAGCTAAAATATGCCAGATTTTATAATTAAAATTTTTGATTTTATCAAGATTGTTTTTATACCACAAACCGATAAAATACCCTGTGCCGATTCCGCCAAGCGCCCTTAATGTCCCTATGCAGATAATGCCTCTAAACATCAAGTCATGACCTTTTATGGTGCCGTTCAGCGCATGAATTATAAACCCGTATGAAAAGAAAACAATCAACGCTATTGTTAAATTAACATTTTTTTCCTGATAATTTTTTAAAAGATAATAATAAAAGGCTAAAACCCAAAGCATAGCGGAAACATACCAAAAAACGCCGCTTCCGCTGTTAACCAAAACCAAATTTGTGCCGTTTAAACCCAGAAAACATAACAAATAGTAATAAAAATTTACTTCTATTATCCCTGCAATATTAAGAAGAAAATAAAGAGTAAGAACAAAAATCAAAACGGGCCAAAGCCTTAAAACCTTGTGTTTTATAAAATCAAACATTGAAGTTTTTAAATTTAATTTATAACAAAAGAAAAACCCCGATAAAATAAAGAATAAATCAACGGCCTTATCGCCATTTTGCGTTATAGTCAACAACTTATTATAAATTTCAATATCATCCAATGCACCGATATGCATTCTTGTAAAAAGGTGTAATAAAATTACGGCAACACAGCCTATTATTCTTAAAAATTCAATGTTTTTTATCAAGGAATTTTGCACCTTTATTTTACCCCAGTCGGAATGGCTAAATTATTAGCAAAAATATTTGATAAATCTAAATAATCACCCAGCTTATAGTCCCATTCACGAGGTTTATATTTTGCAAATCCGCCAGTAGGAGTAAATGTCAATTCTCCTAAATATAATTGTTCTTTAGTGTCGTAAAAATCAACTCGAACAAAAGGGAAATCTTTGGAAATTTTTTTTGCAAGTTCTACCATTAAATCAAATTTTTGAGATGGTGTGTGTTTTTTTGCGCCGGAGTTTTTAAAATCTCCGTTTCTAAAGGGTAGCATATTAAAATTCATATCATAATAATTTAATTCTTTTTCTCCGGTGTAATAATTTATCGCATAAAACAATTTTGGCTCGCCATTAAAACAAAAAAACTTATATTCATAAGAAGAGCTTTGTATTGAAGGAATATATTCTTCAATAATAATTCTTGGTTTTAGTCCTTCATAGCCTTTGGCAAGCATATCATAGTATGCGGTTCGCCACTCTTGCAAGTATTTTGTAAATTTAGTCTTGACCCGATTTAAATTTAATTTACTCTTATCTTTGACAATCTCAAGACCCAATCTGCCACCATATATTGTTGACTTAATAACAAATTGATTTGGTAGTTCATCAAAATTTATATCATCTATATCCTCAAAAACTCCTATTGCCGGAATTGTATAGCCACGACCCAGTTTTTCATTTACATAATTTTTGAATTCAAATTTATCTACACATCGTTTTTGCTCTGAATTATTGTAATACAATTTCATCCAATTTATTTTTTCATTAAATGATTTCGGATTTTTTAAATCGGGAAAATAGCCGCATTTTTCAAAAAACTTTTGCGAAATTATTCTTTTTTTTGTTTCTAAATTTAGTTGATTGCATTTGTCCAGAATATATAAGTTAAATAAAGACAATTCTTTGTATCTTGGTAGACTGTCAATTTCTTTGCGTAATTGATTGTTGCTTAGAAATTTAAACTTAATTCCAAAAATTTTAATTACCTTGTGCTTGTTTTCCTGTTTTATAGAAAATAGCGTGTTTTTTAGCATAAAAACTACCCCTCTTTAATAATGTATTCTTTATTAATTTTGTTTAAATCTAACCATTCGCCTAAAATATAATCCCACTTCTCGGGTACGTATTTTCCAAAACCACTCATGGGCGTAAACGTTAATTCTCCAACATATACTTTGCCTTTAGCATTATAAAAATCAACTCTGACAAAAGGAAACGGTGCGGAAAGCTTTTGTGCAATTTTTACCATTTCATCAAAAGCTGCCGGTTTTTCCACCTTGGTAATCAAATTTGCGTCGCCCCTATGTATGTTTAGTTCTTTCCAATCGGGGGTTAAAAAAGACATCTTGTGTCCTTTACCAAAAATTCTGTCTTTGACTGCAAGGATTATTTTAATTTCCCCATGAAAACAATGAAATTTGTAATCATATAATTGACCGTTTTCTTGTTCAATATATTCTTCGGCAATAATTCTTGGTCTTATGTCTTTATATCCTCTTGATAAAGACGAGTAGTAAATACTCATCCATTCTTGTGCCCATTTGTTAAGTTTATATTTTGCAAAGTCAACATTTAATTTATTTTTATTTTTAACAATCAAGATACCATAATTGCCTGAACCGCCATTTGTAGTTTTTAAAACAAACTTTTTTGGAAGCTCTTCAAAGTTTATATCAAAAACGGTGTCGTAGCACTTAATTAGAGGTATTACATAATTTTCGCCCAAAATATTGGTTATTTGATTTTTAAATTCGAATTTATCAATAAATGCTTCTTGTCTCGGGTCATAATAATTTAGCTCAAGCCATAAAAGCTTTTCATTAAAGGATTTTGGATTCTTTAAATCCGGAAAATATCCGACTATGTTATAGAATTTATTTTGTATATAGCATTCCTTTTCTTTTTTTGTCATGTTATCACGATTTACAAACAAAAAAGCTCTGTCATCCGTGATAAGAATTTTATTTTTATTGTTTTTAATTGTATCAATCAGTGCTCGTTTGCTTAAAAATTTAAATTTTATTCCAAACAGATTAAAAACGTGTCGGTAATTGTCGCCAATATCATGAAACTTTTTAAACATTCTGCTTATTCTCCAGTTCGGGAATTAAACTTACTCTATCTTTGGGCAATTGTTCCAAATTAAGATATTCTCCCAAAATATAATCATATTTTCTTGGTGAGTACTTTCCAAATCCACCCGTTGGCGTAAATGTTATTTCGCCCACATATAGCCTTTCATCCGTGTCATAAAAATCAATTCTTGCAAATGGTAAATCGTTTGATAAAATTTTTGAAATCTTGAGCATCTCTTCAAAGTGTTTTGAAGGTTTTATATGTCTCCTTTTGTCGGTTTTGTATTTACCATTTGCAAATGGCAGTCTGTTACAGTTGATGTCATAGTATGTGAGCGTTTTTTTGTTTCTGTAATTAATTATATAAAATAGCTTTGGCGCTCCATGAAAACAAAATATTTTATATTCTTTTGACGAACTTTTTTCAATTTCTGGAATGTATTTCTCAACTATAAGTCTCGGCGTTATATCTTTATAACCTCTTGAAAGACAAGTATAATAAACACTATTCCATTCTTGTAGTAAATTGGAATACTTGAGTTTTAGTTTTTGCAAATCAATTTTGTTTTTATCCTTGATTACATCTACTCCAACTTGACAGCCATTAGTTGTTGTTTTTATAACAAATTGAATCGGTAAATTATCAAAATCTACATCATAAATATTTTCGTATACGCCAATTGTCGGTATCAAATATTTATCGCCAATTCTTTCTTTAGCAAACTCTTTAAACTCATATTTATCAATAATATTTTTTTCAATCGGATTGTAATAATTTAATTTCATCCAATTTATTTTTTCATTAAATGATTTCGGATTTTTTAAATTGGGAAAATAGCCCAATTGCCTATAAAATTCTTGAGATAAAAACCAAAGTTTTTCTCTGCTTGTAAATTTATTTTTATTTGACCATAAAAAAATATTTGATTCAGTTAAAGAATTCAAATTATTTCGCTGAGCCTGCACAAATTTGACAACTGCCTTCATATCTTTTAGTTTGAATTTAACTCCAAAAATTTTAAAAATTTTATGATAGTTTTTCCGCTCAAATGAAAAAAATCTATTGAACATTTATATTTTCCTCCACATTTCGACAATTTAAAGATTTAAGATAAATATCAATATAAGAATTAATCCTTCTGTGTATTTGTATATAGCCTTTAAGTTGATAAAATTCTATATTTGCTATTTTTAACAAATTTTCTTTTTTTTGTTTTATTATTACGGGCGATTTTTTGTTAATCGTAAAATTATCAAACAAATCAACATTTTCTTTTGTTACAAACGAATAGCATTCGCCCTTTGTATCGGAACAAACAAAAACGGGATAATTCAGAGCGCCCGCTTCCAAAATAACAAGACCGACCCCTGCAACAAATAAAAAATCATCCATGTGAGCGGATAAAAAAGGAATTGTATCTATTTTGCCGATAAAAATGTCATCTGTCAGCCCGTATTTTACTTTGAGCTTGTCTTTAACTTTTCTGTCGCTGTTTTCTTCACCCGCAATTTTAAATTTTATATTATGTTTTTTGCAATAATTTATAAAACATTCAATTGAATTTAATTTATCTTGTGCAACTCTTGAAATTAAAAGCGCCGTGTTCTGGTTTTTATGTTCCCAATAAATATTATCAAATTTTGAAAAATCAATTGCATTTTGGATAATTACGGAATTTTTGATTTTTTTGTAATGATTTTGATACAAATAATTGCTCACTATAATTGCATAATCCAATTTGTTTATCAGCTTGATATTTTTAATTCCGGTATTATGCAATGTACAGCCGACAACCGAATATTTTTTTATTACGTCCAAATTCAATTTTTTTAAGATTTTGGAATTTTTAAATTGAAATTCAATAAAATTGATATTGTAATTTTTTATTATTTCAATTAAACAATTATTAAAATTCGGAGCGTCAAAGCTTAAATAAAAATTAGTCTGTTCCGATAAAAACTTGTTTTTGTTGTCTTCGCTCAAAATAAAAACATTAAAACCTTCAGGCGACAATTTTTCGATATATTGCCTTAATCTTGTTTCAATTCCGCCTTCTTGTACAAAATTAGACGCTATAAATAAAATATTTTTGTTCCCTGCGGGTTTGTTAAAACCGAGATTTATTTTATTTTGTTCTATGTTGTACAGTGTTTGCGCTTCAAGCCATTCTTTGGTTTTAAATGTAAATTTAATACCGAAAATTTTAATCTGTTTTCTTTGGTGAGCGTTATTATTGACGGTTTTGGTTTGAAAAATCTTCATAAATTCATCCCCCTTGTAATAAAAGTTTGAGAGGGGTTGGTTATTTCAATGTATTTGATTGTTTCATTGATTGTTTGTTGAGAGAAAAGATATTGCAAGAATGATAAGTCTTTGTATTTTTGATAGTAATGATATCCGAATGTTTTTCTCCATGAAGACGGTGAATAAGAACTTTTTTCATCTTTTTTAAGGTTAAGTTCATTTATTATTTCTTTGAATGTTTTATATACTAAAGTTCTGTCTAATCTTCCTCCGAAGTTTGAGATAAAAAGAGGTTCTTTCGGTTTTCTTTTGTTTGTTATTTCTTTAATTAATTTTTGTATTGTTTTATTAATGGGTATTTCGTTTTTTTGTTGTTTTTTGTTTTTATTATTTAATTTATTATTATTGTTATTTTTTTTATCTTTATTGTTTAATTCCTGTTTTATCTTGATATATTCTTTTTCTTTAACGTCTTTTACGTTTAAGTTTAA
>CALUYY010000005.1 GCA_944325155.1 Candidatus Gastranaerophilales bacterium | reverse complement strand
AGATACATATCGGCTTCGCCTTCAACATCGTTATTTAATATGACGGTGCCTGTGTTATCGCCTGTTATGTAGATTTTGTAACCGTCTTTTGATTCTTTTGTAACCGTTTTATTATTGTTTACATTTGTATCTATGGTATATTGTCCGCCGCCCTTGTCGCCTGAAATTTTATCGTCAATTTGGATAACGCCTTCGGTATTGGCATCTAAAATTAATGCCGAGGCTTGTGTTTCATATGTCTCAACGCCTGATTGGGTTGAAATATATTTATCGGAAGATGCCATATATATGGCATTATTATCTATAACACCGTTATTATCCGTATAGTTGCCCGCAATAAGAACTTTGTGTTTGTCGTTTGCCTCAATTTTAATATTGTTTGATGAATAAATTGCGCCGCCTTTTGCCTGTGCGTTTTCACCTTCCGCTTTTGCCCAGTTATTTATGAAGGAAGAATTTTCAAAAACCATACTTGTTGAAAGAGACGAGGAATCCTGCATATTGTCTTCATAATATTGCCCGAGATCGCCTTCTGCCATTATGCCTGATTGTTCCATATATGCAATAAATTCACTGACGGTAGTAAACGGTGCACCCTCATCAGCCAAACCGTCAATTATTTGCTGCAGTTCGTTTTCCGTTAAAACAATATTTGTCGATATAACTTTTCCCATCAAATTGTTATCAATCAGGGGTTTTATATATGAAGACTCTATACTTTCTCCGCTGCTATAGGCTTTTATCGTGCCGTCATTCATTTTAATTTTAAATACACTTATTTCGGCAACAGGTTTTTCATTTTGAAGCTCCGACAAAAAGACGGAATTATTATATACTGCACCGCCAAGTGCATTCGCGTTTTCACCTTCGGCTTTTGCATAGTTTCCTATAAAATCAGCGGTAACGGCACCGGTTATTCCGGTATTTGCAATTGCACCGCCAAGCGCATTGGCATCGACATTTGATTTTGCAGCTGCAAAATTGTTTAAAAAAGTTCCCTGAATTTTATTTATAACCGATTCTTGAATATTTGCAATTGCACCGCCCGCAGAATATGCACTTGTGTGCGCTTTAGATTCGGCACTGTTGCCTGAAAAATTGCCCGTTATATTTTGTATGGCACTTGACGTATTATCAATAGCGCCGCCAAGCGCATGAGCATCGCTATGAGGCATGTCAAGCAAAGATATATTTCCTGGCACTGCAAATTCAAAAGTTGCATCAGCCGTTGCGGAATTATTTATAAAATCGGAATTAAGATTAACTATTGTGCCAAGCGCCTGATTTTGAGCAATGGCTCCGCCTGAAGCATGAGCTTCGTTTGAAGCAAGAGAATAAGCATAATTTTGAATAAAATCTCCGGTCAGGTTTCCTATGTGGGAATCTTCATTGTATATGGCGCCGCCTTTTGCATTTGTATAGTTTCCCGTAGCCTGTGCATAGTTTTCGATAAAATCAGCGTTAATGTTTTGCATTATTGTTCCGGTATTAAATACGGCACCGCCGAGTGCATTTGCGTATTCATAACTTTCGGCAGATGCGGAGTTTTGGATAAAATCTCCGTTTGTATTTATAATTCTTGAATTAATATTTGCAATTGCCCCTCCGATTGATTGGGAGTCGTTATTACTTTTAGCTGCGGCATTATTTTTTATAAAATCTCCGTTCAGATTAACAATTGTTCTTGCCGAATCGTCCTGATATATTGCACCTCCCGCTGCATTCGCACCGTTATAGCCGGAAGCCTGCGCATAGTTTTCGATAAAATCGCCCGTTAAATTTTCAATATGCGATGCATCGTTATATATGGCGCCCGCAACCGCATATGCATAATCGCCTTCTGCAATTGCGCCGTTTTGAATAAAATCTCCCGTTATTTTATTCATCTGAACATTGTAATTATAAATGGCTCCGCCTGCACTATCGGCGCTGTTTCCTTCGGAATAAGCATAATTTCCTATAAAATCTCCGGTAATATCGTTAACTTCCGAATACTTGTTATAAATAGCTCCGCCTTGTGCGGCTGCCCAATCCTGACTCAATGATTCCGTATAGTTTGAGATAAAATCACCGGAGATATTACCGATTAAAGAACTGTAATTGTAAATGGCACCGCCGTATACATCCGAATATTCGCTTGTATTATTTGCCGCCGCATGGTTTTCGATAAAATCACCCGTAATTTCGTTAATGGAACTGTCGCTGCCGTTATATATCGCACCGCCGTATACGGATGAATTTGCATAGGTATTTTCAGCGTTTGAAGAAATTGCTTGGGCAAAATTTTGTATAAAATTACCCGTTATTTTATCTATATGACCGGCCACATTTGCAATGGCGCCGCCTATTGCATCCATTGTATATCCCGTTTCGGGAGTTTTTACGTAATTGGAAATAAAATTACCGTTAATATTTTGTATTGTGCCGTTAGAATTATATATGGCTCCGCCGTTTGCATAATGAGAATCGGAAGACGTACGATTGTTTGTAAAATTTGAATTAATGCTTTGTATTTCGGCATTATTGTTATATATGGCACCGCCGTTTGAAGATCCTTCTATATCAAAAAAATCTCCGTCAATTGGCGCATTTATGTCTGAACCGTCATTATCTATTCTTTCGTTTGAAGTTCCCGTTGTATCGGGTGAATAGAATTTGTAGTCGATTTTTCCCGTGGATGAATATTTTGAATCAAAGGATAGTGTTTGATTGCCGTTTGAGTTTCCGTATTCGGTTTTATTCAGATTTACTCTGTAATATTTAGGGGTTAAGAGTCCCGTATTATTATCGTATTCATATTTCACGATAACGTTTTCGGATTTATCATCCGATGTTGTCTCAACCAATGTATAGGCACTGTCCGCAAGAACGGGGGAAAATGATAAAACAAAGCTCAGAGAAATAAAAGAGCAAATGCCGAAAGGCATAATTTTTTTCTTAACCATACTACATACTATCCTTGTGCACTAATTCAACTATCCGATAAGCTGATTAACGACAAGGATAATTTAAAACTTTAGGATTGATTAAGAAATATTAATTTTCAAGAGTTTTTTCGCCGTTTAAATAAGGATTTAATTTATCCCATTCTTTATTAGCATCATCTACAACGCTTTCAAAAATTTCAAAAAGTTTAGGGTCAAATTGTTTTCCTTTTTGCTCTTTTAAGCGCTCAAGCGCATCTTCGGGCGTTAGCCCGTCTCGGTAGGGTCTGAATGAAACAAGGCTGTCATAGGCGTCTGCAATTGCAATAATTCTTGCACCGAGGGGAATTTCATCTCCGCTTTTACCGAAAGGATACCCTTCGCCGTTATAAAATTCGTGGTGATATTTTATAATTTCCGTTACTCTTTCCAATTGTTTAATATCTTCTAAAATTTTAACGGAGTAGAAAACATGTTTTCTTATTTCTTCTCTTTCTTCCGGGGTTAATTTTTCAACTTTATGTAAAATTTCTTCCTGAACACCTATCATTCCGATATCATGCAAAAGAGCGGCAAGCTCAATTGCCGCTTTTTCGGACTTTGAAATATCCATTGCGGCAATAATTTTTGTCGTATAAAACGCAACACGTCTCGAGCGCCCCAATGTATAAGAATCTTTTGAATCAAGCGCATCCATAATGGCGTTTATCGTACCGGAAAATAAATCTTTAAGATCGATTATAAGGCGTTTGTTATCTTCTTTTAATTGGTAATATTCAAGCGATAATTGAACAATATGAAGAAGCTCTTCGGGGGAATAGGGTTTTTTTATGTATCTGTATATTTTTGCATAGTTTATCGCATTCATCAAAATTTCAACATCCGAATATGCCGTTACCAAAAGACGAATGGTATCAGGCGCCGTTTCGGAGCTTCTTTTTAAAAACTCAACCCCGTCCATATCGGGCATTTTATGGTCGGATAAAATACATTGAAATGTTTCATTTTTCAAAATTTCAAGCGCATCAAGCGGATTTTGCGCTTTTGTAACGTCATAATCCCTCCTCAGCGTTCTGTACAAAAGCTGAAGGTTATCGGGTTCATCATCTACTATTAAAACTTTGTATCTTTTTTCGTTATCCATTTATTTTGTCCGTATTTACAGGTGCATTTTCGTTTGAGTCGTCTCCTTGCGATTCTTCAATTTTGTGGTTAATCGGAAGAGACAGTGTAATTTTTGTTCCTTTGCCGACTTCGCTTTCAACGGAAATTTTGCCGTTATGAGCCTGAATTACTCTGTATGCTATGCTCATCCCGAGCCCCGTTCCCTGCCCTACGGGCTTTGTCGTATAGAAAGGTTCAAAAATTTTATTTATGTTTTCGGGCGCTATGCCGCAGCCCGTGTCTTTAAATTCAACAACAATGTTTTCGCCTTCTTTTTTAGCGGTTATATAGATATCACCCGTTCCCTTAATTGCCCCCTGGGCGTTATCAAGAATATTCATAAACACCTGATTAATCTGTCCGCCGTATGCTTCAATTTTGGGAAGATTTTCTTCATAGTTTTTATGAACGGTGATTCTGTTTTTGATTTTATTGTTTAAAATATTTAAGGTTGTGTCAATTTCTTTTGGGATGTTGCATTCGGAAAATACCATTTCATCCATTCTTGAGAAATTTTTAAGATCGAGAATTATGTTTTTGGTACGCTCAACCCCTTCCATACACGATTTTATCAAATCGCCTATATCGTCTTTTAAAAAGTCCATATCGATTTTTTGTTTAAATTCGTTGATTTCTTTTTGTTTGGCTTCGTTTAATTCGTTTTGGGCTTCCGTATATTTATCAATTAAAGTTATTAAGTCTTTTTGATAATTGTCCAAAATCATAATGTTGCCGTAAATAAAATTAATCGGGTTATTTATTTCATGGGCAATACCAGCAACAAGTTCGCCCAAGGAACGCATTTTTTCGCTGTGCACCATCATGGTTTGCGTTTCTTTTAATTTTTGGTTTGCCTTTTCAAGTTCTGCCGTTCTTTCTTCAACTTTTGCTTCCAAAGATTCATATAAATCAAACAGTTGGGTTGCCATATGGTTATAAGCATTTACCAAATTATCAATTTCTTCAAAGCCGGTTTCTTTTAATCTGTAATTAAAATTACCTTTTGCAAACTCCTGAACTCCGGATACCAAATCAATAAGAGGCTTATTTATCATTTTGCTTATAAATGCGCTTATAATAACGCCTGCAAAAAGGAAGAAAATAACAAACAGCTTGATATTTTCAAACATTTTGCTGTAGCCTTCGCTTTGGTTTTTGCTTTGTATTAAGCCGATTACAAAATTATATTCATCCGATTGAAGCTCTCTTTCAAGAGTTCCTTCGTCAAATGCAACCGGAAGAATTGAAGAATTTGAAACATTATCTTTATTTTTGCCGATTAAAGAAGGTTCGCTTGCCCAAAAAACAATTTTGGTCTGCGGGTTATATGCATACGCATAGCTTACATAATTTCCGCCTTTTAAATAGGAAAGCAAATCATCGGTTTGGGCATAGTTTCCGGCTGCTATATCTTTCGAAAATGCTCTTATAACGGATGTTGAGATTAAATTATTATATGCGGCGGATGAATTTTTATAATCCTGCATAATTAAAGTTGTACATCTCATAAGATAAAGAGTTGTAACTATGATTGCGGCAGCAATCAATAAGCTTGTTGCAAGAGCAAAATAAACGCCAAATTTCTTACCTTTTTTTGCTTTGGTCAATCGGGTATTTTCATCAGCCATTATAAAACTCCTATTTTATGATTTATTCTCCGATTCTGAAATTAATCTGAGCGAATATTGCATAAGGGCAATTCTGTCTATGCTTCTTATTTTTTTATATTTCGCCGAAATTGAATATGGAAGTTTTTCATCATCTTCCGTTTCTTCAACTCTTATAGGCTGCATTGTGCAATCTACCACCAGATTATTTACTAATTCTATCTTAATATTATATTCCGAACCTACCATAAAAGGAGTATCTGATGTAAATTTCAACCCTCCGGCGGATATATCGTCGGGCTGAATTTTCGCATTTTGAGCTTCTTTAACGAATAATACGCCGTCAAAAGGAACTCTTGAATATTTTCTTCTTTGAATTTCTTTAACGCTTACGGGAATATTTAAAATTATTTCTTTGCCGTTTTTCTTTAAAATGTCGGCGGTAAAATAAGCAAGACCGTGTTTTGCAAGACCGAAAAGCTCGACCGGATTATTTTCGATATAATCTTTCAAATCGTCTTCGCTTGCATAAGGAAGATTCAATTTTATTGTCGAATCGCTGATTTCCGATATATCGCATACCGTTGCGCTTTTATAGTTTTCGGGAACAATTTTTAAATTTTTAATTTCATCTAAAATATTATTCATTTTTGTTTAAATTCCTTTTTTATTGCGCAAAAACACCCAGCGCACGGAATTTATTATACCTGTGGGCTTTTAATTCTTCACCCGTCATATTTTTAAATTCGTCAAGCGCATTAATTAATGAAGTTTTAAGATTCTGCGCCATTTGTTCGGGGTCATAATGCGCCCCGCCCAAAGGTTCTTTAATGACTTCATCAACTATATTATATTTTAATAAATCCTCACCGGTAATTTTAAGGGCATTTGCCGCCGTTCTTGCTTCAGCAGCATCACGCCAGAGAATGGAAGCGCACCCTTCCGGAGAAATAACCGTATAATAAGCATATTCAAGTATCATAACTTTATTTGAAACCGCAAGCCCCAAAGCTCCGCCCGAACAGCCCTCGCCTGTTATAACGGAAATAACGGGAACTTCAAGTTTTGCCATTTGTCTTAAGTTTACGGCAATTGCAATGCCCTGCCCCGTTTCTTCGGCTTTAATACCGGGGTATGCACCCATGGTGTCAACAAGAGTTATAATGGGAAGTTTAAATTTTGAAGCGTGTTCAAAAAGCCTTAATGCTTTTCTGTAACCCTGGGGCTGGGGCATACCGAAATTGCATTCAAGGTTTTCTTTGGTGGTTTTACCTTTCATGGTTCCTATAACCATAACGGGGCGTCCGTCCATTCTTGCAATTCCGCCCGCTATTGCCCTGTCGTCGCAGCCTTCTCTGTCGCCGTGAAGTTCAATAAAATCTTCAAAGATATAATGAATATAATCATTAAAATTGGGGCGTGAGGGGTGTCTTGCTATTTGAAGCTTTTGATAAGGCTCAAGATTTTCATAAAGTTCTTTTTTATATTCTTGAGTCTGCTTTTCAAGAGTTTCTATTTCAGAATTATAATTCATATTTGTATCCACGCTGATTTTCTTTAATTCCTCGATTTTTTCCTGCATAATGTAAATCGGTTTTTCAAAATCCAGTATTTGTATTTTTTTGTCTTTGTCTAATGTTTCTACCATAATGAAATTGCTTTCTTATTTTTGTGTATGCATTGAAATGATTTTTGAAAGTTTTTCTTTCATTTCTTTTCTTTCGACAATTAAATCGATTTGTCCGTATTTTAAAAGATATTCCGCCGTCTGGAAATCAGCAGGGAGCTTTTGTTTAATTGTCTGCTCGATTACCCTTCTTCCCGCAAAACCTATTCTTGCGCCTTTTTCAGCTATCATTATATCGCCCAGCGTACCGAAACTTGCCGTAACACCGCCGAATGTCGGTTCGCATAAAACGGTTATATAGAGAATTTTTTCTTCATTTAATCTTGCAACGGCGCAGGAGGTTTTTGCCATCTGCATTAAGCTGAGTGCGGATTCCTGCATTCTGGCGCCGCCGGATGCGGTAAAAGCAATCATCGGAACCTTAAGTTCAATTGCCGTTTCCATAATTCTTGTAACTTTTTCGCCGACAACGGAACCCATTGAACCGCCCATATAATCAAAATCCATAACGGCAATTGCAACTTTTTGCCCGTCAATTTCACCTAAACCCGTTATAACCGCTTCATCAAGCCCTGTTTTTTCATGAGCTTCTTCCTGACGTTTATGATAAGGTTTGGTATCCACAAATTCAAGCGGGTCCGTTCCTTTTATGTTTGAAAACTTTTCTTCAAAAGTTCCTTCGTCAATTACCAATTTAATTCTTTCTCTTGCGCTTATTCTGAAGTGATAATCACAGACGGGGCAGACCATTAAATTGTGTTCAAGGTCTTTTTTGGGTAATTGGGAGTTGCAGTTATAGCAAAGGCTCCACAATTTTCCGACCGAATCATCAATGTTTACTTCGTTTTCCTTAAGCGCCCGTTTTTGTTCAAGCTTTCTTTTATTAAACCAATCGGTTAGTGTCATAAGGCAATTTCCTTAAAAAAATCTTTCTCATTTTCTTATATTATAGTATAACAAAAAAACTAGGACAAGTTTAGCCTTTTTATTATTCAACAATGGACAAACGGCTTTTAATTTTGATATTATAAAACGTATGGAAGGACAGGTTTATAAAATTCATTCCGATTTTTATTATGTAATGCCCGAAAACAAAGAAGGCGGGCTTTTAGAGTGCAAATTAAGGGAAGTTTTAAAAAAACGGAAATTAAAAATAAAAGTCGGAGATTTTGTCGAAGTTAAAAATAATGCGATAGAAAAACTTTATGAAAGAAAAAATTCCATCCCGCGCCCGAGCGTTTCAAATTTGGACCTTGTTGCGGTTGTATCCTCATTATTGGAGCCTGAAATCGATTTTATCCAGTTAAACCGCTATTTAATATTTCTTAAATATCATAAAATCCCAGTTTTACTTTGTTTTAACAAAGATGATTTAATGGATAAGGATGAACTTAATAAAATTGAAGAAAAAATAAGAAAAATATATGAACCTTTAGGGTATATGGTGCTTTTTACATCCGCACTCTATAACGAAGGACTTGATGAATTTAAGAACTTAATAAAAGGAAAAACAATAGCATTTTGCGGTTTATCGGGCGTCGGCAAAAGTTCGATTTTAAATGCGATAAATAAAGAAAAAGAAATTAAAACCGGATCCGTCAGCGAAAAAAACAAACGCGGGCGCCACACCACAAGACATTGCGAAATTATTGAATTTGACGACATAAAAATAATCGATACTCCGGGGTTTTCAAGGCTCGCTTTTGATTTTATCCTTCCCAAAGATTTGGGAGATTTATTTGATGAAATTAAAAAATATAAAACCGAATGCAAATTTTCAGACTGTCTGCATGAAAAAAATTCTGAAGAATGCAATGTTATAAAACATCTTGATAAAATAGATTCAAAAAGATATGAAAGCTATTTAAGCTTTTTAAAAGAAGCAAAAGAATTTAAACAAAAAATTACATATGAAGGGCAAAAAGAAGAAGAAAACTTTAAAATAAATCAGGATAAAAGTTTTGTTAAAATAAGCTCTAAAAAAAGAAGCTCATCCAGAAGAAAAGTTAACCAGCATATAAAAAACTTAAAAAACATAAAAGGCGAAGAAGATGATTAAAGGATATAAAAAAATAATTGACGAAACGCTTGTTTCATATTTTGACGAAATTTTGGAAAATAAAACCCACCTTTATGCCAAAAAAACAATAGAAGCGATGAAATATACAACGTGTCTGGGCGGAAAAAGATTAAGGGGGATTTTATGTCTTGAAGCCTGCAGATTATTTTCAAACGATTATTTTCTTGCAATCCCCGCTTCCTGCGCACTTGAAATGCTCCATGCGCAAAGCTTAATCCATGATGACCTTCCTTCTATGGATAATGACGATTTAAGAAGGGGAAAACCCTCGAACCATAAAGTATTCGGCGAAGCTTTCGCAATTTTGGCGGGAGACGCCTTAATCAGCCTCGGAGCACAGATAATAGCCGATAAAACTTCAAAAACAATACCGAATGAAAGAATCTTAAAAGCAATAAGAGAATATTTGATTGCGGCTGGAATTTACGGCATTGTCGGCGGACAGACGGCAGATTTGGAGGCTGAAAAATCCACGTTAAATTTAAGAGATAATGAAGATTATCTGAATTACATCCAAACCTATAAAACGGGTGCTCTGTTTGAAGCTTCCGTTGCGGCTGGCGCATACATAGGGGGTGCGGATAATGAAAAGATAAGAATTTTAAAAGAATTTGCAAAAAGCTTCGGAATTGCATTCCAGATGGCAGATGACATTTTGGACGTTATTTCGACATCAAAAGAAATGGGCAAAACAACCGGTAAAGACGAATATGAAAACAAACTTACATACGTAAGAAAATACGGGCTTGAAGGAGCAAAACAAAAATTAATTCTGCAGATTCAAAGTGCTTATGATATACTGAAAAGGGAAAATCTTGAATCCAGTGTATTAAATGAACTTATAGAACAAATAAAGAAAAGTGTATTTTAACGGGGGATACGGATGTATAACACCGGAGTTGAAGCAATGCTTGCAGGCATATTATCAGCCTGTATCGCACAAATTTTAAAGGTTTTAATCTATATATTCATACATAAAAAAATAAATTTTAAAATTTTTACGACAACTGGCGGTATGCCGAGTTCCCATTCGGCGGGCGTTGTTGCGCTCACAACGAGCGTGGGGTTAATTGAAGGATTTTATTCAATACCTTTTGCAATAGCTCTCGGGTTTTCGCTTGTAGTTATACAGGATGCGCAGGGTTTAAGAAGAGCAGCGGGAAAAACGGCCGCAACATTAAACAGACTTATAGGCGAATGGAAACTTCATAACGAAACAACAAAACCATATGAAGTTTTAAAAGAACTCCTCGGGCACACGCCTCTGGAAGTTTTTATGGGAATGTTTTTAGGGATAACGATATCATTTTTTGTACATTTTAAAATGCCGGAGATGATTTCATTGGACGGCTTATCGTTTTTATTAACCAACCCTTTTTAACAAGCCCGTAAGCGCCGTTTTTTCGGAAGCGGTTGAAGCCTCTTTTTGCATTGTCGTTTTGATTTCTTTTGTTTTAAAACTTGTAAGCCCGATGTATTCATTTTTGTTGTCGGGTTTAAAAAAACCGAATAAAAAATTAAGTACGGATTTCATAACTTTTTCCTTATTAGCTTTCTTAATCATTTTAACCTGTCAATTTGAGAAGAAATTAACGGTTTTGGTATAATAGCATACATGATAAAGTATAATAATTTTTCAAATACAGTCCAAAAGGACTCATACGAAAGCGGTGTAATCTATGCTTATAATCTTACCCTTAAGGATTATACAAAGGATGAGATTATAGATATTCTATCAAAAAACGAACTTGAAATAAAGCCCGTTGCAATAATTAATCTAAAAAGCATAGATAATGAATTTGAAGCAAAACTTCTGCTTAATCATTTAACGGGAATCGACGGCAGAATAAGAGAGGCTGTTTCTTTTGTTTTATCCGAGCTTTCGGAAAAAAATAACGAATTTGTAAAATTTTATCTTGATGAAAACTCAAAAGAAATTTTATTAAAAAGCATCACAGACATTAACCCCAATGTTGTAAGAAATATTATAAGCTTTATAAAAAGAAGCGAAATTTTAAAAAAGGAATTAAAAAATAAAATAATTTCAAAAACAATCGAGGTTCTAAATTCCTTAAACCAATATATAAAAGAAGGTTTCCCTTTTAGAGAAAATGCGGAAAAAAGCTTAAAAAACCATGCGAAAAACAAACTAACCTTTAATTTATACTGGCTTTTAGAGGTTATTTCAATTTTGGATGTCGACAACATTGAAGAATTGGATGACATTTTAACAAAAACATCCGTGTTTCTTGATTATACAATAAGGGAAAAAACCGCTCAAATACTTTCAAAAATGAAAAATCCGCCGTTAGAATTGTTACGGAAATTGAAAAATGATGAAAACATGTATGTAAAAAATCAACTTTTATGATAAACTCTATCAAGTAGTAATTAAATAGGTGCTTTATGATTTCAGTAAACGATTTAAAAACAGGTCTGACATTGGAACTTGATAACGGTTTGTGGTCAGTTGTCGAATTTCTGCATGTAAAACCCGGCAAAGGTGCCGCTTTCGTTCGCTCAAAATTAAAAAACGTCGAAACGGGACAGGTTGTTGAAAAAACATTCAGAGCAGGCGAAAAAGTTGCAAAAGCAATTTTAGACAGACGTGAAATGCAATATTTATATAAAGAAGGCAACGATTACGTTATGATGGATCTGGAATCTTATGAACAGCTTCCGGTTTCACAAAGCGCAATCGGAGACGGCATTAAATATTTAAAAGAAAATATGAATGTCCAGATTCTTATGCACAACGGCAAAATAATCGGTATTGACCTTCCCAACTTTGTTGAACTTGAAGTTATTGATACTCCTCCCGCAGAAAAAGGAAACACCGCACAGGGCGGAAGCAAACCCGCAACACTTGAAGGCGGCGCCATCGTTAACGTTCCTTTCTTTATTCAGGTCGGAGATAAATTAAGAATAGACACCAGAACAAATGAATACTTAGATAGGGTATAAATTATGAATTTTGAAATTGAATACATTGAAAAACTTGCCAACTTGGTAGATGAAAAAAATTTAACAGAAATCACCGTGGAAGACGGCGATAAAGCCGTTATTATCAAAAAAGGATATATGGGCGCACCTGCTCCGGCAGCTCCCGTTCAGGTTGCAGCTCCGCAAACACAGACGGCAGCAGCTCCTCAGAGCGCACCTTCGGCACAGGCGCAATCAAACGACCAGCCCAAAGGCACGGCAATAACATCGCCTATGGTGGGCGCTTTTTATGCCGCACCATCGCCAGGGGCAAAACCTTTTGTTAAAGTGGGCGACACCGTTGCCGCAGGACAGGTGGTTTGTATCGTTGAAGCAATGAAATTAATGAACGAAATCGAATCCGAAGTTTCGGGTAAAATCACCCAGATATGCGTTGAGGACGGTCAATCCGTCGAATACGGACAAGTATTAATGTATGTCGAATAAAATAAAACGTATGCAATAATTGCATACGTTTTTTATGTGCTATCATCTTTTTGAGGCGTTTAAGGAATATGATTGAAAAAGTATTAATTGCAAACAGAGGCGAAATTGCCTTAAGAATTATAAGAGCATGCAAGGAATTAGGTATTGCAACGGTTGCGATTTATTCGCAAGCCGATGCCGACAGTTTGCATGTGTCGTTAGCAGATGAAGCCTATTGTATAGGGCCTCATCAAAGTTCAAAAAGCTATTTAAGCATACCCGCAATTATAAGCGTTGCACTGACATCGGGCGCAGATGCGATTCACCCCGGATACGGCTTTATGGCAGAAAGAGCTGATTTTGTAGACATTTGCGATGAACATCATATTAAATTTATCGGACCTTCCGCCGCTGCCATGAGAGCAATGGGCGATAAAGCAAGCGCAAGAAAAACAATGATAGAATCGGGCGTTCCCGTTACGCCGGGAACGGGGTTAGTTGATAATATAGATGAAATAAGAGAATTTGCAAAAAAAGTCGGATATCCTGTCATTATTAAAGCAACCGCAGGCGGCGGCGGCAAGGGAATGAGAATTGTAAACAGGGAAGAAGAACTTGAAGATGCGTTTAATTTATGCCGTCAGGAAGCCCAAAACGCATTTGCAAACCCTGAAGTATATTGTGAAAAATATTTAATCAACCCGAGACACATTGAAGTTCAAATTTTAGCCGACAGTTTCGGAAACGTTGTGCATTTGGGAGAAAGGGACTGTTCAATTCAAAGAAGACATCAAAAACTTCTTGAAGAAGCGCCAAGCCCCGCCATCACCGAAGACATAAGACAAAAAATGGGTCAGGCCGCAATTAACGCAGCAAAAGCGATTAATTACGAAGGGGCGGGAACATTGGAATTTTTGCTTGATGAAACAGACCCCGACAATAAAAAATGGTATTTTATGGAAATGAACACAAGAGTTCAGGTTGAACATTGCGTATCTGAAATGATATCCGGTGTTGATATCGTAAAAGAACAAATAAGGGTGGCTTCAGGTCAAAGATTATCGGTTACCCAGGATGATATTGTTTTAAGGGGTCATGCAATCGAGTGCAGAATTAACGCCGAAGACCCTTCAAGAGATTTTATGCCTTTTGCGGGAAAAATTGAAGGATACATTGCCCCGGGCGGTTTCGGGGTCAGAATTGATTCCCATGCATATACGGGCTATACAATTCCGCCGTATTATGATTCAATGGTCGGAAAATTAATCTGCTGGGGAGTTAACAGGGAAGATGCAAGAAAAAGAGCATTAAGAGCTCTGGATGAATACATTATTACCGGAATTAAAACAACAATTCCTTTTCATAAGGCAATTTTAAACAACGATGTATTTATATCGGGGCAATTTAATACAAGCTTTATAGAAAAGCATTTTTCAAAAGAAGAATTAAAAAATCAATAAAATAAAAAACCTCTTAATTTAAGAGGTTTTTTATTATTTATTAAAATATCCGTTTGCTTCAGCTTTTTGAAGAGCCAATTTATCCCACTCTTCAAGTGAAGAATTTATGCTTTCAAGTCTTGTTTCAACAACTTCCTGCTGAGTTTCAAGTCTTTTTTCGTTAGCGTTCATTGTATCTTGGATTGAAGTAATAATCATTTGATATTCGTTTTCAATTTCTTCAACCTGCGCCATATTTTGTCTGTATTCTTCGGATGTCGGGTTTTCGCCAAGCTCGTTTCTTTTTGCTTCAACAAGCCCCATCATTTCGGAAGAATATCTGCTTATTTCGGCACTTTGCTGCAAGTGTTTAAGATTTTTTTCTTCGCTTATTCTAAGGAGACGCATTTCAAGATGGTTAGCCTGAACGGTAAGCATTTGGGTTGTTGCCAATGCCGTCAGGTATGATCCGTTTGCCATAATGCCTCCTTTATCTTAGTAACTTATATATATAAAGTATATAATGTTAATATAATTGCTAAATTTTTATTTGATTGTTAAGTTATGTAACAAATTACTAAAGTTTTTTCAAAATTTGCCGAAATAATTAACATAAAGGAAGGAAAAATTTAAGATTTCAGGCGGAAGATTTTATTATCTTTACCGAATGTGTATTGGCTGAAGACAAAGCTTAATTTTTCTTTCAGTTATAAATTGTGCTTATTTATGACATTGTGCGGGTTTTTTAAATTCGCACATTTTTTTATGCGATAATTATTTTATGCTTTTAGTTTGCGATATCGGAAATACAAACACAAATATAGGAATATACGATAAAGACGCTCTTTTATATGTTTGGAGCATTGCATCCGACCATATAAAAACATCGGATGAATACGGAATTTTAATAACGGCGCTTTTAAATACAAAAAATATGAAAGAAAAAATAAATTCCGCAATTATATCATCCGTCGTTCCGACTTTGGGCGAAACAATCAAAACGGCAATAAAGAATTATCTTAATGTTGAAGCATACCATGTTTCATATAAATCGAAACTGCCCGTTAAAATTGCGCTGGATGAACCCAGGGAAGCAGGCGCCGACAGAATTGCAAACGCATCGGCAGCGGCCGTTATGTATAAACTTCCCGTTATTGTAATTGATATAGGAACCGCAACAACGTTTGATATTGTGGATGAAAATCTGAATTTTATAGGCGGCATTATTGCACCGGGTCCTAAAATTCAAACAAAATCTTTAAGCCAATTTACATCAAAGCTTCCTAAATTAAAAATTGAAGCGCCTAAATGCGCAATAGGGAAAAATACGATTGATGCCATGCTGTCAGGTGTTGTAAAAGGGCATGAGTGTATGGTTGAAGGGATGATTGATTTATGCGAAAAAGAACTCGGAAAAAAAGCAACAATTGTCGCAACGGGCGGATTTTCAAGCGTTCTTTTCGACAATATGAAAAGACCGTTTGATTTTGTAAATAAAGAATTAACTTTAAGCGGATTAAACATAATTTGGAAATTAAATTTTGGAGAAGAAAAATGATTGAATTAAAAGAAAAAGTTACCTTAAAGATACAAAAACTTCCTCATTGCGCAGGTTTGCCCAAATATAAAACCGAAGGGGCAGCGGGAATGGATTTGGTTGCGTCAAATGATGAAGATATTGTTTTAAAACCGTTAGAAAGATTTTTGGTTCCGACCGGAATTAAAATTGAACTTCCCAAAAACCATGAAGCGCAAATCCGCCCGAGAAGCGGTCTTTCGATTAAACATGGAATAAGCCTTATAAACTGTGTCGGCACGATTGATGAAGATTACAGAGGCGAAGTCAAAGTAGGGCTTGTTAATTTATCAAACGATATGTATACGATTAAGCGCGGCGAAAGAATTGCGCAGATGGTTATAGCTTCGGTTACAAAAGCGGACATCAAAGTTGTTGAAGAATTAAGCGAAACCCAAAGAGGCGAAGGCGGATTCGGTTCAACGGGAAAAAATTAAAAAATTGTTGACAAATTTTAAAAAACACTTTTAAAAACGCTTGCAAACAATTTTTCTTTGTGATTTTATAATGTAAGTAACAGTTAAAAAAAGAAAGACAATAAAAAGTGGTTAAAATAAGACTTAAAAGATTGGGATATAAAAAGAATCCGACATTCAGAATTGTCGTTATTGATTCACGCTCAAAAAGAGAAGGTGCTCCCATTGAAGAATTAGGGCACTATAATCCTAAAACAAAAGAAATGAAATTAAATAAAGAAAGTGCACAAAACTGGATTAAAAAAGGCGCGCAGGCATCGGAAACGGTTCAATATTTAATCAGAAACTGCGATGAAAACGGATGTCTTGTGTATAACAAAAAACAAGAACAAAAATTATCCAGAAAAGCGCTTGCAAAATTAGAAGAACAAAAACAAAAAGAAGCTGAAGCAGCTGCGGCAGCAGCAGAAGCCGCCAATGCGGAAAATGCGCCTGCCGAAGAAAATACGGAATCAGCTCCTGAAGCATAAGTTTGAAAAGAACACTTTATGGGCCTCAAATTTGAGGCCCGTTTTTTTATCTTTAATAAAGATATAAATAAATGTTAAAATGTTGTTACTCATCGGTCAGCCGTGGTATAATACATAATATGATGTAATTAATTTAAACAATATTTACATCATATAAAAGGTATGTTACCATAATTTTACGTGATAATTAAAAGGTTATTTGAGTATGAGAACGATTTCAATGACAAAGAAAAAAGCGCAGAGCTTGATTGAATATGCACTTATTTTGGCCATGGTTGCCGTAGTTGCAATTGCTGCCTTGCAATTGTTGGGTAACAACATCGGGGGCGCTTTAAGAGGTGCGGCCGATACGGTTGGCGAAGGCGCAAGCAACGCAGGTAAAAACGCTTGCGAAGCTATGGGTCCCGAGTTTAAATGGGAGCAAGTCGGCGAAGACGGTGGCGGAACGTGTAAATATCAAGGCGATGGTGGCGAAGACGACGGCGGCGGCGCTTAATAAACAGATTTAATATTTTAAAAAACTCTTTCTTTAAAAAGAAAGAGTTTTTTTATGGCAAGGGATAAAATTTATTTTTGCATTAATGATTTAAATTTATTGTAATCTTCAATTGTATCAATCCCCGTCGGGTTAAGATCGGTTATTGCAACTTTAATATTCATTCCGTTATATAATGCTCTTAATTGTTCCAATGATTCCGTTTTTTCAATATCCGCCTGCGGGTATGAGGTCATCTTTAAAAGCGATTCTTTTTTATATCCGTACATTCCTATATGAGCATAATATTTTGCAAATTCATTGTTTCTCGGGTATGGCACCGGATATCTTGAAAAATAAAGAGCATTAAAATTTTTATCAAAAACACATTTAACGCAATTAGGGCTTTGAATTTGGCCGGTGTCTTTTATTTCTCTTACCAGAGTTGAAATATCACAGGATGTATTTTGAATTAATTCAAGCGCCAAATCAATAACATCAGGCGTTATCTGGGGTTCATCCCCCTGCATGTTTAAAATATATTCAAATTCGGGGTGTCTTTTTGCAACTTCCGCAATTCTATCCGAGCCTGATTTATGCTCGGCAGATGTCATTTCAACTTCTGCGCCAAAATTTTGTGCCTTACCATAAATTTCTTCGCTGTCGGTTGCAATAATTACTCTTTTTGATAATTTTGATTTTTTTGCGCTTTCATAAACCCATTGAATTATGGGCTTAGAATTAACTTCCAATAATAATTTATTTTTCAGCCTTGTGGAATTTAGTCTTGCAGGGATAATAATTGCGGTTTTATTGATTTTATCCATAGTATTTGCCTTTTATTAATAATATTTTTCGCCGAGCTGAATTACTTTTTGCTGTGCTTTCTTTGCAAGTTCAGGGTCAAGCGTTTCTGCGCCGAGATATTTTTCATACATAAACATTGCTTCTTTTTCTTTGTTTAATTTTTCAAGAAATTCTCCCAGTTTATAGTATGCAACTATATAGGTCCTATCTATTGCAACGGTTTCTTTTAAATCATCAACCGCACCCTTGTAATCGCCGAGTTCGCTTCTTGTTAAACCTCTGTAATAGTATACCTTCGGGTCATTCGGGAACGTTTTAACGGCTTTATCAAGGTATCTTAAAGCGCTCGGATAATCTTTCTTTTCATAAAAATTATATGCAAGATCCAGACTTTTTATAATTTCTTTTTGCTCGATAAAAGCAAGCATTTTTTTGGATTTTATGTTTTTATCGTCTTTTTCGACCGATTTTGTAAACGCTTCTTTTGCTTTATCGATATTGTTTGCTTCCAGATATGTAACGCCGAGCGCATAATAAACATCGGAATCATCAGGGTCTATTTCAACCGATTTTTTATAGTATGTTACCGCATTTTTAAAATCCGCAAGCTGGCGATAACAGTTTGCGATTGCTTCATAAGTTTCTGCGGTTTTTGGTTCAATCTGGCTGTATACGGTGATTGCTTTTTTGTATTCACCCTCATTCATATAAGAAAGCGCAACGTTATTTTTCTCATCAATCTTATCGGAATTTGCGGCGGAATAAAGCTCTAAAATTTCTTCATCTTTGGGAAAGAGCTTATATGCGTTAAGAAGCGTTGCTTTTGCTTTGTCATCAAGCCCCAGAAGCTGGTATACCTTATATAATTCAATATAGGGAATAGAAGATTTCGGGTTTAGTTTCATTGACTTTTCAAAGAAAACGGAGGCGTCAATCGTGTTTCCCATTTTGTTTGCAAGATATCCCAAATTGTTATATCCCTCATCGGTTAATTTATAATCCGGTTCAAGCGGATAAAACAAATTTACAATACGTTCCAGCGGTATTCTTTCTTTCAAAAGCGTATACATTCCGTATTGCGCCTGAAGGCTGTCAGGGTACATTGCAAGAACAATTTGATAATCTTTAATTGCTTTTTCATATTCGCTCAATGCGGCATAAGATTTCGCACGTGAAATTCTTATCTGCGATTCATAGGGGTTTTCTTCAAGAATTTCAGTGTATATTTCATCGGCAAAAGAATATTCACCGATATTAAACAATAAATTACCCAGATAATACATTAAAAATACGTCATTGGGGTTCATCATTATTGCTTTTTTTAAAAGCTGATACGTTTTATCGTATTGCCCCAATTTTTGATATGCAAGCCCCAAAATACCGTAGTTGTTTTCATCGTCGGGGTTAGAATTTATTTCATTTATAAACGTATTTATTATCTCGTTTACAACGCCTTCAGAATTTGTATTTTCGATTACATCTTCAAAATAAATTCTTGCATAATCTTTTTTGCCCTGTTTTAAAAGAAGATTTGCATACTTATATTTTGCATTAAGATTATCCGGATTTAATTCAAGGGATTGTTTATAATAAGCAAACGCCGCATCATCCGCATTCATCTTCCTTGCTATATCGCCCATATATTCATAACAAAGGTCAACTTCATATTCTTCTTTTAAAAGATTTGAAAATTCATATCCGCTTGCAAAATATTTTCCCTCCAAAAAAAGGTTCTTTGCGATTTCAAGCCTTGTTTCGGCGCTTGTGTCGGCATTTTGCTTCATCAAAACTTTATTTAATTTAGATAAGGTCGATTCATATTTCCTTGTGTTCGGTTTTTGGCTTAAAAAATATAATGCGGCTCTTAAATAATCCGCCGCGTTGTCATATTCCTTTTTCCAGTTAGCTTTTCTGTATTCCCAAATCATTGCATTGATAAAGTCCGAAACGGTTTCTTCATTGGGATCGGTTGTTACTTCTCTTACGGCTTCAATTGCCCTTCTTGAAGGCTCGGCAGCAACATAAGCGCCCTGAATGCATATTGCAAGCAAGATTGCGGCTATTAAACATTTTTTTAATTCGGTTTTTTTAGTACTTTGGCGCATATAGTAATAATTTTAAACAAAATATAACATAATGTAAAATAAGTTAGATTTGTTAACAAAGATTGAGGCGGATACCGTTTGATATCCGCCTCAATTTATTTTATGATGTTCTATTTAAGAATTATTCTAAAATATCTTCATCATCCTGGCTGTGTTGTTTTGTGCTGTTTGTTAAACCGCTGTCGCTTGCATTAGCTGCATCATCTTCTTCAATTTGAAGCCTTGCTGCCGCTGCAACAACCGTTGAAGTTGTATCAGCCAAGTCGTTTTGAACGGGGGCCGAGTTGCTGATGCCTTCCTGATGACGGGGGATGGTTACATATTTTGAAACTTCATCCGCACCATCGGGAACCATATCATCTTCAGGTTCGCAAGGAATTAACTCGGTATGTGAATCGCTAACCGTTATTTGTTTTGTTTCGGTACCTTTAATCTGTTCCGTTCTTATTACGGGTTCGGAGTATGAAGTTTCAATTTTTGTATCAGTACCTACAACTTCCGTTTTGGTTGTTGTATCTGTGTCTTTTTTACCGTATACAAGAACGAATCCGTTTTGTTCTTCTTTATTTAATGTTGCAATATGTTGTTTGTCGTTTGAAGTTATTGTTGTTTCATAGTCTTGGTAAGTTGTTGTTGTTACTTCGGTTTTTGTAACCGTTGTATCTTCATAAGTATTGGTTGTATTTGTTTCATATTGAACATCGTATGTTACTTCATAATATGTTGTTGTTTGGATGTATTCCTGACCGTCAGCACCGACAACAGTTTCTTGTTCAGTTCTGATAGGAGTTCTTGAAATTTCGGTTCTGCCGATTTCTTCACCTTGGGTTGTTGTGGAATTTACAAGTTCCGATTCAACGGTTGAAGTTGAGCTGCCGATTGTTTCTTTATCATATTGACCGCCTACGGGTTTTGTATTTTCGCTTACGGTAGTACCGTAGTTACCGCCTGTGTAGATATCTTTGTTGGATTCATTGTAATCCGTTGTGGGATCAAGGTTAAATCCGCCTTCGGTTCTTACTTCAATGTATCCTTTATCATCGATATCAGCGCCTGCTGCAACCATTTCTTTAACGTTATCCGTTTTATCGGAGATTGTTGTTTTAGCTGCGATAATTTCATCAGCCGTAAGGTCTAATGTATCTGCTTTGATTTTTGAAACTGCAAGTACACCGTCTTTAGCGTCAACTTTAACGGTTTTTCCTTCAAGAGGATCGGAGCCGTTTGATGTATTAACGTCAGCATTGATTTCAAGACCGTTATTTTTATTGTTTACGCCTGTTACATCAATGTCGATTGCACCTTCGGCATTAACGGCCAATTTGTTGCCGTTAGCTGCGATTACGGTATTTTCTTTTGTTGTAACGGTTTTACCTTCCAATGTTGTCTTTTTGCCGCCTTTGATTTCAAATCCGTTTGTTTCAAGTTTGCCTGCAGCCGCAATTGTTGTATTGTTGCCGGCTTTTGTTGAAACATCGGTTAATAACATATCGGCAGTGCTTGCGAGGTTGATGTTGTTGCCTGCAACGAAATCAACGTTTTGAGCGGAAGCCAAATCTGTGATTGAAACATTGTTGCCGGCATCAACCAAAGCATCCGAGTATATAAACCAAGAATTTGAAACTTTATCGTTTAGTGCAAGAAGATCATTGTATTCATTAATGTGGCCGGTGCCTGCGGAAATTTTTGTTCCGACAACATCAGCGTCTGAAATTAATGAAAGTTTTTCCGTTGCGCCTACTCTTGAATTGATAAAGTCTTTATCAAGATCCATTGTAAGAGCCTGGCTTAATACGGTATTTCCGCCTTCAGCAGCAATTTCGGATGATGTTGAAGTAATTTTGCCTGCCGTTGAAGTTACGGACATATTGCCGTCTTTTGCCCATACGGTTGATTGGTTAAGTGCGATATTATTTTTAGCATTTAATGTCATATTGCCGTTTGTTGCATAAATATATGCATCATCTGCGGTAATTGAGCCGTTTTTAGCGTTAAGTGTAACGTTACCGTCTTTTGACCATGCTTTTGAATTGTTTTTAAAAGTAATATTACCTTGTGTTGATTCAAGTTCGTATGCATTATATCTTTCAACTTTGGAATCTCTTAATTCGTTGTTATCAAGAGTTAAGTTTCCGTTTGTTGAAATTTTTAATGTTGTATCGTCTTTATCGTTAAATCTTGTTTGATTTTTGATTGTAACGTTGTTTTTCTTATCCGAATTGTAGAATGATAAGTTGTTATAAGTTAATGTTGAATCATCAATTGTTGTATCGGCGCCGTAGAGGTTTGTATTATCGGCTTTAACGTTCGTTGTTAATACGTTAATATCTTTGGTTGCATTAACGTTTAAGTTTTTGGATGTTAAATATGTATCTTTAAAGTTTGCGTTGTCGCCGTTGATTGTAATTGTTCTGTCGGTGAATGATGAAGAACCGTTTGCGGTGCCGTGGCCTACTGCCTGAATTTTGTCATAACCGTCAACATTAACATCGCCTGCGGCATTAATTGTTAAGTTACCTGCCGAAGCAACTGCCGATTCATCATAAATTGTGCTTGATGTGGGGCCGTCTTGAATTAAATTAACATCGCCTTTGGTTGATGTGATATTAATGTTGCCCGCAGTGATATTTGAAGCGGAATTATTTTTAAGTGAATCAGCGGTTCTTAATTGAGAATTATCAATCGTAACATCTTTGCCGCCGGTTATTGTCATATTGCCGTAGCCGATACCGGTTGAGATGTTAGCGCCGTCTTTGGCATCGTTTGTTGTTTGGATATCGGAATTTTTGATATTAACGGTGTTTGCACTGTTAATTTCAATATTGCCGTTAGTACCGGTTTGGGTTTTATCATATGAAGCAGTGGTTTTACCCAATAATTTTTTGGTATAGATTTTTGAACCGTCAATATTGATGCTGCTGTTTGCTTTATCAACACCGTTCCAAGCTAAGAAGTTACCTGTTCTGATTTGAGAATCTTTAATGTTGATACCGTAATCTTCGGTTGCTTTTTTGTCGGTTGCTTTATCAACGGCGATATTGTTTCTGATTGAACCTGCGGATTCATAGTAGAAATGAACACCGTCGCCCGTTACCAATTTAATGTTCGATCTTTGTTGTGTTCCGTTTGAAGCGTTAACATTGTCGCTTGAGTAATTTGTTTTTAAAGATGAATTTGCAATGTCAATTTTGTTGCCTACCATTGCAAGAGATTTATCAACTTTAAAATCGGCGCCGTCCGCAACGATTGAAGCAAGTCTTGTTCCGGTTGCGTCAGCGGTTATATAGCCGTTACCGTCAACCATGTTGTCGTTTGCAACGAATTGAACGGTTTTGTTATAACCTGCAATATTAAAGATATTTCCGGTTGTGCCGCCGGTACCTGCGTAATCTTTTAATTCAGCTTCCGTCAAACTGTTTAAATCTTTAGCGCCTTTAATGTCATAAGTTGATGCGGTGAACGAGTTCAAGTCAACCTGTGAACCGTTACCGAATAAAATACCCGAGGGGTTAATTAAGATAACTTTACTTGTGTTAACGCAGCTTGAGCAGCCTGAACCCGATGTTTCGGTTAATTTACCGTAAATATATGACATACCGCCGGAAGCTAAAACCCTGTTTAAAGCGGTTTGGTTATTTGCGTTAAATATCCAGTTAACGGTTGCGTCTTTACCTACGTTGAATGAATTCCAATCGAATTGACCGACTGTTCCTTTTCCGCCTACAACGCTTACGTCCATTTGGGATCCGTTAATGTCTACGTTACCGTTTACAGCCTGATTTAAATCGGGCAATGTATTAGCCCCGATATCCGCAAAAGCAGGAAGGCAGCTTATCGGCATATAAGACGTAAAGCTCAAAAGAGCCAAGAATGAGGCAATCTTCTTTGTGTTAATTCCTCTGAATGAGTGGTTTCTCATATTCGTCCTTTCTAATTGTGTATTGTGCTTAATTTAAAAAAGTATACTTAAAACAACAGTTATTATATTAAAATTAAAAACATGAACATAAAAATTATTGCTCTTTTTGACACTAACTTTTGTAAAATTTTGTAAATATTCCTATATATCTCTCTGGCAGAGCAAATTATACCATAAAAATTAATTTTTTGCTAGCAAATTTTAAAATTTACGTGTTTTTTATCGCTCACAAGGTTGCAAAAAAATGTTTTAGGACTATTATTTTGTAATCCTGTAAATATCATTTATTTAGCTTATTGAATAAATATATATTGCCATATATTATTATTTGTAAGTGTATAACCCTGACTATCTTCTTGTATAAGCAAGTATGAAAAGGAATTAAAAGGTGAGAAACAATACAATTTTTAAAAAAGTACTGCCCGGTTTGGCTTTATGCGTGCTTGCGGGAATTATCCAACACAGCCCAGCATACGCGGACAGCGCCGCAACAAATTTTGCAAACTCGGTAGGTAACTTTGACTCGGGCGTAATTGACACCACGAACTTATTACAGTTTAAAGAATACGAATTTAAAGCCAGTGAAGAAAACAAAGAAAAACATAAAGACACAGGCGAAATTATAATGAATAAGGAGCTTCAAAGCCAGGTTGACCAGCTCCCGAACAAAGAAACAAGTTTTATTTTAAATTCGATTACTTTTAAGGGATATACGGCATTTACCGAAGAAGAATTAATGAATCTTATCTGCGATAAGATAGGAACAAGAGTTACCGTCGGAGATTTGGTCGGAATTACCAATATGGTAACGGAACATTACCAGAAACACGGCTACATCTCTTCCGTTGCATACCTTGCACCCCAAAAAGTACAGGACGGCAACATTGTAATTAATATTATGGAAGGTAAATACGGAAACGTTACCGTAACCGGAAACAAATGGAACAGAACATCTTATTTAAATAATCAGTTTTTAAGAGATAAATATATTGAACCGGGAAGCCTTTTAAACGTTAACGATATCAGAGAATCTTTAAAAGAAATGAACGCTTCAGGGTATATGACGGGCGCCATTTCATTGGAAGACAACGAAGAGTCGGCGGAATTAACGGACCTTGAATTAACGGTTAAAGACAGATTTCCTCTTGACTTTGACTTCAGATGGGACGATATGGGTACATCTTATACCGGTCTTCACAGGGCAATCTTCTTTGCAGGGTTGTATAACTTAACCGGATTTGGCGACCAGTTATATTCAACAACAACCTTGGCAAGACATTCGTTCGGTCAGGGTGTAATGTACAGCGTTCCTTTGACGGCAACCAAAGAAACAAAATTAAACGTAGGTTATTCTTATTCGAGTGCAAGCCCCGCAGGAGCTTTTGAAGTTTTTGATCTGGAATCAAAATCGCACAACTTATTCTTCAGTATTTCAAGAAGATTGGTTAAAACAGATAACTATAAATTATACGGCGATATCGGATTTGATTTAAGAAACACGGAAAGCACGTGGCTTGGCGGTTTAGATTTATACAAATACAGAAGCCGCAACTTAAAACTTAACTTAACAAGTATCAAAGACGACTTTTACGGCAAATGGTTTGCAAACGTCGGAACATCGGTCGGCTTAAACTGGTTCGGCGCAACAAACAGCCTTGATATGGGTCTGGATACGTCAGGTTCATTTAAAGACAGCATTCCTTCAAACAGAGGCTGGAAATTGACCGGTAACCTTGCAAGAATTCAGGTGCTGCCGTTCAGATCAACGGCAATTATTCAGGCTAAAGGCCAATGGGCAAACAGAGCATTATTGCCGTCAGAAAGAATGAGTTTCGGCGGTATGTCAACCGTCAGAGGTTATGAAGAAACATTCTTCTTGAAAGACTACGGCGCCGCAGGTTCGGTTGAATTAAGATTCCCTGTTCCGTTCTTAAGAATGGTATTACCTGAAAAATTACACTTTATTGACGACAGTATCAGACTTGCCGGCTTCTATGATATCGGCTGGTTCGGCAACAGACACGTCTCAAACGACGGACCGGATTATATTATGTCAGTGGGCGGCGGTGCAATCTTAAAACTTACAAGATACTTATCGGCTAACGTTTATATCGGCGTTCCTATCGGAAACAAACCCGAAAATTCATCGGGATGCAGGGTTCACTTCATTGTTACATCAAACATCCTGTAAGTATAGACAAAATTAAAACCTCTCAAAATTTGAGAGGTTTTTTAATAATATAATTTTTTTATGGCATAGCATAAATTAAAACGGAATTGTATCATCAAGCATAAATTTAAACATTTGATATTCATCATCCGCTTTTTGGTCTTTATCTTTATCATATTGGGCTTTTTCTTTTTCCATACGTTCTTTTTCGCCCGGAACATCCTGTTTCAGCTGGATAAATTTTCCCGCTTCTTCTCTTTCTCTTCTGTCAAAATTTAATTTAATTCCGTCAATAAGCCCGTAATCTTCTTCAGGCTTATACATTCCGAAATTTATCGCAAAAACTTCGGATTGGATTATAAATAATAAAGATAACAATACAAAAATCTTTTTCATAAATTATATAATAACACTAATTTAAAATTAAAAAAAGGCGCTATTAAAAATAGCGCAAAATAAGTGCTTTTTAGATGTCTTATAAGTGCCACCACTCCCTTCAAAATAAAATTTAAAGGGGAAAAGGGTTTTAGGGGAGACTGCGGGTTTTTTCTTCTAAGATTGCTTTATATTCCGCTTCAACATCATCAACTATTGAAAGATTTTTAAGAACGGTTTTTAGAGATAAAATATTTGATAAATTTTTTGCAATTTCATAATCCTGCGCCATATTTTCGGGAAGATTTTTATAAAAACTGATTGAAAAAATATCGGGTATAATTTCGTCTTTTCCGAAAATTCTTAAAATCATTTGTATTCTTTTATATAGAGCGGTTTTATATTTTCTTATTTTGGATGAATACAGCTGATCAATTCCCCACATTTTAAACTGCATTGCAACACCCGAGAGATTGCCCGCAAAAGCATCATCCGTTAAATCAGGCACCATTGAAATTTGAAAAATAAAATCAAGAAGATATTTTATCTGCCCCAAAACCGCATTAATATCCGAATTTTTGACCACCCATTGCATTGAAGCGCCATCGGGAAGATTTGCAACTTTAAATTTATTTATCTGGTTAATTTCTTCTTCATCCAATTTGGCTCCCGACACCGATAAAATTGCATTTGATATTGATTGAAGATCATCTGTATTATTGGATACCATAAGACTTAAAGAATCCAATAAATCAAGAACCGATTCAAAATCGCCGTAAGCATCATCGTTATTCAAAGATTGAATAACGGGAATCTGCCCCATATAATGAAAAGTTTTTCTTGTTAAAGAAAAAGAATTTAAGACACCGTCAAATACGTATAAAAAAGTTTTATCCCAAATGTATACCCGTGTTTTGAAGATTTTATTTTCAATGTAATCATGGAAATATACTGCCGCAAAATTTTCTTCTTCGATAGAATTATTGCATACCATAAAAGTTTTAAGAGGGTTTAAGCGCCTGAATTTTACGGTATTATTATTATAATATACAAGCTGATATCCGACGCCAAAAACCGACATGTCGCCTCCTATTTGATAATCAAGCTCATCGGAAAAATTTTCTTTATTTACGGATAGCAAAATATCCAAAAGGCGCTTGTTTTTATCATCGGCAACGGAATATGAAACGGGCTTTCCGAATGTATATCCCGTTGCCACGTCCGTTATATATTTTGCCATATTAACGTTAATTGAATAATTTGGACGGCCTTCAACCGCATTTTGTTTTATGATTTCGTTTTTGCCGTCATAGTAATCGGACAGCTTTTGTCTTTTCGGCATAATTAAGTTTTTATATTCAATGACCCAGTTTTGGGCATTTATATCATTAATTTCAACATTATCCGCAATTATTTTATACATACTTATTTCTCCTTTATAAATTTAATTTTAAAATATTTAATTTCGGGCAATTTTTATAAGGGCGAAAAGCTTATATAAAAAGAATTTTGACAAATCATAAAAGTTTTTTATGGTATGACATAATAATTAAAAAAAATATTAATAATTATGAAGAAAAAACGGATTCAGCCTTGTTTTAAGGGCATTTTTTTGTTAGAATTCAAAAATAGTTACAAGCCATTACCGAAAATTTAAAGAAAGTGTTGTAAAAATGGGATTATCGGTTACAAGAGCAAGCTTGGGCGAATTTTTAGATAAAAGCAAAAATAATACACCCCGATTAAAAAGAACAGACGTAAAAAATTCCCCTGAAATTCCTTCTTCCACAAGTACGACAACAGGTGCGGATTTAAACAAACACCCGAATGCTCTTTATTTTAAAGGCAAAGCCGAACGGCCCCGATATAACGGAAACGGCGAAAGAGTATACGGTCCGTATCTTTTAACACAGGAAGAACTTGAACAGAATGATAAAAATGCACAAAGAATTGTGGATTACTTGGGAGAGTGCATGAGCCAAGGCTCAAAAGATACAAAAGGCGATCCGTACGGCTTCCCGTACAGAAGAGCAGCAAATGAAACGGTTGAAAAAATGGTTCCCGTTTGTATTGCACTTTTTACTTATCACGATGATACCCCGACAACTTTTCCAAAATTTTACGATACAATAACAAGAGCCTTTCCCAAAGCTTGCAGTAAAGCGGATAAAAGGTTAAGAAGCGATAATACCGCAAGATTATACGAAAAAACAACGGAAAAAATAAATGAACTGGGATACATTGCAGACCCCAAAACAAAAAATCCTTTAAGAGACGGTGTTGCATATATATATTTTGCCGATGATATGCCGGCAATTATTGATGACAAAAAGCATTATTCGGTGCAAAATACAATAGAAGATATGAGAAACGGCAATGTTCCGAAAATCGGCACAGGGACGATTTATCCCAGATGTCATATGTCGCAGGTGCCGGATGAAATTATGGAATACGGCACAAAAACACTAAGAAAAAAATACGGCGAAATGTCGGGCGGCAAAAAAGGAATTATAAGTTCCAACATTTGGGGAATGAAAAAAAACGGCAATAATACAAAATGGAGATTTACCCCCGAAGAAGAAGCCGCATTGCTCGAATGGGAAAGAAAATGTGCAGAGCTTGATAAGCCGAAAGAACCTCTCGGAATAGACCTTGAAGAGTTTGTGGGCGAGATGTTAAGAGGTACATTTTAATAATAAAAGCAATCTTTTAAAAGATTGCTTTTATAAATTCGTCTTTATCAAAATCTTTTAAGTCATCAATTTTTTCGCCGACTCCTATAAGCTTAACGGGAAGATTATAATCTTTTGCAACGGCAAAAATAACCCCGCCTTTTGAAGAGCCGTCCAATTTGGTCAGGGCAACGGCCGTTATTTCAACCGCCTCTTTAAAAACTTTTGCCTGGCTTAAGCCGTTTTGCCCGAGATTGGCATCTAAAACAAGAACGCTTTCAAAATTGGCCTCCGGCGCCTTTTTATCAATGACGCCTTTAATTTTTTTTAATTCTTCAATCAGATTAAATTTATTCTGGAGTCTGCCTGCGGTATCAACTATAAGAACATTATAGTTTTCGGCTTTTGCTTTTTCAATTGCCCTGTATACAACGGATGCCGCATCCGCCTTATCCTCTCTTACAATATCAACACCTGCTCTTTTTGACCAGATATCCAACTGTTCTTCGGCTGCCGCTCTAAATGTGTCAGCGGCAGCAAGAAGGACTTTTTTGCCTTCATTTTTAAATCTGTATGCAAGCTTTCCTATCAGAGTCGTTTTTCCGGCTCCGTTAACGCCCGTTATAAAATATATATTTAATTTATCCCGGTCAAATTTTAGAATGTTTGAGCCGGCAAGATTTAAAATGTTTTCAAATTCGGATTTTAAAAAGCTTTTGATATTATCGGGTTTAATACTATTCTTTTTTATATTTTCAACGATTGAAGTTGAAAGGTCAACGCCCAAATCCGCCTTAATAAGAGCCGATTCAATGTATTCAAGAATAAATTCGTCAATTTCACTATTGCTTGAAACAATGTTTAAAACACTTTTAACAAGCGTATCCGATGTTTTTGAAACGGCATTTTTCAGAGTTTCAAAAGCCGAGAAGTTTTCTTTATTATCTTCTTTTTTTTTAAAAAAATTAAACATAAGATTCAACCACTTTTGCCAAAATTCCGTTTATAAAAGAAGGAGATTCATCGGTTGAATATTTTTTTGCAAGTTCAAGCGCTTCATCAATTACAACTTTAACGGGAGCGTCTTTAATATATACAAGCTCGATTATTGCAATTCTTAAAATGTCTTTGTCAATTTTAAAAAGTCTTTCAATGTCCCAGCCGATTGCATATTGTTTAATAATATTATCGATTTCCTGTTTTTTATCTTTATATGTCCTGAAAATTAACTCAACATATTTTTTAACATCATTTCTGTCAGACAATATGCTTAATTCGGCAACTTCAAGAGCAGAGAGGGTTTTTTCGGCAGTTGATAAAAGAGTATCTATTTTTTGAACCATATTATCCGTCATCGGAACTTTAACGGGGATGTTCGGCGCGTCAAGCGGTCTTTCAAGGTTATCTTTGTGGTTGTTTTCATATTCAATGATATAATCTTTAAATTCCGATAATTCGCTTGTTGCGACCTGAAGTTCGTCTTCCGAATTTCCTATTAAGGTTCTTACGGAATTTAGAACTATATCTTTAAAATCAACCGAATTATATTTATCTATATCTTTACCCAGCTGTGAAAATAATATTAAAGCCAGCTCTCTTGAAGCTCTTCTTGCCTGCATTGTTTAATTCCTTATTTAATTTAATACAAATGATTATAACTTAAAAAAGAATATTTTGAATTATATTTAAATAATTTTTTGCCGCTTTTTCTCTTGTTAAATCGGATGCGGTTATAAGGGAATTTTTTATTATTGTTTCGGGGTTATTTAAGTTCTTTATTTCATTTATTTTTTCTTTAATTTTAGAAGAAGAAGGCTCAATCAAAAAACCGTTTTTATTATTAACTATAAATCCCGCCATGCCTGAATTTTCACTGCATAAAGTAATGCAGCCCTTAGATAGCGCCTCTAAGTATACCATACCGAATGTTTCGTTTAATGACGGCAAAATAAAAACACTTGATTCTTCCATAAGCTTGTATATTTCTTCTTTTGATTTTTGCCCCAAAAGTTTTACTTTGTTTTTTAAATTATATTTTTTTATTAATTTTCTCAATTTATTCTCTTCGGGCCCCGAACCCGCAATTTTTAATTCAACATCATCCGTATCTTTAACAGCTTCTATTAAAGATTGGAAATTTTTTCTTTTAATAAGAGAGCCTGCAGAAAAAATTTTTAATGGTATACCATAAAATTTATCCGCTTTAGAATTTACTTCATCAAAATTTGAAATTTCTTTTTCATCAATACCTGAAGGAATAACAAAAGTTTTATTTTTTATATCGGGAATTATTCTTTCTATTTCATCTTTAAGCCAAAAGGCTCTCGGTAAAACCTTTTTTGCTTCAAGATAGGCTTTTTTCATATCATATCTTAAATAAAAATATTTATAACTTTTTAAAACGGTAATATCGCTTGAATGAACCGCTGCAAAATAAGGAATATTAAGAAGCTTTGAAATTTTATTTGCCGCAAGAATGCCCGATGGCATGTGAGATAATATAATATCAAATTTATAATCTTTTAAAAATTCAAAGCTTTTTTTATTGAAAAAAGGGGTGAAAAAATTTTTATTAATGCATTTAATGCCAAAATATTCATATTCGCCTTCGGGCAGGATTTTTCTTTTTCTTATTATTATATTCGGGATAATATTTGGTCTTAAAAGGATAACTTCATGATCTAAGCTTTTAAAATCAAGAATAAAATTTAAAAGCGTTATAGGGAGTTTTTCTTTTCTTTCAATCGGACATAAGTCCGTAACAAAAAGAATTTTCATTATAAAACCTTTTATCCGGAGACAATTTTTGAAAAATCACAGATTGAATTAAATCTGTTTGCAAGAATACCTAATAAATTAAGCCTGTTATTTTTGATTTCTTCGTTTTCATCCATTACAAGAACTTTATCAAAGAAATTGTGCAAAGGATTAATGAAAAATTTAATATCCGATATATTTTCGAACGTTATCTGCGGAGCCTGAACAATTGCGTCAAACAGGGTCTTTTCTTCTTCCGATTCAAAGAGAACGGTTTTTATTTCATTTGTTGTTTTATGGTTTGCCATAATTCTTAAGACTCTGTTTATTGCTTCCAAAATTTCATTTGTATCTTCATTGTTATTTGAAACAAACTCCTGAACATAATGAACTCTGTTCAGCCACAAATTCAAATCGGAAAGAGGCTTTGTATTTTTGCATGCAGCTAAAACATCACTGTCATAAGTTTTTTCATAAATTACATTTAGTCTTGAATAAATAAAATCAAGAATTTCATCAAATGTTTCATCTTCAATTTTTATATTAAATTCTTTTGAGATTAAATTCATTGATTCCCGGATTAAATCGGACAAGTCAAGATTTAATCCGAATGTAAGAATTATTCTTAAAATTCCGATTGTGGCGCGTCTTACACCCAAAGGATCGTTTGAACCCGTCGGGCGTTTTTTCTTTTTGTCGTTTTGGGTCGATAAAAATACCGCACAGATTGTGTCAATTTTATCCGCAATTGAAATAATCTGACCTTCGATTTTTGAAGGAAGAGAAGAATTTGCGCTCAAAGGAAAATAATGTTCTTTAATTGCAAGAGCAACGTTTTCCTTTTCGTTTGATTTAAGAGCATAATTTTCGCCGATAAACCCCTGAAGTTCCGTAAATTCAAAAACAAGCTTCGTTGATAAATCGGCTTTGGATAATTTTGCGGCACGGAGAATATCGTCTTTATAATCAATGTTTAATTTATCCGCTATATATGATGATAATTTTTCTATGCGGTTTGTTTTGTCCGATAAAGTTCCCAAACCCCTTTGAAATGTCATTCCCTTAAGAGAGGGGATTTTATCTATGAGGGGTGTTTTTATGTCTTCATCATAGAAAAACTTGCCGTCTTCGAGCCTTGCAGATATAACCCTTTGGTTTCCGGCTTTTATATTATTAAAAGATTCTTCGTCTTTTCCGACAAAATTTGCCATTGTAATAAACTTATTTGATAATTTTCCGTCTTTTTCATAAAGGGGAAAATATCTTTGGTGTTTTGACATAACGGTAACGGTAACAATATCGGGAATTTGAAGATATTCTTTTTTGAATTCGCAAATAACGGGAACGGGATATTCAGTTATATAAGTTACTTCATCGAGCAAATCTTCAAGATTTGAAAAATCAATTTTTAAATTATTTTCTTCGGCTTTTTTTGATGCCGAATCAATAATTAATTGCCTTCTTTCTTCAACATCGGCATAAACGTTTGCGATTTTTAAAATTTCACAATATTTAAGAGGATCCGTTATTGTAACCTCTTTTACATCTGAAAATCTGTGGCCTTTGGTTTTATTTGTCGCTTTTCTGTCAAAAATTTCAACGTTTAAAACTTCATCATTTAAAATTGCAACCAAATTTTCAACGGGTCTTGAAAATTTTTCATCATGACAGCCCCATCTCATAAAGTGGGGGCCTTGAAGCTTCATTATAATTGCTTTAAGGTTATCTTCCAAAATTTCTTTTGAAGTTTTTCCTATTTGTTCAACTTTTGCATATATATAGTTGTCTTTTTCATATAAAAGGTCTGTTGAAATTCCGTTTTTCTTTGCAAAACCGATTGCAGCGGGGGTATAGTTTCCGTTTTCATCCAGTGCAATATTTACAACGGGACCTTTTATATCTTTTATAATATCCTGTTGTTTTTCATCCAAACCTTCGATTAAAACGGCAAGACGCCTCGGGGTTGCATAGGTTTTAATGTTTTTATAATTGATTTTATTTTCATTGAAAAGCTTATTAAAAAGCTCAATTAATTGTCCTTCCGCAGACGGTATAAATTGATAAGGAAGTTCTTCGGTTAATATTTCAAGTAAAAAATTATTTTCCATAACCTTTATTCTATTACATAACAAAAAAATTGCAAAACAAAAGCAGCTTCTTAAAAAATTAAAAAGCTGCTTTTTTATTTTAATTATTACATTTCGGCCAAAGCTTTTTTAACTTCTTTTTTATAAATTTCAACGTTAGGCTGCAAAACTTCCTGAAGCGCTTCGTTTTCGGGGGTCATAATGCCGAGTTTGCGACGGAGCATATTGCCCGTATACAGCGTTTCAAAATGTTTCAATTCAATAAATTGGGCAATTGAAAGAGGGTCTATATCTTCTATTTCAATAACAGATACCGGGTGCATTTTTGAATATGCGCTTATAACACCCGATAATACCGCATTTGTTGTTTTATCGGTTGTTTTTACGTATACGAAAGTAAAGAATGAATCTTTATTTTCAAAATCCAAGTCGGCTTCCGCATTATAGTGAAGATACCCGGGGCCCACGTTAGTATCGGTTGAAATTCTTGATTTTAAAGATTCATTTTTTAATTGTTTTTCCCATAATGTCGTTCCCATAAATGCATCGCCGAAATATTCAACAAAATGTTTGTTTTTGCCGGACAATTTGGATTGAACGTTAAATGCGGCAAGTTTTAAAGCGGGGTTTAAATTAATATCGTCATTCAGATAAACTTTTTGAGCATTCAATGAAGCTTTAAGAAGTTCAAGAACTTTTTCTTTTGAAAAGCCCGCAAAGAAAAGAGTGAAAATCGTGGCATCATCAAAAATCGAAAATCTTCCGCCGACATCATCATGGACAAATCCCGAAGCCGATAATTCACCTTTATCAACAAGGCGTCTTAATGCGCTTTTTTCGCTTGAAGCGTCCGTCATTGCAAAAAATCTGTCTGAAACATCTTCTTTATTTAAATAATTTTGCATTAATTTTCTTGCCGCATTGTATGCGGTTGTAGTTTCAAGCGTTCCGCCCGATTTTGAAACAACGAGAAATAAAGTTTTATCCAAATTAAGATTTTTTGCAAATCTTTCAAAACTTATCGGATCAACCGATGAATAAAAATGAATATTTTTATCAACGCCGAATATTTTAACAATTGATTCGGTCGTGTGTCTTGAACCGCCGATACCTAAAATTGCAAGCTCGTTCAACCCCGAATTTTTTGCTTTTTCATATAAAGAATAAAGAGTATTTATATTATTTATCTGGTTATTGGGAAGAAAATCAATCCAGTTTAAAAACTGTCCTTTTTTGCCCGCACGGGATTTAATATCTTCAACCGCTTCTTTTGCAAGGGTTTGATAGCTTTGAAAATCAACTTCGGAATTTAATTTTACTTCCAGATTTTGTTTTGTTGTTGTCATCATAATAATTTTCCTCTCAAATTAATTGACTCACTTTCAAATCGTATTTTAACACAAACTTTTTGCCCCATGATTTTGAATTTAAAAAGTTCACGTTATAATTATAACCATGGGTGATGAAGACAAACAGTTTGAAGCTTCCCAGCAAAAACTGAGAAAAGCGCGAAAAGAAGGTCAGGTAGTAAAATCAAAAGATTTTTCAACCGCAATTTCATTAATTGTTATGTTTTTGATTATTTATTCGCTTGGTCCTTTTATATGGACGCAGATTGCGGGGTTATTTTCAAATTTATACGAACAGATACCAAACGCCAATTTTGATGAAATAGGCATAAGATATTTAATGTCCGTAACTTTAATTCCCACTATTTTAATCATTCTTCCGATTATCTGTCTTGCGGCACTGGTTTCAATTATCGGTGATTTAATTCAGGTTGGGCCTTTATTTACGATTACCCCCCTGATTCCAAAGCCCGATAAATTAAATCCCACAAAATATTTTAAAAATTTAATGAACCCAAAAACCCTGTTTGAACTTGTTAAAAACATTGCAAAAGTTGTAATTCTGGGTATTATCGGCTGGATGGTTTATATGGAGCATTTTCCCGCAATTTTAGGGCTTGCGGTTGTTGAAAACCAGTTTGCAACATTATATACCTTCGGTAAATTAATCGTAGATTTTGTCCTTAAAGCGGGAATTGCGTTTTTAATTATTGCCGCAATGGATTACGGCGTTACAAAGTGGAAATTTATGCAGGATCAAAAAATGTCTTTTAAAGAGGTGAAAGACGAATACAAAAACTCTGAAGGCGACCCCCACGTTAAAGCGGCATTGAGGCAAAAAAGGCAGCAGCTGTTAAGAAAAGCAATGCAAGATGCAGTTCCCGATGCAGATTTTGTTGTTACAAACCCGATACATGTGGCATGTGCACTTAAATATGATGCGGAAACAATGGATTCACCGATGCTTGTTGCAAAGGGGGCGGAATTGTTTGCAAAAGAAATTAAAGAAATTGCAATAAAGCATGATGTTCCAGTTATTGAAAATCCGCCGGTTGCACGTGCACTATACCGCCTTGTTGACGTTAACAGGCAAATTCCGCCCGATTTATATAAAGCGGTGGCAGAGATTTTAATTTTTGTTTATAACACCAAAAAACAAAAACAGGAACAGATAAAAGCCAAAATTGAAGAAATGAAAAAAATTCAACGGGCAAATGATGAAAAATATTACGGTAAAAAAGAACAAAAAGAAAACGATGGTAAAAAAGAAGAAAATTCTTAAACTAATATAAATAATCGGTTCTATTTGCAAATAAGCATAAAAGATTGTAAAATTGACTTAAAATGTGGCATTTTTAAACTCTGATGATTATGACGGCTCAATCAAGACTAAAAGATTACATTGATATTATCCAAAAGGTAGCAAAAGTGGAGTACAGGAGAATTCCTTCGCACATGGTAGAATGCGAAGAACTTGTCTCCATAGGTATTATTGCCGTCCAGGCTCTGATTAAAAATAAAACGGATGAACAATTGGAAAAATATAATTCCTCATATATTGCAACAGCCGTCAGATGGGCAATAAGAAACGAACTTAGAAACAGATACAAATGGTACACCTTAAAGCATAAAAAAGATGACACGGATGAATACGATGATAATGAATCCGTTCAAAACGAAGCCGTTTCAAGCCTTGATGTTTCCCCGACAAAAGTAAGGGAGGCAATTTATGAAACAATCTTATCCATTGATTCAATAGCTTCTGCCTCATCCGATAACGATTCGCCGTTTGATTTCATTAAAGATAACCATGCAACACCCGATGAAACTGCTGAAATTTCGGAACTGGGAAGAATTATAAGAGAAGCAATCGCAAAATTGCCGCAAAAAGACAGAACCATTGTTGAATACAGATTTTACAGAAATATGCAGGTTAAACAAATCGCTCAGATGGTCGGGCTTTCAAGCTCAAGAATAACAAGAATAGTCCAATCTTCATTAAACACCGTAAGAGAATATCTTGAAAAAAGAGGACTTTCTTATTAAAGATATAACTTGTTTTTAGGAAGGATAACAAATAAATGCAGGCTCAGGAAGTACAAAAAATAACAAAAGAATACAAAAAAACCGTATCGGACGCACTTAAAGTTTTAGGAAAAAAACATATGGCGCTTATTTGCCACGGCGTGAGTTTTCCTTCAAGAGAGGGTGAAGATACGGGTTTCGGGACATATAATTCAAATGCCGCAAAAGATTTAATCGGCTTTTTGGGAGATATGTTCAACGTTATTCAATTGGGTCCTAACGGAAAAACAAAAACATCGGATGCTTCCCCTTATACGGGAACGGTATTTTCCCAAAATCCCCTGTTTATGGATCTTGAGAGCCTGACGGAAACAAAATGGCACAATTTATTATCCAAAAAAACATTTGACACAATCGTTGAAAATAACCCCAAAAAAGGCACAAACAGAGCTGCATACGAATATGCGGTCAAAATGTATGATATGGCGGGTGATGAAATTTATCATAATTTTGTTAAATTAAACGATAAAAAATTAAACGAAGAATTTGATAAATTTAAAAAAGAAAACGCCTTCTTCCTTGATAATGACGCACTATACGAAGCTTTATCCATTGAAAACGGCGGAGAATACTGGCCGAAGTGGAAAAACGAGCTTGATAAAAATTTATTGTATAAAGCCGATAAAAAAGAGGCTGAAAAAAGAATAGAAGAAATTTCAAAAAAATATAAAAATGTAATTGAAAAATATAAATTAATTCAATTTATCATCTCAAAACAATCGGATGAAACAAGAGAATTTGCAAAAAAACACAATATAAAAATGATAGCGGACAGACAGGTTGCTTTTTCAGACAGAGACTGCTGGGCTTATCAGTCTTTATTTTTAGAAGGCTGGTCATTGGGATGTCCGCCCGATTATTTCTCAAAAGACGGACAGGCCTGGGATTTTAACGTGATGGATCCGGAGAAACTCTTTAATAAAGACGGCTCTTTGGGAAAAGGCGGAGAGCTGATGAAAAAATTATATTTAAAAATGTTTAAAGAAAACCCCGGCGGCGTCAGAATAGATCACACCGTAGGTTTAATCGACCCCTGGGTTTATAAAAAAGGGTGTAAACCGAAAGTGTCCGAAGGTGCGGGAAGATTATATTCATCTCCGAATCATCCCGAATTAAGCAAATATTCAATAATTTCAATTGATGATACAAACCCCGAATACAAACCCGATGAAGAAAACTGGGTTAAACAATTAACGGATGAGCAAATTAAACTTTACGGAAGAATGATTGAAAAAATCGTTATTCAAAGTGCAATTGAAGCAGGGCTTGATAAAAGTGCAATCGTTGCGGAAGATTTAGGAACACTTACATATCCGGTTGTCAAGGTTATGGAAAAATATCAGCTTGCGGGAATGAAACTTGTACAGTTTGTAATCCCTACGGAAGAAAACCACCCTTACAGATGTAAAAACATTGTCGAAAATTCCTGGACAATGACAGGCACCCATGATAACCGTCCGATAAGACTCTGGGCAAAAGATATGATTAACACGGAAGCCGACACGCCGCATGTTAATAATTTAATGGCGGATTTATACAGCGAATTTGACGGACAGGATATGATAAGGCATAAATTGTATACGGATGATAAATTCCTTGCTTTTTCAAAACTGGTCGAAATTTTTGCATCAAAAGCACAAAATATACAAATTTTCTTTACGGACTTTTTCGGTATTCAAGAAACGTATAATGTCCCCGGGACCTCGGGTGATCAAAACTGGTCGCTTAGAATACCCGATAATTTTGAAGAATTATATTACAGAAATCTTGAATCGTTTGAAGCGCTCAATCTGCCTTTGGCTTTAAGCTATGCAATTAAAGCAAGGGGAAGAGCATTTGCAAATGAGCATAAAGAACTTTTAGACAAACTTGAACAATTGGCATAAGAGATGAAAAATAAATTTTTAAAAACCTTTTTATTTTTGATTGTTGCTCTTTTTAGTATAAATTCGGCAAGAGCGGACTTTTCTTTCAACGATATGGAATTAAAGTTCGCACAGGTAACCGATGTTCATATCTCTGACGGACAGGATACGGCATATAAAGTTTTATCGCATTCAAAAGAGCTTTTTAAAGATACGGTGCAAACCTTAAATAAAATAAAAGGGCTTGATTTTGTAGTATTTACGGGCGATATGGTGGATGAGCCGACAGGAGCTTTATATAGAGAATTTTTTACGACACTGTCAAAATTAAACCACCCCTCGCTGCTTGTTTTCGGCAACCACGACAGCGCCTTTGCGGACGCCGAATTAAGCGAATTAACGGATGAAAACGGAAATGTTATAAAATCGCTTCTTGATAAAAATACGGTAATTGATATTATTACAAGAAGCAATCCTTATCAGCAGTTTGGAAGCGCATATTTTGCGTTTTCACCCAATAAAGATTACAGGGTAATTGTTCTTGATACCACGATAAATGAAAGAACTACATCTAACGGTTATATATCCGAAGAACAATTGAATTTTCTTGATAACGAAATAAGCGCCAATCAGGATAAAATTATTATCATATTCCAGCACCATCCGGTTATTGAGCCGATTAAAAGCGAACATCACAGGATGATTAACCCCGAAAGCTATTTGGAAGTTTTACAAAAATATGAAAAAGTTCCGATTGCAATTTTTGCGGGACACTACCATACGGCAAGAATAATAAGAAAGGGAAACGTAATCCATGTTGCTTCACCTTCTTTGGTTACATACCCCAACGCTTTCAGGGTTGTAAACATTACAAATTATAACGACAGAGTTATTTTTCAGTTCAGGATGTTTGAAACAAATTTAAAAGAGATACAGGAAATAAGCAAACAGGGTTTAATTGCTTCCGTTGCCTTTCAGGGGAAGGCGTCTGACAGAAATAATGAAATCATGATAAGAAAAGGGTACGTTCCAAAAATTAAGCCCACAAAAGAAGAAAAACAGGCAATTAAACAGCAGAAAAAAGCTCAAAAGAAAGCTGAAAAAGAAAGAAAAAGAGCCGAAAAAGAAGCGAAGAAGGCCTTAAAAAAGCAGCAAAAACTTGAAAAAGAACAACAGGAAAACATTGAAGGATAAAAACAAACTTGGAATTTAGGGTAAAATTCAGAGGCATAAGAGGGTCATATCCGACACCGAAAGCAACCCACCTGAAATACGGCGGAAATACCGCCTGCGTTGAAGTAAACGTAAGGAACAGACTTATAATTTTAGATGCCGGAACGGGAATAATCGAACTTGGAGAAAACCTTACAAGAGAACATATTTTATCGGGTAATTCAACGGATGAAAGAGAACCTATTAATGCAACCGTTATTTTAAGCCACATTCACCAAGACCACATTCAGGGGCTTCCTTTCTTTTCACCCGCATTTATTAAAACAACAAATCTTGAAATATACGGTCCCGATACAAATAAGGACAAATTAAAAGATACATTATCGCTTCTTTTGTTTGACAAAGGATTTCCCGTCAGCCTTGAAGAAATACAGGGAACTTTAAACATACATTCTTTCAGTCAGAGAAACATTTTGGTCATAAAAGAAAATAATGAACATATTCTTGTCAATTCTTCGGAATTCAATAACTATAAGAAAGAGGAAGAAGACATTATAATAAGTGCATATAAAACAACGGCACACCCCAAAAACGGATGTCTTTGCATAAAAATAAGCTACGGGGATAAAACGCTTGTATATGCAACGGATAAAGAATGCTACGTCGGATCCGATAAAAAATTTATTGAATTTGCATACGGATGTGATGTTTTAATTCATGACGCACAATATACACATCAGGATTATATTTCCCCCGTTATGCCAAGACAAGGCTACGGGCATTCAACCTTTAATATGGCAATTGAAACGGCAAAACTTGCCAAAGCAAAAAAATTATACTTCTTCCATTATGACCCGAATTATGATGATAATATTCTTGATATGCTGGATAAAGATTTCCAGAATATGACGGTCGATTTTGATTTTTCAAAGGAAAACCTTGAAATTGCGCTTTAAGATTTTAAGTTTATTTATAATATTTTTGGGCATTCAACTGTCCTCAAATGCGGATTTACATCAGGCTTCAATCGTAAGCACGATAAAGGCCGAAAATGCCGCACAAAGGCACAATAATTTAGGCACGATGTATTTTCATGATAAAGATTATTTTGCCGCAATAAAAGAATACAGGATTGCCATTGCAATTAACCCCGATTCGCAAACAACAGGGTCTTATTTTAACAATTTGGGAAAAGTTTATCTTCTTTTAGGTGAAATTCAAATTAAAAACGGACTTCCGCTTCAGGGGTGGGACGATTTTTCAATAATGGCGCAGATTTCTTTTGAAGAAGCAATTTTAAAAGACTGTATGAAGCTTGAATATTATCAAAACCTTGTAAAAGCGTATGAATTAAGAGGGCTGATGGAATTTAAAAAGAATTATTTCTTGAATAATACCGATAAAAACCCGTTTAACATAATTCCCGCCGCAATTATTCTTGAAAAACAGGGAAGAGTCGAACAGGCAAATATGCTTCTTGATAACTTTATAACGGAAAACCCCGATATAATAATTACAAAAGATTTAAAAAAACTTTTAAAAGAAAATATTGAAAAGCATAAAGAAAATTTATAAAAACTAATCTTTTAAAATTCTTTTTTCGATTGCGTTTTTATTTTCGTCAAATTTTATTAAAACGTTTGTACCCTTGCCGTCTGCATCATAATATATCGCATCCGCCGTACCGTCTTTATTTTTTACCACATATTGCTGTCTTGAGCCGTCGACGTTAAAAACAACGGATTTATACGAGCCGTCTTTTTCAAAATCGGTTATCATCTGGACCGTGCCGCCTTCGTAATAATCGATTGTTTTTCTTAAATGTTTATCTTTGTCTTTTTCCATCACAAGCTGTTTTTTGCCCAATGAATTATATTTAATTTCAATAACTTTACCCGATTTTTTTTCAATAATGCGCTCCGCTACAAGTTTATCGTTTTCATCATAAAACATCGACTGTTTTTCATCTTTTGTATCGTTTAATTTTATTTTTTTCGGGGTAATATCAATAAATTCGGCATTTTTTAATTCTTCATCGGAATCATCGTCTGAAAAGTCGGTATCTGCATACATATCTTCAGAATTTTTTTTAATTTCATCATCCATAGCTTTTTCCTTAATTAACGCTTACTTTGCCGCCTTTAATGGATATCATTTTATCAATTGAATTAAGCGCTTTTTTTGCAATGTTTTCATCAACATTTACTTCGTAATTTTCATATTTCAGGGAATTTAAAATATCTTCAAGTGTGTTTTGTTTCATGTTGTGGCAGACCACTCTGTCATTTACAAGAACAAAATTTTTGGTTTTATAATCTCTTTTTAATCTGTCATATACGCCTTTTTCGGTGCAGATTATATAAGTTTCAAAATCGGTTTTTTTGATATAATCAAAAATTTGTGTGGTAGAGCCGGTGAAATCGGCAAGTTTGACAACTTCTCTTCTGCACTCGGGATGTACAAGAGCAACCGAATTTTTATATTTTTCTTTCATTTTTATAATGTCATCGGGAGCTATTCTTAAATGTGTCGGACAGTATCCGGGGTATGATATAATCTCGACATCGGGAAGATTATATTGAACCCAGCTTCCAAGATAACAATCCGGAGCAAAAAGAACTTTATTTACGCCCAGAGATTTTACAACCTCAATTGCATTTGCGCTTGTACAGCAAATATCGCATTCTGCCTTAACTTCCGCCGTTGAATTTACATAGCAGACAAGGGGGATATTCGGGTTTTTTGCTTTAAATTCTTTTACCATTCTTAAATCAATCATATCTGCCATATTGCAGCCCGATTTTAAATTGGGAAGAAGAACTTTTTTATTGGGAGATAAAATTTTTGCGGTTTCCGCCATAAAATAAACGCCCGCAAAAACTATAATATCGGCGTCCGTTTTGCTTGCAAGCTTGCTTAAACCCAAAGAATCGCCGACAAAGTCCGCAACTTCGTCTATCTCAACGTTTTGATAACAGTGAGCAAGAACTATCGCATTTTTTTCTTTTTTAAGCGCTTTTATTTCTTCTATTAGCTTTGAATTTGTCAAATTTTCTCCCTGATTGCGGTTGTTAAGTGCTTAAATTGTATTATAAAACAAAAATAATTTTTTTCTAAATGTCTTTGTGGTGAAACTTCTTAATTCCTTTTGCATAATCATCGACAATTTGTCCTTTGCCGAATAATTTGTATTTATACACGCAAAGACCGTCTAATCCGACAGGACCTCTTGCAAGGGTTTTATTCGTTGAAATTCCGACCTCGGCGCCGAAACCGTATCTGAAGCCGTCTGAAAACCTTGTTGAAGCATTATGGAAAACGCCTGCCGAATCAACTCTTGTCATAAATTTTTCGGCATTTTCTTCATTTTCGGTTATTATACAATCGGTGTGTCTTGAGCCGAAAGTATTTATGTGATTAATTGCTTCATTTAAATCCTCAACAATTTTAAACGCTAAAATTTTATCGGAATATTCATAATCATATCTTTCGGGGTTCTCGATTATTTTAATTCCGCTATTTTCAAGATAGGTTTTTAATTCTTCGATATAAGGATAATTTTTATTCACAAGAACCGTTTCAACGCTGTTACAGGCGGTAGGATACTGCGTTTTAGCGTCTTTTATTATATTTTGTGCCATATCTTTTTTTGCCGACTCATCGACATAAATATGACAAATCCCTGACGCATGCCCCAAAACGGGAATTTTTGTATTCTGTTGTATGTATGATACGAGTTTGTTTGAGCCTCTCGGAATTATTAAATCAATATATTCGTTTAATTCCAGCATTGATTTAATATCTTGATGAGAAAACACAAGATTAACGGCATCAATCGGAAATTCTTTAACGGATGAAACCGCTTCTTTTATTAAATCAAATATTGCCTTATTTGTATTATCGGCTTCTTTACCGCCTTTTAAGATAACGGCATTGCCCGATTTGACCGCAAGCGATGTAATCTGGGATATAACATCCGGCCTTGCTTCAAAAATTATACCGATTAAACCTATGGGGCAGGTAACTTTTTTTAAAACAAGATTTTCATCCAGCTCCCTTGCCCATAAAATTTTATTTGAAGGATCATCAAGTTTTATAACGTCATAAATGCCTTGAATCATATCGCGCATTTTATTTTCATCAAGCTTTAATCTGCCGAAGGTCGCTTTTGATAATTTACCCTCATCAACCATAATTTGCGCATTTTTTAAATCTTCATTATTTGCAAAATAGATTTTATCTTTATTGTTTTCTATATTTTTTGCAATTTTTTCCAGAACTTCGTTTTTGATTTTTGTATCAAGGTTGAAAAGTTTGGCCTTTGCAAGGCTTGCTTTTTTTACCATTTCCAAAATATTATTTTCCATTTATAAAACCACCAGATTATCTTTATTTATTAAATCATCACTTTGCATATAGCCTAAAATATTTTTAATTTCGGAGCTGTGTTTGCCCATAATTTTTTCGCATTCTTCCGAATTATAGTTTGAAACGCCCCTTGCAAATTCATTCATATTCTCATCCAATATACAGATAACTTCGCCCGAATCAAACTTTCCTTTTGTCATAACGACACCGATGGGAAGAAGGCTTGTCTGTTTTTCGATTAACGCTTTTTTAGCACCTTCGTTTACTATAACTTCGCCCCTGACATTTGTTGCATAAGCAATCCAGCGCTGTTTGGAAGAGAGTTTGTTTGTTGATGTAAAAAGAGTGCCGACATTATCGTCTGAAAATATTTTTTTTATAATTCCGTTTGTAAGACCGTTTACAATCATGGCGTTTGAACCGGAACTTGTAACAACTTTTGCGGCGTTTAATTTTGTAATCATACCGCCTCTTCCGCCCAATGAAGCGCCGGATGCCAATTTTTCAATATCCGGAGTTACTTCTTTAACAACGGGAATTAATTTTGCGTCATCGTAAATTTTGGGATTTTTATCAAAAAGCCCGTCAATATCTGATACCATAACAAGTAAATCCGCATCTAATTTACTTGCAACAAGAGCCGATAATTTATCGTTATCGGAAAAACTTACATGTTCAAGTTCTGAAGGCAAAATTACGTCGTTTTGATTTATAACGGGAATTATTCCGCACTCCAAAAGCCTTGATAATGTACTTCTTAAGCTTAAATATCTTTTTCTTACCGAAAAATCATCTTCTATAAGAAGAATTTGCGAGATATTTATACCGAATCTGTCAAAACCGTCCTGCCATATTTCAATCAGCATAGGCTGCCCGATTGAAGCTGCGGCTTGTTTGTCAACGGTGGTTTCCGGGGTTTTAAGGCCGAGTTTTTTAACACCCAGACCAACGGCACCGGATGTTACTATTATAACTTCTTTTCCTTCTTTATAGAGTTTTGCAATGTCTTCTATAAAAGAATAGAGTCTTGATAAACAAATATCCCCGTCTTCATTTTTTAAGATATTTGTTCCGAATTTAAAAACTATTCTTTTTATTTTCGATTTGTCCATTATCTTTATCTCACTTTAAACCCGACAAGAAGGGATAATTCCGTATGTTCAAACCCGAAAGCTTCAGCCAGTTCAAGGTTTGTAACTTCGCCTCTGAAAGTGTTAACGCCCGAGGCTAACGAATCAACATTTTTTATTGCCATAAAACTTCCCGATTCCGCTATTTGCATAATATAGGGTAAAATTGCATAGGAATATGCAAAAGATGAAGTTCCGGGCGTCATTGAAGGAAGATTCGGAATTGCACAGTGGGTAACGCCGAACTTTTCAAACACGGGATTTTTGATTGATGTAACCCTGTCCATCGTCTCGACGTTTCCGCCCTGATCAATTGCAACATCAATTAAAAACGAACCCTTTTTCATTTGTTTTACAACATCTTCGGTTATCAAAACGGGAGCTTTTCTGTTTGGAATTAATACGGCAGAAACAAGAACATCCGCTTTTTTGGCTTCTTCAAGTATTGTTGTTGTATTAAAATAGTGTGTTTTAATACTTCCGTTAAAAATTAAATCCAAAAAAGCAAGTCTTTTTGAATTAATATCCAAAACGGAAACATCCGCCCCCATGCCGAGAGCAACTTTTGCCGCATTTGAGCCGACCGTTCCGCCGCCCACTATAACAACTTTACCCGGCCGAACCCCCGGGACTCCGCCCAATAAAACGCCCGAACCGCCGTTATTTAATTCAAGATAATGAGCCCCCAATTGAATTGCAAGACGCCCGGCAACCTCGCTCATAGGTCTTAAAAGAGGATATCCGCCTTCGTTTGAGCGGATAGATTCGGCACAGATTGCACAAACTTTTTTCTTTAAAAGATTGTCTACAAGTTCTTTTTCAACCGCAAGATGCATATATGAAAAAATAACCTGATCTTCCCTGAATAAAGAGTACTCTTCTTTTTGAGGCTCTTTAACCTTAATTATAACGTTTGCCTTATTCCAGATTTCTTCTTTTGTATCAAGAATTTCAGCACCCGCTTCAACATACATTTCGTTTGTAAAGCCCGATAAAAGCCCTGCATCTTTTTCGATATAAACTTTATGCTCCGAATCCGTAATAATTTTAACCGAATCCGGCGTGAGCGCCACCCTGTATTCATCTTCTTTTAATTCTTTCGGTATGCCGAAGATTGTTTTTGTAATCATTTAAAAAACCTTTATTTTATACAAAACTTTTTTCTTTTTGATTTTGGATTGCTTCTTCAATTTCCTGAATAATAAGCTGTATTGCTTCAACTTTATTTTGGGCGTTTGTAACGGGTCTTCCTATTACCATATAATCAACACCCGATTTAATGGCATCTGACGGCGTTACAACTCTTACCTGATCATTAACGACACTCCATGTGGGTCTTACGGCAGGACAAACAATTAAAAAATCTTCCCCGCATTCTTCTCTTATAATGGGAGCCTCGGACGCTGACGCCACAACGCCGTTCAAGCCCGAATCATATGCGGTTCTTGCAAGTCTTGAAACGTATTCGTCTATACTCATATTGACGTTCAATTCCTGCGTCAGGGTTTTTTGCCCGAAACTTGATAATAATGTAACACCCAGAATTGTAGGCATCTCGCAGCCGTATTTTTTGGCGGTTTCTGTTGCATATTTAACGGTTGCGCTCATCATTTTTGAACCGCCTTTTATGTGAACGTCAAAAAAATCAATTCCTTTTTTAACAAGATTCGCACTTGCCCTTGCAACGGTGTTCGGAATATCATGGAATTTCATATCATAAAAAACTTTTGAACCGTGCTTTTTTATCGTATCTGCCGCCATAAGCCCGTAATTTTGCAATTGCAGACCGATTTTAAAATATCCGACATAATTTTTCAATTCAATTACAAGTTGTTCTGCTTCTTCAACGGTATCAACATCCAGAGCCAAAATGATTCTTTCTTTGGCGCTTTGGGGTTTTAAAACTGCCATAGCCCGCCCTCTTTTATTACATGCCGACATATTGTAACACATAAGAAGCGAATTTTCAAAATAAATAAAAAGGAAGCATTCTCCAGGTGCTTCCTTTTTTAAAACTATTACAAACATAAAACAAATGAGCCGACAAAATCATTTATTCCCTGTTCAAAATTTTATATCGCAACCCCGAATTAAGATAACAGGTGGTTTCATCGACTCACATTATTATAATAACTTACATTTTAAGGCATTTTATCGCCCAAAAGTATTAATGCTTAAGAATTACTTATAAAGCCTTATTATTCCTTGATTTTAAATTAAATTCACCTAAAAAAGTTTTTAGTACTTCGTTTGCGGCAAACAACCCGGAAACTGCGGGCACTATTGAATTTGAGGCGGGAGTAAATTTTGTAAATTCTACAATTTGCCCGTCGTCTTTTTCAATTTTTTCAATATTTTTTATTTTTTGAAGATTTTTGGCATGCTCTCTGCTTGTGATTACCGTTAAATTATTTTCAATGTCCGCATATTTTTTTAGTTTTGATAAAAAGTTTTTTGTAAAATTGTCCTTATATTCAATTTCGGATACATCGCAAACATACAATTGACTTGCGTCAATTCTGTTTCCCGCACCGAGGCATGAAATTATATTAATATTGTTTTCTTTTGCATATTTTATTAATGATATTTTCGATTTTACGGTATCTATCGCATCAATTATAAAATCGGGCTTAATTTTAAAAATTTTATCAAGGTTATTTTCATCAATAAAACCGTCGTAAATTATAAGATTTAACTCCGGGTTTATATCAAAGAGCCTTTTTTTATATTCATCGGTTTTTTTCATTCCTATGTTTGAATTAAGAGCAATTAATTGTCTGTTTATATTTGAAATTGAAATTTTATCAAAATCGGCTATTAAAATATTATTTATCCCCAAACGGCATAAAGCCTCCAGACAATATCCGCCGACACCCCCGAGCCCTATTATTGCGACAAATTTATTTTTTAAAAAATTTTGAAAATCATTATTCCAGTATAATTTATTTCTTTGAAAAATTTCATCGTACATTTTTTATCCTTTAACGGAGCCTTCCGTATTTCCTTTAATAAAGTATTTTTGAAGCGTTAAGAAAAATAATAAAATGGGAACAATCGATATCATGGCACCCGATGCTATAAGTCTGTAATTTGCGCTGAAAGCGCCCTGAAGTTCGTTAATGCCGACGGGAAGCGTAAATAAATTTTGGTTTGATAAAACAATGCTCGGCCATAAAAACTCTCCCCAGGAACCCACAAACGTAAAAATTGCAAGCAGCGAAAGAGAAGGTTTTATTAAAGGAAGAAGAATTTTATAAAAAATCTGAAATGAATTGCACCCGTCAATTAATGCCTGTTCTTCTATTTCTTTAGGTATAACGATAAATGCCTGCCTTAACAAAAATATACCGAACGCATTAACACAAAAAGGAAGAATCAAGCCCAAATACCCTTGAATATAAGACATTGAATCAACCAGATTTAATTTTAAAATTATTATATACAAAGGAAGCATAATCGCCTGAAAGGGAACGGTAAGCGTCGTTAAAATAAGGAAAAATACGACGTTTTTCCCCTTAAAATCAATTCTTGCAAGAGGATATGCGGCAAGGGACGAAAAAATTAAATTTAAAATAACAGTAAAAATTGCAACAATAAAGCTGTTTAAAACATATTTCAAAATCGGAACAAGCCTTAAAACTTCTTTAAAATTTTCAATTGTCGGATATTTCGGGAAAAACACGGGAGGATATTGAAAAATATTTTCTTCGCTTCCTTTAAGTGCGGTTGATGTCAGCCATAAAAAAGGAAGCAGGCAAAATAAGCAAATTAAAATCAATGTAAAATGTATTAAAAAACCTTTTATATGCTGTTTCATAGCCCGTATTTATCCCTCTCAAAACAGGTTATATTTATAACGGATACTCCCGTTACAAGAATTAAAAGAATAACCGAAGCGCTTGACGCCAAACCCAAATCAAGAGATTCAAACGCACTTTCGTATATATAATAAACGATTGTTTTTGTTGAATCCAAAGGGCCGCCTTTTGTCATAACGTAAATTTCGACAAAAACTTTTAAGGCGGACATTAAACTAATCGTGCTTACAAGGGCAACCGCCGGCATTATATGGGGAAGCGTTACCGATAAATGCTTTTGAATTGAATTTGCACCGTCGATTTCGGAGGCTTCATACAATTCTTTCGGCACTCCCATAAGGGCGGACAGATATATCATCATATAATATCCGATACCTTTAAATATCGTAACTATCGCAACCGATACCATTGCAACGTTCGGATTATAGAGCCACTCAACAGGTTCAATATTTATCAGACCCAAAAAATAATTCAAAAGCCCTTCCGGCTGATAAAGCCATTTAAAAGCAATTGCAACAACGACAATAGAAACAACAACCGGAATATAGATTATTAATTTATAAAGGTTTTTAAATTTAATATTTTGGTCAATTAAAATTGCAACAAAAAGAGGAAAAATGACAAGGAAAGGAACGCATAAAGCCAAAAACCAAAAAGTATTTAAAATTGTTTTTATAAAAATGTTTGAGCTTAAAAGTTCTTTATAATTCAAAAAATAAGCAAATTCGGGGTTATATATATCTTTTGAATAGTCAAAAAAACTCATTATTATTGTTTGAAAAAACGGAAGAAAGAAAAATAAGCCCAAAAAGATAAAAGCAGGCAATATGAAAAGATAGGGCGTTATTTTAAGGTTTTTTTGCATAGGGTAATCATAAAATAATTTTACGATTATTTCAATTTGTTTTATAAAAGCCTTTTGTTGTAAAATTAGACTTATGAAGTTTATAGGAAGTTTATTTTTAGCTTTAATATTATTTTTTTCCATGCCCTCATCATTTGCCGTTGAAGAAAAAACAACAATAAGGGTCGGGATTTCAAATAATAATTTTTCATCTTATGCCCATGACAAAGCCGTTTTTATACTTCCCGTCAATTCAACGATAATTGACCTTGAAGACGACAATTCAAGAATTGATGTTAAAGGAGGCGGGCTTGTCGAAGTTAAAATCATAAACGGTGTATTTAATATTAATGTTAATTCAAGCCTTATCGTAAGAAATTCTAAAGGTCCCGTTATAATAACATCTCCCGATAAAATAGGAATTAAAGGATTGTATAGAAAAGGCGAGCCCGCATATTACAGAGGAATGATAGAACTTAATAAGGTCAGCCTTTATCGGTTTAATATAATAAATGTTCTTGATATGCAAAGCTATCTTAAAGGCGTTGTGCCGAATGAAATGCCCGTTTCATTCGGAATTGAAGCCCTTAAGGCGCAGGCGGTCGCCGCAAGAAACTATGCAAACAGACCCAATAACGCCAGCAATTATTATGATACCTGTGATTCAACATCATGCCAGGTATATTTCGGCGCAAACAGCGAACATGATTTATCAAGCGCTGCGGTTGATAAAACGTTGGGAATATATGCATTATATGAATTTGAGCCGATTTTGGCCCAGTATTCATCAACCGCTTCCGGTATAACCGAAAGCTATATAAATACATACGGAAACGGCAAAATTGATAAGCCTTATTTAACAAGCGTTAAAGACAACGATGATGTTAAATATACAAATAATGAAGATGAGATAAAAGAATTTTTTAAAGAAAATGTTCCTTCCTTTGATATGAAATCACCAAGGCACAGGTGGACGGTCGAATTTGACAGATTTGAGCTTGAAGATGTTTTGAATAAAACATTAATCGAACAATCAAAAGCAGGAAACGTTGAACCTTATTTTGATAAAGATAAAGAATTTTACGGACTTGAAGATATTAAAATACTTCAAAGGGGAGATTCTTATAAAGCGCTTGTTGTTGAAGTGAAATCGGCGTCCGGAGATTATAAAATTAAAAAAGAACTCCCGATAAGAAGAACATTTAAGAAAAATAACTCTGCTCTATACAGCGCCAATTTTTCGGTCGAAAAAGAGTATAAAAAATTATCGAGAAAAGAATTAAAAGAAATAAAGAAAAAAAGAAAACTTGAAGAAGAAAAATTGAAAGAAAAAGCCGTTTTTAACAATGAAGAAACAAAAGAAGAAAATATAACCGTTAAATTAATGCCCCAATTAAAAGAAGAAAAGATAATAGACGGAAGAAAAAGGGTTTATAAAACAAAGCTCGGAAGAAATCTTCCCGATAAATTTATATTTTTTGGCGCCGGATTCGGCCACGGCGTCGGGATGAGCCAGTATGGCGCCGGATATTTAGGATCATACGGCGTTGATTATGAAAACATATTAAAATATTATTACAGGGGAATTAATTTGGGCACACTGCCTAAAACGGTTTCATATAATAATATAGGGCTTAATTATATTCAGGAATTTCATTTTGAAACAAAAGATAAAGAAAAAGAAAAATTTGAAAACCCGAACAGAAGCCCCTTAAAAAAAGAATTAAAAAGGCTTTTAAAACAAAATGAAAATTTAAGATGTTATTTAATTGTTGAAAACCCGAACAAGGCTTCAAACATTGAATTTTATATAAATAATTATCAATTTAGCCCCGATATTAATATCTTTACAAAGAAAAATTTAAAAACAGATATCACGGAATATTTAAATAACGGATACAATAAAATTATTTTTAAGCCGTTAACCGAAAAAGATAAAAATAAAACCGTGAAATTTTATATTGAAATCGGAGAAAAGTAATGGATATTCCCGCAAACAAACAAAGCGAAAATACCGAAGGGCAGGGGCTTTTAAAAGCCGCATGGTGGATTGCCGTTATTATTCTTTTATCTAAAATTGCGGGATTTTTAAGAGATGTCGTCGTTGCAAAATATTACGGCGCAACAATGGTGTCTGACGCATATTTCTACGCTTATCAAATTCCGGCTCTTGTTCTTGTTATACTGGGCGGGGTCGGAGGACCTTTCCACAGCGCAACGGTTGCCGTTTTTTCAAAACTGATAAACGATTATTCAACCAAGCCCGAAAATTACGTTAAAAAACTTTTTAACACGTTTGAAACTTTCTCGGTTATTTTGTTTTCAATTTTTGCGCTCATTTGTTTCTTTTTCCCCGAAGGGGTTATGAGAATTATAATAAACGGCAATAATACCGAGCTTTTACATAAAGCTTCAATGTTATTACGGGTTATGTCGCCCATTATTTTGATAGGTGCAATAATAGGGCTTTATTACGGAATTTTGGTTACGTATAAAAGATTTTTGCTTCCCAACATTTCGCCTTCAATGTTATCTTTCGGCGTTATTATCGTTCTTCTTGTAACAAAAGGAGATGATACTGGGTTTTATCTTGCATTGGGTACTGTAACGGGCGCAATATTGCAATTTTTGCTTCAGGTGCCTGCCGTAAGAAAATTGGGGTATTCATTTAAACCTTCATTTGATTTTTTCAAAAATAAAAATTTTAACGACATACTTGAACTTTTATTTCCCGCTTTTTTAAGTTCCACAATAGGGCAATTGGGAATTTATGTCGATATGTTCTTTTCTTCGCAATTAAAAGAAGGGGCATGGACCGCTTTCAGTTATGCAAACAGAATTTTCCAATTTCCTGCGGGAATGCTTCTGACTGCAATTTTGGTTCCTTTATTTCCTCTGTTTTCAAGGCTTGTTGCAAAAGAAGATACGGAAGGAGTCAGGCATTATTATCTTAAGGGGCTTGGAACCTTAATTTATGCGGGAAGCTATTTAATGGTATGCATTTTTGTGGTCAGAACGGATGCCATAAGAGTTGCGCTTGAAAGAGGGGCATTTAATTATGATGCAAGCGTTTTGGTATCGGATATTTTATTTTTTATAACACTGTCAATCATTCCCTATGTTGTAAGAGACAGCGCCACAAGACTTTTTTATTCTTTTAAAAATTCAAAAACGCCTTTTATTATTGCAATATATTGTATAGGACTTAAAGTTTTATTCAATTTTCTTCTCGTAAAACCACTGGGAATTAACGGAATTGCTTTATCAACCGCACTGGTTACTTTCTTTAACGGGCTTATGCTTACGATTTTATTAAGAAAACATATAAGCATAGGCTATAAAAATCTTATTATAAACTGTCTTAAAATTCTTTTAACATGCGCAATTACTTTTGTTATCGGATATACAGTATCTTTTATTTATTCAAATTTTATTGAATGGAATTTTATAACAGGTCTTATTAAACTTGTTACGGTCGGAATTTTTATGACAATAAGCTATTTTTTACTTTCTTATATATTTAAAATTGAATATTTAAACGAACTTATTCAAAGAATAAAAGAAAAAATAAATAAAGGAAAAAACGTTGAAATATAATTTTGATGAAGTTTTCGGTTTTGAAACCGATACGGTCTGGGGTATCGGGTGCCACCCCTTAAGCAAATCCGCCGTTGATAAAATTTATGAATTAAAAGGAAGGGATAAAAATAAACCTTTAATTTTAATGAGCTCCAAAATTGAATACTTAAAACCTTATATTAAAAAAATTCCCGATTATGCAAATATTTTAATCAATAAATTTTTTCCCGGGGGGCTTACTTTGATATTTGAAAAAAGCGAAATCTGCCCCTATTCAATAACGTCAAATAAAGAAACGATAGGAATAAGAATCCCGAATCATAAAGGTTTTTGGAATTTGGTTGAAAATGTTGAAGGATATGTTCTTGCAACAACTTCTCTTAACCGTTCGAATTATCCGCCCGTTAAAGATTATATTGAAGCGGATAAAATGTTCGGGGATACAATAAAAATAATTAATCCGGACAAAGAAAATCCGCCCAAAGGAGTTGCTTCAACCGTTGTTTTATGCACGGGAAAAGAACCCGAAGTTTTAAGACAGGGTGAAATTTTTATTTAATAAGATTTTGGATTTCTTTAAAAGAAGGATTTTTTGAAGTTTCAAGCCACATAAAAAGAACAGTTTCAAGGCTCGGTGTTTGAATATTAAGATGTCTTAAATTTTGAAGGGAAGATATTTTTTCTTCATTATTTCTTGAAAATGTAATATCTGATACAACGTATACTTCATATCCTTTTTCTTTTAATTCAAGTGCGGATTGAAAAACGCATATATGAGCTTCAATGCCGAATAATACGATTTGTTTTTTTGATTCTTTTATTATCGCATTATAAATATTTTCATCTTTAACAATACTGAATGAAGTTTTTTCATAAGGATAATATTTTTCATTCAGACAATCTCTGACATTTTCAATCGTTAAACCTAAACCTTTCGGGTATTGTTCGGTTATAATCACGGGGATATTCAGTATATTTGAAGCCTGTATAATTTTTTTTGAATTTGTTATTGCTTTTTCTTTATTTTCAGAATCAAGCATATTTACAAGCTTATCCTGTACATCAATCATTATTAAAATTGAATCGTCTTTATTCAGCATAATTATTTCCCATCTTTACAATTTCACATGCCTATATATTATATGTTAAAATTTAATTTGATGAAAAGAGTTATTATTTCGGCTTTATTTATGTTTTTTACCTTTGTTCCTTCCATGGCTGAAAATGTTATGGTTGAGAGCATGAGCGGCTTTGCGGAAAAAGAAGATATTTATTCGTTTAAAGCAAAAGTTGTTGAAGACGCCATTTTTGAAAGCGGGCTTGTATTTGAAAAAGATGCCGTTGTTGAAGGCGAAATAGTAAAAACGGTTGACCCGAAAAGAGGAAAAAGAAACGGCTATATAATCATCCGCCCTGTTTCATATTCAATACCGTCCGAAGATAATGAAATTAAAAAAATAGAAGATGAATTTCTGGAAGCAAAGGTGGTCGGATATTCAAAAAAGAATTTTGCAAAAATGGGGCTTAACGCCGGGCTTACGGTCGGCGGATACTACGTTAAAGGGTTGGGGCAGATATTTTATTTTTCAAAAGGTTTAATTAAACCCGATAAAGGAAGAAACAGAATACAATCAGCCTTTCATAACGTTTACGAAAATACACCTTTTGTGTTTTTGGAAAAAGGAGAAGAAGTTGACATAGAAGAAGGAGATTTACTGGTTTTAAAATTTTACCATGCCGATATTCCCAAATGGAGATTTATTAAAAGGCAAAAATAAATTTGTTTTTTACTTTATATAGATAAGTGTGTTTTTGTTAGGGAAAATAATATTATGAAAATCGAAAAGATTAGCTTTTACGGCAATTATAATGCGCAGTTAAAAACTCAATCACAAAAAAAGAACGATAACCGAAGCATTTCAAATAATCAAGAACTTTCAAACGTTTACTATAAGCCGATATCGTTCGGAAGAAGAATAGAAGAGCACAGAAGCTGGGGCGCAAGAATTAACCCCGACACAAAAGAAGTAAGCTTTAAAATTTTTACATATCCCGACTCAAAAAGAGTAACCGCCGTTGTTACAAAAAAAGATAACCCGGACATTAAAAAAGAATTTGAACTTGAAAACAAAGGAAAGGGCGTTTTTGAAATAAAAGGGATTTCGCCCGATGAAGTACAGGCGGGAGACGGTTATCAATTCAGAATTCATAAAGGAAACGGAGATATAGATCTGGTAAAAGACCCGTATTCATTCAGACAGGATGAATTAAACGGCGCTTCTATATTATACGATCATTCGGAATTTGACTGGCAATATGATAACGAATGGAAAAACAACCCGAACAGAATAACAAGAACATCAAACGGAAGAGACGGTAAAAAATCCGTCAGGGAAGCAAGAATTTATGAATTAAGCCCCGATTGTCTTACGGATAAAAGAAGTTTTGACGCCGTTAAATCCAAATTAAAAGAAATTAAAGATACTGGCTTTAACACGATTGAAGTTATGCATGTTGAAAACACATACAGCTTTAACTGGGGATATGACGGCGTTGATAAAATGGCGGCAAGCAGTTATTTGGGCGGACCGGACAAATTAAAAGAACTTGTAGATGAAGCTCATAAAGAAGGCTTAAATGTTGTTTTTGACATTATCCCAAATCACTTGGGGCCTGACGGCGCACAGTTAAAAACAACCGGCCCTTATATAAAAGGTCCGAATGACTTCGGCGAAGCATTTAATTTTGAAGGGGCGGATTCGGAATACGTTAAAGACTATATCATAAACGCTGCGATGAGCTGGGTTGAAAATTACCACGTTGACGGCTTAAGACTGGATATGACAAAATATATGCAATCGGATAACACTTTAAAACAACTGGCCGCAGAAATAAATTATCATAACCCGGACTGCTTTATAATTGCCGAAGACGGAAGAGGCGGCGTAAGCGTTGATAATGAAAGCGGAAAATATTGGTCAAATCCGGATGAAGTTCACGACAAAAGAGTTGTAAACCCGTTAAGGTCCGAAGAATACGGCAAAGGCGAAAGCCAGGATGAGCATGCAAGAAAAATTGAAAAATTAATAAACGGCAAAGGAAATTTATCACGCCTCGGAATGGACAGCGAGTGGGATTTTAATTTCTACCATGAATTGGATTCCGCATTATATTCATCAAACGAAGGCGTCTTAAAAGCGGCGCTAAATGCACAACACAGCGTTAAATACGTAATGAGCCATGATGAAATAGGAAATTTTGAAGGCACAAGAAAACTTGCCAAATTAATGGTTCCGAAATTAAGGTTAAATGACAACATTAACTTATCCAAAAAAGATACGGACAGAGCAAAAAAATATGCCAAAAAGAAACATATGGATTATGAACAGGCGCTGCAGACAATAAGATTTCAAAAAGCACAGTTTGCGGCGGAAACTCTTGCAACAAAATATCAAACAGGCGAACTTGAAGAATACAGACCCGGCAGTTCGATGGATGAAGAAGAAAAAATACGCTTAAAAAATAAATTTTATGCGGAAGTCTTATCTCCAATCGGAATTTCATCAAGTTCAAAGATTGACTATATGAGAATTAAACTTGCATTTGACGATTCTTATGCACAGAATAAAATGGCGCTTGCCCTTACATACGGCATCCCCGGTGCCAAAATGGTATTTCAGGGAGATGAAAATGTTGACCTTACGCCGTTCAGATTCTTTAGAAGATTTCAATCCATGCCGCATGAAGATTATCTTTATGTGGAAAAAGGATATAGGCCCGCAGAAGAAGCTCTTGATGCTTCAACATTCGGAAAAACAGAATATTCAAAAGACGGCATGCAAAGAATGGAACAATACAGAGCCCTTACAAAAGACTTAAACACCCTAAACGAAGAAAACCCCGCCCTGACAAGAGGGTTCATAAATAACTCAAACAATTCGCTTGTTGACCACAAAAACGGTGTTATAGCATTCCATACAAAAGATGATGCCGATGATAACGAAATTTTTGTAATTACAAACTTCGGCGACAAAGAATACAGCGAAAGCGGATATAATGAGTATTATATACCGTTCCCGCAGGGAAGATGGGTTGAAGTTTTAAATACGGATGACGAAAAATACGGCGGAAGTTCAAACTTCTTAAATGAAGACGATGATCCTTTCTATTCCGAAGGCCAGACAAAACATCCGATTAATTTAGGGAAATATTCAACACTGTACTTTAAACGAATTGATTAATGAAAGATATAAAAAAGCCTCTTTAAAAAAGAGGCTTTTTAATTATTTTTTATCGGTATTATTTGATTCTTTTGCAAGAAAAAGAATTTCCGTATTGGTTCCCAGTCCCTCTAATAAGACGTCTGCCATTGTAAGCTCTTCCGGAGTCGGCTGCTTTTTCTCGGGTTTCGGCAGACAAGAATTGAATGCATTTGCCATAACCTGTGCGCTAAGCGCAACCAGGGCACCTGCAATTGCAAAATATGATAAAGGTCTTGATGATTTAGCGGCAGATTTAATATTATTTACTTCAATTTTTTGTTTTGCCGCACCGACCATATCAACTCTTCCGGCCAATTCGCCAAAACCTTGTTTAATCGCCTGACTTTTATCTTTAATGATATCAAGCGCTTTTTTGGGCGAGTCCGCAACTTCATCTTTGTGTTTAATAAAAGTATCAAACGCTTCATTTGCAACGTTTAATTTACCCGCATTAAACTCATTTTCAATATTACCTATTTCAAAAATTCTTGCATCTTTCGCTTTCTTTTCAATTGAGCTTAGTGCGGCGGAATTGAAAAAGGTGTCGTATTCGGATGTTGTAATTGGTGCAAAATTACGCACGAGAGCACCTGCCGCAGCACCTATTACACCCGCTTTGAGCACGTTTGAATTGTTGGATTTATTCTCTTGTCCTACGCTGTTTACTCTCATTATAGTTACCTATTTCACACAACTTGTCATGTCTAAAAAACGCTTCTTGTCTTAAAGACACGACCTCTTACGAAATTTAAATCCGATGCATAAACATCAGGTTTTTTTCAAATTTTTAACAGTTTATCATAACAAAAACATTTTGTCAACACTTTATAAAAAATTATTTTTCAAATTCCGATAATTTTTTATAAAGTTTGATTTCTTCATCCGACATATTTTTTGGCATTACAATTTTAACCTTAATGCTTAAGTTGCCAAAGCCGCCTTCTTTTTTGGGCAATCCGAGCCCTTTCATTCTAAGGGTCAGCCCGGAGCTTGATTTTGGCGGAATTGTAATATTAAAGTTGCCATGAGGTGTTATTACTTCTTTTTTTGCACCGAGTGCGGCGGAAGGCGCCGAAATTTCAATTTCTTTTGAAAGATCCGATCCTTCAACCGTATAAGAAGGGTCTTTTATTTTTATAACAAGGTATAAATCGCCCTTATTCCCGTAGCCGTCTTCTTTTCCTTCGCCTTTAAGACGGATTTTCTGACCCTCCTTACAGAATTTGGGAATCTTTACGTTTAAGTGTTTTGAGATTTTTTCAATGCCTGAACCTGCGCAATGTGAACAGAATGTTTTGGGGTTTCCGCCGCAATAGGGGCATTTTCTGAAATCGTTTACCGTTATTCCTTTGGTGCCCGCCAAGAATATGTCATTTACGTTTAGTTCGATATTTTGTGTTATATCAAGATTTTGTGTTTGTTTTTGGGAAGCTTGCCTCTGGTTTGTATAACTTCTTTGATACTGAGCGCCCCTGAAGGGATCCGAACCCATATCAAAACCGTTTGTATAGACTTTTGAATATCCTGATTGTTTAGACATTAAATCTCCGAATATTGCAGAGAAAAAGTCCGAAAAACCGCCAAAATTTCCTCCGCTTGAATTTGAAGATTTAAAGTTTGAAAAATCAAAATCGCCGAAATTCGGAGGCGGGGTAAAATCCGCTCCGCCCTGCCAGGCGGAACCGAGGCTGTCATATCTTTGGCGTTTTTCTTTATCGCCCAAAACTTCATAAGCTTCATTTATATCTTTAAATTTTTCTTCCGCCCCTTTTTCTTTGTTGACATCGGGGTGGTATTTGCGCGCAAGTTTACGGTAGGCGGATTTAATCTCCGCTTCCGTTGCGTCTTTTTTTACACCTAAAATTTCATAATAATCTTTATATTTCATATTTTCATATTAATGCAGAATATAAAAAAATCAGACAAAATTAATAATTTATTAATTATTTTTTATTTTTATACCTTTTGCCGTCAACATCATGCACGTTTTCTATTGCAATAAAAGCGGAAGGGTCGATTGATTCTATTATTTCTTTTGTTTTTTGGATTTCGATTTTTGTTATAACGCAATAAATCATTTTTGATTTGGCGCCCGAATATCCGCCTTCTGCGTTCAGGTAAGTTACGCTTTTATCGAGTCTTTTCATTATTTCTTTTCCGATTTCATTATATTTGGCGCTTATAATAAAAACGGATTTTGCTTCATTTAAACCCTGAAGAACAATATCAATCACTCTGTATGCGATAAAATATGTCAATGCCGAATACATACCCTTATCTGCCCCGTATACAAACCCCGCCAGAGTAAAAACAAAAATATTGAAAAACATTATAATTTCGCCGACGGAAAAAGGCTGTTTTTTTGCGAGTTTAATCGCCAAAATTTCCGTACCGTCCAATGAAGCATTTGATTTTAACACAAGTCCGACGCCCGCACCAAGGACAATTCCTCCAAAAAGTGCCGCAAGCAATGTATCATGGGTAAAAACATAGTTTTTTTCAAGAAATAATTCGGCAAACAATGATAGGGCAATAACGCCGTAGAACATTAAAAACACAAACATTTTACCGAATTTTTGAAACGCCATAATAATAAAGGGCAAATTAAGAACAATTAAAAACAACCCCAAAGGATATTTGGTTAAATAGCTTGCCATAATTGAAAGCCCGACAACACCGCCGTCTATAACATCGTTAGGGATTAAGATACATTCAAGGGAAAAAGCTGCAATCAGCGTTCCTATCGTTATCCAAAAAATTCTTACAAGGGTTAATTTTATCAGTGCTTTTTTCATATAATTTTATGGTACGATGAAAATATGAAAAAGTTAACTTTTTTAATTTTCTTATTATTTTGTTTTGTTTTAACGGGCTGCAACAGCGAAAAAGCCGGCAATGAAACTCTTTTAAACAAAATAAAAGCAAAAGATAAAATTGTTGTCGGAATTAAAGACGATTCAAAACCCTTCGGTTTTGTGAGAAACAATGAAATAACGGGTTTTGACGCAGATGTTGCTTATGAAGTTGCAAAAAGAATATTTTTATCCGATTTTAAGGGGCATGTTGAATTTGTACCTTTAAAGTCGTCTCAAAGAATTTCCGCTCTGAACACGGGCAAAGTCGATATGCTCATTGCAACTATGAGTATCAACGAGAGAAGAAAAGAAATCATAGATTTTTCAATTCCCTATTATGTGGCGGGTCAGGCATTAATGGTTCCCAAATATTCAAAAATAAAATCTCTTGCCCAATTAAACGACAAATCGGTTGCAATTATCTTGGGAACAACGGGCGAAAAAACAATAAGGCTCTTAGCGCCGAATGCAAGCGCAATCGGAGCATTTTCATATCCGGATGCTTTTAATCATTTAAAAGAAGGGCATGTTCAGGCAATTTTAGCCGACGACAGCTTATTATACGGGCTTGTAATGGATAACAGAGGATATAAAATACTTCCCGCAAGATACACGGAAGAATACTATGCAATAGCAATAAGAAAAGGTGAAGAAACGGAATCCTTAAAGAAAGTTTTAAATGCGGCAATAAGAAATATGCAGCAAACGGGAAAATTGAACAGAATTAAAGAAAAATGGATTCCGAATTTTTCTTTAATTTAAAATTTAAAAAATGTTTGAATTAAAAGCCCTGTTATATAGCCGATTAAAACAAGAGAAGCCATAATTAAAAATGTATCTTTTTTATTATGATTATTTTTTAATAATACCAATAAACCAATCCCTGCCCCCGACATCAGCCCCGACATCATTGCGCCGAAAGTTATCGTTCCTTTAATAAACATAATTACAAGCCCGACAGATATTGCGCAATTCGGTATAAGCCCCAAAACCGCCGTTACAAAGGGAGCCAAAAACAGGGTTAGAATATATGAAAAATGATTGTTTGCACTGTTAAAAACGTTTGTTATATCAACAACATCAATTAAATAATTTAAAATCAAAGTTACAAGTAAAATAAAAATGAAAATATTAACGGTATGTTTCAGGGGATGAATTAAATAGTCTCTTTTTTTGTGGCGGGTGATGTTGTGGCTGCAGCAGCCTTCAATATGCTCTTCTTCATTTTTTTCAATTTGCTCTATTTTAATTTCACTCTGTTTGTTTTTTATAAAACAATCTATTAAATAGCCGACAGGAATTGCAACGATAAGCTTTATTAAAATTAAAGGAAGAATATATGAAATATATTCCGGATACATTAATAAAACGGGAATTGCTTCATCGGAGGTTGCAAGAAAAACGGCAATTATAGTTCCTTTTGTAATAAACCCTTCGCAATAAAGAGAACTTGCAACAACGCTGAACCCGCACTGGGGAATTGAGGCCGAGATAGCACCTATAAAGGGTCCTTCTTTTTTTGAATATTTTAAAAACGAACGGATTTTACCCGCCCAGTGGTGTTCAAAAAGCTCGATAATAAGAAAAACCAGAAATAAAAAAGGGATGGTGGAGATACTGTCTATAATTCCATGGATCATCCAGTGGGGAAATATATTGAAACTCTCTAAAAATTCTTCAATCATAAGTGCCTTTTAATTACAAATAAATTTTATAATGATTTGATAAAAATTACAAAATTTTTATTTTTTTGTTGCAATAAGAATTAAAAACGTTATTATATTAAACTATGGGCGGTTTTAATCCTATAAATATTATAGTTAACACGGCAAGCATTTTTGCCGTTTATCAAAATGCAAATTCAAACGCCGCAAGAAATAATCCTAATGTTCAAAATGCGCAAAATAATGCGCCTTCAGGCACAAGTTTAAATAATACGGGCTTACAAAACACAAATATTTATTCTTCAACAACAAGTGCGCTTTATTCTTCGGGGACTCTTTCAAGCGCCAATCAGCTTTTAATTTCAACGGTTGAAATTGAACAGAGGGCAAATTATATAAAAGATTTATTGAACCTGCCGAGGGACTTTGAAGCATTTATTAAAATGATTCAGGGACAAAATATGAATATGCAGGCAATGAAAGATTTAAGCAAGCTTTTAAATAACGGAAAAATAAATTTAGGCGAGCTTACTGTTTTGCTCGGAGATAATTCAAAAGAAGCAATTCAAAAATTGATGATGACGATTATGACCGTAAGCAAAATGGGTTCAAACGATGTAAGCCAGTTAAAAGAATTAATGGCAATGTTTTCAGCTTCAGGCGGACAGGTTGATAATTCAAGCACCTTAAAAAATCTTTTAATGCTTTATCTGCCATGGCTTCCTTTATCAATCAGGAACGAATTAAACCTCGATTTTGATATTGATATTTTTGATAAAATTCAAGGAGCGGATGAAAACAATGAAAATAGCGGTGAAGTTATAAGAATAATGGTTCAAACCGCAAACTTCGGAAACATTTTAGCAACATTAGAATTAAATTCAAAAAATGAAGTTGATGTTTTTATACAAGCAAATGAAAATTTCCCCGAAAAAGAAATTTTAAAAATGTTTAAAAAAGAAAACAAACAGTCAAACATAACTTCAAATGTTACGGTTGAAAAAAATAAAAGCGCAAATAATCAAACTTCAAAAGATAAAAACGTTCAAATTACATCATCAAATTATGTAAGCCCGAAACTTATTTTAGCCGCGCATTCTTTAATTAAAATTATTATTGATGTTGACAATCAAGAATTTATCATTAATGAAGAAACTGAAGGTTAGATTTCATACGTTTGGATGAATTATATTCAAATTAATTTAAGGCGTCAATTATTGTGCCGATTTGACGATATAGAAGTATCTTTAAGATAAAGGATTAAAAAATGTTACTTGCAGGTTCGGTTTCTAACACACAAAGCGGAATAAGAAATTCCATTCAGGCAATGCATATGCAGATGGAATTAATGGGCATAGGAAACAGAAACGTTCAGGGGTTTGACAAAGTCGGATACCAAAGACAAGATGCCGTTGTTTCATCGTTTGCCGAATTAATAGGAATCCATGCGATATCGGAAGCAACCGATGACAGAGTCGGGCGTATCGCAAAAACTATGAACCCCATGGATTTAGCCATTGCGCAAAAAGGATATTTCCAGATTTTAAATAAAGACGGTTCAATTGAACTTACAAGGGACGGAAGATTTAAATTAAACGAAAAAGGCGAACTTTTGGGCTTGGAAAACCAAAAAGTTTTAACTCAGGGGGGAAGCCCCATTATTCTTCCTTTTATGCCGGAAGAAGCCGAGGATATAAAAATTGATAATGACGGAAAATTATTTGTATTTAACAGAGAAACAAACAAACTTGAATATATAGACACGATAGGCGTTGTATCGGCAGACGGAAAAACCGTTCTTGCGCCCGATATCAAGCAGGGGTGTCTTGAATATTCAAACGTTAATCTGGCACAGGAGTTTTTGGAAATGCTTCCTTACAGGAAAAATTTTGACGCAAACAGGCAGCTGTTTATGCTTCAAAACAACGCTCTTACAAGTGCCATACAACAGTTAGGAGCTTCATAGTATGCCGAGCGGATATAATTTACAAGGTATTATAAGAAGAAACACGATTAACGCTCTTACACAATTTGAGCGCATGGGTTTTTATTCGGAAAATATTTCAAACTGGTCAACAAACGCTTATAAAGCAACGAGATTTGAAGAAATCATGGGCGAAAACGGCTATGCCAAAGGCGTTGTGAGAACAGATCATGCTCAAGGAAGCATTCAGGTAACAAAAAGACCATTGGATGTTGCGCTTGACGGCGCAGGGTTTATTCCCGTTACAAGCAAAACCGGTGAGATTTTCTATACAAGAGACGGCTCTTTTTGTCTGGGTAAAGACGGATATTTAATGACCCAAACGGGAGAAATTGTAGGCTCCGGCATTCAAATAGGCGCTGACAGCGTTAAAGTCGAAATAAGAAAAAACGGCGATGTTTATACATATACCGATTTATCAAAAGAACCCGATTATAAGGGAAATATCCCCGTCGTAATTTTCCAAAACCCCGAAGGCTTAAAAGAAGTCGGCGGAAATAAATATACAAAAACGGAAATTTCGGGCGATGAACAATTGATAGTCGACCATTCAAGAATGAAACAGTATTCAATAGAAAGATCAAACGTTGATTTATTTGACCATGTTAATCAGGTTATGAGAGTCAACGCTTCGCTTCTTGCTTCAACCACACTTATGGGTGCGGTTGATTCGATGTATGAAAAAGCAATTAATATAAGGGATTAATAAATGAGTTATCTGCCAAACAGTCCGATACAAAAAGCACAATTAATGCTTGATTTAATCGCAAACAGACAGGAGGCGATTTCAGGCAATATTTCCAATATGGATACACCCAATTATGTAAGAAAAGATATTGAATTTTCGCAATATCTGAATACGATGAACGGGTCATTGGAAACAAGATTGAGCCAAAAGCTGGGGCCTTCGGGCGTCATTGAAGCAAGACAGCAAACCTTATCTGTTACGGACGAGCTTGCGATTATGCAGCAAAATTCCATGAAATACGGTGTTGCGGCAAAACATTTAACATCAATCATAACCGAGATGAAAACGGCAATAAATGTCGGAAACTAATAATTTGAAAGGCAAAATATGGGCGTACTCGATACATTTGAAATAGGAAGACAGGGGCTTAACGTACATTCAAAAAGAATACAGGTTGCGGCAAAAAACATTGCAAACCTTGACACCCCCAATTACGTAAGAAAAATTCCGGTATTAAACGCAACGGAAGATATTTCTTTTGCGGGACTGTTAAATACGATGAAAGAAGATGTATTCGGGATAGGCACAATTCCTTTTATCTCAGGCGGAGTAAGGTTTACGGGACTTGTTGAAGACCCGACGCAGGGCGAGAAAATTTACCGCCCGGGGCACCCCGATGCGGATGAAGAAGGATATATAAGAATGTCTAACGTAAACCCCATGGTTGATATTGCGGATGCCGTTCTTGCACAAAGGGCGTATGACGCAAGCTTAGGGGTTATGGCAATAGCAAGAACAATGTCAAACAGAGCTTTAGAGATCGGTCAATAATTTTGAAACAAAAGAGCTTATTTAATATATAGGCTCTTTTTAGTATTCAATTTTTCTGTCATATAAAAGCGCAGCATTTGATACAACAAGAATTGATGAAATATTATGAACAATTGCGCCCGTTACGGGATTTAAAATTGCAAGGGCGGATAAAGTCAGCGATATTGCGTTTATGCACATTGAAATCGTTATATTTGTTTTAATTGTTTTTATGCATTCAATTGATAAATTTCTAAGATAAGAAATTTTGGATAGATCATCGCCCGTTATTATTATATCCGAGCTTTCAATTGCAATGTCAGAGCCGAATGTTCCCATTGAAACGCCGACATCCGCCACTTTAAGCGCAATTGCGTCATTAACACCGTCGCCCGTCATTAAAACTTTTTTATTTTCTTTTTGTAATTCTTCGATTTTACCTGCCTTTTCTTTGGGGAGCAGCCCCGAATATACGGTTTTTATACCCGATTTTTTTGCAAAATAATCCGCAGTAAGGGAATTATCGCCTGTCAGCAAGATGGTATCGGAGGTTTTATTTAATTTTGAAAGGGCAGGTATCGTTGTATCTTTCAGAGTATCCGACAGAGCGATTAAACCTTTCGGTTCTTTATCAACAACGACGATAAGAGCGATTTTTCCTTCAAGGCGTTTTGAATTAACCTGTTTTTTAATATCGGATGAAATTTCAATGTTGTTATCGGTTATAAATTTTTCATTTCCCATTATTATTCTTTTATTGTCAAGATTTGCGTATATGCCTTTGCCTGAAAACATTTTAAAATCTTTAAGTTCGTTTAATTTAAAATTTTTATCAAGCGCATATTGAACAATTGCCTTTCCTATCGGATGTTCCGATTTTTTCTCGGATGAAGCGGCTATATATAAAATTTCATCGGGGTTTGAGCCGTTAAATGCTTCAATATTCACAACGGTTAATTTTCCTTTTGTCAGAGTTCCCGTTTTATCAAAAGCAAAAATATCGCATAGACCGATCTTTTCAAGCGCTTCGCCCGTTTTTACGATAACGCCTTTTTTGGCTGCCTGTCCGATTGCGGCCATAATTGATGTCGGCGTTGCAAGAACAAGCGAACAGGGGCAAAAAACAACAAGGATTGTAACCGCTCTTGAAATTTCGCCGGTTACAAGATAAACGATTATTGCAAATAAAACGGCGGAAGGAATTAAAATCGAGGCCCACTTATCCACGATTCTTTGTGTCGGGGCTTTTTTGTTTTCAGCCTCTTTAACCAGATTTATAAGTTTTTGAATTGACGAATTTTCATAAGATTGCTGAACCTTGATGTCAATTACGCCGAAACAGTTTGTAGTGCCGGAATATACGGGGTCATTTACCGTTTTATCAACGGGAATTGATTCACCCGTTATGATTGATTGGTTAATTGAGGTTTCACCCGATATTATAACCCCGTCGCAAGGAATGTCTTCGCCCGCCAAAACTCTTATGATGTCGTCTTTTTTAACATCTTTTGCGGGGATTATTTCTTCATTTACTTCAATATCATTTATTAAAAGTCTTCTTGCGGTTTTGGGGGCAAGATTTAAAAGTTTTGTTATACCTTCTTTTGCTTTTTTAATCGTTAAATTTTCCAAAATTCCGCCAAGCGCCATAATAAAGGCAACTTCGCCTGCGGCAAAGATTTCGTTTGTTAAAATGGCAGCCGTCATTGCAATTGAAATCAAAAGTGCAGCGGTCATTTTTTTATTTTTAAAAAGCATTTTTATGCCTTTATAAAAAATTGGGATACCGGAGATAAAAACCGTAACCCAGGCAAATTCAAAAGGGAAATCCGGCTTAAAAAATAATGAAATTGCGCTTAAAATAAGAAAAACCATTGAAATAACGGTCATTTTAAGCGAGCTTAAAAAATTACACATTTTATCCATATTTTTCCCTTTTAAATCTTGAATTTATTATATTATAAATTGAGTTTATTTTTAAAATATTCTATTGTTTTTGTTAAGCCTTCTTCAATATCGACTTTAGGTTCAAAGTTTAATTCTTTTTTAGCAAGGGTTATATCGGGTTGTCTTTTGGAGGGGTCATCCGAAGGAAGAGGTTTATATATTATTTTAGAGCTTGAATTTGTCAGCTTTATTATTAATTTTGCAAAATCCAAGATTGTTCTTTCCGAAGGATTACCGAGGTTAACGGGCCCTATAAAACCGTTTGTATTGTTCATCATTTTTATCATGCCGTCGATTAAATCATCAACATAGCAAAATGACCTTGTCTGGGAACCGTCTCCGTAAATTGTTATATCTTCATTTTTTAGCGCCTGAACGATAAAATTGGATACTACCCTGCCGTCGTTTAAATCCATATTGGGACCATAGGTATTAAAAATTCTTACTATTCTTATATCCGTTTTATTTTGTCTGTGATAATCCATCATTAAAGTTTCGGCGCATCTTTTTCCTTCATCGTAACAGCTTCTGATACCAATAGGGTTAACATTTCCCCAGTATGATTCAACCTGCGGATGAATAAGAGGATCTCCGTATACTTCGGATGTTGAAGCCTGAAGAATTCTTGCTTTGCATCTTTTTGCAAGACCGAGCATATTTATCATCCCCAAAACCGAAGTTTTAATTGTTTTAATTGCATTGTATTGATAATGAGGAGGACTGGCGGGACATGCCAGATTGTATATTTCATCAACTTCAATAAAATATTCTTTTGTAATATCATGTCTTACAAGTTCAAAACGATTGTTATCAAGAAGATTTATTATGTTTTCTTTTGAACCCGTAAAAAAGTTATCAAGGCATATTACATCATTTCCTTCATCAAGAAGCCTTTTGCATAAATGACTTCCGATAAACCCCGCACCGCCCGTTATTAAAATACGTTTCATTCAATTAAACCCTTTATTTATTTTTTAAATTAAGGATACTATAAAACGCAAAAATTGTCTAAGGTTAAAGCTTTTATCGGGGCTTTTATCAAGGGTGTTTGAATTATAAATTATTTATTTCGGTTTTTTAAAAATTTTTCAATTCTCTCTTTTGCATTTTTTCTTAAATTAAGATAATAAAACTGGAAATCCTGCCCGTGGTATGAACCTTTGCCAAACATTAAAGGAAGCTTTATTTCATACTGTTTTTCATCAACGGTTGAACAAATAATTGCCCCTTTCTTTTTATCTATTTTGGCGTCCGCCACTCCGGGGGTTATGATTTTTAAGGTTTTTTCATCCAAACTTCCGAGATTATCTGCTTCGGGCGCATATTTTTCGCTTCGCTTCCAATTTAAGGGGTTAATTAAAAGAGTATCGGGTGCATATAAAACATTAATTCCCGTTTTATTCGGCGATTGAACGTCATAAGAAATTATAACGCCCGTATCATCGTTTTTTCTTGCAAATTTCAGATGAGGGTTTTGTTTAAGATATTCTTTTGTAACGGGATAGCCTATAACATAAGCGGCGACCATGTTTTTATAAATTTCGGGGTGATTTTTCATATAATCGCTTAAAACAATAAGAGATAAGGCGGAACCTTGCGAATGGCTGACCAAAATAAAAGGGCGGGAAGAATTAAGATTTTTAAAATAATAATCAAGCGCAAGGTAAATATCATTTATGCCTTGGAGATTTTCTTTTGTATCTTTTTGAATTTTATCAAAATTTGAATTATTAAAAGCCTTGAAATTATATTGAGTATAATAGGGAGCAAAAATATTTGCATGTGTTTTAAAAGCTTCCGCTTGAAGTTTAATAACGCTTTTTGCCGATGTTTGCATTTGTTTATCGTTTATCGGGCATAAGTTTGATTTATAATCGGCAGAGCATACCGTCGGATAAATATAAAAAACATCAACGGGATGAATTATTTTATCGGGCAGATTAAGCCAGTTATTTTTATTTGAATAGTCGGTATATTCAAGCGAAAAAGCGGAAGGAAGCAAAAAAAGAAAATATATAAAAAGAATAAAAAACTTTTTCATTTTTTTATTATATAAAAGAATTCAAAGAAATTTCATACTTAAATTCAAATCTTTTAACAGAATCAGGGCTAACGCCTGATTTTACAATAAGCCCGATTTAAGAAATTTTAAGCTTCTTCCTTTGCCGTTTAATATTTCCTGCCAATTCCTTTGCTAGATTTTTAGGAGGTTTAGGATTAGATGAAAAATCGTTTACAGATAATATATTATTTTTTTATCATGCGTAAAAACGGTAATAAAAAAGAAGTCATTGAGACTTCTTTTTAAATGGTGGAGAATAGGAGACTCGAACTCCTAAAAACGCTTTTTGTGTTTTCAAATTTCATCTAGTAGTCTTTAGTATTGTTTAATTTAAAAACTTTTTCCTTTGGTAACTTTTAATAATTTCCAGGGACTATTTGTAAAATTAGTCCCTTTTTGGTCCAATTGATTAAAGATAAAATTTAATTTGTAAACACTGTTCTTTTATTTTAAAATAAGCACATGAAAAATTACTTATTCTGTCAAATTGATATTTTGGGCTTTAGTGATTTAATTTGCAATCCACCAAGAAATTTATCAATTAGCAATATAGAAAAATCTTACAATTTAATATTTCAAAAAAATCTTAAAGACTGCAAAAGTTCCTAAATAAGCTTGCTTTTACTACCTTAATGCGTTAATATGTACTTATTAGTAGTAAGATATGCTTAATTTATGCCTCTGGGTTCTAAATAGGAGAAGGGAAAGTATGGAAGCTCTGAAGAAAATTTTGGTTGAAAATAACTGGTTCACAAGTCGGGAAGTAGAAAAGCTATTTACACCAGATATTCAAAAATGTATTAATGAGTGCACAAGACCAAGTCAAGCAGATATTTTTAGCGCATTTGAAAATTTAAAGCCACAAGATATTAAAGTATTAATTATTGGTCAAGACCCTTATCCAGATAAGACAAAAGCTCATGGGCTTGCATTTTCATACAAAAACGGTGAAATCCCTGCCGAAGATTCGTTGTTAAATATCTTCCGCAAAATCAGGGAAGATGTTGGAATTGAAAACAGTTATACAAATTTGTCAGCTTGGAAAAATCAGGGTGTTTTGTTGCTAAACACTGCTTTAACCTTTGTGCCTGATAATAAAGACTTTCATATAAATGCTTGGCGTAATTTTACAAATCAAGTAATATCTAAACTTCTTGAAACTAAGATTGAAAACAAACAACCTTTAGTAGTTATGTTGTGGGGTAAAAAAGCAAACGAAATAGAAGTTTTAGCTTATAAAGGAAATAAACAGGAAGTAGACTTTCAAGAAAAATATCCATTTATTAAAATTTTGCGTTCTTCTCATCCGTCAAATAATTATCAGGCTTGTATAAAAACTATCTGCAATGGTGAGATTTCAGCCTTTAAGGATAAAAAATTTAAACCTTTTGAAGAGTGCAATAATTTTTTACGGGCAAACAATGTTGATATGATTGATTGGAAGACAGAATAAAATTAAAGGCTCTTTATGGAGCCTTTAATTTTGTGATTTTTTATATTCCGATTTTTCCAGTTTTTCTGTTAAATTTTAATTTGATTAAATTATTTTCAGGTTTTACCTGAATTATTTCAATAATATTTTTTTTATCATCTGAAATATCACAATTATAATAATCTTCACGATAGAGTAATAAGACTGCATCTGAGTATCTTGGAAGATTTTTATCTTGTAAATCCATAATTTTTGGATAATGGTTTGTTGTGTTGTGTGGTTCCTTGCGAGTATTTACCAGTTTAAAGATTATTAAATTATTACACTTTAATATTTCTCTCAATTTTTCAGAACTTAACCTATTTCTGCTGTTAATGTGCATATTGATAAATAAATAATCAGGTTTGTATTTCTGTATTATTTGTTTAATGTCTTTTATTCTGCAAAATTCTGTAGATTTAATAACTAAATTCCAATTGTTTAGTTCTTTTGTTGCTTGCGAGAATTTTTCTGTTTGCACCTTTAAACTATCGTTGTCATTTAGGTTTGCAGCAATTTTTAATAACATTTTTACAATTATTTGTCTATTGTAATCTGTTATATACAGACATTTATGCCCTTCTTTACAAAATAATTCAACTAAATTCAGCGCAAATATTCTTTTTCCCATAGCAGGGCGACCACCTATTGCAATTAATGAACCTTTTATAAAATATTTTAAGATTTTGTTTAATTCTTCTTTGTTCATATTTTTCCTAACTTCTGATAATGTCGTAACCCATATTTTTAGCCTTTTGTCGAGCTTCAGATATGTTGTGTGCTTCTATGGTAATTTCTTCCTGTCTTGCATATTTGTTTCCTTTGACGCGCACCAGCATTTTATATTCGTTAGTATCTTTATGATGATATTCGGGCGGTTGAGCGTGAGTGATAAAACTATTGTCAAATTGCGGACTAGCACAACTTTGCTGATTGCAAGAATAATTATTATTCCAATTGTCGTTGTCATCATAATTATCTTCTTCATAGCAATCATCATTGTCGTTGTAACCGTTTAATCGATTTTTTGCTTCTTCAATAAGGCCAAGAATAAAAATGAAAATCACTAAAGCTATTGCTAATTTTTCCATAAATTTGCTCCTTTTTTATTTTTTAAATTACGCAAATTTATAATAAACTGTTTTATAAAAACGTGCTCCCAAATTCTTGACTTCGATTGGTGCAAGCGGGTTTTGGAATTGCGAAATTGTGTAATTTATTAATACTGTTTTCGATTTTAAAAATTTGGCATAGTAAAATAGACCAATATTTATATAAACATTGGCATTGAGCGCAATTATTGCAGGTGGTAATCCTGAAATTTATGTGTTATTTGGGATTGACCGCATTTACCGCAAAAATTATTGTGTAATCTTTAATTTTGTTTGATTTTAGAAACCCTTTAAAATAAAGAAATTTTTTAAGCAGTCCCTTTTTGGTCCCTTTTATATTTATTTTATCTTATTTTTGTGTTTTGAAAATATGCCAAAAATGCATTAAAAAAGAGCCTTGTAGGCTCTTATATAAAATGGTGGAGAATAGGAGACTCGAACTCCTAACCCCCTGCGTGCAAAGCAGGTGCTCTACCAATTGAGCTAATTCCCCATATTAAATTTTCATTTTTCGCACCTGCTTTTGCAGGTGATTTATTTTATCGAGAAACCAATGTTTCTCTCGGGCAATTGAGCTAATTCCCCATTTACGATTCGGGTTTCGCCGCACCTGCTTTTGCAGGTGAATCACTTTTAAAAAGCCGGGGCTTTTCAAGCAATTGAATTTATTCCCAATATTAAATTTTAAATGCTTTTTAAATAATCTTTGGGAGCAATCTCCCTTAACCGCTAACTATATTATCAAACACAAAAAAAATAATCAATATCATTTTTACAAAATATGTTAAAATTATTTCTATGGAAAACATAAAACCCTTTAAAATGCCCAAAATAAGCGTAATTATAACCTGTTACAATCTCGGTGTTTACGTAAAAGAATGTATAGAAAGCGTTTTAAATCAAAAATATAAAAATTTTGAACTCATTATCGTAAACGATTGTTCAACCGATAATTCAAAAGAAATTATCGAACAATATTCAGATTCCGCAAAAATTATAAACCTTGAAAAAAACCTGGGGCAGTTCGGCGCATTTTTGGAAGGTTTAAAAAAAGCGGAAGGCGAATTTGTCTGTATGATTGATGCCGACGACATTCTTTTGCCCGACTTTCTCTCCGTTCATATTCAGGTTCATATGCAAACCTCTGTCGCTTTCACATCATGCGCCCAATTTGAAATAGACGATAATTCAACAATAATTTCCCTTAATTCCCTTGCAAGCCCCGAATTCAAAAATTCATCATACGAAGATAAAATAAAAACGCTTGATGAAGTTTTTAATCTTAACAGATTAAACGAAAATTTTAATGTCAAAGTCATGGATATTAAAAAATATCCCTTCGGCACCTGGAATTGGAACCCGACTTCATCTGCCATGATGAGAAAGGCGCCCTTAGATTATCTTCTTTTATATAAAACCCCTTCCGACTGGAGAAAAGGCGCCGATAAAATCGTTTTTTCTTTTCTTCATTTAATAGGCGGCTCCGCCGCAATCTCGGCCCCCCTTATGGCATACAGAAGGCACAAAACAAATCTTTCATCGGCTAACCCCGTTACCGGAAATTTCAGATATTTAAAACCGTCCGCAATAAAACTTTACATCGGATACAACAAAAGAATAAGACAGGACGTTTTAAAATTTATCTTTCAAAATTATAAATATTTCTGCTCGCAATTTAACCCTCTTAACGTAAGAAAAATGATATTGAGAGTTATCTTTTCTTTTGACAGAAATACAATCAAAAGAATAATTAAATCGTTCTTTGTAAAATAATGCCCGAAATATTATGCAATTGTGTCTAATTTTTTGCCGGCATGCGCATCATTTTTTGCCATTGCGCTTTGCTGAATATTCAAAACATTCTGCACCGCAGCCGCATAGTCGCCTCTAACGCTTCTGGTCGCATTTAAGCTACCCGTAAACTCATTGTTTTGTTTACCTGATTCGACACCTTTGAAAACTACATTCTGTTGTATCGGCATTATCATAACAACTTCCCCCGTTTATATAAAACATGGAATGAAAATTTTTTGCTACCTACACCCACATTCCAAACTAATTCTACCACAATAATATTTTTTGTGCCACCACTTATTTAGAGTATTTTAATTCAGGTTAAAATCGGAATCATAATTTCAAAATAAGTTTTTTTGCCCGTTTTATTAACCTTTGAATCAAAAGTTATTTTACCCTTGTGCTTTTCTATGATTTTTTTACAAATCGCAAGCCCAAGCCCCGTGCCTTCACCGACTTTTTTTGTCGTAAAGCCCGCCTGAAAGATTTTTTTCTTGTTGTTTTCGTTTATCCCGAATCCGTTATCTTCGATTTTTATATAAAAATTATTCTTATCCGCATTTGTTGAAATCGTAATTTTTCCCGTATAATCTTTATCGTTTTGCTCTTTTTCTTTTTCAATCGATTGAATTGCATTCATTAAAATATTCAAAAATACCTGATTTAACATGTTCGGATAACATTCAATCTCAATATCGTCCGTATAATTTTTTATAATTTCAATTCCTTTTTTGGTTTTGTGTCTTAAAATTTCAAGCGTTAAATCAAGCTCTTTATTAATGTTTGCTTTTTGTTGTATTGTCTCATCCAGTCTTACAAACCTTTTTAGCGATTGAACAAGATTATTTATTCTTTTTATCGCTTCAAAATCAATTTCGTTAATGTCTTTAAACATATCAAAAATTTCGGAATCAATTTCTTTTTGAATATTTAAAAATAATTTCTTTAAAATTTCATTATTCGCACTGATTGAAGCTAAAGGCGTATTTATCTCATGTGCCACCGATGCAATCAATTGCCCCAAAGACGCCATTTTTTCCGAATTAATCAACTGCAACTGCGTTTCTTTTAATTCATCAAGCGCTTTTTGCAATTCTTCTTTTTTTCTGTTTACCTCTCTAAACAATGAAGCGCTTATAATTGCATTTGAAATCTGCATTGAAATGCTTACCAATAATTCTTTTTCCAAATCCGAAACATTTTTTTTGGATGTAAAAATTATAATAATTCCGTATAATTCTTCCTGTCTGAACAGGGGAATTATTATTCTTGTATTCTGGATTTTAGACGGTTTTTTTGATTTATCATGCTCTTTTATTGTTGTTACTATATAAGGCTCATTTTTAAATAAAACATCTAAAGTTTTATCTCCGTAAAATAAATTTTTATCTTCGGAATTAATATTTTGCGGATAAACATATTCAACAATAAAATCGTTTTTATCTTTTCTTTTTGCAAAATAAAGTCTGTTTGCGCCGAAAATTATGCTCAATTCCTTAAGGGCGCCGTTTATTAAAGTATTTAAATCAAGCGTTTTTGATAAACTTGTTGAAATTCTGTTTAAAAGAGCCATCTTAACCGCCTGATTTTGCGCCTTTGAATTTGTATTTGCAAATTCCTGATTTTGAAGCTTTAACTTTTCGTTTTCTTCAAAAATCTTTTCGCACTCCAATTCTTTTGTATAATCATAAAAATAAATTATGCGGTATTTTTTTAGTGAAAAAGCTTTAATCGTAAAATATAAAAATTCCCTCTCGTTTTTTTGATAAATTCCGTATGAAGTATAAACCCACTTTGAATTTATCGCCTCTTCAAAAGGCGAATTGACAAGATTATCGCTGTCTAAATTACAAAAATCAAAATAAAACTTATACCCGATTTTTTTTAAGGCGTGAAGCCCTTTTTCCTGAGGCAAAACCCCGAAAACATCCTTGCACGCCTTATTTTGATAAAACGTACCTTCAATAAGGTCGCATATTATAATCGGTTCTTTAAGATTGTGATAAAAACTTCTTAAAAGACTGCTCATCTAAAACGTGAAATCATCCGTTGATTTTTTAACGTAAAAACCTAAACCAACGGGCTTATAGCTTGCATTTTCACTTTTTAACGTGAAGTTTTCCTTGTTAAGTTCGTTAACTTTTTGTCTCAGGGTTTCATTTTCCGTTTTTGCTTTTATAAGTTCAACGATAACTTCATCAAGTCCGTCGAGTTTTTCCGATAATACATCCGTAATTCTTGATATAACGTTTGTTTCCATGGAATCCAGTTTTCTTAAAAAAGAACCCGTGGATAATTGGTCAACTTTCATTGTTTCGGATTTAGCGGGCAGACTTTTTAAGTAGCCTGCTTCAGATATAACATTTTGTTCTTTTTCTTCCATCTTTTCAAACTTCGGTTTTAATTCATCTTTAATTTTTTTGAGTTTATTTTCTCTCATTTGACCCAAATTGGAAGAAGAGTTTCTTTTTTCTTCCTGAAGTCTTTTTGTATGCTCGTAAAGTTCTTTAACTTTTCTTAAAACATCAACGTCGCTTTTTGAAAAATATATGTTTCCAAAGCCGTCTTTTTTAGGTCTTAAGCAGGCTCTTTGACAAAGAGCGGAAATTTCTCTTGCATCGGAATCCAGTATTCTTAAAAGCTGTCCTGCGCTGATAATTTCATCGGGGTAATTTGTTTTTGTTGTTGTTTCCACTTGAAACTTCCTCTTAAATCTAATAAAAACATTAATCAAATTAATTTGTTGATATCATTATAGATTAAATTTTTTAAAAAAGCCTTATTTGTAATTTTATTTTTACAAAAATTGAAATAAGAAAAAATATTTTGATATAATTATGATTAAGGTGGATGAGGATGATGAAAAAAGGCATTTTTATTACTTTTGAAGGAGCGGACGGCTGCGGAAAGACAACCCAGATTGAACTTATTAAAAAATATCTGGATTTAAACAATATTGATAATGTTTTAACGAGAGAACCGGGCGGATGCGATCTGGGGTTTGAATTAAGGAAAATTCTTCTTCATTATGAAAAACCCGTTTCAAATATTGCGGAATTATTCTTATATCTTGCAGACAGAGCCCAGCATACGGAATTTACGATTAAACCTCTTTTGGCTGAAGGAAAAATAGTTTTATGCGACAGATACATTGATTCAACCGTTGCATATCAAGGCTATGCAAGAGGACAGGATATAGAAAAAATAATCGAACTTAATAATCTTGTTACAAAAAATCTGAAACCCGATTTAACAATTGTTTTTGATATTGATTCAAACCTTGCCCAATCAAGGCTTAAAGGCGAAAAAGACCGCCTTGAAAAAGAAGGGCTTGAATTTCATAAAGCATTAAGAAAAGGGTATCTTGAACTTGCAAAATCAAACCCCGAAAGAATAAAAGTTATCTCATCGGATGACACGATAGAAAACATTCATAAACAATGTGTCGAATTAATAAAAGGATATATTAATTAAATGAAAAAAATATTTCTTTTATTGTTAATATTTTGTTTTTTTAATAATCCCTCTTTTTCTTTTGAAGATGAATCAATTGATTCTAAATATAAAGCCGCATACAGATTTTATAAAATAGAAGAGTATAAAAAAGCATTCAGAGAAATTGACGAAATTGAAAAAGAAGGTATAAAAGACGCTTCGTTGTCCCTTTTAAAATATGAAACATTATTAAAACTCGATAAATATGCGGAAGCAAAACAAGCGCTTAAAGATGCCGTTCAATATGACCCGAAATGTTATGAGGGCTATATCGCACTTATGATAATGTCCGTTAAAGATAATGACCCGAAAAACGCCAAAGAATATTTTTATAAAATAATGGAAATTAAACCGGAACTTAAAGAAAGCTCCGATATTTTATACTACTATGCAAAAATCTGCATCATGAACAACAATTTTGACGAAGCGCTTAAATATATTTTAAATGCCGTTGAATTAAGACCCGATGAAAATTTATATTATCTTGAGCTGGGGAAAATTTATCTTTATAAAAACGATTTCTTAAAATCCGTTAACGCTCTTGAATATGCAATAGGAGAAGATGAAAATCTGAATTCAGAATGCTATAACTATTTAGGGCTTGCAAACTATAAAAGAAGAAATTTTGAAAATGCACTTTTATATTTTAATAAAGCATATAATATAAACCCGAACAGCCTTATATATTTAAACAATCTTGCGCTCACCCATAAAAGCCTTAACAATAAAGAAGAATATGAACGGTTAATAAATAAAATAACTTCTCTTGACCCCAAAACTCCCGAAGAATTTCTTGAATTAAGCGAACTTTTATATGACAGAAAAAACTATGCCGCCTCAAGAAAGGTTTTAGATGAAGGAGTTAAAATATACCCCGATAATCTTTTATTAAAAGGGGCTCTGAATAAGCTTAATAATTTGTAATCTTAACTTTTAATATGGTATTTTTCATGGGAAAATCCATTAATAAAGGTTAAAGGGCGCAAATGACAAAAGATTTAAAAACCGTTATCCTTGCTGCGGGCAAGGGTACCAGAATGAAATCGGATATCCCCAAAGTTCTCCATGAAATATTTTCCAAGCCCATTTTAGGACGTATATTGGATTGTGCAATTTCATCCGGTTCAAAAGAAAATATTGTGGTAATCGGCCACAGAGCAGATTTAGTCGAAAATTACGTTACAAAAAATTATTCAAACGAGGCTTTTTGTGTTTTGCAAAAAGAACAATTGGGGACGGGGCATGCCCTAAAAATCGCATCCGAAAAATTAAAAGACTATACGGGCAACATTCTTGTTTTAAACGGTGATATACCTTTAATTACGCCCGAAACCCTGATTAATTTCGTAAAATATCATAATGAAAATAATGCAGACATAACCGTTATGTCTGCATTATTTGATAATCCCTTCGGATACGGAAGAATCGTAAGAGATGAAAACGATAAAATTAAAGCAATTGTTGAAGAAAAAGACGCCTGTGTTGAAACAAAAAAGATAAAAGAAATAAATTCGGGCGTCTATTGTTTTAACTGGAAAACCGTTCAACAAGGGGTTTTTGAACTTAAAAACAACAACAGTCAAAATGAATATTACTTAACGGATTTAATAAAATGGGGTATAGACCGTTCAAAAAAAGTTTGTCCGTACGTTTTACAATCAAAAGAAGAAACATTCGGCATAAATTCAAAAAAACAACTTGCCGAAGTAACCAAAATAATGAGAATGAGAAAGCTTGACGAACTTATGAATTCGGGCGTTACCATAGTTGACCCCGATACCACATATATATCCCCCGAAACTTCAATCGGCGCTGATACGGTCATTTTGCCTTCCGTCGTAATCGAGGGCAAAAATAAAATCGGCAAAAATTGTAAAATCGGGCCTTTTTCTCATTTAAGAGGCGATTGCGTTATTGAAGATTATGTAAAAATCGGAAATTTTGTCGAATTGAAAAAAGCCGAAGTTAAATCACATACAAATATCTGTCACTTAAGCTATGTAGGCGATGCTTTTGTCGGCGAAAACGTGAACATAGGCGCAGGAACGATAACCGCAAATTATGACTCAAGAACAAAAACAAAATCAAAAACGACAATTGAAAACAACGCCTCAATCGGTTCAAACGTTGTTTTGGTTGCGCCCGTCAATTTGGGCGAAAAATCTTTTATAGGCGCAGGCTCGGTTATAACAACCGATGTTGAACATAATGCGCTTGCGGTTACAAGAAGCCCCAAAAAGGAAATTAAGAATTACATAAAATAAAAAGGAGAAGAAAATGAAAGATTGTGTGGAAACTGTTTTAGAAAGACAACAAAACGTTCTGCCCACCCATGATATAAAACTTTTCTCAGGCCGCGCCAATACGGTTTTAGCTGAAGAAATAGCAAAATATTTAGGTACAAGCGTAGGTCCGATGATTGTCAAAAACTTCTCCGACGGCGAAATTTACGTTCAAATTCAAGATTCAATAAGAGGCGACGATGTTTTTGTCGTTCAGCCTTTATGCAACCCCGTTAACGAAAATTTGGTGGAACTTTTAATTATAATTGACGCCTTTAAAAGAGCTTCGGCAAAAACAATAACCGCAGTCATTCCTTATTACGGCTATGCAAGACAGGACAGAAAAACCTCGGGCCGTGAAGCCATTACCGCTAAACTTGTAGCGGACCTTTTAACAACCGCCGGCGCAAACAGGGTTCTTGCAATGGATTTGCACACGGGGCAAATTCAGGGCTTCTTTAATATTCTTGTTGACCATATTTATGCAACAAATATTATCGTAGACTATATTAAAAAATTAAACTTAAACCACAATGAACTTGTTGCGGTTTCTCCCGACACGGGCGGCGTTCAGAGAACAAGAGCTTTTGCAAAACAATTGTCATGCCCTCTTGCAATTATCGATAAAAGAAGAACCCAGCACAACGTTGCGGTTGCAGACCATGTTATAGGTGATGTTAAGGGTAAAATCTGCGTTATGTTTGACGATATGATAGATACGGCAGGCACAATCTGCGAAGCCAGCAAACTTTTAATCAAAGAAGGCGCAAAAGAAGTTTACGTTTGCGCGGTTCACCCCGTCTTTTCGGGCCCCGCTCTTCAAAGGTTAAATGACGCTCCGATTAAAGAAGTTATAGTAACAAATACTATTCCTTTAAGTTCATCCGAATATATCCCTGAAAAAATTACGCAATTATCGGTTGCGCCATTGCTTGGCGAAGCAATTTCAAGAATCCATGACGATCAATCGGTAAGCTCGCTTTTTGGTTTTGAAAAGGAATATAAAAATTATTAATGGATAATTTAAAAGAACAATTAAAAAACTGCACAAAATGCCCGCTTCATTTAACAAGAAATAATGTCGTGATTTCGGACGGTTCAATTAATGCCGATATTATGCTCATAGGAGAAGCTCCGGGTGCCGATGAAGATAAAACGGGCATTCCTTTTGTGGGGCGTGCCGGGAAACTTTTAAACGAGTTTTTGGCTAAAGCGGGAATAAAAAGAGAAAATGACCTCTATATTGCAAATACGGTTAAATGCCGTCCGCCAGGAAACAGAAAACCGACAAAAGAAGAAAAAATAGCCTGCGGGGATAATTTAAAAAAACAAATCAATATGGTAAAACCGAAGGTTATAATTCTTTGCGGCGCTACCGCCATGGAGAGTTTTATTTTTGATAAAAAATTGACAATTTCAAAAGCAAGAGGACAGGTTTTTAATTATGATGAAGATAAAAATATAAAACTTGTTCCGATTTTTCACCCCTCATATCTTTTAAGACAGCATTCAAATGCCGAAGGCTCCCCGAGGGATTTAATGCTTAAAGATTTAAAAATGGTAAAAGAGCTTGTCAATTCTTGTAAAAAAACTACATAAAAAATCGTCAAAACGGCGTTTTTAAAGTACAATAAAAAATAAATATGGGGAATAAAATAGGGTTTAAGTCGTTATGAGCATGAATGAAAATTTAGAAGCGAGAGTTGAAAAGCTTACGGATGTTATAAAAAATCTTGAGGATAAGCCTTATATAAGTGCAGCCGATATGAATAATATTTTAAACGGTCTTGTCCAAAAAGTTGAAGATACAACGGAAGAAAACATTGATAAATTAACAAATTCAATGTCCGAATCTTTAATTGACCTTTTAAATAAAAAACATTCAGACATTCAAAAACGCCTCGATATTTTTGAAGAATTCATAGCTTCCGTTGAAAAAAATGTTCAAAACCCCAAATTGGAAGGTGAAATCACAAGAATTTTAAACGACATTGAAGCCCTTCATTCCAAAATGAACAGTCAGGAGCTTCAAACGGAAGGATTGTTAAAATCTTTTGATTCTTTTAAAAATCTTTCTTCATCGGGGCAAATTTCAAAATTAAGCGATGAAATCGTTTCAATTTCAAAATCTTATGACGGAATTGTCGAAGTTTTAAATAATAACTTTGAAGAATTTTTAAGAAAAGTCGAATCTTCAACCCCGAGAGAAGAGCTTCAGAGAATAAGATATTATATCGAATCGGTTGAAGGAAACCAAAATGTTCTTGTTTCCGCAATGAATGCCGTAAACGACAAACAGGAAGAAATTAAAAATTTAATCAAACAATCATCCGCCGTGCAAAATGTTGACAGGTTTGAACAAATTCAAACCATGATGAACCAGTTAAATAAATTCATCATTGATAACGCAACAAAAGCGGACCTTGAAATTATTTTAGACAGAATAGGCGCTTTAGGCGATTTCTTAAACGAATTTAAACGTAAATTTGAAGAATCCGAAAATTCGGATATCAGAAACGTTTTTCAGGGACAGTTAAATAACATAATAAATAAAATTGAAAGTTTAAAACTCGGTTCAAATTCCGAAGTAAATGAAGATATAATAAGGCTCTATACCTCGATTGCCGAATTTAAAGACGGTGTATACAGCGCAATTAATACACAATTAAACGATGTTATCGCTTCAATGGATGTTCAGTTTGATAAAATTTCAAACTCGATGGTAAATTCCGCAATTGATATAAATGAAACCGTAAACAATATGCAAGGCGAACTTCAAAAGCTAAACAGCATTGTTGTCGAGGGGATAAATTCCAAAACAAATGAAATTAAATCGGACATTCAAAAATCTTCAAACGAAAACGCAATAACAATCGTAAACTCAATTAAAGGCGAGCTTTCAAACCTCGTTAACGAATTATCTTCTTTAAATAATAACGATAATATAATGCAGCTTGCACACAATATAGAAAACCTCAAAAACGGTTTTGATATTGATTCTTTAATTATGCAGGTTGACCAAATTAAACAATCGCTTGATTTTGAACCGATAAAACGGGAGCTTGCCCTTTTAAACAAAGATGAAGCGGTTAATGCAATAAATAATAAACTTGATATCGTTTTATCAAAAGAAAAATCCGATGAAATTTTATCAAAGCTTGATATGATAAATGAATCGTCAAACCTTGATAACGTATATAATGCTCTTGAAGTTTTCAATCAAAAACTTGATTTTAAACCGCTGGATGAAAAAATTTCCGAAATAAAAGAATATTTCCAATCTTCAAATTTATCATACGACATTTCTTCAATTAAAGAAAAAATGAACCTTATGGATAATATCGAAGAAGAACTTGTTACGGTTAAAAACCTTGATTTTGTTTTATCCGACATCAAAAACAGAATTGAAGAAAATTTCAGAATTAATCAGGATAAAATAAACGAAGACGAAAATTTTAAAAACGACATCAAAGAAGCGCTTAAATCAATTTACGATTTAGCTTTTGAATCTTCAAAAAATGACGAATTAAAAAATATTTTAGATGAAATTAATTCCAAGTTAAACGAACTGGTAAATAACGTTTCAATTCCGGTTGATAATTCAAATATAGATAATTCAATCAATTTGATAAAAGATGCAATTGAGCTTTCGGGTTCAAATCTTGAAAATTCTTTCAGAGATTTAACTTCAAACGTTGAGAGCATGTTTAATGCTTTAAAAGATAATCTTGACGGCTATGATATAAATACGCTCCAATCAATAAATGAAGTTAAAGCGGAAATTAAAGAATCTTTAAACAAAATAAATGAAGGTATAAACCATATCTCGGATAAATTTTATCAAACACAAGATAATATAATAAATCCCGAAGCAATTTTAAATAATGTTAATGAAAATATTCACTTTGCAAGCGATAAAATATCGGAATCCGTAACGGAATTAAATTCGGAACTTGAACATCTTTCAAATATTTTGCAGGATAATATAAATTCAAATTCAACTAAACTCTATGATGTAATTGCAGAAAAAAATTCAAACATTGAAAACTTAATAAATACAATCAATGAAAATATAAATTTAATAAACGGCAAAATAGAAGCTTCAAAAGACGAATTTTTAAATGATGAAATAAAAGAAAGAATCAATTTTATAGGCGAATCGGTTAATTCTCTTGACGCCAAATTTGAAGCTCTGGACAATGAAAAGCTTAATGAAATCAAAGAACAAATTGAGCTCATAGGCGAAATTACAAGAACAATTTCATCAAATAAATTTGATGAATCAATTGAACTTTTAAAGCAAGATATTAAATCAAATAATCTTGAAAATATTAAATCAATTAAAGATACAATAAGCGAATTTTACAATAACGTAAGTTCAACAATTTCTTCTCTTAAATTTTCAATTCAGGATTCTTCAAAACAAGAGGCGATTCAGCAATCGTTTATTTCCGTTTTTGATGAATTTGAAACAAGATTAACGGAAAAAGTTTCCGCACTTGAAGCTTTAATTGAAGAAACATCTCAATCGGACGATGAAAAACTTCAGACTCATTTAATCGAAAACCTTGATAATATTAAAAAAGAAGTTAAAAACTCGATAACGGAAGTAATCGAACAGACAAATAACTCCCAATACTCTCTTTTGAGCGGAATAATTAAAGCTTCTTTGAATGAATCGCAAATTGAAACAGGGAACCTTATAAAACAGGAAATTGAAGAATTTTCAAATTCACTGGATGAAAAATCCGAGATTACAAAAAAAGAGCTAATAAATAAATTTGCGCAGATAATCTCCGCAAGAGATAATTCCGAAGCAAGAATAAATCTTATTAAGACCCTGACAGACAATTTAAACGAAATTTTAAATAATACGATTTTAATTAAATCAAACCTTGAAAACGGAGAGATGATTTCGTCGGTTAAAGAAAATCTGGCGGATTTATCGGAAAATTTATCAAACGATTTTGAAGAAACAAAACAAAAAATTCAAAACGGTTTTCAGGACTTTGCAAATTCCCAGAAAGAAAACAATTCCGAAATTCTGCAAAACCTTGCTTTATTGGAAGAGAAAATAACGGAAAAATTAACAAACGAAAAAGAAACAATTGAAAATTTTATCTCGTCAACCGAAGCAAAGCTTCTTGCCGCATCAAATAATATAAATCCTGCGGTTGTCGACATTATAGATAACAGCATTAAAACCAATCTTGAAGAATCCCAAAAATCAATTTCTTCAATGCTTATAAATGATATCCCCTCAAACGATAAGTTTGAAGAAATAAAAAATTCGATAATTGATTCCGTTTCTTCTTCAAACAATGATAAATTAACGGAACTTCAGGGAAAAATTGACGATATTGTTAATTTATATATAAACGAAAGTGCGTCAAATTTAAAAGAAGCAATTGAACAAAATTCAAATGAAAAATTAAGTTCAATAATAAATAATATTGAAACAAATTCAAAAGAAATAATTTCAAAAATTGAAGAATATATATCAAATGCCGCCGATACGTCTTTTGCAAAAGAGCAGCTCGATTTAATAAAAGCGGATATTCAAAACAAACTTGATTCTTCAGCCGGACTTATAATGTCAAAGGCGGAGTCTGAAGCAAATAAAATAACGAATGATATCAATGAATCAATTGATGTAAAAATAAACAATCTTTTAGATAACTCTAAAACAAACAGGGAAATAATCGAAAATAAAATTGATGAGTCAATATATTTAATTCAGACAAAAATAGATGAAATAACAAAAACATCTCTTGAAAACACAAGTTTAACAAAAGATGTAACAGACGATATAACAAACGTTATCAAAAATAAAATTGATGATTTAATTGATTCAATTAATGTTGATTTTGACGATAATAAAAATAAACTATATGAAATTAACGGTTTAATTCAAAATAAAATTGATGATATTTCAAATGAAATTTCCGTATTATTGGAAAATAACGATTCATCAAACGGCAGATTAAACGAAATTAATGATTTAATTCAAAATAAAATAAATGATATTTCAAATGAAATTTCATCATTGTCCGCAAATAACGATGAAAACAAAACAAGGCTTGATGAATTAAATAATACGGTTGATTCAAAATTGAACGAAATTTCAAATGCCGTTGCCTCAATTTTATCCGATGCCAACCTTGCAAAATCAAGAATGGATGAAATCAAAGATTCTATCCAAATTAAAACAAATGAATTTTTAAATGATTTTTCATCCAATCTTAATTATACAAATGATAAAATTGACGGCATTAATGATTTTGTTCAGGCTCAATCCGGTGAAATCAAAAATATCCTTTCATCAAATTTTGACGAAGCATACGGCAAAATAGACAATATAAACGATTCAATAAAAAATAAAGTTGATGAAATTTCAGCTCTTCTTGCAAACATAAACGAAAACACAAATTTAAAAACCGATGAAATTAAAGAAACGGTCCAATCAAAAATAGAAGAGTTTAAAAATTCTCTATCAACCACAAATGACAATACAATTTCAAAAATTGACGACATAAAAACAAACATTCAAAATAAGATAGATGAAATTACGAACAATTTATCCCAAACAATTAATTCGGACAAAAACAAACTGGATGAAATTAAGCAGGAATTAAATTCAAACCTGAATAATATTCTTGAACAATTAAAAGAAGAAATTTCGGATGTTAAATCCACAATAGATAATCAAATTGCCAAAAACGAACAGGATGCGGATTCTTTTGTCGGTTTCGGCACAATGATAGAGCAAAAAATCCAAAATAAAATTTCTGCAATGGAAATTTTAATGGATGATTCAATTTCAAAAATAGATTCCAAAACTGCCGAAATATTGAATACTAACAACGAAGAATACAAAAAAAGTTTAAATGAAAAAGTTGATTTTGCAATTGAACAATTAAAATCGGATTTTGAATCAAAAATGCTTGATGTTCAAAAAATGATTGATGATAAAGTTTACGACATTGTCATGAGAAACAATGAAATCATCAAAGATGAACTCAAACTGAGAGCTGATTCCACAATAAAAGATATTACAAAAGATTTCAGGGAAAAAATTCAAAAGATTGAATCCGTTTTTGTAAAAAATGAAAATGATGACGATAACGGCAAAGAAGCATACACTCTCTCAGACGTTGAATCGGACATTGCAAAAATCAGATTAAGTCTTGAAAAATATAATAAATTAAGCAACTTTAAAGAGTTTGCCTCAAGGCTTGTGGAATTAAAAAACATTAATCTTGAAAACGCTAAAATTTCAAGAGTTATAGGCGCCGATATTATGCGCTTTGACTCCTGGCTTAAAAATACAACCGCAAAAATTGACGTTTTGGCAGCCAAGATTGAAAAATCCGAAAAAATAAAAATGGAAGATTTAAAAACCAGGCTGATTCAATCCGAAAAAAATCAGGCAATGCCGCAAAAGCTTGAAGAAGCTGTTATGAGCATTTATAAAAAATACAGAACGCAGGAAACCAAAATTGAAGATTTAATTAATAAAATTGAAACGTTGTCCCAAAAACAAACGGACACATTTGATATTAAAGAATTTATTGATTTATTCTATGACACAACCAAAAAACAGGAAAATATAATGAGCCGTATGGATAATATTGAAGACAAGATGGATTTAATTCAGGCAAAAATAGACCATATAATTTCATCTTGCATTGACGAGTAAAAAAGAGGTAAAATTAAAAGCCCTTAAAAATTATTTTTAAGGGCTTTTTTAATTCTTTTATTTTTATTTTATTTTTCTTTTACAAAACAAGTGGTCAAAGCCGACAACAAGAGCATAACGGCGCCCACCGTAAAAGCATATTCCCAGTGGTTATTTGTCAATCCGTTATCAAGGCTTATTTTTGCGGAATCTATAAATTTTGCAAGCAATGTACAAACAAGAACTTGCGGAGCTGCAATAAAAATATTAAATACACCCATAATAGACCCTTCGGTGCCGGGTTTAATATATTTTGAAAGCATTGCAAAAGGGAGCGCCAGCGTGCTTGACCAGCCGATACCCGCAAGCCCCATGGCAAACATAACAAGCCCTTTGTCTGTTGAAGATGCCATAATAAAATATGCAATTGCCATGCTTACGAGAGATAAGCTGTGTATGATTTTATTTCCGTATTTTTCAGCAATTTTTCCGATAGGAAGAGCCACAAAAAAGCAAATAAGGTTAAAAATTGCAAAGCATACGGATGAAAAATTCTGCCCGTTTATATTTGCCGCTTCGTACGTTGTTTTAACATAGTCGGGAACATTTGCCAAATCGGGAACATTAAAGATTGTATGCACCGAATATTGTGTAAAAAATATCATCATGCTCATAAGCCCTATCCAGGCAAAAAACTGTAAAAGACAGATTTTGCTTACCTCGGGCGATATCTTAAAAAATTCTTTAACGTTATCCAAAAATGAAGGTGTTTTTTCTTCAACATCAACAACTTCAAGTTTTCTTGAAATTTTTCTTTCTCTTATCGTGATACATGTCCAAAGCATTGCAAGCAAAAATGCCAGTCCTGCCATATAAAACTGCGCCTTAACAGACATTTGATAATTAAACGCCCAATTCAAAAAAGGAGCCGTTCCTGCCGCAATAACGGAGCCAAGCCCTATTGCAAAAGAAAGATAAGAATTTGCAACAGGGTGCTGTTCTTTCGGCATATTATCGGGAATTAAAGCTCTGTAGGGTCCCTGAGCCGCATTGACACAGGCATCTATTATCCAGATCATAACGGCGGCAATTAAAAGCCCGAGCCATGAAGGCGCCTGTTCGCCAAAATTAAGCGCAATGTTTCCGCTGTTGGGAAGAATAAAAAGTCCTATGGCGGCAAGCGCTGCCCCGCCTATTAAATAAGGAACCCTTCTTCCTATCGGAGTATAAGTATGATCAGACAACGCCCCTATTATGGGCTGGACCACAATCCCCGTTACGGGGCCTGCGAGCCATATAAGACCGAATAAAAAAGGGCTTGCGCCTAAAGATTCGGTTACGGGTCCGGATAAAATTATTCTCATCTGCCATGCAAACTGCAGGCCGAAAAATCCCAGACAAAAGTTTAACAGCTGTACGGTTGAAAACTTTTTAATTTCCTCTTGCATTACAATCTCCTTAGCATAAAGTTATTATACATAAACTTTATTTAACTGTCTAAGAAAAAATCCTTTTTTAAAAACTGATTTTTTATTAAATAATATTAATAGATAAAAATGTTCAAAAATTCATAACCCTTAATAATTTTGCCCGAATTGATTTTAGACTTTATAATAAACAAACGGGGATATATACCTTTTTGGCTTAAAACAGGATATGCAAAACATAAAATCGGATAAAGAAAATCTTAATATTACATTTAACTGGTTTGATTCTGAAATTGCATCAAGAATAATCAAGGCCTTATCTTCATATTGGGAAATTAACTTTAATGTGATGATGAATGAAATTAACGATTATGAATCAATCAAAGAAGACCCCGTTTTAAAAGGGGAGCTTTTCTATACCTGTCAAATTCCGATTAAAAACAAACAGCACATAACTTTAAGAATTTCTTCCGATTTTATAAGAATAATTTTTCATGATACTTTCGGCTCCAATTATCCTGTTTTTGACCTTGAAAAATTAACAGAGCTTGAAAGAACAATATTAAATAACTTTTTTGAATTTATCGTAAAAAATATTGACGATTTAATTATAAAAGAAACCGAAACGGATAAAATCGACCCGCTTATAAAAACGAGTTTAAATTTTGTATTTTTAATCAAAAATAAAGACATAAATGCGGGTAAATTTGCAATAACAATTCCTCTAAACAGGCTTGAACCGAAACCTGTTACTCTGGAGAATAATTTTGAATTTGAAGATTTTATAAACAATTTTGCTTATGTCGATATAATAGCGGGTTTATCAAAAATATCTCTTGACGATTTAAAAAACCTTGATATTGAAGATATTCTTGTTCTTGAAACAAGCGATATAAAAAAAATGACACTGAAAACCCCGACAATTACGCATGAATTTAAAGTAAACCCGGAGCCGTCTTTAATGATAGACACATCCAAAGACGAAGAAGGTGATGAAACGGAATTTGAAAATGAAAAGGGAGATTATATGCTCGATAATAAAAGTATGTGGGATGACATTCAAATTGAAGTATCCGCCGAATTTAAAAGAGTAAAAATGACTTTAGGCGAACTTAAGCAAATTTCAAAAGGACTTGTTATAGATTTAGGTCCTATTATGAATAACGAAATTTCTCTGCTTGTCGAAAATAAAACCGTTGCAAAAGGAGAACTCGTTATTATAAATGATAAATACGGGGTTAAAATAACGGAAGTTTACGCAAAGAAAAAAGAAGAAAAAGAAACGGCGCAAGAGCAGACAAAAGCTCCGGAACCGCCCGCACACAATCCTTCTTCATCTGCACAGCAGAATCCGCAAACACCTCCGCAAAAGCCCATCCCTCAAAGACCCTCTGCACCAAACCGCCCCGCTCCGGCACCGAGACCTCAGGGTGCACAAAGACCGGCGCCAAGGCCCGCTCCCGCACCGAGACCTCAGGGTGCGCCAAACAAGCCGCATAATCAGGCGGCTCCTCAGGCGCAGAGTGAAAACAAGGGAAATAAAGAAGATTTTGACTACTCAAACTTTGAAGAATAAAAGGGTATTATGATAGAGTATCTTGTAAATTTTACGGTTTATACACTTGCAATGACAGGGCTTCTTGTCATCGGATATGTCATATATAAAAAATTTATGATACAGGCTCCGGTAAGAAAAAATTCAACAATGAAAGTAATCGATGTATTAAGACTGCCCGAAAGAAAAACACTGTATCTTATAAAATGCCGGGATGAACAATTTTTAATAGCCTCATCAACAGATAAAATCAGTTTTATATCAAAAGTAAACGAAGATTTTAAACACAAAAACAATGAGCGCCAAATTGAAAGATATTTAAGCGAAAAATTTGACGAAGAATTTGAAGATTCAAATAATCCTTATTTGAATAAAGAACCAAAAAACAAAAAATATGTAATAAAAAGCCTTTTAAAAGAGCTTTCGGATAAAAACCAAACAAAAAGGGGAAATTATTAATGGATGTAATTTTACAGGATTTAAATCCGGTCTTGCAACTTCTGTTTGTAATGACGCTGTTTTCATTTCTGCCGTTTGTTTTTATGTGCATGACTTCATTTTTAAGATTTGCGATAGTATTTTCAATGCTTAAAACCGCAATGGGAACAAACTCGGTTCCGCCTGCTATGGTTTTAATCGGACTTTGTATAATAATGACGTTTTATACAATGAGCCCCGTCTTTCAAAGAATGTATGAAGCGGGAAGCGTTCCCTACAAAGAAAACGGCAACATCGTAATGGCAATTCAAAAAGGGTCCGAACCTTTGAAAGAGTTTATGCTGAAACAAACACGTCAGGAAGATTTGGTCTTTTTTATAGAAAAAACAAGAACAAAAATGCCTGAAACTCCGGAAGATTTAACATTGTGGGAAGTTGCGCCCGCATATATTTTAAGCGAGTTAAGAACGGCGTTTGAAATCGGTTTTATAATTTATGTTCCTTTTACGGTGTTGGATTTGGTCGTTGCCAACATTTTGCTTGCTTTAGGTATGTTTATGTTATCGCCGACAATTGTGTCTTTACCGTTTAAGCTGCTGATTTTCGTTGCCGTTGACGGATGGAGTTTAATTGTTAAAGGCTTAGTGGAGAGTTTTAACTGATGGAATATTTGGTAGAATATGTGGCAAAAGGCTTTATGGCAATGCTTTTAATATCTATGCCCTGCGTTCTTGTGGCAGCGGCGGTCGGGCTTGTTGTCGGTATTTTGCAGGCCGTAACCCAGGTTCAGGAGCAGACAATTGCTGCTGCGCCAAAGATTGTCGGTGTATTTTTAACGATTATTATTTTAGGCGTTTTTTACATAAAAGTTCTGACCGAATACATAAAAGAAGGTGCTTATATGGCATTCAACATAATACCAAAAATGGAAACGTATGTCCTTCCGGCCGATTATTACTACCATTCAAGACCGTTTGCGTCCGAGATGAAAGATGCGATTAATCCTTCTTCAAATAAAGTAAAAGATATTATGCAAAACCCCGGAAAAATTCCATGGGTAGACAGGCAGGAAAAATCAAAATACACACCCGCCTATCAAGGCGCCAATCCGCGTCCCAACCTGATTGAAACAAATAAAATCCTTGGAAGGTAACAATTGAATAAAATTTTAACTTTAATTTTAACGGTTTTAATTTTTCAAACCGCTTCTTTGGCAAAAGAGGTCTTAGCGCCTGCGGTGCAGTTTGATATTGAAAATTATAAAAACTATTTTCAAAAAACAACCGACTACAAAATAAACATAAAATCAAGATCCGATTATATAATAACCTGCGACAGTGATATTATAGGCGTTATTTGGGGAGATTCGGAAAACATAAAAATGTATGACATAAAAAACGAACTTAATGAAATCTCGGATATGAAAAGCGTCATTTTAAAAACAAAACATGAAACCTATACATATATAAGACTTTATAAAACATCGAAAGAAATAGTAAATCTTGTTTTATCCGTTAATCCCGTTTATCCGAATGATAACGAAATAAGTCTTGGATTGTGCAGGCTTTTACCGTACAGGGGATAGAAAATGGAAGCAAACCTTTTTACAATGGAATTTGCAAAACTGTTTCCGGAGCTTAATCTGGCATTGGGAACGGGTATGATGATTTTTGCCAGACTAATCGGCGTTATGCAGTTTGCGCCGCCCTTAAACAGAAGTGAAAACCCTATTATGGTAAGGCTGTCTTTTGCGCTTATCATAACAATTATTTTAACTATTGTATTAAAACCCGCGCCTATTCCCCCGGATACATCAATTCTTTTGTGTCTTGTATTAAATTTTACCTTCGGTTTTATTATAGGCTACATTGTAAACTGTATACTTGCCGCAATAACATCGGCGGGCGACATTATAAACAGCCAGATAGGCGTTTCATCCGCCATGATTTTAGACCCCACATCGGGTACCCAGAATTCTCTAATGGGTAATTTTTTCACGATTTTGGCCGTAATTATTTTTATGGCAATAGGGGGTGTTTATTGGATTATCGATGCATTTATAAGAAGTTTTGAAATTTATCCCGTTTATATGACACACCTTCCTTTGGATCAAATTATAAATATGGATTATCTTGTATTGATTACATCAAATACTTTTATAGTCGGCATGCAGATAGCGGCTCCCATTTTGCTTGCAACACTGGGGCAGGACATTATTTTGGGTGTTATCTCAAAAACGGCGCCGCAGGTTAATGTTTTTCAAATGAGCTTTCTTTTTAAACCCGTTATGGGCGCATTAATTTTAATATGGGTTCTGCCTATGCTTGTAAATGTAATAGCTGACTATTTTACCTCTTTTTCAAACGTTTTTTAATTTATTTTACTTTTTCGCTCAAGGGTTTTTTACCGGTTAATTTCATAAACGCCCTGTAATAATCACCTTTAATGCCTTGGTCATTTAAGCGTTTTTGTTCGTATTCAATAAGTTCATCCCTTGTCATTTTTGTTGTAGGCGTGCAGATTGAAGCCCTTACTGCCGATTCATTCGTATATTCGGTTGCCATTGCAACTATTGTCGCACCGAAAACGGAATTTAAGTATATCGGTTCAAACGTTGTATTGAACAGTTGCATAAACATTGAATTTAAGAAGAAGTTTGCTACTTTATGTCCTATTCTTTCTCTTGTTGTTGCTTTTGCTCTTTCGACATCCTGACCTTTTGAATCGATTAACACCTGGTTTCTGTAATCGTTAACAAAGAAGTAGCCTGAAATGAAGGTGATTAACAGTCTTGACAACATCGCAATCGAGGTATTTTTATGCTGCGAATTTGCTTCGGAGAAGTGTCTTGTAAATGCAATCGCAAGTTCATCTCTAAAGTCTTTATATTCGTTTGCACAAATTGCATCTCTGTATTTATTTGCATATTTTTCGATAAATAATGCGCCCGTTTTAGGGTCTAAGCCTTTTTTCGGGTGTTTTGACATACTTTTTGAACCGAACATTGAACGGATAATATTGTTGATTTTGCCCGTTAACCCGGATATTGTATCAATCGGGAAAGTTAAAACATTCAATGCCGCTTTTTTACCCTTGCTTTCAACATAGCCTAAATCGTAATATCTGCCGTTAGGATTAATTTCTTTTTTGGGGATAAATTTTTTCACTATATTTGATTCACCGTTCAAAACGGCTGAGTCCTTAACTCTGTTCAAGGCTCCTTTAAGGACATCGTACTGTTCGCTGAAACCTTCTTTTTTAAGATATTCAAGGAACCCGTCAACATCATCTTTCGGTAAAATAAGTCTTCTTCTTGTCAGTTTTTCAACCGTATCGTGATATTTTTGTGAAAGTGATTTAATTGTAGTATCCAGATTTAATATATTTCTTGATCTTAAAAATCCTATGCCGAGCGATGCCCCTATTGCAATAAGAACGCCTTTTATAATTCTTTCTTTCCAGCTTGTTTTCTTTTCGGGTTTTTTTGTTTCTTGCGTTTTGTTATCCGCACTTGCACTAAAGGTTATTTGTTTGTTATTTTTTTCGTTAAGTTTATTTTCAAATATACCGAATACCTCACTGTCGTATGCCTTTGGCGAAGATGTGAGGGGTGTTTGATTATTTGCATTTTGAATATTTATATTATTTGTAAATATCTTAAAGACATCATCGTTTGAACCTTTATCAGCCGTCGGCTTTAGCAATTGTACATTATTTTTAATTTCCGCCGGATTTTCATTTTTATCGGTTTTATTTTTAGCTTGTTTTTCCTGTTTTTCGGCAATTTTTCTTGCTTCTTCGGGCGTTAAGGGTTTCAGGGAAATTCCTCCCATTAACCTTGATAAAATTTCAGATATTAAGGTAACGCCGCCCAGTGATAAAACCGCATAAGTAACTGATGAGTTAACTTTATTTTGGAATGCGCCCAAAAGTACATAAGTTATGCCTGCGGTAAGCCCTTGCCTTCTCATATCCTGCAGGAAACGCTTCTTGCTTGATTTATTTGCTTCCTTCGAGTCATTTTTTTGAAGCATCGACATATTGTAAAAGTCGGTTGCACTGAAAAGTGCGCTCACAAAACCCGTTCCCAGCCTGTTCCAGGCACGTTCCGATTTAGTGTTGTAGTTACCCACTTTTTTGCTTGCTTCCCTGATAGAACCTTCGGCAAGCCCCCTTATGTTGTCCGCTATTTTTTGTCCGGCAAGTTCTTTTGTTATAATGTCGCCTTGTTTTGCCTGATTTGAAACAATTTCATCCACACCTTTTGACGCCTGTTCAAAAACGCCTGCCATTCTGTAAAAAGCATCTTCGGCAGATTTTTCGGCTTCTCTTTTATCAAGAAGATCTTTAAAAAATTGCCCTATTTTTGATGTCGGCGACTTTGCAACCGTATCCCCCCCGAACCCTGTTTTAGCGCAGAATTTGTCATAGCGTTTTTTTGCCCAGACGGCAATGTCAAGAATGCCCCCCCAGGTAAATTCTTTAATATTTAAAAGCGTTTTTTTTAAGAACGGGTCTTTGTGAAATGTAATTGAACCGTCTTCGTTTTTGCGGATAATAAACTTCTCTTTTTTACCTCTTACCGTTTTAAAAACAGAATGCAATTTATCAACAACAGGACCGCTTTTAACCCTGCTTATTAAGTCGTTATAAGTTTGAATTTGATCATAACAATCATCAAAAGTTACCCCGAAATTCTTTTTGAGCTGCTCCATAATGACATCTTCAAAGTCATATTTTGTATCAACTCCTTCAGTTATATTTTCTTTAACGAATTTTACGATTTTATGCAAGACAAATCGGGCGCCGTTTTTTATGGTTTGTGCGGCATTATCTTTTGCGCCCTGCACGGCTTTGTTTGCAGCAGATTCTATACCGGTAAATGCGATATTGTTATTTGCATTTACAAGCCGTCTGTGTGCGCTTAAAGCTTCGGAATTTAAAGCGCCGTATTTACCAAAAGGCACGCTTTTGCGGCTGTTTTGGCTGCTTAGGATACTAAAGTATGTCTGCATTACTGTTTTTGAGGATAACTGAAATCACAAATTCACACCCCATGTAAAACACCTTAAGATTCAAAATTGCCTAAATATAATAAAACTTGTATTTTTGTAAAATATTTGTTAATAAAAAAAAATAATTTATCATATTAATATGGATATATTTGCCAAAATACTGGTTGTTGACGATGAAATAATGGTTACAAAAACCCTGAAAACCCTTCTTAAACTGGAGGGGTATTCAAACGTATACGCCTTTAACGACCCCAAAAGCGCTCTTGAATGGCTTGAAACCAACAGTTGTACCGTAATCGTATCCGATTTTATCATGCCAGAATTAAACGGCATTGAATTTTTAATTAAAGCAAAAGAATTGAATCCGGATGCAACACAAATTCTTTTAACGGGTTATGCGGATAAAGAAAATGCAATTAAAGCAATTAATGAAGTCGGAATTTTTAAATACATAGAAAAGCCATGGACCAATGACGATATTATTTTAAACATTAAAAACGCAATAGAGCGTACAAATTTGAAAGTTCAATTAAAAAATAAAATCGAAGAACTTGAAATTTTAAACAGAAATCTTGAAAATATCGTTGAAAAAAGAACCGAAGAATTAAAAAACGCAAACAACAAGCTTCAAACAATAATTAAAAACCTATCCGAAGGGCTTGTTGTCTTAAGTTCAAATAATATAATCGAACAGGCAAATAATGCGGCGTATGATATCTTAAAAGCAGATAACGGCGAGCTTGAAGGCAAAAACTTTTTTGAACTTTTAATAAACGAGTCCTGCTCAAAAACATATTTAAATGTCGGAGAAACTCTTTATTTAAGAGATTTCAGCGTTGTTGACTACAAAAAAAATTCAACAAGCCCGATTGAGCTTTCGTTGAGCAAAATTAAAATAAATGATGAAGAAAAAACAATTGTTTTAATCAGGGATGTTACCGCTCAAAAAGAAAATGAAAGATTAAAAGACGATTTCATCGCAACACTGACCCATGACTTAAGGACGCCCGTTTTAGCTTCCCTTAATGCGCTTGATTTTGCACTTAAAGGAACGCTCGGCGAATTAAACGGCGAATTAAAAGATTTATTCTCGACAATGAAAAGAAGCACCGAAGATATGCTCGGGCTTGTTAATGTTTTGCTTGAGGTATACAGGTACGAATCCGGTAAAATGCATCTTGTTAAAACCGAATTTTCAATTAATGAACTTATAAAAGAATCAATTGAAGAATTAAACCCGCTTTTGAAAAAATCAAACCTTGACGTTGAATGCGATTTTCCTTTTGATATCATAATTAATGCCGACAAAAGCGAAATTAAAAGAGTAATTTTTAATATTTTGGGAAACGCAATCAAACACAGTTTTGAACATGGAAAAATTATAATTAAAATTGAAAAAGATGATTATAACCTTAAAGTTTCAATAAAAGATTTCGGCGAAGGTTTATCAAAAGAAGATATTGAAGGATTGTTTAAAAAATTCTCAAGAGGCACAAACAAAAAACGCCTGCCTTCAACGGGGCTCGGGCTTTATTTATCAAGACAGATAATTGAAGCCCATAACGGCGAAATTAAAGCCGAAGGTGAAATCAACAAGGGCGCAACTTTCACTTTTACCTTAAAAAACGTAATTAAAAAGGAAAAAGCTTTAATATGACAAATCAAAAAGAAAATATAAAAGTTCTTCTTGTTGAAGACCACATAATGGCGAGAATGGGCACGGCAATTTTTATTCAAAATACCGACGGGCTTGAACTTATAGGGCAGGCGGAAGACGGGCTTGAAGCAATAAAACTTGCAAAAACCCTTAATGCCGATGTCATTTTGATGGATATCGGGCTGCCCAAAATGGACGGCATTGAAGCAACCAAAAAAATTAAGGAATCCGGTGTTGATTCTTCAATTTTAATGTTAACTTCAAGGGACTCTGAAGATGATGTCTATGCCGCACTGCAAGCGGGTGCGGACGGATATATTATGAAAGGGTGCAATCTGGACGCTCTTTTATCGGCGATAAAATCCGTAAGCCAAAAGGCAGCCTGGCTTGACCCTATGATTGCAAGGCTTGTATTATCGGGCATTCAAAAACAAAATGTACAAAATAAAGAAAAACAGGAAAATATAAATAAATATTCCCTTACAAAAAAAGAGCTTGAGGTTCTCTCCCTTATTTCGGAAGGACTTTCAAACAAAGAAATATCGGATAAGCTCGTTGTAACCCTGTCTACGACAAAAGCCCATGTACATAACATTTTGCAAAAATTATACGTAACGGACAGAACAAAAGCAACCGTAAAAGCAAGGGATGAGGGGCTTGTTTAAAATGAAAAAAGCAATATTTTCGCTTTTTTTAATTTTGATTGTTTTCTCTTTTTCTCTGAACGCTTTCGGGTTTGAATTATTCAAAAAGAAGTATGATAAAGAAGAAAAAGAAAACGACCCCATGGTCCATACCGTTCAGGAGTGGCTTGAATCAGGCACAAACGTTAAAATGGACTTAAGAAAAAGAGAGGAAGACATAGGAAAAAAAGATGAAAATTTAATTCCTCCGACAGCGGAAATTCCTTCTTATCTTGAACTTTATAATATAAACCCGGGTTCAAAAGAACTGAATCTTGCGCCCATTTTAAAAACAAAAACTGTAAGATCTCCTTTTGTTGCAAATTCCGATGTAACGTATGCGGCATACAGCGAAGCCAATTATTACCCACAGACAAGACAAATTGCTTCTTCACTGTATTTAATTAACTTAGACGGACATTTGGGCAAAAAGGAAAGACTTGCCGATGTGAGCATTTTTGAACATACGAGATATCCTTTAATTTCAACGGCGCTTCCTTATTTAAGGGAAGGATTCTTTTCGACCCTGACCGTTGTTGATTTCTCAAAAGACGGCAAAAAAATTCTCGTAAAAGAAAGAAGGGGTTCAAATAAACACGGACTTTATGAAACATTTGTGTGGGTTTATTATTTAACGGATGAGAACAGAGAATACAATCAAAGTTTTATGAACAATCTTGATTTTTCAAATTCCATGCAAAATGCTCCCGTCTCAACCTTTAACGACGGAGCATTATACGGCGATTTGGGCGGAGATTTGGACAATTTATCAAAAGTTCCCGATAAAATTATTACAAACAGTGAAAATAGCTATTATAACCCCTATTCAAACGGAAATTCGGACACCGGTAATTTAGAACCCGTAAACGATAACGATTCAATCGGCGGATTCGGTTCAAAAGAAGGAGAAGTTGATAATTCCTGGCTTAAAGAAAACGTATCCGATGTTGATTCCAAAGACTACGGCATAAATAAAAATATAAGTTCAAACGATATGCCGAGGCTCACTCCCGATGATATAAGGGGTTTTATTAAAACCAACTGGAAATACGGCGAGATGACAAGCAAAACAAAAACAAGGTGGTATAATGAAATTCCCGTTGATTTCAGGGTTGATGACACATATGACAATGAAAAAGAAAACATAGGTTTCGGCGTCAGAATGAATTTGTTGAATGAAATGATAAAAGCATACTGGTTTGACAGACAAAACCTTATTTTAAATCACATAAGGTGGGACTTAAATCCTTTGGGATTTAACAGTCAAAACAGCGATGAGATAATTGTTTTAGCTTATGCTTATACAAAAAACAATAAAAAAGTTTCTCTCGGAAGATGGGCGGTTAATATAAATGACGGGCTTCCGAGGCTTGTTTTGGACGATGAACAAATTTCAATCGAAGCAAACGCTCTTTATCTTGTAAACAAATTAAACCCGAGATAAATTACTTTTTATAAATGGGCGGAGTTTGAATATATGTAGGTTTAAGAGAATAGGTATCTGTTATTAAATTTTCTTTAATTTTATTTTTTACGATATTTAATTCAATAATTGATAAATTTTTATTTTCATTTTCAAACGCAATGAGTTTGTTTTTATAAGGATTAAATTTTTCATTATTATAAAGAGTTAAATCCGAAATAAAAGCGGTGTTTGAATTTTCTAAAATTTTAATTGCGTCTTCATATTGTATGAGTTCAATGTTAACTCCGTCATTTGAATAAAAAACGGAACCCCTTCTTGCATCAAGCATAATATTTTTATTGTTGAAAGCGTTTGATAAAACTTCCGCCGTATTAAAAGGAACCGCTTTTATATTGAGCCTGTTTGTGATAACTTTTGCAATCGTAAGCCCGACTCTTATTCCCGTAAAGCTTCCGACACCGGTGTTCGTGCCTAAATATTCGATATCTTTCATGGAAATATTATTCTCATCTAATATTTCTTTTAAAACTTTTATTAAATAGGCACTGTGGTAATTATTTTCGTCGGAATTAATCTGCCTGTATATATCTTTATCATTAAGGCTTAGCGCTATATAACTTTTATCAAGCACGGTATCTATCGATAAAATGTTCAATTTAAAACCCTTTGTTTAAAATCTTCAATCGTTTTTTTAATAATATCTTCGTAGTATTTATTTGTTCCCTTGAATTTAAATTTTCGCTCCGTTGAATAGTTGTCGTAATCGTATTCAACGTTAATTTCCATTTTTTCAAACGGAAGTTCATCTTTGCCGAAATCCGCCCATTCGACAAATGTTAAAACGTTTTCTTTTGAATATTCCCTAAGCTCGTCTTTAATGGATTCAACCCCCGCATCTTCAAGCCTGTAAAGGTCAAAATGGTATACGGGAAGAAGCCCTTTATATTCATTTAAAATAACAAAACTCGGGCTTGTAACATCTTCTTTTACGCCCAGATGTTTTATTGCATATCTGCAAAATGCGGTTTTGCCTGCGCCTATATCGCCGAATAGCGAAATAAAACCGCCTTTTTCTTTGATGTTATCCGCAAAAACTTCGGCTAAAATTTTTGTTTCTTCCTGATTTTTTACAATCGCTTCCATAAAATTAATTTTAACATAAATATACAAAACTCTTTTTTCGCTAAATAAATATGAAAAAATGCCGAAATAAAAATTGTAGGATGACAAACGGAGAACGGCAATGGAAGAAATAAACAACCCTAATTATGCGTTTGACCCGGAATTTTCTGAGTATAATCCGATTTTTGCGGAATTAAAAGGCATAAAAGAACATGTTAAATCCGATGAAGATACGGGTTTTGTCGCAAGCATGATAAGAAAGCTTATGAATCCTATCGTAATTGTTCATGTTGAATAAAATTTAAGCTTAATAATTGGCTATTGAAGTGATTATTTGCTATCATCTTTTGTATGATAGATACTCACTCACACATTGATATGCTCGATAATCCTTCCGCTTCAATTCAAGAATCGATTGAAGCGGGTATTGAATATATTATTGTTCCTTCTTCTTCGCCCGATAATTTTAAAAATGTTATTGAGCTTACAAGCTATGATTTAATTTATGCGGCATTGGGGGTACATCCGGAGGATGTTTCAAAGTTTAATAAAAATACGCCCAAAGATATTTATAACCTTATAAAACAAAATAATAAAGTTATTGCGATAGGTGAAATCGGGCTTGATTATTATTGGGATAAAACAACAAAAGAAAAACAAAAAGATATTTTTAAAATTCAACTGGAGCTTGCAAAATCGCTTGATCTGCCGGTTTTAGTTCATGACAGGGAAGCGCACAACGATACATATGAAATTTTAAAAAGTTTTGAGATGAAAAAAGTTATAATGCATTGTTTTTCGGGCTCCGTTGATTTTGCCAAACAATGTATTAAAGAAGGCTGGCTTATAGGGGTCGGCGGAGTCGTTACATTTAAAAATTCAAAAAAATTAAAAGAGGCGGTTTTAGAAGTTCCTCTTGAAAATATTGTTCTTGAAACGGACGCCCCCTATCTTACCCCGCATCCTTTCAGGGGTGAAGAAAATTCGCCGAAATATTTAAAATTTATATTGAGAGAAATTGCAAACATAAAAGATTTGACATCGGACCATGTTGAAAAACAAACAACCAAAAACGCTAAAGAATTTTTTAATTTAAAATAAGGAGAAATTAAAGTGGCACAGCAATATACAAACATAAAAACAAAAGTTGCCTTCATCGTTTTTATTAAAGGCTCAATTGCGCCGGTTGTATTATATCTGGATGACCCTAAAAAAGTTTATGAAAATGTCCAGAATATAATAAAAGCACCGAACGCCCCAAAAATTTTTGAAATTGAAGCAAACGGGCCGATTAAAAAGGTTACTTTTGTTACGAGCGAAGTAACGGGCTGTGCGCTTCAAGAGGAAGCACATCTGGCAAAATAATGAAAAAAAGGCTTGATTTAATACTTTTTGAACACGGCTTTTTTGAAACAAAAAATGCCGCACTGGCTGCGATTTTAGCGGGTAACGTTAAAATCGGGGACAGAGTTGTACAAAAAGCGGGCGAGCTTGTTGATGAAGAAAAATTATTTTCGCCGGAGTCAAAAGAAAAACTTGAAGTAAAAACAATGCCTTACGTTTCAAGAGGTGCTTTTAAACTTGAAGGCGCTTTAAATGAATATAATATTGACCTTAAAGATAAAATCTGTATCGATATAGGCGCTTCCACGGGCGGTTTTACGGATTTAATGCTCCAAAGAGGCGCAAAAAAAGTTTATGCGGTGGATGTCGGATATAATCAATTGGCCTGGAAATTAAGAGAAGATAAAAGAGTTATAAATATTGAAAAAACAAACGTTAAAAATTGTACATTTTTTGATATTTATAAAAAAGAGGAGCTGCCGCAAAATGAACTTCCCGAATTTATGAGCATGGATTTGTCTTTTATTTCAATCAAAAAAGTAATTCCGAACGTTATAAATTTTTTAAGAAATGATTTTGAGGCCGTCATTTTAATAAAACCGCAGTTTGAAGCAAAAAGGGGCGACATAAAAAAAGGCGGGGTTGTTAAAGATGAAAATGTGCACAAAGAAATTATTAATGATATAAAAGAATTTATGGAGAGTTCGGGGCTTTATGTAAAAGGTGTTATGAAATCTCCCATACAAGGCCTAAAACAGGGGAATACGGAATATTTAATTTGGATAAAAAGAGGAAATTAAAATGCCTGTCATTGAAACAACCGAATGTATAAGCAAAACCATGGACAATCTGATTGATTTTATCGTTAAAGACGAATTTTTGGGCAATCAGTTTGAAAATTATCTTATAAAAAATAAAATAGAAATTCAAAAAGAATCGGAATTAAACATTGTTTTAATCGACTATATTCTTGAAGGCAAATTGGATGACGGGATAAGAGTTTTGGATTATTATGTTTCAAAAAACCCTTCCTGTGATAAAAAAACCGTTAATGCATTGAAAGAAAGCTTTATATCGATTTTTAAGATAGAAAAAATCGAAAAAAACCACTATGTAACATTTTGCACGGCAAGCGAAAAAAATTATACGCTTATTCCTCTTGTAAAAACAACAAACTTAAGAGGAATAGGGCTTTATGATTTTATTAAGGCAAGAATAATTGAAATTGATAATAATTTTTATCTTCTTGAAGTTTTTGACTGCATAAGTGCGTATAAAGAATATTTTGCTTATCTTGAAACAACAAAAGCGCTTATCAGAAATCCGAAAATCGCCGTTAAAAATAATACGGAAAAATTTCTTGAATTAAAAAAATCCATAATGAGCTTTCATTCTTCTTTTGTTGAATGCTTTGGGGGAGATGAAATTATTGTTTCAAACAAAAAAGCGGATGAACTTTTGGAAAAATTTTATCAATTCCATACGGGCGAAATTGATAAAATTGATGCTGGAGATATAAAAGATGAAATAAAAGAGTATAAATATTTTGATATTGAAGAATTTAACAACGAAAACTTTTTATTAAACGCAAAAGAAGGCTTTTCAAATTCAAATAAAACTTATGATATAGGCTTTTATTCGGATTTTGATACGGGGCTTTATATTATTCCCTTTTTAGGAACTTTTAATCAAATATTATCAAAAAATGAAGATATAAAAGACAAAGACGATTGTATAAAATATATTTTAACAAACGATAAAATCCCCCCGAATCTTTTAAGAAAGAAACAAAACGAATATCACAATTTTATTGAAATAATAAATAAAACAATGAATAAAGATTTTTCATCAATTGAAGATGTGATTGAATTTTATAAATCCGATTATAAAGAAAATCAAAGGCTTTCTTCCGTAAGTGTTTTATATAATTCAAAAGCCTTTTCAAAGGTATTGGGGCACAATGAAACAAAAGAAAATAAAACAATAGGAAGAAATGACCCGTGTCCTTGCGGAAGCGGGAAAAAATATAAAAAATGCTGTTTAAATAAATATGGAGTATAGAAAATGAAGAAAAAAATATTGCCTTTATTATTTTTAACTTTAATCATCACCCTTATAAACACGGGGCTTTTAATGTTTATTGTTTTAAAAGATGCGGTAAATGCTTATCTTAACCGCCCGATTGTAATTTCAAGAGATTATGACAAAGGACAGTCTATGGAAAAAGCGATTAAGAAAAATAAGCCCGTTATCGCCCTTTTTTATACAGACTGGTGCGGATATTGCCAGAAATTTGTTCCCGTGTTTAAAGAAATCACAAACGATAAGGAAATAAAGAAAAATTTTGCAATAGCTTATATCAATGCGGAAGACCCTTCAAACTTTGTCTACACCGCACAATATGATATAAAAGGATACCCGACTTTATATCTTATAGATAATATCAAAGATAAAAAAGAACTTGTAAACCCCGTTGATTTATTCGGATATAACGCAAAAGAAAATTTAAAGATAAAATTTTTGGAATTTTTAAGATAAAATAAGCCCGTGAATTTCACGGGCTTATTTTCAGACTCTTAAACCTTTGATTTTATTTACCGTATTTTCGCATAAACCGACAAGAACGTCTTTATAATGTTCGCATTTTTCTTTTGTTTTTGCTTCAAACCTTAAAGTAAAAACGGGTTCCGTGTTGGATTGCCTTATGAGGGCAAAACCGTCGTCAAAAACAATTCTTAAGCCGTCAAGCGTTATAATTTCTTTTATTTTTTCACCGAACGTTTCATCGTTTATTTTTTCTTTAATTTCTTCAAGAACTTCTTTTTTAAATTCATTCGGGCATGACAGCCTTATTTCGCTTGAAAGATAAACCGCTTCAAACGGTTTCAGTAAATCTTTTAATTTAAAATCGGAATTTTTGGCTTTGTTTTTTGCAAAAATTTCAATTAATCTGCACCCCGCATAAATGGCGTCATCAAAACCGAAGTATCTGTCTTTAAAGAAAATGTGCCCGCTCATCTCACCCGCTAAAAGCGCATTTTCTTCTCTCATTTTGGCTTTAATGTAGCCGTGTCCCGTTTTGCACATAACGGCCCTTCCGCCCATTTTGTTTATTTCGTCGAATAAAACCTGCGAACATTTAACTTCGCTTACGATAACGGGTGTTTCCATATGAATTTTAAGGTCGTTTATTAAATCGTAAGCATAGATATATAAGAGTTTATCTCCAGTTATCATTTTGCCTTCATTATCAATAACGCCTATTCTGTCGGAGTCTCCGTCGAATGCAATACCGAAATCGGCATTATTTTCAATAACCGCTTTTTTAATGTCATCCAAAGTTTTTTCATCGCTCGGGTTAGGATGATGGTTCGGAAAATTGCCGTCGGGGTCTGTGTATAATTCAATAACTTCCGCTCCCAATTTTTTGTATAATGAAGGCGCAATAAGCCCTGCGGTTGCATTTGCACAGTCTGTTACCAATTTTACGTTTGAAACTCTTGAAGAATTGGACAATTTTTCTTCATACATTGAAATTAAATCCGGCTTTTTGACCCAGCCTTTTTTAAAATAGCTGTATTTGCCCTGTACGCTTAAATTGTGTACATCCATTGTTTTTTCTTTTAATTCTTTAATGTCTTCTTCGCCCAAAGATTGTTTGTTAAACGTCATTTTTAAGCCGTTATATTCGCTCGGGTTATGGGAAGCGGTTATGATTAAAGAACCCGTAACTTTTGCGCCTTCAAGCATTTCTTCATCAAACATTGCATATTCGCCGAAATATCCTATCGGAGTAGGCGCCATACCGATATCAAAAACGTTTGCGCCTGCGGTTGTAAGCCCTTCAATTACCGCATTTTTTAATTCGGGGGAATGAAGTCTGGCGTCCATACACACAACAAAAACCATCTGGTCGGGTTTTCTTGCAATGCCCGCTTTAATAAGCCTTGAACTTACAAATTTAACGTATCCTCTTGCGGTATGGAAAAACAATTCGGAATTAACTTCCGAAGGGAAAAGCCCTCTTATATCGTTTTTGCCAAATGCGGTATAATTTAAGCTGTCTTGCATTGATTGACCCCACTAAAATGCGTATCCATCTTATTATATTACAAATTTTATCAGAAGTAGTGTTTTTTAAAAAATAATGTATAATTAGTAATTATGAGTATTGAACTTACAAGCGAACAGCTTAACAACTTAATAAAAATATCGGGAATTGAAGTTGAACCCGATGATGTTACAAGCGAAACAATTTCAAAAGCAATAATTGAAATAGAGCGCAAATTAAACTTTTTCAGCTATCCGGTGAGCTTTTTTACGGCTGAAAATTTACATGTTTTGATTGCCGATGATATGGAACTATCCATTTATCAATTAACTTCCATGCTGAAAAAAATCGGCACGGATGTTTGTGTTGCAAGAACGAAAGAAGAAGCAATTTCGGAATTAAAGAAAAAACATTTTGATTATGCGATTTTGGATTTATTTTTACCCGATGCAAAAGACGGTTTTGAACTTATAAAAGAGGCAAATAAAATTAAAACGGAAGAAAATAAAGAGTTTAAAATTCTTGTCGTATCGGGAACGGATGATTCAAACCTTATTCAGCAGTGTTATAATGAAGGAATTGACGAATTTATCGCAAAACAGCCTAACTGGCACCAGCAGGTTATGAAATTTATCTCCGACACCGTTGTTAAAGCAACAAGCGAAGAATACCAGAAATATTATATAAATAACGATATTTGCGTTTTATCCGTTCATAAAATCAATAATGAAGCATATATTGCAAACATCTTAAAAGAAGTTAACGCAAACGTTTTAACGGGAAAACCGAATATAATTTTTGATATGGAGCATATTAAAATTTTCTCCGATAAATTTGCAACCGTCTTTGCCCAGGTTTATAAAACGGCAAGCCAGTCGGGCGGAAATTTTGTTATAGTAAAACCGTCAAGAGATATTATAAACGCCCTGGGTTATGTATTTTTAAATAACGTTATAAAAACGTTTTATTCAATTGAAGAAGCTGTTAAATATATTGAATCAAACAAAAATTAAATGTTTTCAATTTTAATTTCATCAAGGCTGTTTGCGTTGATTTCTTTCAAAAGTTCCGCAAAGCTCGTATAATATTCGCCCAATGTATCCTGATAGCCTAAAATTAATTCAAGATATAGCTTCTTTGAAACCAAAAACGTCGTTAAGTCAATTTCTTTATTGTGCAGGCTTTTTCTTGAAGAACTCATAAGTTCTTGCGAATTATTTAAAAGCTCGTTATTGTAAAAATTAAGGTTTGTTCTTGCAATGACAAATTTTTCCCACGCATCGGTCAGGTTTCTTATTGCGTCTATTTCAATATCTTTATATCTTAATTCCGCCTTTTCTATTTCTATTCTTGCATTTTCAATTTCGGGCGAATAGTTATATAAAAGAGGAATGTTTATAAGACTTGCACCAATGTATCCGCCGGATTGAAAGTGTCCGTCGCCCGACATTCCTTTTGTTTGGTAAGCATAACCGCCCGTCAGCTCAATATCCGGAATTCTTTGGCTTTTGACCGCTTCAAGTTTGTTTTTTGCCGCCTGAACTTCTTTTTTTGCGGCAAGAAGGTCGTATCTGTGAAGAAGGGCAAAGTTTTTAATGTCGTTAAAATTAATTGAATTATCCGTGGGGCTTACAGTCATAAGGGTTTTATAATCAACGGGAAGAGTGTCTTCTTTGGTGTCATAGTTAATGTTGCTTGTGTTCATAACGGAGTTAAAATAATTTTGTGCGGAAATCACCTCGGAGCGGGCAATGTTTGAATACATAATTGCTCTGTTTAAAACAATTTTTGCCTGAATTGCTTCGGTTTCTGGCATGTTGCCTTTTTCAACTTCTTCTTCCATTCTTTCGTATAATTCTTTGCACAAAGCCTCCTGTTCTTTCAGAATTTGAAGGTGCGACTTTTTAACAAGAAGATTTATATATGATTTTTTAACATCCGTTATAAGCGAATATTCAAGAAATTTTTGGCTGTCTATTGCGGCAAGAGAGTACGTTTTTGCGGCTTCTTTTCTTTTTCCTCTTTTTAAAATTTCAATCGTATAATCAAGTCCGATTTGCTGCGGGTTGCCGACGCCCGCTTTCGGAATATTTTGAAAAGTGTGGATGGAGGGGTTTTGAAGCCTGTCTGCAACAAAGATATTGTTTCTTGCAATGTCAATATCAAGTTTGGAGAGTTTAATCTGGGGGTTTGTTTGAAGCGCAACGTCAATTGCACCTTTTAGGTCGATTTTTTGTTCTTCCTGAATGGCAAAACAGGCATTTGCTGTTAATATTAAAAATAGTACGGCTAAAAACTTTTTCAATTCTTTTTTACTTATTTCTTATTCCATAATTATAATAGTCTAAAATTTTAATTTTGACAAAAAGGGTAAAAAACGTTTTTTCGGCTTGAAAAAAAATCTTTTTTAAATAAAATAGTTTATATCGTTTGCGGACGTAACTCAATTGGTAGAGTCCCTGCCTTCCAAGCAGGTTGTTGCGAGTTCGAGCCTCGTCGTCCGCTAATTAAAGCCCGTTTCTTTAATAAAAGCGGGCTTTAATTATTTATGGAATTATGGTTGGATTTGTATAAAAATATCAGCAAATACTGACATTTATTTTACATTTCTTTATGTAAAGCTTGAATTTGATTTTAATAAATGTAAAAATATAGGAAAGCGGGAGAAATGATTCCTGCTTTCCTAACCGCCTGCTAAATGAAGGCTGACGGCGGATTGTATACGGTAAAGCCTGAAGCTTTACTTTGGTAAAGAGAAATAGTTTTCCGTTTTATAATGGTTTACTATTTCTTTTTTATGCGATAAATACTGTCTATGCGGTGATAGTGTCTGCAAGTTTACATTTTAGCACTGCTATGTATTTTTTAATTTCCAGGTTCTGTTTTCGGCATCAAAATAAATACCGGAATCAAATTTCTTAAAGGCAAGTCCTAAGCCCGCACGGCTTAATTTTACGCCATGTTGTTCAATAATTTTTAAAAACTCATTCGTTGTATTTACGGTATTGCCTTCTTTAAGGTAGTTAGTGCAAATTTCAAGCGCACGCTGCATTCTTGTTTGCTCGGGCGCATTATTTTTTCGTGTTTCACATACAGAATCTTCCGTTTTGCTATTTGCAAAGTAATATTTTAGTATACAGTCAATACGTCTAATCGCCTCCTCGTGCTCCATTTTTTCTTTTTTTAGCGTTTCAAGGTCTAAGGTGATTTTCGGCATTATACTTCCTCCTTTTATTAAGAGTATATCATGTTATGTTAGCTTGTCAGCTACCATATAATATTTTTGTAGCTACTGTTTGTCAAGTATTTTATATGCTCTGTAAAAATCTGTTGTTATCGACGTCTTTTTTGACATGCTGAAACTGCATGTAAATTTTTTGTCTGTTACTATGCAACATCATAAATATTGTCTTTAGCATTGGTATAATAATCATAAAAATGTTCATACAATGCATTGCATTTTTCCTGAAATAATTCTTTATTATATATTTCGGGCAATATTTCATCACAAATTGTTTCAATAGCTTCTTTAACTTTGGCTCTGGTTGATTGTTTTTTGCGCCAATCAAGAACCAGTTTTTCTTTCTTGATAACTTTTATTAATTTTTGAGCAGCAGCCTTAACGGTTTCAAATTCTTTTTTGGAAAGTTTTGGCTCGGGTTTTGTTAAAATATCTAAAATAGCCAGTTCTTCTTCTGATAAATTCTCATCCAGATGACGTTTCTCTTCCTGTGTCAATTCTTTAGTTAAAGCAACAAGTTGAACATACATTTGTTCCATTGTTAATTTCCCGCTATTATAATCATCAATTATTTGTTCAAATTTTTCCTGAAAATGTTTTCTCATGCTGTTTAGTTGAATCATATCAGATAATTTTGAACTAATTGATGCTTTAAGTTTTTCAAGCAGAGCAAGTTTCTTTTCTTTTAAAATTCTTCTTTGCAATTCTTCAAAATCAATTTTACTTAAATCCAGTTTTTCTCCCTCATTAATATGATAAGAGACAAGTGTAATAGATTCATTAAGCAGTTCTTCAACCTGCATGGCAAGATTTTTAACTTCTGTTTTATCAACAAATTTTGCAAGGGCTTCTTTTATTTTTAAGTATAAAACAGTGCTTACAAAAACAATTTTAGCATATCTTCTGGCTTCAATATCCGGTAATATAGCTTTAAATAAGACTTTTAAATTCTGTGCACATTTTAAAAATTCATTTTTATCCTTTTCGGATTCCAATAAGCGATTTACGGCACCTTCCGTATTTTTTATACATTCTAAAGCTCTTGTATCAAAAATTTTATTTATATCAATATTTTTAGATTCAAGAAGTTTTTTCATATTTTTAGCTTCTTTATCTAAAAGTTCAATCAATTTAGCTTTTGTTTCGGCAGGGTCTTCTTCATCTGATATTTCAGAACCATCGGGAGAACCATAAATTGCCAGAGCTTTTTGCAGAGCTTTAAAAATTCCTATATAATCAACAATAAGCCCGTTAAATTTCCCTTCCGCAACTCTGTTTGCTCTTGCAATGGTTTGCATTAAAGTATGTTCTTTTAAAATTTTATCAAGATACAAAGTCGAAATCGTAGGACAATCAAACCCTGTAACCCACATTGCACACACAAAAACAAGTCTCAATTTATCATCTTTATCTTTAAACTTAGTTGCTAAATCCTCATTTTTCATTCGTTTTCTATGCGGTGTAATATCAACGCCTTTTTGTTTTAATTGTTCAATTTCATTTTGAGAAGGCGAAACAACAACAGCCATATCTGTTTCTTTCATATAATCAATCTCTTTTTGGATGATATCTTTTTCATCAGAATTGGCTTTTAAAAGTTTATTTTCAAGCTTTTTAATATATTTCGCCCATTCAAGCTTAACTTTGTCATACATTTTTACGGCAGTTGCTTTATCAATTGCAACATACATTGCTTTTCCCATAAAACCGCGGTTCATAAAATGTTCAACGACATCTTTGGCAATAATATCAAGCCTTTCATCCCTTGTAATCACCTGATATAAATTTACATATTCTTTTTCAAATTGTTCTTCCTGCTCTTGAGTAAAATCCGCAGAATCAATAATATTTTGCAAATCTTTTTCTAATTCATCATTTGTAATCTGCATTTCTGGGATTCTTGCTTCATAATACAGAGGAACTGTGGCTTTATCTTCAATAGACTGTTTAAATGTATATTTACTTACGTAATCACCAAAAACTTTCTTTGTTTTTTCATCACTTTTCATAAGAGGAGTTCCGGTAAAGGCTATAAATTTTGCCTCAGGCAGAGCTTCTCTCATATTCAGTGCAAGCGTACCGTATTGTGTGCGATGAGCTTCATCAGTGATTACTATAATGTCATCTCTGTCAGAAATCTTTTCAAAACTTTGGCCTTTTTCTTCGGTGCCAAACTTTTGAATCATAGTAAAAATGGTTCTGTGATCTTCTTTTAATAATTGTTTTAAATGTTCTCTTGATTCAGCCTGAACATTTTGTTCAGTAACAGCACCTGTTGAGGTGAAATTCTTATAAATCTGCTCATCCAAATCTTTTCTGTCTGTAACAACTAAAAATGTCCAGTTACCCTTGATTTTCCAGAGGATTTTTTGAACAAAAAATATCATGGAAAAACTTTTGCCGCTTCCTTGAGTATGCCAGAATACACCTAATTTCCCGTCTTTGTTGGTTACAAAATTTTTAATTGCGTTATTTACCCCTAAAAATTGATGGTTTTTAGCACAAATTTTTATTGTTCCGCCTTTTGTGTCCTGAAACAGGGTAAAGTTTTCTATAATATCAAGCAGATTTTTCTTGCTGCACATACCCTTCATCAGTGTATCGGCAGAAATTATACCCTTATCGTTTTCATCATCAATTTTCTTCCAATCGGAGAAATGTTCCCATTTAGACGTTATCGTACCGAATTTTGCATCTGTTCCGTTTGAAACAATAATAAACGCATTGTACCAAAATACCTGCGGAATTTCTTTTTTATAATGAGTAATATTGTTATAAAAAGCATCTTCAATATGCTTATGAGCTGCTTTTAATTCAATAAACACAAGCGGCAAGCCGTTTACAAACAGAATTAAATCAGCCCTGCAATTGTAATGTTCGCCGGAAATTTTAAACTGCCGGATTAAAAGAAATTCATTATTATCGGGCTTGTTAAAATCCAGAACTCTGACAATATCTTCTGTATCTATGCCGTTATTATCTTTAAATTGAACTTTTACACCATTTTTCAGCATTACGTATATAAATTTGTTTGCGGCAACCGGTGTTTTGTTTGACAAATTTTGGGTTAATTCATAATAGGCATTATCAAGAGCTTCTTGCGGCAGTTCAGGATTTAATTTAAATAGTGCCGAGCGCAAAACTTTAGGCAGAATAACTTCTTCTGTCGTTTGTCTTCCAAAAGTTGAATCATCAGAACCAACGATTTCATTAGTTGCGTCAAAAAGGTCAAAACCGAGTTTGTCTTTGCATTCTTGCATTAAATCTTTTTCAAAAGCTTCTTCTGAGAGTTTATGCATGGTTATCACCTTTTGAGTACCAGGCTCCGCGTCCTTTTGAATGTAAAATCAAATATTTCTTATCGACCAAACTTGAAACGGCTTTTTTAATTGTATTTCTGTTTGATTGGGTATATTCGACAAGTTTTAAAATAGTTCCGCTTTCATTTTCATCAAAGTATTTTAAGATTTTATATTTAAGTTCTGATAAATCAGAGTTCCCTAAATTTGCACTGATATTATTTTGATTTAATTTGTATTCCAGCCTTATTTTCTGTTTTTGTAATGATTTCAAAAAGAATAACAGCCACGGTTCAAAATCAGGTTTTTCATTGCGCAATGTTGTTTGGGTTTGCCTTAATGCTCTGTAATAGCCCTCTTTGTTATCTTCAATAACTGCTTCCATTGAACAGTAAGTAATGTAAGTATAGCCGGATTTCATTAGCAATAAACAAGTCAACGCTCTTGATAATCTGCCATTTCCGTCTTCAAACGGGTGAATTGCCAAAAACTCAACAATAAAAATCCCGATTACTATTAAAGGATGGAAAAATTTATCTTCAAGGTTTTTTCTTGTCCAATTAACAAGTTCTTCCATTTTTAAATGTGTTTCAAAGGGAGTAGCCGTTTCAAAAACTATACCAAGTTCCTGACCTTTTGCATCATAAGCAGCAACAGCGTTTGAGATTTTTTTATATTCGCCTTTGTGCCTTTCATCCTTTGATGAAAATTGCAACAAAATCTTATGTAACTGTTTGATATAATTTTCTGATAAAGGAATAACCTCCCAGTCATCAAAAATTGTATCCATTAACCTTGCATATCCTGCAACTTCCTGTTCATCTCTGGTTGCAAAAGACTGTTTTTTTATATTTGATAAAAGTTTTTCAACCTGCTTATCTGTAAGCTTATTTCCTTCAATACGGTTAGAAGAACCGACGCTTTCAATAGTAGCTACTTTTTTGAGTGTCTTTAACCTTTCAGGCATCATTTGTCCTAAAAGTTTCCAACTGCCTTTGAACTCGTCAAGTTCAAATATAATTGCAAGCATTTGATTAGGAATTTTAATATCAGATTCTTTAATCATTACCCATTTATACCCATTTATACCCATTTTTATCCAATTATATCCATTTTTATCTGTTTGTCAAATCAGTGGGATTTTATAATAGATCCTCGGTATTAAAATATGTTTTTAGTCTCTGATTGTGAATTTGTTCAAGTTCTTGATTTATCTTATCAAAATTCATAGTTGTTTTTAATGCCATTCTTTTTACATCATCTGGCATGTATGGATCATTTATTATCCTCAATTTATAAGATTCCTTTGTCATTGGTTTATATTCTGTAATTTGTAATTGTTTACAGATATTAAATATAAATAAATTTATTGACTCAGTTTTCTTAACTAATTGCAATAAGTTATTTGTAAATGGGTAATATTTTTTATTTCCGGATTGATTTTGTACATAATAAGGTGAAAAAGGTACAATAATATTTAAATTTTCAATAGCCGTTCCTGCACTGGATACGTCTAAACCTCTATGTATAATACTGTTTCTTAACTCCCTTATGTAGCCGTAATTTTCTTCTCCACCGACAATTGTTATAAGATCGTTAACTATTTTGGCTTGAGCCAAATCTTTATTTATATAGTCAATTACAGATATAAGAGAATTAAAATATAAGCCGTATGCTACTTGCATTTCAGCCAATCGCATGTCATCTAAAGGCGGAATAAATGTTTTTAATCGGCTTACAGCATATCGTTTATTTCTCATGTAAAAAAATATTACTTCTAATCGCTTGCCCAACATAGTAAATTCCGTTACGCAATCTCCATATTTTCAACATCAATTTCGCCGGAAATTAGGCGGGGAAGGAGAAGGTCTCGGGTTTGTTTTAGAGTTTGATTTTTTATACAAAGTTTAAATATTTCAGAAACAATGGGGCCAATGATATCATCAAACTTTTCTATAATTTTTCTTTGTGGAAGTATAATTGTTAAACCTTTGACTTGCTCTTGATTGATTCCTGGTTGTGCAGCATTAGTGTTTAATTGTTTAATTCGCTCTGTATTTGAAATGGTATCAAGAGTAAAATACAGATAATATTGGCTACATTTTTCATTCGTTCTTAAAATGAATACGTGTTCATTAATACAACACTTAGAATGTGGGAAATTCTCACCAAAAATAGATTTTCGTCCTAACTGTGCCCCATCTTTGTATAAAAGAACATCTAAATCTTGGATTTTTCCTCTTTTCATTTTTTTATAAAATTCATTTGAAATATATTTTTCCTTATTATAATCATATTTTCCGAGGCCTATAATATTTTCGGCACCAACACTAGGAATTTCTGTATCATTAGAATTAATGCCACCTTTAGGCCTACTTCCAGATTCTATACACGATAAAATATTTTCTAAATTAGAAACTTCCCAATCGTTTGGGATTTTGCCTAGAGGGGAGTCTTTGAAGGTGGCGGTTTCGTGACCGGGGAATTTGAAATCTACAAACCACTCTTTATATATCTTCTGTGCCATCTCCTCTAATATCTTTATCCGCCGGTTGTTATTTTCTATCAAATCATCATAGTTTGATAATAGTTTTCCAACCTTTATTTGTTCATCTTTTGAGGTTAATGCAATAACTCTAATATTAGAGAATGCTGATTTAGATACATTTTCTCTGCCAGACGCAGTCCCTGAATCAAACATTTTTAATTGCCTGAGATTAAATTTTAATAAATAATATACATAATCCTCGTCAAAATTTTCATTTGGGACAACAGCATTCATTGCTTGATTAATAAAACATTCTTTATGTGCTTTTGTAAGTTTTTCTCCAATACTACCAATTGTAACAACGCAAGTTGCCCCTTTGGGAACTAATGAGTTTTTATATTTTTCATATGCTAATTTAGAATAACATTCTTCAGGAGTATATGTGTATTTAGTTTCTTTGGAAATGTCTGTTGGTTTAATAAATAAAGTATGATTTCCATAATATTCAGGATTTTTTCTTGGAGGTGTATTTCCTGTAAAAATATTTCCAATTTCCGATATACTTATTTCTTTCGTTTTTACCATTTTAAACACCTAAAAGCTGTTTTACGTTATATGCAATCTTTTCTTCAAGGTCTTTGGATTCTGTGTTCAGTTTTTCAAGCTCTGTATTCAGTTCTTGGAGTTTTTCTTCAAAAACGTAATTTTCTTCTTCAACTTCTTTTACTCCGACATAACGTCCTGCATTTAAACTCCAGCCTTGTTTTTCTATATCTTCAATTGTTGCAACTTTGCAGAGCCCTTTTACATCTTGGTATTTTTCCTCAGGGAAATGTTCAAGGGTTAGTTTTTTGCTGCCCCATTTGTATTCAGGTTTTTCGCCACGATATAATTTGACAATATTTGTAATAAATTCTATTTGTTCATCAGTGAATTCTCTATGGGCTCTATCTATTTGAGTATAAATTTCTCTTACATCTAAGAAAAGTACTTTATCTTTTCTTTCGGTATTTTTCTTTCCTTTATCAAAAAACCAAAGGGTACAAGGCAATGTTACGTTGTGGAACATGTTTGAACCGACAGACACCATTACATCAACTGCATTATCTTTTATAATCTTTTCTCTAATAGTTTGTTCTGTTTGTCTTGCGTCACTTGCAGAATTTGGCATTACAAACCCGGCACGGGAATTTTCGCCATCTTTTGGAACTTTTAGCGCCGAATAAAACATTTGAATCCACAAGTAGTTAGCATTATCTGCTTTTGGTAATCCGAAAGGAAATCTTTTATCGCCTTTTAACCTTTCTTTATCTACCCCGTCAACATTAAAAGGAGGATTGGCAAGCACAAAATTATATTTCCCGACGGAATCAAAAACATCTTCATAGAAACTGTTTGCCTGCTTAACATCCCCTTCAAGACCGTGGACAGCCAGGTTCATTTTACACCATCTCACTGTTTCTTCCGTTTTTTCTTGACCTTCAACAGTTATTAAATCGTTAACTGATTTGTCAGAATCTTTATTTTCTCTTTTTGCAAACTCTGCAGTTTGTACAAACATACCGCCTGAGCCGCACGCAGGGTCATAAACATTACCGTGGAATGGCTTCATAATTTCAACAAGTAGTTTAACAAGACAGGTAGGCGTATAGAATTCACCACCCTTTTGACCTTCCGAACTTGCAAATTTCCCTAAGAAAAATTCATAGACTTTACCGAATATATCACCATTATTGCGGTCAAACTCAACATCATTAAAGATTTTCATTGTTGAAACTAATAAGTCATCAGGAATTCTTAAATAATTTTTAGGCAAAACTCCTTTTAATATAGGGTTTTCATTTTCCATCAAAGACATGGCTTCATTTAAGGCACTGCCTGCACTTTCACCTTCAGGAAGATTTAAAAGATATTTAAAAGAGGCTTTTTCCGGAACAAACAAAACTCCTCTTGCCTGATAGGCATTTTTCTCATCAAAGGCTCTACGAGATGAATTTGATTTTAACTTTTCAATTTCAGGTTTTGCTTTTTGAAAACGATAATCAGCAAAACGCAAAAATATCAATCCTAATACAGGAGTAGAAAATTCATTATATTTCAAACTGGAATTAGCACGCAGGTCATCTGCCGTTTTCCAAAGCTTATTTTCAAATTCTTTCAAATCGAAACCCATATTTCACCTCATCTTAATTTAATAATAAGAAACGCTGCAAACAATGTACATACTTCTTTTTACCGAGAAAACACTTTCTTATACTATGTTTAATATAGATTAATTTTTTTATGCTAGAATTCCTTTTTATAGGGTCAACATGGATAAATTTATAGATAAAATTTTTAAATATAAAACATTTGATAAAGAAAAAATGCTGAAGTTCGGGTTTGGTGAGCAAAACGGGCAGTTGATTTACAAAACAAACATCTTAGATCAGTTTGAACTTATCCTTCTTTTTGACAAAACCCTAAAATCAAAATTAATCGACATAAACACAAAAGACATCTACAATCTTCATTTAATAGAAGATGTCAAAGGAACATTTGTCGGCGATATAAGGTATGAATATGAAAAAATTTTAAATTCCGTTATGAAATCCTGCACAAATGAAACCTTTTTCAAATTCGACCAGTCAAATAAGATAACAAGACTGATTATTGAAAAATATGACGCCAATCCCGAATTTTTATGGGAAAAAGTTTCTCACCACGGGGTTTTTAGAAACAAAAAATCAAATAAGTGGTTCGGAATTATTTTAAGCGTTGATTTTTCAAAACTTGATAAAACAAAAAAAGGCGAAATTGAAGTTTTAAACATAAAACTTGATAAAGATGAAATAGCATCCCTTTTAAAATCAAAAGGGTTTTACCCCGCATATCACATGAATAAAAAAAGCTGGATAAGCATTTTATTAAACGAAACTCTTGACGATTGCGCTATAATGGAATTGGTCGACAAAAGCTATCATCTTTCTTTTTAAAAATAAGGGTTTTTAAATGGAACAAAAATCTCTTTTTGAAAACAATCTTCTTGAGCCTCTTGCCTCAAGAATGCGCCCCGATAATCTTGATGAATTTTTCGGGCAAAAACACCTTTTGTCGGAAGGAAAAATTTTAAGAAAATTAATTGAAGAAGATAAAATAACCTCTTTAATTTTCTGGGGTCCTCCGGGGGTCGGAAAAACAACTCTTGCAAGTATTATTGCAAACAAAACAAATTCAAAATTTATTAATTTTTCGGCCGTTACGAGCGGAATAAAAGAAATTAAAGCCGTTATGAGCGAAGCGGAAAATCTTAGAAAACTGGGCGAGAGAACAATTGTTTTTATTGATGAAATCCACAGATTTAATAAAGCCCAGCAAGACGCTTTTCTTCCTTATGTTGAAAAGGGAAGCATAATTTTAATCGGCGCAACAACCGAAAACCCCTCTTTTGAAGTGAACGGCGCTCTTTTATCAAGGTGCAAGGTTTTTGTTTTAAAGGCTCTTGATAGTGAAGATTTAGTTCAGCTTCAAAAAAGAGCGATAAAAGATAAAAAAGGTTTCGGAAATAAAAAAATCCGAATTGATGACAACAAGCTTGAAATCATTGCCAAATTTGCAAACGGCGATGCAAGAAACTGTCTTTCAACTTTAGAGATGGTAATTTTAAACGGCGAGATGAAAAACGAAAATGAAATCATTATAACCGATGAAACTTTTGAACAATGCATTACGAAAAAATCTCTTTTATACGATAAAACGGGCGAAGAACACTATAACATAATTTCCGCCCTGCATAAATCAATGAGAAATTCAGACCCCGACGCTTCATGTTACTGGCTTTCAAGAATGCTTGAAGCGGGCGAAGACCCTTTATATATTGCAAGAAGAATTATAAGATTTGCAAGCGAAGATATCGGTCTTGCAGACCCGCACGCACTTAATCTTGCCGTTAACGTTTATCAGGCATGCCATTTTTTGGGAATGCCCGAATGTTCCGTTCATCTTAACCAGGCGGTTATTTATATGTCTTTGGCTCCGAAATCAAATGCCGTTTATCTTGCATACGAAAGCGCCAAAAATGACGCCATAAAAGAAATATCGGAACCCGTGCCCCTTCATTTAAGAAACGCTCCCACAAAATTAATGAAAGAATTAAATTATTCAAAAGGCTATATCTACGCTCATAACACCGAAGAAAAACTTTCTTCAATGCAGTGTCTGCCCGATTCAATCAAGGATAAAACTTATTATCACCCGACGGATGAGGGCTTGGAAGCCAAATATAAATTAAAACTGGATAAAATAAAAGAATGGAAAAAAGCTCATTAATTTTAAAAACAGCTTTTACAGGGAATCCCCCCTCTTTTAAGCGCTTCTTCTTTTTTAATTTTTATACACCTTGTACACTTTTTTGCCCAGCGGCAAGATGGCTTGTGGAATTTTTTGGAGCCTGCGTTAAAAACGAAATAATCGCTTTTGTCGGTTAATTTCACCGTTTCTTTGGGTGTTTCTTTTAAAATAATCGGATTTATTTCTTTTGAATCTTTGTATAAAGAAACGAAAAACAAAATAAGAAATATTATAAAAAGCAAAACTGCATAAAAAATAAATTCATTAAACGGTTTTATTTTATCCATTTTAATTATTATTCATCTTTATTGTGCCATGGACATCTTTATCAATGCCGAGGCTGTCAAACAAACTGTCCGTTAATTCGCCCGAATTTCCCGCAGAATAAAATTTCCCTCTTGTTGTAAGGGCGGTGCACCTTAATTGGTTGTTTGCTTCCGTGTCATAAAGGTCAAAAGCGATAACATCAATCGTTATATCATCTCTTTGTTTCATTAATTCAATCGCATAAGTACACGGGCTCTCGTCGCAATTTTCGCCCCCGTCCGTTAAAAGAATAATGTGTTTTTTGCCTTCAATCCCCGCAAAATCAACATTAACCGCTTGTTTTAAAGAATATGTAATAGGGGTCCACCCCGTTGCGCTTGTTTGATAAATTGAATTTAAAATATTTTGCGCATTATTTACCCCCAGAGGAACGGTCAGTTTTGATGCCATGCACCCTTGAAGATACGTAAACCCCGCTCTGTGTCCGTAAACTCTTAATCCGGTTTGTATATCAGGGTCAAGCTTGGGCAAAATTGATGATAAAGTATCCATTGCGATATGAATTTTTTTCTTTCCGCCAAGCTCCTCATTCATTGAATTTGAAAAATCCACAATAAATAAAATTTTTGAATTTTTGCCGTATTTGGCGGGTTTTACTTGGTTTTTATAGCCCATCGGCGTATAAACCTTATATTGAAAATTGGGTTCGGCAGGTACAACCAAACAATTTACAAAAACAATTAAAACCGATAGAATTATTAAAAAAGAAATTTTTTTTACCATAAACTTATTCTACTATAAATTAAGGGAGTTTAAAAATGGATATATTTGAAGCCGTCGATAACAGAAAGACTATCAGAAAATTTGATTCTTACATACCCACAAAAGACGAAATAAAAAGAATAATAAATTCTGCCCGCTTGGCGCCCAGCGCCATGAATACCCAGAATTGGAAATTTATTGCAATTTATAATAATGAAATTAAAAACAAAATGGCGGATGAAATCTTAAAAACTTATGACAGAATAATTCCCAATCTTGATGATGAAACAAAAGCTTACGTTGAAAGATACAAAGCCCATTCAACCTTTTTTACAAAAGCACCGGTTATAATCGTTTGTGTTGAAACGGAAGCAAAAGCTTTTATGAACGGTGTTTTGGAGATGGCAAAATTTAGCGAAGAAGAAATTAAAAAAATGCGCCCCGATTCGTTTTTGCTTAGCATGGGCGGCGCCATAGAAAACATGCTTTTATCCGCATACGCCCAAAACCTCGGGTCATGCTGGATGGTGGCGCCCGTTTTGGGGGTTGATGGCATTAAAAAAGTTTTAAACTTAGATGAAACCGATAAAATTACATCGGTTATCGCAATCGGAAAACCCGCAAGCGATATATCCGATAAAAGATCAAATAAAAAGCCGCTTGATGAAATTATGGAAATTATCGAATAAAAAAAGACCGTGAAATTTTCACGGTCTTTTTTTTAAAATTAAAAGTTAAATTGTCTTACATAAGCCCTAAAACTTTTTTGTACCAGCTGAATGCTTCCAATTCAACGCCGTTGAATGTTGTTTTTAAGCATTGCTGTTTAAGATAATTTTGAAACTCATCGTTAAATTTGGATTTAACAGGCGATTTGACTTTTAGTTTTTCTGCTAAAGCAACCATTAATTTGCCCCCTTCCTTTAACACACAGCACTTAAGATTGTAACAATATGAACAACACCATTACAAGAATTATAACATATTATTTGTAATATTTAAATAGCCTGAAACAATATTTTTGCTATTTTTTATATTATTATTGAAATTTTTTTGTAAATTTTTGTAAACTCCTTGATACTATTCAACAATTGGTATTTCACGGATTTTAATTGTATAATAATTTTAATCGGAGCAAAAAGTTGATTTTATATAATACAAAATATCTCGCACTTAAAGCGTATAAAAGAGAAAACAAACCCGACTGGGTTTATGCGGTTCGCCCGAACGCAAAAAATGTTGTCGTTCTTCTGCCTTTAATCAAAGGCGAAATTGAAGATGAAATTTTATTTTTAATTACAAGGCGCCCGCCCGTTTTTGCGGAAAATGTTGCCGAATTTTGCGTCGAGCTTCCCGCGGGGCTTGTTGGTGATGAAGACAACAATGAAACAACGCTCGATGCCGTAAAAAAAGAACTTCTTGAAGAAACGGGGCTTGTGGCAGATGAAATTAAAATCGTTTTAGATAAAATGGTCTCATCATCGGGGCTTACAAGCGAAGCTTCAACGGTTGCAATCTGCTATATTAAAAATAAAGAACTAAAACAACAGCCCGTAAGCGATAACGGGGTTATAAAAGACAGAATTTACGTAAAAAAATCAAAGATAAATGAATTTTTAAAAGACTGCGGAAAAAAAGATTATGCAATAAGCTCTCAAGCGCTTGCCGGACTTTATTTTATATTTAACGGGAATTAGATTATGAAATTGGAAACAACAACCGCCAAACAGGCGTTCGATTACAAATTTTTGCTGAAAAGGCTGTATCCTTATATTAAACCCTATTGGTTCAGAATTTTTATAACCTTTATTCTTGCAATTCCTCTGGGGCTTTTAGACGGTGCCACCGCATTTGCGCTGAAGCCGTATATTGATGTTGTCGTTAACGGAAACGAGATGTTTTTAGGCTCCGTTCATTTGACAAGGGATATACTCGTTAATTTAATTCCATTTTTGATTGTGGGCTTTGCCGTTGTTCAGGGGCTTTTAAGATATTTAAATTCTTATCTTACCGATTGGATAAGCAACAAAATTTCAAACCTTGTAAAAATTGATTTGTTCAAAAAGTTAATTACCATGGATACGAAATTTTTTGACGAAAATTCATCGGGCATTATTTTAACAAGATTTTTAACCGACCCCGACACCGCTTCAAGAACGGTTGTCGATTCTCTTAAACATTTAATAACATGCTTTGTCGAAGCGCTCGGGTTAATTGCCGTTTTGTTGTGGACAAGCTGGAAGTTGGCGGTTGTGGGCGTTATTGTTTTAACGGTTGCGTTTTTGCCTTTGGCGTTAATAAGAAAGAAAATTAAAAAAATCTCAAACGCAACGGCGGTTTTGGGCGGAGGAATCACAACCAATTTTAATGAAACCTATCACGGAAACAAAATCATGACGGGCTATTGCCTTCAGGATAAACTTTTTCATAAATTTGAAAACCAAATCAGAAAATCTTTCGACCTTGCAATTTCATTATCCAAGCGTGTGGGGTGGATGTCGCCGATTATGTATTTAATTGCAAGTATCGGAATTGCAATTGTTATGGCAATCGGAAACATTTTAATCATAAACGGCGAAATGACAACGGGAAGCTTTGCAAGCTTTGTTACCTCATTGTTGCTTTTGTATAAACCCGTTAAAGATTTGGGGCGCACGTTAACCAACCTTCAAAACGTTTTTGTTGCCGCGGCAAGGGTTTTTGAACTTTTTGATTTAATGCCGGAGATTAAAAACAAAGAAAACGCTTCAAAACTGACGGACATCAAAGACAAAATCACGTTTGAAAACGTTGTTTTTGAATATATTGAAAATGAACCCGTTATAAAAAATGTATCTTTTGAGGTGAAAAAAGGACAGACGGTTGCGCTTGTGGGAAATTCGGGCGGCGGAAAATCAACAATAGTAAATCTTTTGCCGAGGTTTTACGACATAAAATCGGGAAGCATAAAAATTGATAATAAAGATATAAGAGATTTTACGCTTGAATCTTTAAGAATGAATATATCGGAAGTTTTTCAGGATAATTTTTTATTCTCGGGCACAATTAAAGAAAACATTTTAATGGGAAATTATTCCGCATCCGATGATGACATTAAAGAGGTTATTCATCTTGCACATCTGGATGAATTTATCGATACGCTTGAAAACGGAGTTGATACGGTTTTGGGCGAAATGGGCACAAGTTTATCGGGCGGGCAAAGACAAAGAATTGCAATTGCAAGGGCAATGATTAAAAAAGCGCCGATTATAATTTTGGATGAAGCAACGTCCGCTTTGGATAATAAATCGGAGGCGATTGTTCAAAAGGCGCTTGAAAACTTAATGAAAAATAAAACCGTTTTTGTTATAGCCCACAGATTATCAACAATTAAAAATGCGGATAAAATTATGGTTATAAATGACGGGCATTTGGTTGAACAAGGAAATCATGACGAGCTTTTAAAAATCGAAAACGGACAATACAGAGCCTTATATGAAATGCAGTTTAATAAAAATGAAAATTTGATTGAAGTGTAAATAATTGTAAAATCAATCAAAAATTTCCTAAAGTCTTTATTAAACCCTGCCGATTTTATTAGAAAGGTTCGGTTAAATTTTGCATGTGAAAAATTTGGCGGAGCCAAAAAAAGATAATACTGGGTAAAAGAAAGGAGCTAATATTTATGAATATTAGCAATCTTGAAACATTTGACTTAAGCGCAATTTTTACACAATTAAACTCCCCGCCCCCGAAAATTACCGATTTAGATAAAGATGTTCAATTTATATCAATTAATAAAGAGGCATTAAAGACTCAAGACTCCCGCATTGTCCCCATTAGATTAAAACCCGATGAGGCAAAAAAAGCGCACGAGTGCCAGAAAGTTATGCTTCAATTTATGAAGGCTCAATACAATCAAAGTATCGGGACAGAAAAAGAAGAAATGATGCGCAAAATGTATAATGATGCGCTGATTGACTTTGAAGACTTTGAAGCACAATACAAGGATGAACTTTCGACATAATTACAAAATTCCCCGAAGTTCAATTGAACAAAGGCGATTAATTGTAGTATGAAAATGTGCGTTGGTTAGAAACTAAAAAGTTTCAAATTTTTAAGGCGGAAAAAATTTTTTCTGCCTTCTTTTTTTGTTTGAAATAGAAAGAATTTTATTATATTATTAATTTAAAACCTCTAAGGGCAGGTGGCGAAACGGTAGACGCACCGGTTTCAGGAGCCGGCGCAATAAAATGCATGTGGGTTCAAATCCCATCCTGCCCAAGTTTTATAGAACTTTTTGTTTGTTTAAATAATATTTTGCCTTTTTAAAATTTCTCCTTAAAGAAAAATTATGGTTGTTATCTTGTATGGGGATTAATAATTTTGTTTTTCCTCATAAGCTTTAATTTGAAGGAGAAAAGTTTTGAAAAAAATTATTTCAATTTTGCTTTTGGTGTCTTTGTCTTTACCTTTATCCGCACTCGGGGCACATTCTAAACCGCTTGATATAAAATCTTCGGATAATATCGAACTTGCATATTCAAACGGCGCATACAGGCTCAAAAGAAAAATAACCCGCCTGAACAGGGCAATTTATTTAAACGAAAGAAAAATAAACAGAATAGAGCGCTCAAAAGATTTGTCTTACAACGAAAAGAAAAGGCAAATCGGAAGGCTCAAAAGAGAAATTTATTACGATAAAAAAGAATTAAGAAGAATTAAACTTCAATACAGAAGGGCGTTGTCATAAAAATTTCCCCCTGATAAAATTTAAAAAAAGGGGGGATAATTTAATGAAATTTTTAACGGAATATCTTTGGTTTAACACAAAAAACCACAGAGAATATATTAATATAACGGATGAAGTTGAAGCAATCGTTGAAAAAAGCGGAATAAAAGAAGGAATGGTTCTGGTTTCGGCTATGCATATAACGGCGGGAATTTACGTTAACGATGCGGAATCGGGCTTGATTAAAGACATTGATAAATGGCTTGAAGAATTGGCGCCTTTTAACATAAACTATAACCACCACCAAACGGGCGAAACAAACGGCGATTCCCACTTAAAAAGCCTTTTAATCGGGCATGAAGTTATTGTTCCCGTTACAAACGGTTCTCTTGATTTCGGACCGTGGCAGCAAATTTATTATGCCGAATTTGATGGACAAAGAAGAAAAAGGGTTATCGTTAAAGTTATGGGCGAATAAAATTTAAGCAAAATATTTTTTTTACGGGGTTTATTTATTTGCCGATATTTAGAGAGATTTTATGAAAATTGCTCCGATAAATCAAAATTTGCCGTTTATGGCGGGCGAAGTTAAAATTTTGTCCGATTTTGACGGCACATTTATGCCCGATGAATTTAACCATGATGTCATCTGCAATGGCTCAAAACCTCTTGACAAAGACGCTTTTAATTCTTATTTTGATGAATTTCAAAGGTTTCTTTCATCAACGGATGACGGCAAAAAAACAACGGAGCTTACGATTTCAACGGGAAGGAACCTATCCGAATTTAATTATTATATGAAAAAAATTAAAGACAGGGGCTTAAGAATTCCCGTTCCGGATAAATTAATCGTTGTAAACGGGGGCGATGAATTTATAAAAAGCAAAAAGCCGGACTTTTTTTCTTCAGACAGAGAAGATATGTTTGAAGAATCGGACATTAATTTGAAAAAGCAAAAACAATTAAGGCGTTTTGTCATAAATTGGGACGGTTTTAAAATAAAAGACAGGGTAAAAGCCTTTATTTCAAGGTTAAGCGGCTGCCCCATGCTGATAGAACCCCCGACTCATCAGGGCATGTACGGATACAGGGGCGATATGACCCTTCAGGAAGATGTTCAGGCCCTTCCCGATGAAGATAAAACAAATTATATCTCTCTAAGGCAAGACGGCAATTCTCTTATAAGGTTAACAGCCCCGGTCGGAAGCGCATATATTGAAGAATTAAAAGGTCTAAAAGACGAACTTGAACAAGAAGGGTATAAAATAGTTTTTCAAACAAAAGAACATAACGGCGAAACTTTTGTTAATTCGGTTTCCGATAATTCAAACTGGCAGCTTGGAACAAGCATAGAAATCAAACCCGAAACAAGAGGCAAAGTTAAAAAACTTGATAAATTCCACCATGCAAAATTAATGGTTGATGAAATTATGCAAAAAGGTTCAAATGACCTTGTAATCGTTTGCGGCGACGGAAGAAACGATCTTAATATGCTCTCAATTGAAAATTATCTTGATACCGATGTTTCCGATTATTCAACAGAAAGCACCAAAACAAAAATTCAAAACCTGCCCCTGCGCTCTATATTCATCAGAAACAATTCAAGTTTGGATGATACGATTTCAAAATTTGAACAAATTTATAATTTTGACGGACATAAACGTTTCATTGTTGTTGATAAAAATGATGAAACAAAACCGCACACGCTTCTTGAAGCGATAAAAATCGCAAAAGAAGATTATTCAAGCCAAAACCCCGAATTTAAAAGGAACAACCAATGAAAATACTCCCGATTGGCACATATTATAACAACATAAATTTTACAAGCAAGGTAACAAGAGTTATAAACGGCTCCGTTCCGGAAGATATTAAAGATAAAGTTGATTTGTTTGAAGAAACAAACGGCAAAAACGATAAAAAACTCGGGCAGGGGCTTTTTGCGGAAGCCTATCTTTTAGGGGGCACAAATTGTGTCATAAAAAGGTCGAAACAGGGAAAAGCCGAAAAAATAAACGGCGACTTTTCCATGGAAGCAACCGCCCTTATGAACATACCCAAAGATTTTTCCCATGCGCAAAGTTTAATCGGAAACGTTGAAACGGAAGACGGCAAATATTATCTTTTAACGACTTTTATGGAAGGAAAAATCCCCGACGGCGAAACAACAAAGTGGGACGGAAAAAGCCTTGCTTCAATTTTATCAAGCCTTGCAAAGCTTGATTCTTCAAGGGTATACCACGGGGATGTTTCAAGGTGCAACTGTTTGATTACGGAAGACGGCGAGGTTAATCTTCTTGATTTTCAATATTGCGAAAAATTCGGAATTGAAACGGAAGAAGACCATAAAATAAATGCCAAAACCTATAAAGTTCCCTTTTTTATGGCGCCTTCAAATGCGCAGATGTTTGAAGAATCAAACTTTGCAACATATTTATCAACAATAGACGAAACAAAAGCAAGAGAGCTTTTTAAAACCTATCTTGAAGAAAAAGCAAATTATCATCAAAAAAGGGCGGAAGCTTTTGAAAAACAAGGCGTAAGATATGAAATAACCGAATATGACAAATTAATGGCAAAATATTTAAAACACCCTTCGGATGAGATGATAAATCTTCAGGCAAGAAAACTTCAGCTTTTATTAACCCACAGATTCATAACATCTTCAATGGATACGGAAAAACAGGAAGATTTATATAATATTATGTCGGCACCCGTATATTATCTTTATGCAATCGAAGCAAGCAATGAAATGAGCGATTATGCGGAAAACTTAAGAAAAGAAACATCAGACCCCGAGTTAAAAAAACTTCTTAAATATGAAACGGACTGGGCATTATTCTGGCGTTCAATGATGAAAAACGAACTTGAAGGAAGATACGGCAACGACAGCGCATTTGAATGGATTTTAAGAAACGCTGCCGATTCTCCCCAAAATGAAGGCGACAACATTCTTCCGACTTTTATAAAAACATCAAATAAACCCTACAAACAAATCCCCGATATATTGCACACAATATCAGATACCGACGTATTTTTAGGGTTTGAGGATGAAATAAAAGATAATACTTATTATTCAATCGGAACAAGAATTACCGAATTAAGAAAAACCCAATCTTTCAGCTCTAAGATTAAATCTCCTTTTTATAAAGATTTAAAAGAATACCATAAAATAAAACAGGAAATTATGAAAAACCTTAAGGCGGCGGAAGAAAATTATCTTGAAGGCGCAAAGTTTGAATCTTTGTTTTATTCTCTTAGTGCTCTTTATCAGTCAACCGTTGCAAGAACTAAAGCGCAAAAAGCTTTAAGCAATGGAAAATTATCGCAAACGGAAAAAGAGCGCATGATAAGAGAAGAAGAATTCTTAAACGGCTATGTTAACGACCTTTGTGCGCTTAATTATTCAATATATGAAAAGCTCTTTAAAAAGGCCTCCGGAGAAAATTAGTCAAATAATTCGCTTGATAAATATCTTTCTCCCGTATCGGGCAAAATTACTATAATGTTTTTATTTTCGTTTTCTTTTCTTTTTGAAAGCTTAATTGCAGCCGCCATATTTGCCCCCGATGAAATTCCCGCCATAATTCCTTCTTTTTTCATAAGTTCTCTTGCCGTGTTAATTGCTTCTTCATCGCTTATTGCAATAACTTCATCAACAACATCTTTATCATAATTATCCGGAATAAAATTTGCCCCGATTCCCTGAATTTTATGCGGGCCGAAAAATCCTTTCGTAATTAAGGGGCTTGATAAAGGTTCAACGCCGACTGTATATAAATTTTTATTTGTTTCTTTTATTTTTCTTGCAATTCCCGTTACGGTGCCGCCCGTGCCTATCCCCGCACAGATTATATCAACGGGGTTTATATCGTTCATAATTTCAACTGCGGTTGTTTTTTCATGCGCCAAGGGGTTCAGGGGGTTTGAAAATTGCCCCATTATAATTGAATTTTTTATATCTTTATTTAATTTATTCGCCATATCGATTGAGCCTTTCATGCCGTCTTCTTTCGGCGTTAAAATTAACTCTGCGCCGTATCCCGAGAGAAGCTTTCTTCTCTCTGGGCTCATATTTTCAGGCATTGTTAAAATTAATCTGTATCCTTTAACTGCTGCAATTAAAGCAAGCCCAATGCCTGTGTTTCCGCTTGTGGGTTCAATTAAAACGGTTTTATCCGGTGAAATTTCCCCCTTTTTTTCAAGATTATCTATCATCTCAAATGCCGCTCTGTCTTTAATTGAGCCTCCGGGGTTAAAAAATTCGACTTTTGCATAAATATTTTTTCCTTCGTTTAATTTGTTAATTTTAACAAGCGGCGTTTTTCCAATTGTTTCTAAAATGTTATTGTATAAAGCCATATTTTTTCTCCCTAATGAAGCGTACATAATTTGTTTTTTGCAAGCGAAAGCTTTTTATATTCGGTTTTTTTAAAATCTATTGTAAGCAAGGTATTATATAAAATGTTTTTATCGTTTGTTATTATCTTAAATGTTTCCATTGCCTGAATTGAAGCAATTTCCGATACAACCGGGCTTATAATTCCTTTTTTGACGGGTTTATTAAGGTCAAAATCCGGAAAAATGCATCTCAGGCAGGCGCTTTTTTTATCTATAACCGCAATCTGCCCCGAAAATTCTTCAACTCCGCCAAAAATAAGCGTTTTATCAAATTTAAGGCAAGAATCGTTTAATAAAAACTTTCCTTTATAATTATCAAGACAATCTATTATAATGTCATAATTTTTGATTATTTCATCAACATTATCTTCATCAAGCTTTTTGTTAAAAGTTTCAATTTTTAAATCGGGATTGAATTTTAAAATGTTTTCTTTTGCACGGGCGATTTTTTCTTTGCCCAAATCGGAAAAATTATATATAATCTGGCGGTTAAAATTTGTTATATCAACCTTATCAAATTCAACAAGTCCCAAATTTAAAATTCCGATTGAAGCAAGATTATATAAAACAAAGCTCCCCAATCCTCCGAGCCCCGCTATTAAGACCTTTGCGTTTTTGATTTTTTCCTGTTTGCCGGAATCAAAATTTTCTATTGATAAATGTCTTTTATATCTTTCCATTGTTAAATTATTATACTACGTTTTAATTGTATTATTGACACATATTTTTGTTTTATATAATATCTGTCATGCAAAAGGAAAGGTTTAAAATTGCCGTCTTATAAATCTATTTTAATAATGCAAGATACAATAATGTGCAGCCTGTAATTTTTAAGGGCTCATTTTTAAGTTTTTATCTTGCGATTATTAAAAGTCTTAAAGCCCGCTTGGAATAAAAAAGCGGTTGAATAAAGATTTATAAGGGGAAAAAATCAATGTTTGAAGCAATTAACAATAATTTTTACATAAATAATTCAAATGCCGAAAATAAAAGAAATAACGTCCAATTCAAAGGTTCCGATTTCGGCATAAAAGTTTTAGATACGTTTATAAAATCCCAGGAAAATTTATCAAGCACAAGATTTATTCAAGACACGGCGACAAACTGGCTCCCCAAAGCCGTTTTTTCAAGAAGCAAAGCGGATTTTGCCGAGATGAGCTTTTTAGAATTTTTGGAATCGGCAATTTTTTATTTTGCCCCGCCCGTTATAGGCGAACATTTATTCAGAAATAAAATTTTTAAAACAATTCAGCCTAAAGAAATTAAAGATAAAGTTGTTGAATTAATCCCGAAAAGCGTTGAGACCATTAAAAATAATAAAACACTTACGGACACAATAAAAAACCAATCAATTGCAACAAAAGCGGGAATTGCGCTTGCATGCGCCTGTATACCGGTTGCTGAATATAATTTGAGTTTCGCAAAAAATTTATTTACTTTAAAAGCCTTTAAAAAAGCTGATTTTAACAATATTGCAAACTTAAACGATACTCAGGAAGAAAACAAAGAACAACAGCAAAAAGTTGAAAAACATTCTAAAAGGCAGCTTTTAAAAGCGGGAATTTATTCCGCCCTTGCGCTTGCGGGCGGGATTATACTTGCAACAAAAGGAAAAGATTCAAAAACCCTTCAAAAAATATCTGAAACAATTCTTGAACCCGGCAAAAAAATATCCGAAAAATTACACAAAAAAGGAATTAAGAAGGAAGGACTCGATAAATTTTTAGGTGAATATTTAAAATTTGATTTTGATGAGGATAAAGGAAAACTTGCCTTAAGCAAAGGGCAATTGGCGCTTACCGCAATAAGCGGGCTTTTCGGGTATTCAAAAGCCGCAAAAGACAGAGGCGAATTAGACCATAAAGAAGTTTGGACAAGAGTTCCCCTTGTTGTTTTCTATACAATATTCGGAAGCTCCCTGTTTGATGCGGGATTTAAAAGAATTCTCGCAAATAAAAACAAATTCCCCGACTTAATTCAAAAAACGGCGGAAGGCAAAATAAAAGACGTCCCCAAACGTGCCGATCTTCCAAAAATTGCACAAGCCGTTTCAAAAGCAAAAAATACAAATGCAAAGGATGAATTAAAACGTCTTACAAAAGAAAAAGCCTTCATAACGGGTGTTCCTTATGCATTCAGCCTTCTGTTTATGGGCTTTACCCTTTCTTTAATTACAAGATTATGGACCCAATACAGATACGATAAAATGAATAAAGATGCAAATAAAGCATTATCGTTTGAACTTTTCCACAAAGAATTTATGAAAAATGTGGACGATGAAGCTTTTAATACCTTTAAGTAGATGATGTAAAATTAAGCCTTATTCTATATTATTATGTCATACCATAACTATACTTGAAATATTATATGGTATACCATATAATAAAATTATGGAGCAGTATAAAATGGAAAAGCTTACAAAAAGTCTGGAAAAATATTTATATACAATTTATAAGTTATCAATCAAAAAAGACAAATTAACCCCGAAAGACATCGGCGAAATTCTCGGTTTTAACGCTGCTTCCACGCTGGACGGCATAAAAGCTCTTCAAAAGAAAGAATTTATTGAATATAAGCCCTATAAAGGAATAAAACTTCTTGATAAAGGCGCAAGATATGCAAGAATAATCGAACAAAGGAAAAATACAACCGCTCTTTTTTTGGAAAAATTTTTACTCGTCGATAAAAAAAATATGGATGAAACGGTTGATTCGATTGAATATCACTTAAATGACTTTTTGCTTGAAAGATTTAATTATTTTATAGATTTTCTTAACTTCTGCCCGTGCAGCGCCCCAAGGTGGATTGAAGGATTTAAACAATATCTTGAATATGGCGAAATGACGGAAAAATGTGCAAAATGTATTGAATATATGATGGAAAACGGCAAAAAACCCGATTGTTCGGGATGTAACATTTCCGTATGATTTTTTGTTTCTGCGGGCAATTTTTTTCCTTTACATGTTTTATCTTCGTATGATAAATGCAATTCCTTCATATAAGCCCTTATATATGCAATCAGGGGTAAAAGCCGATATTTCATTGCCCCAAAAGTCTTCTTCGGCTTCAATTCCCCAAAATAAAACAAAATTAAGCATTTTTTATATAAACGACATGCATGGCAACGTTGATAATATGTCAGGCATGGTGGCAGCGTCCGATAAATTTGATAAAACCGTCAGCGAACAAGGTGTTGACGCGCTTAAAATTTCAGCGGGCGACAATTTTTCCGGCGGCGATGATAAGAAAAATAAACTTATTGTAAATCTTTTATCAAGAATGGGAATAGACGCCTCGGCCGTCGGAAACCACGAATTTGACAGTACTATAAGCAAACTGTATGATTTTATCTACCCCGATAAAACTAAATTTTTAGCCGCAAATGCGAATGTGCCGAACGGAAATGCATTTTATCAAAATATACAAAAATCAATTATAGAGGATGTAAACGGCAATAAATACGGCCTTATAGGTCTTATGCCCCCCGATTTGGTTAAAGTTACGGGCAACGATCAAAGAAAACTTGAAGGAATTACCCCCGAAACCCTCGAACAATCTGTTCAATCGGTTAATGAAGAAGCCAAAAAACTGCAAGAACAAGGGGTTAACAAAATTATTCTTGTGTCCCACATAGGTAACGACAAAGATAAACAAATCGCACCCCTGTTGCATGGTGTTGATATTATTGTGGGAGGTCATTCCCATACGGAAGTGGACGGCATTACGCCGAATGAAAATCTTTTTTATAATGCCGATAATGACCCGATTGTAATTGTTCAGACAGGCGAAAATGCAAGAAATGTCGGCATCTTAAATGTTGAATTTGACCAAAACGGTGATATAACGGCTGCAAACAATGAGTTAATTCCCACCAATCAGGAAAAAAGCCCCGTATTAAATTACCTGAAAGATGCTACAATGGGTCCTTCTCCCGTTATAGGAAACGTTGAAGATATTGACCCGCTTCCGGAAAACAGACGCATAACACCAAGCGCCTGGACACATTTTATGTGCGATGCAATGAAAACGGAAACGGGTGCGGATATTGCATTTATTAATGCCGCAAACACAAGAAAGGTTCCGAAAAAAGGCACCCTTACAGAGCGTGATATAACAGAATCCACCCCTTTAAAAAATACGCTTCTTGTTAAAAAGATGACCGAAAAAGAAATTGTTCAGGCAATAAAAGAATCGCTAAGCGCAACTTTTTCAAATGAAACCGGAGAGCCGGGGATTTTACATGTGTCCGGTTTAACTTATGTTGCGGATAACAAGGGAGATTTAAAAGAATTAAATTTTGTCGATAAAAACGGAAATATAACCCCGATTGACATAAATAATCCTTCCGATAAAACCTATAATGTATGCTATGACAGCTTTGTTGCAAAAGGAACGGAATATCCCGTTTTTACCCCCGATACAATGACTCATAAAACAATTGATAAAACATTTGATTATGACAAAGATAAACTCACAATTAACTATATAAACAAACACTCCTCAAAAGACAAATTAACCGTTAAAGATGACGGCAGAATAAAAATTATACAAACCTCAAAAACGGCAACTATTCCCGAAACGAAAGGGCAAAATCCTGAATTGCAGACGCAAAATAATTTATACAGCCCGCTTTTAATGTCAAAAATCCAAAGCCTTAAAACAAATTCCGCCATTCAAAGCTACGGCCGGATTGCTTAATTTATAAAAAAGATTAAAGCGCAAATACCGCCAAATATCCAGCAGTAATAAGCAAAACCCCTGAGCGTGCTTTTTTCCAAAAATTTCATAAAAAATTTAATACAAATATATCCGATAACAAATGATGTTATCATCCCCGAAACAATTGCCGTCATATTAAAATTTTGAACTTCTTTAAGGTCGAATGTAATTAAAGGATAAATTAAAGAAGCTAAAATTATAATCGGAATGCTCAAAATAAAAGAAAATTTGGCTGCGTCTATTCTTTTGACTCCCTTAAAAATTGCGGCAGATATTGTCATTCCCGAGCGCGACAACCCCGGAAAAACCGCAAAACCTTGCGCCAGCCCGACAAAAAGCGCCGTTTTAAAATCCGTTTTGTTTTCTTTGTTTTTAAATTTTTCGCTTAAAAATAAGACAACACCCGTTAACATTATCATAAGGCTTACAATAAAGGGATTTTGCGTTAATTTGTGAGCATAATCTTTAATTAAAAATCCGAAAATGCAGGTTATCATTGTTGATATTAAAATATAAATCAAAAATTTAAAATCTTCGTTTTTATAATCTCTGCTTTTAACCGCTTTGAAAAAACCTTTAAAAATTTCTTTAATATCATTAAAAAAATAAATTATAACGGCAAAAAGCGTTGACAAGTGAATTAAAATATCAAAAAATATTTCTTCATTTGTTACAATTTCAAAATTAGCACCCGTAATAAGTTTATATAAAGCGGAAGATAAAACGATATGTCCCGAGCTTGAAACGGGTAAAAATTCCGTTAATCCTTGAAAAGCTCCCATTATAACCGCTTGCAGAGTTTGCATTTTATCCTTCTTATAAACTGTATGTGGCGCATGAAGTCGGAGTTTCATAAACGCTTACTTTTGAAACGTTTTCAAATTCTTTTTTAACTTCATCAAAAATATATTTTGCAATAATCTCGGAGCTTGGCGAAACCCCCTTAAATTCGGGAAGCTCGTTTAAATCTTTATGATCAAGATAATCTATAATTTCATTCACTTTTTTCTTCAAGACTTTAAAATCGACAAGAATGTTTGATTTATCTAAAATTTCGCCCCTGACGCTTACTTCAACTTTCCAATTATGCCCGTGCATATTTTCGCACTTACCTTTGTAATTTAAAAGGTGGTGCGCCGATGAAAAATTTGTTTCTATCCGAACTTCATACATAATTGGATTTTAACAAAAACTTTTCTTTAAGAAAAGAAATAAAATCTGAATTTTTAAAAATCATCTTAATATTTCTTAACTAAAGCTAAAGATAAGCGGGGTTTTTGCCGTAATACATGGCGGATATTATACGAAGTGAATTTAACAAATTTCTGTGTATAAAACAAGGATGGAGCGTTAAAGAGAGATATTCTCGAAAGGAATAGAAAAATGAGTTTATATGAGGTTTTTAAAAATCGCAAAGGTTTTATGCTTGCGCTGTGCGCTCTTTCATTTATAACCGCGCCTTCACTTGCAGCCGATTTTTTTACTCCGCAGATAAATGAAAATTCAGACGGCGATTTTGTTATTTCGGGTAACAATTATATGGGTGTCAATGTTGAGCCGACGGAAGAAACGAGCTACTATGGAGTTTTTGCTCTTACAAACCAAGGTGTGGTAAATAAAATTGAATCAACTTCTTTTTTAATGAACGGCTCATATGATTATTCGGGCGGCGGTCTTTTAAATTACGGCGATATTTCAACCGTTACATCGTCTCATTTTCAAGATAACTATACGGGTCTTTTAAATAACGGATTGATTTCATCAATAACCGATTCCGATTTTATCTATAATGATGCCGCAATTTATAATGAAAATTTAATTTCAACAATTGCGGATTCAACATTTATGAATAATGAAACCGGCATTTATAATTCAGGCTACATTCAAAATATTGATAATTCAACTTTTATCTATGATACATTACCTTCCTTTGAAAAAGATATATCGCTGTATGAAAGCTCTTCAGGTGCAGCAGGCATTGAAAATAATGCTCAGATAGGCACAATAAACGATTCAAAATTTTCAGGTCTTAGTGAAGGTGTTTTCAACAGAGGCGAAATTTCAAAAATAACAAATTCTAACTTTGACACAAATGAAACGGGTGTTGCAAACAATTATCATATAGGCGAGATAAGTGATTCAACCTTCAAAAATAATGAAACGGGAATTTATAATTCTGCGGGGATTATGCCCGATTCTATGCTTAAATCGGATTCTGCGTCCCCTATGTTAAATGTTTCTCCAAGCGAAGAAAATTTCGGCATTGATAAAATTTCAAATTCGACATTTGAAAATAATAATTACGGAATATTAAACGAATACGGACAAATTGATACAATCGAAAATTCAATTTTTAACCAAAATATTGCAGGAATTCTTAATGCCGATGAGATTGATATCATAACCGATTCTTCTTTTAATGGAAACGAAATCGGTCTTTATAATACGGGAGATATTGTCCTTATTAAAGATACCGAATTTTTAAATAATGAAAGCGCAGGCATTGCAAGCGCTATTATTCCCATTGGCGAAGAACGCGGTATGGCAGGTTCAATATACGGTAATTTACCCAAAATAAATTTAATTTCAAATGTTAATTTTGAAAACAATAAAGGCTACGGTGCAATATACAATCAATTCGGCACAATTGATAAAATTGAAGATTCAACCTTTACAAATAACGAAGGTGCAATTTCTCTTGAAATGATAGGAAGCGTTAAAACCGTTGAAAACACAAACTTTATAAATAACTATATTAAAGAAAAAATACAAGCCGCCCCGATGTCCGATACTTATTATACTCCCCAATTTATCGAAAGAGGCGCAAAAGGCGGCGCATATTATAACGGCACGATTGATTTGGCGCAGGATAGAACAATAATGGGCTATCAATTTAACATTACCAAAACAGACGGCGAAAAAATGCACTTTGGTATATACGGCGATTCAACATCCGGCGCTATGATTACATCCGACAATCTTAAAAACAGGCTTCAAAACGGTGAAAAACCCTTAATAATAAGTATTGATATTACAAAAGAAAGTTTTATTTCCTATATGGAGCAAACCGGTGCAACGCAAGATGAAATTGCACAAGTTGAACAAAATTATGATTCAATGGTTGAAGGGATTGTATCCCAGGCTAATTCCCAAGAAGGTGCCATAACGGAAGACATTAAAACATTTTATAATAATATAATCCCCGAAGCGGAAACCGTCTTTGTTAATTCAAATTTTACGGGTAACTACGCAGAAAGCGAAGAAAATGAAGCTTTGGGCGGCGCCATTTATTCAAGAAGAAATGTTAAAATTGCCGCAAATGACGGAAAAACTTCTTTAATTTCAGGCAACTATACAATCTCAAACGGCGTTAAAGATGAAAATGCCATTCATATGGCACCAAATATCATTGTCCCCGTAGCAGAAGCATCAAGCGCTTCCGCATACGACACCACAACTTCGGGTATGGTAATGACCGAAGCTTCAAGCCTTATTTTGGAAGCAACCGATAACGGCACAATCCAAATTGATGATAAAATATCGGGTGAAAAAGGCGGCGGAATATATACATTTGTTAATACGGAACCAATGAGCATTGAGCCTGATTCAATTTCAACTTATGCCATTGTTGAAGGAAATCCGGGTGCATTCTTAGAACCCGATGAAAATGGCATGATTACAATAAAAAAACCAGAAGATAATTACAAAATCTACATAACAGGCGATAACACAGGCACCGTCATATTAAATAACGATGTTGAAGGCGAAGCGGATATGTATCTTTATCAAACAACATTGAAACTGGGTAAAAGAGATGATGTATTAAAAAATAATAATATGACATTTAA